>JAZQXV010000009.1:0-175032 GCA_045633045.1 Alistipes sp.
TATTTTCAGTCTTGCGTTGAGCGAGCAGCATCTCTATTGATTGCCTGTTATCACTCAATAAGTTCTCTATCATATTTGCCATTAACGGAGGGAATATGTTAAGCGATAATATGGACTGAAACAACAGTAACACATTGAATGGCTCAACCTCCTCTCTTGCAGCCGCCTCGTCAACCTCTCGTTGCAAAGAGTTGAAGAGGTGGAAGCAACTTGCAATCTTTGTCTTTAAGAGGTCGCATCTATTTTTATAGGGCAACACCTCATTTACTATGAATCGAGGTAGATCAGGATTGACTGCAACAAAATCAAAATGGACAGATATTGCCTCTTCGATACGCTTAACCAAAGGAAGGTCGCCATTACCGAAAAGATGGGTTATCAAAGGAACTATCTCCGACATCTTTTTGTCGATGAAACGCTCAAATAGTTGCTCTTTGGTACGGAAATAATAATTCAACATTGCGTGTGTTACATCTGCCGCCTTGGCTATCGATGTGGCTCTTGCACCATTATACCCCTTTTCCAAGAACTCCTTTTCAGCCGCTTCAAGTATCTGTTGCTCTTTGCTTTGCGCTGTTTGCTCATTCATTTTTTTTGATGTTAATTTTACGGTTTAACAAAATAGTTTAACAAATCTGTTAATACAAAGGTACGATTTGTTTTTAATTCGCAAAATATTTTTGAGATTTTTTTAGGTTTGATTATTCCATTGGACTGAACTTATTTGTGTACGCTGGCTATATGACTGATAGAGAGAAGTTGAAGGTATTCTTTGAAAAAAAAATTCGGTGTCTAACAAAAAATAAAAATTATTTTTTGTTGGTTTATCCTCTCCGAAGAGGAGGAGTAGTAGATTTCGAGACAATTTTAGAGTAATTAAAAAGGCGTTTCGGCACTGCCCAATATACCTGATACTGCCCGAATACTACCCAAACGAGATAGTCAGTTATATGTCGGTGGCTATCAGGGAGTAAAAAGTGGTCAAGACTCCTTTAACGAGGAGGAGTATTAGTGGAAGCATAACTTCTGGGATAAAGTACAGGACTGCCTTTCGGGGTGGTCCTATTTTTTTATGCCCGTAGCAGAACCTTAATACTGTCAAGCGCTGTCATGCTGTCTGACATTTTGTCAGTCGCGGGGTGGTGGCACGCTGTTTGTCATAACCACTCACCGATAACATAACCACACTTGCGACTTAAATTAAATAAAAATACGACTATGAGAAATGGTAAAATTGGGGTGACAACCGAAAACATCTTCCCCGTAATCAAGAAGTTCCTATACTCCGACCACGAGATTTTCCTCCGTGAGTTGGTATCTAACGCCGTGGATGCAACGCAGAAGCTCAAGACCCTATCGTCGAAGGGCGAGGCTGAGGGCGAGCTTGGCGACCTAACAATCCATATCGCTGTGGATGAGGCGTCAAAAACACTCACCATCACCGACCGCGGCATCGGCATGACCATGGAGGAGGTTGACCGCTACATCAACCAGATTGCCTTCTCGGGTGCCGAGGAGTTCATGGCGAAGTACAAGGACCAGGCTATCATCGGCCACTTCGGCCTCGGCTTCTACTCGTCGTTCATGGTGGCCGACAAGGTGGAGATATTCACGCAGTCATTCAAGAGCGAGGCTAAGAGTGTGCATTGGAGCTGCAACGGCTCGCCCGAGTTCGAGATGGAGGAGATGGAGGAGAAGCTCGACCGTGGCACACGTATCGTCTTGCACATCTCGGAGGATTGCGCCGAGTATGCCCAGCGCGGTGAGATAGCGAAGTTGTTGCGCAAGTACTGTCACTTCCTACCCATACCCATCGCCTTTGGCAAGAAGCAGGAGTGGAAGGATGGTAAGTATGTCGATACTGAGGTGTGGAACATCATCAACGACACCAACCCCTTGTGGACGCGTAAGCCCACGGAGATAAGCGAGGAGGAGTACAAGGCCTTCTATAGCGACCTATACCCCATGAGCGAGGAGCCCCTCTTCTACATCCACTTGAACATCGACTACCCCTTCAACCTCACGGGTATCCTCTACTTCCCCAAGATACACTCCAACTTCGAGATACAGAAGAACAAGATACAGCTCTACTGCAACCAGGTCTTTGTTACTGACGAGGTTACGGGCATCGTACCCGAGTATTTGACACTCCTCCATGGTGTTATCGACTCTCCCGACATCCCGCTCAATGTGTCGCGTAGCTACTTGCAGAGCGATGCTAATGTGAAGAAGATTTCGAGCTACATCACCCGCAAGGTTGCCGACCGCCTTCAGGAGTTGTTCAATACCATGCGTGAGGACTACGAGAAGAAGTGGGACGACCTTAAAATCTTCATCCAGTACGGCATCCTCACCGACGAGAAGTTCGCCGAGAAGGCCGCTAACTTCATGCTCCTCAAGAGCATCGAGGGCAAGTACTACACCCCCGCGGAGTATGTCGAGAAGATTAAGGAGGCGCAGACCGATAAGGATGGCTTTACTATTGCCCTCTATGTTGACGATGTCGAGGGTAAGAATGCCTTTGTTGAGGCTGCCAAGGCTAAGGGCTACGACATCCTCGAGATGAATGGCCAGCTCGATAGCCACTACATCCAGTACTACGAGTCGAAGCATGAGAAGGTGCGCTTCGTGCGTGTCGATAGCGATGTAGTTGAAAACCTCATCCGCAAGGAGGAGCGTGCTGCGATGTCGTTATCGTCGGAGCAGCAGGACATCATGCGCCCCGTGTTCGAGAGCCAGATGCCTACCGATGCCAAGATACACTACCACGTATCGTTCGAGGCTATGTCTAAGGATGCAGCCCCCGTTGTCATCACGCAGAACGAGTTTATGCGTCGCATGAAGGATATGGCTGCGACAAGTGGTGGCGAGATGAGTCGCTTTTATGGCGAGATGCCCGACAACTTCACTATCACCGTGAACGGCAATCACCCCATCGTCCTCGACATCCTTGGCGAGGTGGAGCGTGAGTATGGCGACAAGCTCCGCACCATGGGTAAGAAGATTACCGCTGCCGAGCAGGAGGAGCACCGCTTCGAGGAGACCATAAAGGGTAAGAAGAGCGAGGAGCTCACACCCGAGGAGCGCGATATGCAGGAGACATTGTCAAAGCGCATCGTCGAGCTACGCACCGAGCGTGATGCACGCCTTGAGGAGATTGGCAAGGCTAACAACAAGGTGCGCCAGATTATCGACCTTGCTCTGTTGTCAAACGGCATGCTCAAGGGTAAGAACCTCACGGAGTTTATCCAGCGTAGCATCTCGCTTATCGAGTAGGCGTTTAGGGTGTAAAAAAGAAGGCTGACATTTCGGTGTCAGCCTTCTCTGTATATAAAGAAGTTGTATAATAAGGGTTAGTTTTAGGCGCGCGAAATTCGAGAAACCGCAGTTTACTTAAGCGTAAATGAGGATTTCGAGAATGAGTGCAACGCCAAAATAACCTTGTTAGACGACTTCTTACTTACCCCAGAGGTTGCGTGGGTACTCACCCGCCTCGATAAGCTCCTCAATCTTTGCCATAAGCATGGGCTTATCCTCCTTGTAAGTCACGCCAAACCAGTCAGATGAGGTCTTAAGCACGCGCATAGTTGCTGTGCCCTCGTTGATGACCTTGTTGACCATAAGAGGGATAAAGAACTCTGCCTTGAGGTTGTCGATGTTCGCGGGGAGGAACTCCTTGAAGTATGCCTCCGAGTGGCGGAAGTAGTCGGGTGTGAAGCCGAAGAGGTTCATCGACACGGGGGTATCCTCTGCGAGGGGCTCGTCAGCGCCGCCGTCGTGGAATACGATAGTGCCATCTACGCGCTCAATCTGTGTGCGCTCGACCATGCCACGGAGGTTGCCCTCCTCATCCACGGTACATACACCTCGCGATACGGTACCATTCTCCGAGAGAGTCTTCGATACCTGGTAGCCCACCATGCAGTAGCGACCCTCGCTGCCTGCCAAGCCTCGGAGGTAGTCGCCGATAGTGGCGTATGCAGTGCGGCCGTAGAAGTCGTCAGCATTGATTACTGCGAAGGGCTCGTTGATAGCCTTTGCCGCCATCATCACGGCGTGGTTTGTACCCCAAGGCTTAACGCGACCCTCTGGCAATGTGAAGCCCTCGGGGAGGTAGTCGAGCTCCTGGAATACATACTCCACCTCTATCTTGTGTCCGAAGCGCTCAGCGTTGAATACCTCTTTGAAGTCAGCCTCGAAGGAGTGGCGGATAACGAATACCACTTTGCCGAAGCCAGCGCGAATAGCGTCGTAAACAGAGTAGTCGATGATAGCCTCGCCATTAGGGCCTACGCCATCCATCTGCTTGAGTGAACCATAGCGCGAACCCATGCCCGCTGCCAATACCAAAAGTGTAGGTTTTACCATAGTATAGAAATGTTTTTATAATCTTTTCGTAGCACAAAGGTAAAAAAAATATCATTATATACAAAGTATCCCGCGATTTTCGTTATCTTTGCACGATTGTGTAATTATGTATAGGTGACACTATGAATAAAGGATTTTGGAACTACCTGACCACCAAACGCCAGATAGCAATGCGTGACCGCGATGCACAGGAGCTCGACTGGAAGATTAACATCTCACCACTCGCCCTCGGAGCAGTTATCGTCGCGGGCCTTGTGTTTATCGTGGCAGTGCTTATGGTACTTATGGCATACACCTCTGTGCTTGATGTCTTCCCCGGCTACCGCACAAAGACTGAGCGCATGACAGATGAGCTCACCGAGAATATCATGCGTATAGATGCTATGGAGCGTACTATGGCCGACTCGCTGAAGTACAACGAGGTGGTAACTACAATCCTTCAGGGTAGCACCCCCACGCTACACTCTACGGTTATGACAGACACCATTCGCTACGACAAATCGACCGTCATGCCTACGCGTGCCGACTCGCTCTTGCGTCGTGCTTTGGAGAGCACCGACGGCGAATACTCGCTTGCAAATACTAAGCCACTGCGCACCGAGGCTGCTATGTTCAGTGCACCTATGCGTGGTAGCGTTGTGCGCTCGTTCGATGCCCCCGAGTCGAGCTACGACATGGCTATCGTGAGCCTCTCGGGTGAGGACTCTGTGATGGCAGTCGAGAATGGCACGGTGGTGAGCATACAGCGTAGCGCTGAGGGTAAATTGACCATTACGATGCAGCATGGCGAGGGCTACGTCTCGGTATATAAGCAGTTGGGCGAGGTTTTGGTGCGCAAGGGTCAGCGTGTAAATGCGGGCACGGTCATCGGACGCCTCGGTGGTGTAGATGATGCCGCTACGGAGAGCACAGAGAGCGCAGAGTTGGCCTTCGAGCTATGGCGCGATGGCACTGCCGTTGACCCCGAGCGATATATTTTATTCTAATGCCCACTATGGAGAGACTCAGCATATTAGGTTCAACAGGCTCGATAGGAGTACAGACGCTCGATATCGTACGCCGCCATCCCGAGCGCTTCAGCCTTACCAGCCTCGTGGCACATAGCCGCTGGCAGGAGTTGGCTGCTCAGGCGCGTGAGTTTGGTGTCGAGAGGGTAGTGATTGGCGATGAGCGATACTATGCACCACTCAAGGAGGCACTCGCAGATACCTCTGTCGAGGTCTTGGCGGGTGGCGATGCCATCGTAGATGTAGCACGCGATTCTGGCTGCGACACCGTTGTCAACGCCTTGGTTGGCTACTCGGGTCTGCACCCCACCTACGCCGCTATTGAGGCGGGTAAGCGCATAGCCTTGGCCAATAAGGAGACCTTGGTTGTGGGTGGCGATGTAATCATGTCTGCGGCACGACGCCGTGGTGTGGATATTCTGCCCATCGACTCGGAGCACTCGGCAATTATGCAGTGTTTAGAGGGCGAGAGACGCAAGAGCGTGCGTAACCTAATCATAACGTGCAGTGGTGGTGCCTTGCGAGACCTACCCATCGAGGAACTTAAAGGTGTTACGGCAGAGCGTGCCTTGCAACATCCGCAGTGGAGCATGGGCGCGAAGATTACCATCGACTCGGCGACGCTTGTGAATAAGGGATTTGAGGTTATCGAGGCTCGCTGGTTGTTCGATGTGGAGCCATCAAAAATCAAGGTCGTTATCCACCCGCAGAGTATCGTGCACTCTATGGTGGAGTTTACTGACGGCTCGGTAAAGGCGCAGTTGGGCTCGGCAGATATGCACACGCCGATTAGCTATGCACTCTTGTATCCCGACCGTGCGAGTGAGCCCATGGAGCAGTTCTCGATTTTGGACTACCCGACGCTCACGTTTGCAGCGCCCGATAGGGTGAAGTACCCCGCATTAGACATAGCTTATGAGTGTTTGGAGCGTGGTGGCACGGCAGCCTGCACAATGAATGGCTCTAACGAGGTCGCCGTGGCAGCATTCCTCAAGGGAAGGTGTGGCTACTTGGACATCGTGGGTGCTATACGCTACGCCCTGGACAACGCTACGTTTGTTGCTAAGCCCACGCTCGAGGACTACACAGCCTCGAACCTCGAGTCTCGCATGTTGGCAGAGCGCTACTTGAAGCTCCGTTAGTGCGCAGTTATGTAAGAAAGATAATAGATTAATTATATGAGTTCAGTTTTGATTCAGGCATTGCAGTTTGTACTTGCATTGTCGTTGTTGGTTACGATCCATGAGTTGGGTCACTTTCTGGCGGCGCGTATGTTTGGCATACGTGTCGATAAGTTCTACCTCTTCTTCAACCCCTGGTTCTCGCTCTACAAGCGTAAGATAGGTGCCGTAGAGTTTGGTATCGGTTGGTTGCCCTTGGGTGGCTATGTCTCTATCTACGACAGCCGCGAGAAACTTTATAACGAGGAGAACACACTTAAGGAGCGCCTTAAGGATGCTAAGGTGCAGTTGCGCAAGGCAAAGCGTAGTGGCAATGAGGCTGCAGTTGCGGAGTTTAACGACGCTATTGCCACCATTGAGACAGACATCGAGCGCGTAAGAGAGGAGCAGCGCACGCTCACTCCTGAGCCCGATGAGTTGCGCGCAAAGCCAGCATGGAAGCGCCTTATCGTCATGGTCGCGGGTGTCTTTATGAACCTCGTAGCCGCTATGGTCATCTATGCCGGTATTCTCTTTGTGTGGGGTGAGGACTACCTACGTAACGATAATGTGGTGCATGGCTACACCTTTAGTGAGCCCGCTAAGGAGCTCGGCTTTGAGGACCGTGACCGCATCCTAAGTATCGATAACGAGGCTATTGGCAATGCCGAGGAGATTGGTATGAAGCTCCTCCTCTCGGAGGCTGACCGCAACGTTACGGTATTGCGTAACCGCGATACAGTGACATTTGCTATCCCCATGGATAGACTTATCGCTATGCGTGAGGCACGCGAGTTTGCGGGTATGTACACACCCATCCAGTTGCCCTATGTTGTGGATGGTTATTCGAACGATGCTGTAGCGGCACTCGGCTACCGCGAGGGTGACCAGATTGTCGCTGTGGACTCTGTGTCGGCATGCAGTGGTGAGGTTATCCGCCCCATGCTTGCTGAGCGTAAGGGCAAGGTGGTTAACGTGCGCGTGTTGCGCTACGAGACTGATAGTGTGAGCCTTGCAGAGCGCCCCGTATATGTGGAGATTGCTACGCCAATTAACGATGAGGGCATGATAGGTATCATGCTTAAGGAGCAGCCCGCCGTGGAGTACACACACGTTGATTATACGCTTTGGGAGTCTATTCCCGCGGGTGTTAAGAGTGGCATCGACCAGGTTAAGTCGTACTGGAACCAGCTCGTGATGATGGTAAACCCCGATACGAAGCTCTACAAAGAGGTGGGTGGTTTCCTCTCTATCGGCAGTGTCTTCCCCGATACGTGGAACTGGCTTGCGTTCTGGAACATCACCGCACTTATCTCTATCATGCTTGCCGTGATGAACTTGTTGCCTATCCCCGTGTTGGATGGCGGTCATGTGCTCTTTGCCCTCTACGAGATTGTCACACGCCGCAAGCCCAGCGAGAAGTTCTTGGAGATTGCGCAGACCATAGGCTTTGCGCTGCTTATGTTGCTTCTTATCTACGCTAACGGCAACGATATTATGAACCTCTTTAAGTAGGCGTATGGCAAAGTTGAAGCGTGCATACTTCTGCTCGTCGTGTGGCTACGAGACGCCCAAGTGGTTGGGTAAGTGCCCCGCGTGTGGCGAGTGGAATACCATCACGGAGCATGTCGTGGCTAAGGAGTCCTCGTCGGTAAGCTCGCGCCTTACCTCCGTGCCCCACGCCGAGCCCCGCAAGGTGCAGGAGATTGAGGAGCATACCACGGTGCGTGTCGATGTGGGCATTGCCGAAGTAAACCGTGTGCTTGGTGGTGGCATGGTACCTGGTTCGCTCATCTTGTTGGGCGGTGAGCCTGGCATCGGTAAGTCAACCTTGTCGCTGCAGTTGGCACTCACGGATAATGGCCTACGCACTCTCTATGTCTCGGGCGAGGAGTCTGCCGAGCAGATAAAGATGCGTGCTACGCGCCTCGGCATCCGCAATCAGGAGTGTACGGTATTCACCGAGACCTTGCTCGAGAATATCGTGGCGCAGATTGAGGAGCTACGCCCCGATGTTGTCATAATAGACTCTATACAGACCATCTCGACAGACCTCGTTGAGTCGTCGGCGGGTAGTGTTACGCAGATACGCGAGTGTGCTGCCACGCTCCTCAAGGTGGCAAAGTCGCTCGGCATCGCGGTCTTCATCATCGGACATATCACCAAGGAGGGCTCTATCGCGGGCCCCAAGATTTTGGAGCATATCGTAGATGTCGTCTTGCAGTTTGAGGGCGATGGTAACCACACCTACCGCATCTTGCGTGGCATCAAGAACCGCTTTGGTGCTACCTACGAGATTGGAGTCTTCGAGATGCGTGAGGAGGGTCTTCGCGAGGTGGCTAACCCATCAGAGATACTTCTGTCGCACTATGATGAGCCGTTGGCGGGTACGGCTGTGGGTGCTGCAGTAGATGGCATGCGCCCCTATCTTATCGAGGTGCAGGCCCTGGTGAGTGGCGCAGCATATGGTACTCCCCAGCGCTCTACTACGGGTTTTGACCAGCGTAGGCTGAATATGCTCTTGGCGGTGTTGGAGAAGCGTGTGGGCATGAAGATGTTTCAGAAGGATGTCTTCCTAAACTTTGCTGGTGGCTTCAAAATAGCAGATACAGGCATGGATTTGGCTGTGGTTGCGGCTATCGTGTCGTCATACTACGACCGCGCACTTATGGAGGGTGTATGCTGTGCTGGCGAGATAGGCCTTTCGGGGGAGGTGCGCCCCGCACCCCGCACCGAGCAACGTATCGCCGAAGCGGCACGCCTCGGTTTTAAGCGCATCGTGGTGTCGAGCTTCGTGGAGAAGAGTATCAAGAAGCGTACAGATATTGAGGTTGTCTTTATATCGAGCATAGAGCAGTTGCCCAAGGCACTCTTTTAATGTGTAGGGCATACTACGGTATAGATTTTGAGACTCTCTGCAGAAAATGTGGGGAGTCTCCTTATTTATATATGTACCTAAATGCTGTAGTATGAAAACATCAGACTTCGATAATCTTATCTCTTCCGAGGGCCTTGTATTGATAGACTTCTATGCCGCGTGGTGCGGGGCGTGTGGCGCTATTGATGATGCTCTGGACCGTGTAGCCCTCTCCATGGGCGATGTTGTTACGTTGGTGCGCATAGATACGACCACGCGCTCGAGCTTCGACCTTGTGCGTAGGTATAACGTCGTTGCACTACCCACGCTCATGCTCTTTTCTCGGGGTAGGGTACTGTGGCGTGAGTGTGGGCTTATAACCTATGAGCGCCTCTCGGGCATCGTGCGTCGCTTTCATGCAGCACAACTATTTTGATGGCGAACGTATATGTTTTGTCGCTTCGTTGAGGCCTGACGGTGTGGCTAAAAAATTAAAAAATATATTAAAAAGTTTGCAAATTCAAAAATGTTGTGTACTTTTGTGCACTCTTTCATAGGAGTAGGGTTTATTATTGCTGTTGTAGCTCAGTGGTAGAGCACTTCCTTGGTAAGGAAGAGGTCACGAGTTCAAGCCTCGTCAACAGCTCAGAATGAGAGGTTTAGCCTATAGGTTAAACTTCTCATTTTGTTTTTTAGAGGTTTGGAACTGACGACCTCTAAAACTTCTTTTATCTTCTTTTTAGTTCCTTTGTCCGAGGTGTTTAGTTTCTACTTCTCTGAGGTGTAGTTGCTACACTAAAAAAATCTCTTTTACACCTTACTTATTCCCATTTTTTTTACTATCTTTGCATATTATACGTATATGTTATGGAGAAAATAAAGACATTTTTGAAGTGGTTGCGCAGTTGCATATCGCCCGTATATATCATGATGCTCATCGCGGCATTCGTGTTGTGGTTTATCACAAAGCTCGGTGATACATACACCACAGACCACGATGTCACCGTCGTAATCGACAATGTGGAGTACAATGTAGCATGCAAAATCAAGGGCAAGGGCACCGACCTCATTCACTACACCATGTCGTCGAAGCGCAGCAGATTTACCATACCTAGCTTGGACCTATCGTACGAGACACCCATGGTAGATAACCAGGGTCACAGCATCAAGCACGTTACGGCAGAGTCTATGAAGCAGGCACTTGCGCAGCGCATGGACAACATCGAGGTCGTGTCGGTGGGCTCTGTGCCTATCGTCAGCGAGCACTACGAGGAGGGTGAAACAAAAATCGTCGAGTAGCTATGTATAAGGTAGGTATTACAGGAGGCATAGGCTCAGGAAAGAGTACGGTTGCGAAGTTCCTACGTGATAGGGGTGTCGCCATCTATAACTCTGACCGTCGTGCTAAGGAGCTTATGGTAGGCAACGAGGCACTACGCCAGACCCTTATTGCGGCCTTCGGCGCGGAGTGCTACACTGCGGATGGTCTCAATCGCGCATGGCTTGCCCAGCGTGTCTTTAATAATGAGGCGGAGCTTACTAAGCTCAACGCCATCGTTCACCCCGCCGTTATGCAAGACTTCGCCGAGTGGTCCTTGGCGCAGCAGGGCAGCTACGTTGTTCTGGAGTCTGCTATACTTCTAGAGGCGGGCTTGGAGAGCCATGTAGATGTCGTTGTCGCAGTCATGGCCCCCAAGGAGCTACGTCTAGAGCGTGCTATGCAGCGTGACGGTGCTTCGCGCGAGCAGATTGAGGAGCGCATGCGTAACCAGATGAGCGACGAGGAGCGCACAGATAGGGCTAAGTATGCCGTAGTGAATATCGACCTTGAAGAGTTGGAGGAGGATGTAGAGCAGCTACACCGCCGCTTGTGCTATGATTCTAAACCCCACGACAATAGATATACGGAGTAGTCACGTTATGGCTATAGTAAACCTCACTCCCGACTCGTTCTATGCTTCGAGTCGCCATGCGTCGTATGATGTGGTGAGGGAGAGTGTCGAGCGTGCCGTAAGGGAGGGCGCTACGATTGTGGACCTCGGTGGTTACTCTTCGCGCCCAGGTGCTGAGGAGGTCTCGGTGGATGAGGAGTGGCGACGTGTGGAGATGGGTCTCCAGGCGGTTCGGGATGCCGAGGTAGGTGTTGTAGTATCAATAGACACCTTCCGCTCCGAGATAGTGCGCCGCGCCTACGAGGGCTACGGAGCCTTTATCGTCAACGACATCTCAGCGGGCGAGGCAGATCGCGCTATGATTGCTACGGTTGCGGAGCTCGGTCTGCCATATGTTGCTATGCACATGCGAGGCACGCCCGAGACTATGCAGAGCCTCACGGACTACGAGGCAGGTGTGACAGAAGGCGTTGTGGAGTACTTCCGTGAGCGCGTCAAGGTGCTCGAGGCTGCGGGCATAGCACGCGACAATATCATCCTCGACCCAGGCTTCGGCTTTGCCAAGACTGTGGAGCAGAACTACGAGTTGCTCGCGGGACTCAAGGCGTTGAGGGCGTTGGGCTATCCTTTGCTTATTGGAGTGTCGCGTAAGTCGATGATATATCGCGCATTGGGCATCACACCCCAGGAGGCATTGCCTGGCTCTTTAGCCCTGGCGTGGGAGGCGTTGCGCAGTGGCGAGGCAATAGTTAGAGTACACGATGTTGCAGCTACACATCAGGTTGTGGAGCTTGCAAACTATTATAAACGAGTAGGTTATGATAAGGGTTGAGAATATAGTTAAGCGCTTCGGCTCGCTCGAGGTGTTGCATGGCGTAACGATGAACGTCGAGCGTGGCGAGATAGTCTCTATTGTGGGCGCCAGTGGCGCGGGTAAGACCACGCTCCTACAAATCATCGGCACACTCATGGATGCTGATGCGGGTAGCGTCACCATCGATGGCGTGTCGCCCAATGGTCTCTCTGATGCCAAGCTCTCGGAGTTTCGCAACAAGCATATAGGCTTCGTCTTTCAGTTCCACCACCTACTTGCGGAGTTCTCGGCCAAGGAGAATGTCATGATGCCGATGCTCATCGCGGGCGTGGGTAGGGCAGAGGCTTCGAAGCGCGCCTTGGAGCTCCTCGCCTTGGTTAATATGTCGCACCGCACCGAGCATAAGCCCTCGGCACTCTCGGGAGGTGAGCAGCAGCGTGTGGCCATTGCGCGTGCCTTGGCTAATAACCCCTCTGTTGTCCTTGCCGACGAGCCCACGGGAAACCTCGATAGCGCAACACGCGAGGAGATACAGTCGCTATTCTTCGACCTCCGCGACCGTCTTGGCCAGACCTTCATAATCGTAACACACGACGAGACTCTTGCCGAGCACTCCGACCGAAAAATCGTAATGAGCGATGGCAACATTCTCTGATATGAGCCGCGAGGAGATGCGAGAACTCCTTGAGCGACTGCACGATAGATATAACAACGAGAGTTTTATTGAGGCAGACCCTATTAGTGTGCCTCATAGTTTTACGCGCCCCGTAGATAGGGAGATTGCGGGCTTCCTTGCTGCCACCATCGCGTGGGGTAACCGCCGTGCCATAGTGCAGAGCGCCCACCGCATGATGCGATATATGGATAACGCCCCCGAGGACTTTGTGCGTAACGCTACGGAGGCCGATATGGAGTACTTGCGCACCTATGTCCACCGCACATTTAATGGCGTTGATTTTCAGGATTTTGTGCGTGGTCTGCGTCATATAATCACCGAGTGGGGTAGTGTGGGTAACTACTTCGAAACGCGTTATGAGGAGCATGGCGACCTGCGCCCCGTATTCTCGGATTTCAGGCGCGACTTCTTCGCTGCGGAGCACGATGCCCACTGCGAGAAGCACCTCTCGTCGATAGATAAGGGTGCTGCGTGCAAGCGCTTGTGTATGTACCTGCGTTGGTTCGTGCGCCACGATGATAGGGGTGTTGACTTCGGTATGTGGAGGCGCATTCCCATGTCGGCGTTGTATATGCCCCTCGATATACACACGGGTCGTATGGGTCGTAACCTCGGCCTCTTAAACCGCAAGCAGAGCGACTGGAAGGCTGTTGAGGAGCTTACTGCCTCGCTGCGTGAGTTGTGTGCTGACGACCCTGTGCGTTACGACTATTCGCTCTTTGGCCTCGGCATCTCGGGCGACGATATTTAGGCGCGCGTATCATGTTCAAATTCAAGCACTTCGAAATAGACGACGAGTTGTCGGCGATGAAGATAGGCACCGATGGTGTTCTGTTGGGTGCGTGGGCAGATGTCAGAGATGCGCGTAGCATTCTCGATGTCGGCACGGGCACGGGTCTTGTCGCTATCATGTGTGCTCAGCGTAATGCTACGGCACGTGTGCATGGCATTGATATTGTGGAGGATGCAGCCACCGAGGCACAACAAAACATGTCGCGTACCGCGTGGCACGACCGCCTAAGTGCCGAACATGCCGACCTTCGTAGCTATAACCCCGATGTGCGCTACGACCATATCGTAAGCAACCCGCCCTTCTTCCTCACATCGCTCCACTCTCCCGATACTGTGCGTGCCATGGCTCGCCATGCCGACACGCTGCCCTATGCCGACCTTATCGCAGCTGCAGAGCGCCTTCTAATGCCGGGAGGTAGGCTCAGCGTTGTGCTACCTACGGAGTGTGCCGCAGCCTTCAGGCGTGTAGCCTTTGAGCGTTTGTGGCTTAGTCGCATCACGGATGTAGTAACGCGTGAGGGTGAGGCTCCCAAGCGTACGCTTATGGAGTTCCAGCTCTCGGATAGACCCCTTATGCCACGTGCCGATATGCTCACCATTCAGACTAAGGATGGCTCCTACGCCCCCGAATACCGCCAACTAACCGAAGAATTCTACCTGAATTTTTGATTGCTACGATAATTATCGCTATATTTGCACCTAACTAACTTCTATGATGGTATGAAAAAGATTTTCACTATACTTCTTGCTGTTATGTTCGTATCACTTGCGTGTGATGCTTCGGCACAGCAGGTCGTAAAACAGCGTATCGGAACATATAAGGAGAGTGGTAACGTTGTTGTTAGCGAGGCCACCACAACCCTCGTCGTTGACCTCACTGTCGAGTGCGAGGAGTTCGAGGCGGGAGTATATGCTCGCTATGCGCAGAAGTACTTTGGTAAGCGTGCTTCACTCGTTAGCCGCCTCTCGTACAACCTTGTAGGTGGTGATGTTGCAGTGCTCGATGCCCCCAGCTACTATGCAGCACCTGCCAACATCATGACAGAGAGCGTCGTTACCGCAGGTGATTATGTTATGGTTGACCGCCTCGCTGCCGATGAGCTTACACAGGAAGAGGCAGCAAAGAGAGCTGCAGAGCGTGTCTATGAGTTGCGTGCTGCGCGCCAGGACATCATTCTTGGTGAGTATGGCGATGGCGTGTATGGTGCAGGTCTCGAGGCTGCACTCAAGGAGATTGAGCGCCTCGAGGGCGAGTACCTCAAGCTCTTCTACGGCACACGTACCGTTACTACCACCACACACCGCTACATCATGTCCGTTTCGGCCGAGACACCCAATCAGGTCATTGCTCGTTTCAATAGCGAGGAGGGTCTCCTTGCCAAGGACAACGTGGCGGGTGACATCGTCATAGTCTCTATCACTCCCTCTGAGATGAGCTACCCCGCGAGCAACATCAAGGGTACCGTGGCATACCGCTATGCAAATAACGCTACCGTAGTTGTCAGCTATGCGCAGGAGGTGCTTGCGCGCCGTGTGCTCCCAATCTTCGAGTTTGGTGAGACGGTATATTTCGTAATGCCTAAGTAGTATGGATAATACGCAGAGGATGATAGCCCTTTTGGGGCGCGTGCGCAAAGAGATGAATGGCGCAGTGTCGGAGAGCATGGCTACCGATGGTGAGAACTATGGTCTTAACTATGGTGTCTCTATCGCTACGCTCCGCGAGATAGCGGCAACCGAGCAGCCTGACCACGACTTTGCTAAATATCTCTACCAGCAGCAGGTGCGCGAGTTACGCCTCCTTGCCTGCCACCTTGCCGAGCCCGCGAAGGTAGATATCCACGACTTCCCATTCTGGGCACGTGGCATACGCAATGCCGAGCTCGCTGAGGAGTTGGCCTTTGCGCTCTTGTCGAAGATATACGACATCAACTCGCTTATGGGCATCTGGACCACCGAGAGCAATGAACTGATAGCCTATGCAGCACTTATGGCTGCGGCACGCAATAAGCGCACCACCTCGGAGGTCGCCTTTATTGCTGCGGAGAAGTCGGTACGCGCCAACCCCACCTCGCGAAATATTGCACATGGCGTAGTGGCTTTAATATGCTATATCGCCCAGAACGATAAGTCAGTCAAGGTCGGTCTTCCTACGCTTCTCGAGAGCATGCCCGACTGCCCCGTCAAGGAGTTTCTCGCCGAGGAACTTGAATGGCGACTTGAGGCTATCGAGTAGGTATAAAAAATAGAGGTTGATTATTCAGCCTCTATATTTTTTTGTATTCTTGCAAGTCCTGCACGTGTCATTGCCGTAGTACCCGCCATCGCCTCGAACTCCTCCTCACTCATCCTCAGCCACGCCTCGCTGTCGAGTGCCGTAGGGTCGTATAGCGGGTCGAACTTCGCATTGGTGTGTAGTGGCGCGCGCTTGTTGTAGGGGCATACCACCTGACAGGCGTCGCAGCCAAATATCCAACCGTCGAGGTTGATGTCTGCCCCCTCCGCCTCGCGCTCTATCGTGCGACACGATATGCAGCGGCGTGTGTCTATCGTTCTATTCTCTAATATAGCACCATTGGGGCATGCCTCTATGCAGCGTCTGCACTCGCCGCAGCCAACGCCCTCGATAGGTGTGTCATACTCGTCAACCTCCTCGCTTATAACGAGTTCGCCGAGGTGCAGCATAGAGCCGTGCTCGGGAGTCACGAGTAGGGAGTTGCGACCTATCCATCCCAGTCCTGCGCGCACGGCATAACTCTTCTCGGCAATGGGCGCCGAGTCGGTGAATGCGCGGAAGCGAAGCGTGGGGTAGTGCTCCTTGAGTCGCTCGGCAACCTTTGCGAGCATCTCCTTGATGGTGATGTGGTAGTCGCGCGCCAAGGCGTATGATGCTATCTTCGTGCGACATCCATCGTCGTAGCCCCTGCTATAGGGTGAGAGGTACGAAATAGCACAAACGACAACGCTCCTCGCCCCTTCGACCAAAACCGAGGCGTCGAAGCGCTTTTCGACATTACGCTTTAGGTAGTCTAAAGTTGATGCGTTTCCGCCTAACATCCACTCGTTGAAGCGGTTATGCTCATCGTGTAGATGCTCTGCACGTGCTATGCCCACCAAATCGAAGCCCTCCTCGCGAACTATGTTTGTTATAATTTTTCGAGAAATCATTGAAAATAATTTTGACAAAAATAGCAAAATTTTCAAAAAAAAGTGGTAACTTGCACTCGATTTGTTGAGATATAGAACAAATTTACTATTACTAATAACGTAAATCTCAAACAATGAAGACGTTTAATACCATATACGAGATAGTTCGCAATAGCATTGAGAACTTCTCATCACGCATTGCATTCTCAATGCTCGGCGGCGAGGATGTATCGTACAAGGAGGTAGGTGAGCGTATTGAGAAAGTTCAGGAGTTGCTCCTCGACGCAGGTGTCGGAGCGGGCGACAAAGTTGCAATCTTGAGCAGCAGCATGCCCAACTGGGGCGTATCATACTTCGCCGTGACCACCGCAGGCATGAT
Organism: Alistipes sp.; assembly: GCA_045633045.1. Classification (GTDB taxonomy): domain Bacteria; phylum Bacteroidota; class Bacteroidia; order Bacteroidales; family Rikenellaceae; genus Alistipes. The sequence goes on from JAZQXV010000009.1 coordinate 17,093, forward strand.
TGCTGTGCCTATCCTTCCCGACTTCACCTCAAGCGAGCTCGACCTTATCATTGAGCACTCCGAGGCTAAAGCCATCCTTGTCTCAGACAAACTCTATGCCAAACTATCGAAGCAGGTAACCGAAAAGCTAAATGTCGTAATCCGCACAAAGGGTCTTAACGCTATCGTTAAGCATGTCTCAGAGCGTGCCGAGAAGCGCATACCCCAGCCTGATGATACGGCAGCTATCATCTACACGTCGGGTACTACATCGAAGCCTAAGGGCGTGATGCTTACGCACCGTGCTATATCTATGCAGCTTACGGTTATCCCACCTCTCTTCGACTACAACCAGGACGATGTCCTACTCTCGATTCTCCCCTTGTCGCATACATATGAGTGTACGCTCGGCATGATTTACCCCTTCTCGCGCGGTGCACACATCTACTATATGGACCGCCCACCTGTTGCCTCGGCGCTCATGCCCGCATTGCAGGAGGTGCGTCCCACGGTTATCGCCTCGGTACCCCTTATCATGGAGAAGGTATATCGTAGCAAGGTGCGCCCCACATTCGAGAAGAACGCACTCCTACGCACACTCTACGGCTGGTCGCCCACACGCAAGCTCCTCCACAAGGTTGCGGGCAAGAAACTCAAGGCACTCTTCGGTGGTCGCATGCGCTTCTTCGCTATCGGTGGTGCGAAGTTTGACAGCGAGGCGGAGCGCTTCCTCAAGGAGGCCGGATTCCCCTACGGCATCGGTTATGGCCTCACAGAGACTGCGCCACTTCTTGCAGGTGCTGTGGGTAAGATGGTCCGCATCGGCTCTACTGGCCCTGCACTCGAGGGCGTTGAGCTACGCCTTGACAACGTAAACCCATCTACCGGCCAGGGCGAGATTGTGGCAAAGACACCATGTTGCATGTCGGGTTACTACAAGAACGAGGAGGCTACAAAGGATGCTTTCACCGCAGACGGTTGGTTTCGCACAGGTGACCTCGGCTATATCGCTAAGGATGGCTGGGTATTTATCAAGGGCCGCCTCAAGAATATGATTGTAGGTCCCTCAGGTGAGAATATCTACCCCGAGGATATCGAGGAGGTGCTCAATAGCAACCCCGTAGTTGCTGAGTCGGTAGTTACCGAGGAGAACGGCAAGCTTGTCGCCCTCGTACATTTCGATACCGCAGCCCTCGAGGCACGTTACGAGGAGCTTAAGAAGCTACTCGCTGAGAGCAAGGATCAGCTTGGACAGAAGTATAGCGAGAGCAAGGATCAGCTCGAGAAGAAGATGGAGGAGATCAAGCGCGAGCTTCTTGCCTACGTAAATAACAAGGTAAACCGCTTCTCGCAGATTACCAAGGTTATCGACAACGGTTGCGAGTTCGAGAAGACGCCAACAAAGAAGATTCGCCGCTTTGTTTATGAGCAGCGAGCTAAGAATGGCTTCATCCCCGACAGTAATTTAGCGTGATAAGAGGTCGATTGCGGCCCCTAACAAAAAATGGCAGCAATGGAATGTATGTCTAGTACTATCCATTGCTGCCATTTTTGCCGAGTGTCTTACTCCTCTCTGATCACCTTGCCTGTGCGGTCGATATGCACCCACTTCTCCTTTCTGAATATGCCTCCTGTCTCCGAGACCCTCGCTGTGTGACCATCAAACTGGCTGATCTTTCTCCAACGGCAGGGAATTACTACCTCTCCACTTGTGTCGATAAAACCGAGGCGCTTGTTCCAGTCTTGCACCACAGCAAGGCCCATCTTGAAGCCCCATGCCTGGCGCCACGTGCACGGTATCACAATCTTGCCACTCCTATCCATATATCCGCACTTGCCGCTATTGTCCCTCACGCTGATAAGACCCTCGTTCATCTCGCCCATAGCCTTCCATACGCAGGGTGTTACCATCTCGCCGCTATGGTTGATAAGGCCGAGTCTCCTATTATCCAGAACCTTTGCCACACCCTCACGGAAGGGCCACGCCTCCTCCCACTTGCAGGGAATGGCTAGCTCTCCCTTGACATCTACGAAGCCCACCTTACCGTTCGAGTTCTGCACGCCCGCCATATACTCGCTAAAGTGACCCACAGAGCGCCACACGCAGCGCACAACTTCGCGGCCTTGCCCATCGACATAGCCCCATAGTTCCGTCTTTCTATCCTGTGCCATGGCCAGGCCGTAGTTGAAGTACTTGCCCACAAACTTATACTTCTCGTTGTCGAGTATCACATTGCCAAATTGGTCGACGACAGAGACGAAGCCCAAGCCACGGTTATAGTCGAAGTCCTTACGGTAGGTGGGGTGTATGCCGAGGCGCTCAACCTTGTTTTGCTCCATGTCAGCATGTGCCTTTGTCGCCTCGCATAGGTAGTAGGCGTGGTAGGGATCGCGCTTGGGGCTAGCGCCAGAGACGAGTGTGGGCATGGCCTTACCCTCTTTACGCAACTTGCGGTGCCTGCTCGCCATCTCCTCCATCCACTTTTCGCGGTCGGGACCGCAGTAGCGCGGGTCGTAATCGTAGTACCAATGCGCAGGGTTGCACTTGTCGTCGAGTTCCGAGACAAAGCTGTTGCGACTAAACTGCGCAGATGTCGATGTCTTCTTGATCTCATTAGTATCCCTTCTGGGGAATATCTCGTCGGCACTATACACATTGCCCTCTTCGTCTGCCACAAGTCCCGACTCTCCTAATGCTTTGTACTCCTTCTCGCTCATACTCTACGACAATTGATTGTTATCCTACACATACAAAGTTAGCAAATAAACCTCAATTACGCAAGAGGGTGGCGCGTAAAACAAACAGAGACCGCTCCAAATGGAACGGTCTCTATTTCTCTGCATCGAAGCTACGTGATTACTCCTCCTGACGGTAAGTGTGCTCAACGTAGATTGCGCGCTGCATAGCCTCACGCTTTGCGATTGAAGGCTTTGTGAAGTACTGACGACGACGAAGCTCCTTCAAAACGCCTGTACGCTCATACTTTCTCTTAAACTTCTTGAGGGCGCGCTCGATGTTCTCTCCCTCCTTAACGGGCATGATAATCATAATCTTATTCTTTTTTTTAGTTATACTCTGTTTATTATGGGCATCTATTGGGCTTGCCCGCTCCCTTGGTCGTTTGAGGCCGACCCCTCCTGCATGCTTAATGGTCTGCCAACCGCTCTATGTTGCCTCCGATTGCCTTGCAACCTCGGGCTATTATATTCAGGTATCTACTCGGTGGTTGCTCCCCGAAGTGTTACTACTCCTGCGGGATACTAAAGTCGAGATAGGGTGCAATACGTGCTGCCTCCTCCGCTGAAAATATGTCATCTTCAATCATCTCTTCTAAGTTACTCCAACCTCCTTTCAATTCTCTGTTGTTAATAATCTGCCTGAGCATGCGGTTCGAAATATATGGATGAACCTCCAACTCTTTTGGGCGTGCAAAGTTAATATTAATTTTTTTAATTTTAGCACTATCGCAGTAAATTTGTGGTAAAATTCTTTGAAAATTCTCCTCCGTAACCACTTTTAGCTCCAAAATCTGGCTAACTGAGTGGTATCCACCCAGCAAATTGCGATAAAAGAGTATGTGCGATGCGCTTTTGGATCCTATGCCCGAGACCTTGCAGAGCATAACTGAGTCGGCGCTATTTATGTCTATGGGGAACTCTACGCGCTCTTTATTGTGTCGTATGAGGGTGTCGCGTGGAGGAAAGATTAGGTAGGGGCGTAGGCGTGCTGCCATCGCAGAATCTACAGCATAGCACTCCTCAAACTCCTCTATCGAGCGGTAGCCACCAATCATATCGCGGTACTTAATCACAAGCTCCGCCTGGCGACGTGTGAAGCCCATGGCGCGCAGATACTCTGTGCTCACGGTGTCGAGCGTGAAGTTACTCAACGTAATTGTTGCACTATCTCTTTCGGTGGGGGTGTTGTCGAACTGCTGAGACTCGAACCTATGCTCCTTACCTATAATAATATATGGCTCGAGCGCGTAGTATAGCGAGTCGGTCATATTGTAGCACAGTGCGAGGTCCTCCTTTACACGATATACTTTGCCCGCCTCGCGCCAGCGTATGATACTCACGGCAATGTCACGGGGTACTCCTGCTTCCACGAGTGTGCGGTAGTTGGCGGTGTTGGGGTCGAAGTGTTTTAGACTTATCGTGTCACACTCTTCAACACTCTCGGCCTCGGCTATTACCACTATATCGGCGTACCTATCCGTAGGGCGTGCCACCATCACCACAACGATGATAGCGACTACGAGCAGCATGAGAAGCAGCACTCCACGAATATGTTGTTTCGACCTCTCCTGCATCATTACCACTCTGCGGTGTCACTAAGCGATAGCTTGCGGTAGCGACATGATGGCGACTCTATAAACTCTCCGAGGCCATACTCTGCCCAACGCTCATCCACAAGGGCGATGGTCTCGGGTGACGATGTCACAGCATTGGGGAAGCGCTTGGGATTGTTGCCATAGCCTGGGCGCTTAGAGCGTGCATCTATAATCATTGTGCCACGCGATATGGTGATGTCGCGCTTGGGGTCACAGTTTGCCGCTGCAATCCACAATAGGTCGCTTGGCGTCATATTTTCCGCTGCACCATAGTCAAATACAGCGACATATTTCGCACTGCACCAGCCATTTGTGTCGAGATACTCATCCACATCAACCCTCTCTCGCCACTCACGCTCAGCATATACTATAAGGAGGCCTAACTCCTCCAAAAACTCGGTGTTATATAGTGTAATGCCACCCGCTGGCTTCATTGTCGAGGGCATTAAAGGCTTTGTGGTGGCCTGCGTAAGGTCCACATTTGTAAGGTCTATGGCGAGCTTTGAGCCGTAGCCTATGGTGGGCGTTGTATGGTCGAGGACGTCGAGAATACCTTCAGAGAAAATAAGGTCGCGCTCGAAGTCTATGCTGCGCAAGCGCTTGAATACCTCATGCTTAGAGCGTATATTGCACTCCTCGGGTGCTATGACCATATATTTGTTAAACATCATCTGACCAGCACCCCATAGTCCCTGCGCCACCTTCGAGGGCTGACCCTCGTAGCGCTTAGCGATAGATACGAGTGCGAGGTTGTGTGCCGTACCCTCCATAGGCATATAGAGGTCGCGCACCTCGGGCTGCATAACAAGGCGAATAGGTGCGAGGAATATGCGCTCCGTAGCCTTTGCGATGTAGGCATCCTCCATTGGTGGAACACCTACGATAGTGGCGGGGTAGATGGCATCGCGGCGCGATGTTATAGCCTCGATATGGAAGCGGGGGTATAGGTCTGTGAGCGAGTAGAAGCCAGTATGGTCGCCAAAGGGACCCTCCACGGTTAGTGGCTCTGCGGTATCGACATAACCCTCGAGCACGAAGTCGCAGTCGGCGGGCACCCAAATATCGTTTGTCAAGCACTTAACCATCTTAACGGGCTTCTGGCGCAACATACCCGCGAGCAACATCTCGTCCATATTGTCGGGCATGGGGGCAGTCGCCGAGTAGGTATATACGGGGTCGCCACCAATAGCAACACTCACGGGCATACGCTTGCCGAGTCGCTTGTAGCCATCGTAGTGGCGTGCACCAGTCTTATGGCGATGCCAGTGCATGCCTGTTGTGTGCTTGTCGAATATCTGCATGCGGTACATGCCCATGTTGGGCGTGCCCGTCTCGGGGTCCTTGGTGCATACCATTGGGAAGGTGACGAATGGGCCACCATCCGAGGGCCATGATGTGAGTATGGGTAGCTTCGCAAGGTCCACCTCCTCGCCGCGCCATACCACCTCCTGACACTCACCTCGTGAGTTGCTCTTGCGTGGAAACCACTTAGCCACATCGTTGAGCAATGGTAGCATGCGTAGCTTATCCATGAGCGTGTTCTTGGGCGTCATAACACCCTTCAACAGCTCATCTATGCGCTTCGATATATCGCTTAAATCCTCGACGCCGAGAGCCATCGCCATGCGTTTATCCGAGCCCATCATGTTCATAAGCACAGGGTACTCCGTGCCCGTATTCTCGAAGAGGAGTGCCTTGCCGCCACCCTCACTCTTCGATATGCGGTCTGTGATTTCGGTAATCTCGAAGCGAGTGTCAACCTTCGCGGTGATGCGCTGGAGCTCTCCCGCCGCCTCGAGTTTTGCGATATACTCTCGTAGTCTCATAGAGTGTAGTTTTAGTGTGAGGAGTGTTATTTAAGTGCGAGGCGCAACACCTCGTCGTTGGTATTTACGAAGTGGAAGGTGAGACCCTCGAGGTACTCAGCCTTAATCTCCTCAATATCCTTGCGGTTCTCCTCCGAGAGGATGAGCTCCTTTATTCCCGCGCGCTTAGCTGCGAGAATCTTCTCGCGGATGCCACCTACGGCTGTAACGCGGCCGCGGAGCGTAGTCTCTCCAGTCATCGCTATGCGCTCCTTGACCTCGCGGCCGGTGTATGTCGAGGCGATAGATGTCACCATGGTGATACCCGCCGAGGGGCCATCCTTGGGCACTGCGCCCTCGGGAACATGGATGTTGAGGTCCCACTCCTCGAACATCTTCTTGTCGATGCCGAGCTCTGCGTGGTGCGCCATAACCCACTCGTAGGCGATAGTTGCCGACTCCTTCATTACGTCGCCAAGGTTACCCGTGAGGTTAATCTTACCCTTGCCAGGCGTTAGTATAGACTCGATGTAGAGGATGTCGCCACCCACCTCTGTCCATGCAAGACCTGTTACCACGCCGCGCATGCCAGCGATGTCGTAGCGGTCGTTGCGGAACTTGGGCTTACCGAGCATCGCCTCAATCTGCTCCTTACCCACTGTTGCTGTATATTCCTCCTCGAAGGCTACAGCCTTAGCGCGGTTACGTGCCATCTTCGCCACCATCTTGTCGAGAGTACGCACACCCGACTCACGAGTGTAGTCCTCAATAACCTGTACGATAGCCTCGTCGGTGATGTTGAACTGCTCCTCAGTGATGCCGTGAGCCTCGCGCTGCTTGCGAATGAGGTGCTCGCGTGCAATCTGCACCTTGTCCTCGAGGATGTAACCGGGGATGTTAATCATCTCCATACGGTCACGTAGTGCCGATGAGATGTTGTTTATGTTGTTTGCCGTAGCGATAAAGAGCACCTTCGAGAGGTCATACTCCGTATCGAGGTAGTTATCGTGGAATGTTGTGTTCTGCTCGGGGTCGAGTACCTCCAAAAGGGCACTCGATGGGTCGCCATGGTTCGAGCGCGACACCTTGTCAACCTCATCGAGGATGATTACGGGGTTCGACGCGCCACAACGCTTGATAGTCTCGATGATACGACCAGGCATAGCACCGATGTATGTGCGGCGGTGACCACGAATTTCAGACTCGTCGTGCAAACCACCGAGCGAGATGCGACCAAACTTACGACCCAGAGCCTCGGCTACAGACTTGCCGAGCGACGTCTTACCAACTCCTGGAGGGCCATAGAGGCAGAGGATGGGGGACTTGAGGTCGCCCTTTAGTTTGATTACTGCGAGGTGCTCCAACAAGCGCTCCTTAACCTCGTCAAGGCCGAAGTGATCCTTATCCAACTGCTCGCGCACAGCCTTAAGGTCGAGGCGATCCTCTGTCACCTCATCCCATGGTAGGTCGAGCATGAGCTGCAAATAGTTCAACTGCACTGAGTACTCGGCGATAGAGGGGTTCAAGCGCTCGAGCTTTGCAACCTCCTTGTTAAAGAGCGTAGCCGTTGCCTCCGACCACTTCTTATTCTTCGCCTCCTCGCGCAAACGTTCGATGTCGGCATCCACGCTGTCGCCCAACTCCTCCTGAATAACACGCACCTGCTGCTGGAGGTAGTAGTCGCGCTGCTGCTTATCTATATCCTGCTTTACGCGGTTCTGGATGTCGTTCTTTATCTCTGCGAGCTGCTGCTCACGCACCAAAATCTCGAGTAGGCGGCGTGCACGTGCCAAGAGGCCTGGAGCCTCGAGAAGGTGCTGACGGTCGTCATCCGAGAGGTCCATGTTTGTGCAGATGAAGTTAATCATCGCGCGGCTCGAGTCAAGGTTCTTGATTGCGAATGCCGCCTCCTTGGGCATTGCCGATGAGATGTCAATAATATTGAGCGTAACCTCCTTGATAGACTCTACGAGGGCTGTGAACTCCACATTCTTGGGGTCGGGTGTCGAGTCCTGAATGGGTGTTACGTTAGCCTTGAAGTAGGGCTGTGTCATGGTGTACTCGCCTACCTCAATCTTGTCGAGACCTGCGAGGATTACCGTGAGGTTGCCGTTGGGCATATCAAGGATCTTGAGGATGCGTGCTGACGTACCAATCTTGTGCATGTCGTCGGGCTGTGGCTCCTCAATCTCGCTGTCAACCTGCAATACAGCACCGAGTATGCCACCCTCAGCATCTACGGCACGTACAAGTGCGATAGACTTTGGGCGACCCACTGTGATGGGGGTTACCGAGCCGGGGAAGATTACTGAGCTGCGGAGTGTAAGGATGGGCAAGACCTCGGGAATCTTGACATCCTCAATGGTGTCGTCACCGCCCGAGATGATGGGGATGACCTGGTGTTTGCCATCGAAGAGCTCGGGCGTTAGGCCCAACTCATCAAATTCGTTCTTTTTGTTCTTCATATTTAGTTCTAATTTTCAAATCTTTATGTTGCTATCACCGTGCCAACGAGGCGTCGTGATGTGTAGTTGTGCTATATAACGCAGCAAAAATAGAATTTATTTCATAGAAATAATAGCCTTCTGAACGAATGTTTGTAACAATTTATCGACAATATGCCACAAAACGAAAACGAGGCCACGTCTCTGTGACCTCGTTCTGCCGATATTTTGCCGTCGCTAAATGTGTTTGTCTCCCGTTGCGAAGCGCACCTCCTCGATGTAACTCTTGATGTTCTGCTCATCGCTCATGGGACAGATAAGTAGCGCATCCTCAGTATCCACGACGATGTAGTCTTTGAGACCATTTACCACTGCTACCTTCTCCTTGGGTAAGGAAATCAGCGTGTTACGAGTGTTATAAACATAGACCTGCTGCTGGTCGTAGGCATTGGCGTAGCGATCCTTGCGAAGGTTCTGATATACCGAACCCCATGTTCCCACATCGCTCCATCCGAAGTCACCACTGATAACATAGACGTTGTCGGCCATCTCCATCACGCCATAGTCGATGCTTATGGGGCGACACTCCGAGAAGATGTGCTTTATCGCCTCGCCCTCCTCGGCGGTACCAAATTTGTCGGCTGCCGCAGCAAAGAGTGCGTTGTGCTCGGGGAGGTGTTTCTCGAAGGCGTGGAGGATGTCGCGGAGCTTCCAGATGAAGATTCCCGAGTTCCACAAAAATTCACCACACTCCAAAAAAGCCTCTGCCATTTCGCGGTTAGGCTTCTCGGTAAAACACTTAACCTTGCAGATGTTATTGTCGTTGGTACGCTGGATGTAGCCGTAGCCCGTTTCGGGACGTGTAGGGGTGATGCCAATGGTCATTAGAGCGCTCTTATCGGCGATGAAGTCGAGCGCCTTACCTACGATAGATAAGAACTTGTTCTCGTTGAGTATCAGGTGGTCAGCGGGTGTCACAATCATCTCGGCATCGGGATTTATGTTTCGCAGCGTGTATGCTGCGTATGCGATGCAGGGGGCTGTGTTGCGACCGATAGGCTCACAGAGAATTTGCTCCTCCTTGAGCTCGGGGATATGCTCCATAACCAACTCCTTATAGCGGCTATTTGTCACTACAATGAAGTTCTCTTTTGGGATAATATTGTTAAATCTTTCGTATGTGTGTCGTATGAATGATTTGCCCGTACCGAGGATGTCCAAAAACTGCTTTGGACAACTCTGTCGGCTCATTGGCCAGAAGCGTGTGCCTATGCCGCCGGCCATAATCACGCAGTAACGATTGCTTTTCATCGCTAAAAAAGAGTTAATTTAGGGCGTTAAATTTTATAAATTTACACAAAGATAAAATTTTTTTGTATCTTTGCAAAATATTTGGGCTTGTTTTCTTCGGGTGCAAGCCGCATAAAAACAACAATGCAGATGAGTAACAACATGAAAATAAGGCTTTTCACCGTGCCAAATATGCTTACATTAGCAAATCTTTTGGCTGGATGTGCTGCCATTGTCTTTACGTTGCAGTACCACGCCTACGAGACAGCCTTCTGGCTTATCATCGCTGCGGCGGTCTTCGACTTCCTCGATGGTTTCGCTGCGCGCCTCTTGAAGCAGACCTCGCCCCTCGGCGTTCAGCTCGACTCGTTGGCTGATGATGTGACCTTTGGCCTTGCTCCTGCAATCGTCATGTATGACCTCTACATCCACTCTACGTCATACTACGGCCTCAATCCCGAGGTTATGGGCTGGTTGAAGTGGGGTGTACTCATCATCGCGGCATTCTCGGTGTTGCGCCTCGCAAAGTTCAATATTGACACCACGCAGAGTGCAGAGTTTGAGGGCCTACCCACGCCTGCTAATGCGCTTATGCTTATGTCGCTAGCCGTACTCTCTGAGGCTGGCATGGTGGCCCTACACCAGGAGTCCATCTTGGTTATCTCACTCGCCGCATCGCTCTTGCTCATAAGCCCCATCCGCATGTTTGCTCTCAAGTTCAAGAGCTTCGGCATTAAGGGTAACGAGCTACGCTACGGCTTTATTGTTGCGGCCATTGCACTTATTATTTTTGTGCCCGCATACTCGTTGCTTGCAATTATCGTTCTATATATTGCTCTCTCGACGTTGAGATGGGCTTTTATGCGTAAGAACCAGAAATAGAGATTTTGATAGGATGAAGAATTTGCGGTGGATACTCTCGGCTGTGGCGATTGTGGTGGCAATGATGCTACCCGCATCGTCGTATGCACAGCTCGATGCTGCCGCAATGGCTCGTGCCCAGCGTGAGGGTAATGGTAACAACATGTATGGCGCTGGCATCCCCGGTATGGAGGGTATGACAGGCATGGAGGGCGAAGAGGGTATGGAACAGACCGACTCTACCGACACAAAGAAGAAGCGTGAGCGCAGACCCCTCGAGTCATACTACTTCAACGACACGACACGTGCTCTCTACAACTGGAAGTGGAATGTTGACCGCTACTATAACCGTGTCAACATCATGCCTTTGGATACTACGCTTGCCGATTGGCGTACTGATTATGTCTTCTACCGCAAGGGTGTAGGTGACATGGCCCTCGGTGGTCTTGGACAATCTTCGCAGCCCACAAACTGGTTTGACCGTAATCAGGACCGCGACTTCACCTTTGCACGTAGCTACGATGCCTATACTGCGCGATTGGAGAATGTCCCCTTCTACAACGGCAAGAGTGCACTTACGAATATGACCTACTTGGAGTCTGGCCAAAAGCGCTACCGTGAGGAGCACTTCGAACTTGTACACTCACAGAATATCAACCCCTCTACCTCGGCAAACGTAAGCTATAAGGCGCGTAGCACCATGGGTCGCTACGACTGGCAACGCACAAAGAACCATGCCCTTTCGGTGGGTGTGGCACACACAGGCAAGCGCTACTCGATTCATGCTGCCTACATGAATAACATGGTCGATACGCGCGAGAATGGTGGTGTTGTGGGTGAGTGGGCTATTGCTGATACTGTATTTGAGATGCCCTCGGGTGTCCCCATGCGTCTTGCCTCATCCGAGGCACACAACAAATATCGTAACAATGCGGTATTCGTAAAGCAGGCCATTGCAATACCCTTGGAGCGTGTTACGGAGTATGACTTCTCTATCGCCGACCTCTCGGCAATATATGTAGGCCACCAGTTCGAGTACAACTCGTGGTCAAAGGTATATACCGACAAGAAGGCTACCTACTCCAACGAGCGTGGTAAATTCAATCAGGAGACTGGTGCGTGGGAGAAAGTGGAAAATCTGAGCTACTATGACGACTGGTTTATCAGTCCTGAGACCACGCGCGACTCTATCTCGGAGCGCCTTATCTCGAACAAGATCTTCGTTCAGGTACAGCCCTGGGACCGTTATGGTGCAATTTCGACTATTGATGGTGGTGTCGGCTTCGACATCCATACATACTCATATCTCCGCCTTCAGGACTACGTACGCGGCGATATGACCCGTGATAAACGTTCGTCGTGGTATATATATGGTGCGGCGAGCGGTATGATAAAGCGATATGCCGAGTGGAGGGCCGATGCTAAGTATCACCCCTCGGGCTATCGTGGTGGAGACCTCTCTGCGGGTGGCGAGATCACCCTCAGGGCCTTCATCCGTGAACATCCCCTGATTCTCACCGGACGCTTCCGCTATGAGCTACGTTCGCCAGGCTACTGGCACGAGAATCTATTCTCAAACCACTATGTGTGGTTTAACTCCTTTGATAAGGAGTCTGAAACTCGTTTCGAGGTTAACTTCTCTGTTCCCGATATCGCACTCGAGATCGGGGCATGGCAGGGTGTCATGACAAACATGATCTACTACGGCAACGACAGTCGTGTAGCGCAAAGCCCTGGCACGATTAGTCTCACGAGTTTGTATGCTCGCAAGGACTTCCGCATTGCGGGATTCCATCTCGATCACAGGGCATTGGTGCAAATCACGTCCGATGAACATGTGCTCCCCGTACCCACATTCAGTGCCTACCTCTCGTACTACTACGAGTTTTGGGTTGTGCGTGATGTGTTGCGTGTGCAGGTTGGCTTGGATGGTCGCTTCAACACGGCCTACTATGCTCCTAGTTACAATCCCGCACTCTCCGCCTTCTTCAATCAGCGCGAGGTAAAGATAGGTAACTATCCCTATCTCGACGCCTTTGTCTCGGCGAAGTGGAAGCGCATGCGTATCTTGCTGAAACTTCAGCACTTGAACCAGAATCTGTTTGGCAATGGTGAGTACTTCCAGGTTGCACGCTATCCGCTAAACCCACGAATGTTCAAGTTGGGTATCTCTTGGTCGTTCTACGACTAAAGGCGCGTTTTACACCGGTATAAGCAGCCCACAAACTAATAAACAATGCTAAAAAAGTTTACGTTTGTGGTTCTTGTGGCCAACATGCTTGTGGCCTATGAATCAACAGTGGGACAGCCCCACAACAACACTAACGTCGTATATTGTGACGTTCCCAGTGTGGAGGCTGAGAACACTTCGGAGGCTCTCGCCGAGACGGTTGAGGAGCCATGTATCATCTCTCGTTTCGACCCTATCATGCGTGAGGTCGGCGAGGAGGAGGGTCTTGATTGGCGATTTATGAGCGCTATCGCATATAGCGAGTCACGCTTTATCGAGGACCTTAAGTCGAGCCAGGGTGCTATGGGTATCATGCAGATACGCCCCGTTGTGGCACGACACTTTAATGTACCAGTTGAGAGTATCAACGACACCGAGACAAATGTTCGTCTCGCGGGTATGCTGCTTTCGGAGTTGGATACCATGCTTCGTATCCCGAGCTCCACACCCGCCGAGGACCGCTTGAGCATCATCCTTGCGAGCTATAATGCTGGTATTGGCCATGTCTTGGATGCTCGTCGTCTTGCGCGTAGCGAGGGTGCTAACCCCAACTCATGGGAGACCATCCGTCACTACCTTGACCTTAAGGCTGATCCCGCCTACTATGAGCTCGACATCGTTCAGAGCGGTCGCTTTACGGGCAGTGGCCAGACCACCTCTTATGTGAATGAGGTTATGCGAAAGTATCGTCAGTATTGTGCTCTCGCCTCATAATTTTTGTGATATGGCTGGAATCTACAGCCGATAACACAAAGTGCCGTCAATGGGATGTACGTCAAGTACTTACCCATTGACGGCATTTTTGTCTGCGCACCACTCTTGCAACAAATCTTATAGTAGGCCGTCGTTCTCCAGAAGCTGTCTTATCTTTGCCCACTTAACTACGGGACGACGTGTACCATCAATAAACATTAGCGGACAGCCCAGTGCCGAGTCGTCGATATAGATGTCGGCATAGACCTTGGGTGACGATGTCCACCCCTCCTGCTCGGGGTTGCGGTTTACGTCCCATAGCTCTATTCCGCGGTCGTGGAACCATCTAACTGCAGCGGCCAGCTTATCGCCCGAGCGCATAGTGTTTAATATTATGCGGTGCCCCCGCTTGTTGAGTGCGCGTAGCGTCTCTACTGCACCTCCTACCTCCATGCCGATTGCGGGGTAGTTGTGCTCGACACATGTGCCGTCAAAGTCCACGGCGATGATATATCCCTTATCCTTTGCCATATCGGTTTATCGCCTCTTAAATAGTGCAAAAAATCTCTTTATGCGTGCCTTAGAGGGCGATAGTCCCTCGTCCTCGTAGTATCCGTAGCCATATCCGTAGCCATGCTTCGATTGTTTAACGCCATTGAACACCACGCCCATATTATGGATGCGCTTCTCGGTGTGCAGACGCTCTATATCCCTAAGTTGCTCGCGGTATAGTTTGCCTTGGCGGATGACGTAGAGCGTAAGATCTACAAGTGGGTCTATAACCACAGCGTCGGATACAGCGAGGGCTGGAACACTATCTATGATGACATAGTCGTAGCGCTGGCGTAGCTCGCCGATAAACTCTTTCATGCTCGCGGACATAACTATCTCGGCAGGGTTTGGAGGCTGAGGGCCCGAAAAGATGGCATCTATGCCCTCAATCGCATCCTTGATGATAATATCGCTAAGCGAGGTTATGCTCTTTGTGAGGTAGCTCGTAACACCTCGGCGGTCGTTGCGGTGTCCCAACTGCTTTGTTAGGGTGCGACGTCTGAGATCGAGATCTATGATAGCTACACGTTTATCTGTTGCTGCGAGTGTCGCTGCGAGGTTCATCGAGACGAAGGTCTTGCCGCTATGCGGTACCGAGGAGGTCACCATGATAACTTTTACGCTCTTGGATATAGCCATGAAGCTGAGGTTGGCGCGTAGCATGCGAAATGCCTCGCTCGCGGCATCGCGGCTCTCCTCACTTACTACTATGCCACGCTCGTGTCTGCCGCTGTGATAGGGTATATCGCCCAGAAAGGGCGCAGAGACACTCTCCTCGATGTCGTGGCGTGAGCGTACCTTGGTGTTTAGAATATCACAAAGGTAGAGCGTCGCGAAGGGTATAATGAGTGCTGCCAATATCGCGATTGCATATGTGTATGCTGGGTGTGGGCTTATGGGCTTGTCGCTGCCATACGCCGCGTCAATAATGCGGGCGTTGCTGTCGGCCGTAGCACCCGCAAGGGCGTTCTCCTCGAGCTTCGTGAGTAGATATATGTATAGCTCCTCCTTGACCCTCTGCTGACGTATCATGGCTTGCAACTCGCGCTCCTTGTGTGGTGAACTCTCCATGCGGTTGTTCGCCCTCATCTGCTCGCGGCGCACCTGCTCTATCTCCAGTTTGAGCGTCGCGATGTATGAGTCTAAGGAGGATATTATCGTTGAGCGCATGGTTATTAGCTGCGTCTTTAGATCTTTGAGCGTGGGATTATTGGTGTGATCTTTGTTTGTAAGGCGCTGATACTCTAGTAGTTTATTGTTGTATGCCTCAATCTGTGCTGTAAGGCCCTGTGAGACACCACTTGCAAGGGCCGTGGAGGCGGGTATTAGGCGTAGGTTGCTCCCATCCTCGGTGACATAGGCGTAGATATACTGTGCCATCTCGAGGTTTGCCTCGAGCGAGAGTGCACTACTTCTCAGCTCTTGAACCTCCTCGGCACCCAGTATCATCTCGTTAGTGGGATTGTATAGGTGGTTGTCCCTTTTGAAGTCAGCCACTCGGGCATCGGCGACGTTGAGTTCCTCGCCCAGCGACGAGAGTCGCTCGCTTATAAACTGCTCAGTAAGGCGCGATACCTCACGCTTGTCTGTAATGGCATCGAGGTTATAGGCCTCGACGATGCCATTTATAATATCCTCGGCGCGGCGTGGCACCTCATCCGTCATTGTGATGTTGATTACCGAGGCCTGCTTGTTTGCAATATCACACTTCAGTCTTTTGCGATACTCCTCCACCGCATCATTGAGAGACCTTTTCGATACCGTCACCTCTCTATGGTCCTCGGCGTAGGGCGTGGCTATAAGCACGATATTGCCGAGTGGTGTAGTGATGGTGTCGCCAGGGACTACCACCGCCGTGAATGTGTCGTCGTTGTCGAAGTTGTATATCGCTACGGCGCCGTCGTGCTCTACTCGATACTTAAATCTACCCGAAACCTCGTTTGCGGGCTCAATAAACTCCACGAGCATGGGGCTTTGACCATAGAGGTCTATCGTGCGCAGATGCTCCTTTGTGGTGTACTCTATTATGAGGTCGTAGCGCTCTACCACGTTCTCCATCAGGCGGCGCGACTCGAATATATGAAGTTCATTATCTACCGAGTGGCGGCCTATGCCTCCCATGATGTCGCTAAAGGCAGTAACCTCCAATCCCGAGCCCTTGCGCGAGTCCTTAACCAGAAGTGTGGCCGTGCGCATATACTCTGGTGGGGTAATCTTAAGGTAGAGTAGTGCGCCACCCACAAATAATATGAGCGAGACGAGATACCAATACCAGTTTGGCAGTATCAGTCGTACAATATCTTGCGTTGAGAATTTTCGTCTATCCGCCTTTGGGTGTGACATAATTAACTATCTGACTATCGTTAGAATGAGTGTTGCAAGCGATATGGTTGTCGAGGCTAACGAGATCCAGAATGAGCGATTTTGGTTTATCTCCGAAGTCGCTGCCCGATACTTGTTGGGACTTACTATGACCACATCGTTCTGCTCGAGGTAGTAGCATGGCGATGAGAATATATCGCCTGAGCGTAGGTCGAGCTTCGTGACAATACTCTTACCCTCCCTCTCGCGTATGACGGCCACATCATGGCGATTGCCATATATCGTGAGGTCGCCAGCCATGGCGAGTGCCTCGAGTATAGTTATCTTATCACTCTTTATGTCGTAGCGGCCAGGTCTATTCACCTCGCCCATGATAGATAGGGTTAGTTTGGCAAAGCGCACGTTAACCTGCGGGTCGGCAATGTAGCCACCTTCGATTATGCGGCGCTCAATCTCCTGGGCGAGTTCCTGGCGTGTCATGCCCGCGCACTTTATCTCGCCGAGGATAGGCATGGTGATATGCCCTCGCTCATCTATCGTAAGCACCTGCAAACTACTCTCGGTTGCCGAGCCTGCGAGGTTTGAGCCTGTGAGGGCATTGTAGCTTGATGATGAGTTAAATGGCTCGGCCAACTCGGGGTTGCGGCTATTGACAACGACTGTAATCTGGTCGAGGGGCTTGAGACGTATGATATAGTTATCGGGGAGCGTCACCTCTTCGCCACTCGCCACATTCTGCAGATATATCACGTTACGCTGTGCGTTACACGCGCTAAGCAGCATTACGCCGAGCGCCAGAAGTTTGAAGTATCTCATCTTTGATAATGTTGGTATTACGGTTTCTATTTTGCCCATAGTTCGGCACCGTGCAATATTCGTGCAAATCGAGAAAAAGCACGACTTCCTCACTTAAGGGTGGCGTTATTATCAAAATTTTCAGTATATTTGTGGCAATAAACTCCGCTTCGGGGTGTTATTATTTTGAGTGCAAATTTTAATTATAAAACAGATAACCATGAAACGATTGATTACTCTTGCCGTGGCTGTTATGGCCATCGGCACAGCTACTGCCCAGCAGGACAAGGGTGGTATCACGCCTGAGATGATGCAGCAGATTCGCACCGGTCAGACAGATAGCGCTGCTGAGCGTGCTGCACGCAACGCCATGGCGTTCAACTCTATCTCGGAGCTTGCAACAAATGCCGATAACCTTGCGATGATAGACACCAACTTCTCGCACCGCGTAAAGACTAAGGGCATCACAGACCAGCACCAGTCGGGTCGTTGCTGGATCTTCACAGGTCTCAACGTCTTGCGTGCTAAGATGATTGACGAGCAGAACCTCGCAGAGATGGAGTTCTCGCAGAACTACATCTTCTTCTATGACCAGCTCGAGAAGTGTAACCTCTTCCTACAGGCTGTTATCGACACTAAGCACCTCCCCATGGAGGATCGCCAGGTGGAGTGGTTGTTTAAGAACCCCTTGAACGACGGTGGTCAGTTCACAGGCGTATCTAACCTCGTTATGAAGTATGGTGTTGTGCCCTCTGAGGTTATGCCCGAGAACTACCAGTCTAACAACACTGGTCAGGTGGGTAACCTCCTCTCGCTCAAGCTCCGTGAGTTCGGTCTCAAGCTCCGCAACCAGAAGGACCGCCGCTCTACCGTAGCCCTCAAGACCGAGATGCTCACAGAGATCTACTCTATGCTTGTTCGCGCATATGGCGTGCCTCCCACAGAGTTCGAGTGGACACGTCGCGATAAGGATGGCAACGTCGTAGATACTAAGACCTACACACCCCAGTCGTTCTACGCTGAGTATTTCGGCGACCTCGACCTCGAGGAGGACTTCGTGATGGTTATGAACGACCCCACACGTGAGTACTACAAAGTCTATGAGATTGAGTACGACCGCCACGTATATGATGGTGACAACTGGGTATATTTGAACCTTCCCATCGACGAGGTCAAGGCTCTCGCTATCGAGTCTATCAAGGATAACACCGCTATGTACTTCTCATGTGACGTAGGCAAGTTCTTGCTCTCGAAGAAGGGTACTCTCGACCTCAATAACTTCGACTACGCGTCGCTCATGGGCGTTGAGTTCCCCATGAACAAGGAGGAGCGCGTGCGTACCTTTGCAAGTGGCTCATCACACGCCATGACCCTTATCGCTGTTGATCTCGATGAGGAGGGTAACGCTAAGAAGTGGATGGTTGAGAATAGCTGGGGTCCCCAGGCTGGCTGGAAGGGCAACCTCATCATGACTGATGAGTGGTTCGAGGAGTATATGTTCCGCGTTGTTGTGAACAAAAAGTACTTCCCCGCAGAGACCCTTAAGCTCCTTGAGCAGAAGCCTATCATGCTTCCATCATGGGATCCTATGTTTGCTCCCGAGATGTAGTATGGCACAAGAGATAGAACGTAAGTATTTGGTTGTGGGCGAGTATAAACACCTCGCCCACAACTCTATGCACCTTGTTCAGGGCTATATCGCCTCGGGCAAGCGTACGGTGCGTGTGCGTGTTGGCGATGGTGGTGCATGGCTCACAATCAAGGGACCCTCGCGTAACGGTGGTCTCTCGCGCTATGAGTGGGAGAAGGAGATTGACCCAACGGAGGCTATGGAGTTGCTACAACTCGCTCAGGGTGCAGTTATTGATAAGGTGCGCTACTATGTCGATTATACGGGCCACACCATCGAGGTCGATGAGTTCATTGGCGATAACGAGGGCCTTGTCGTTGCCGAGATAGAGTTGCAGTCGGAGGATGAGAGGGTAGAGCTTCCCGAGTGGATAGGCCGCGAGGTTACGGGCGAGAAGCGCTTCTACAACTCACATCTGCGCGAGCATCCCTATTCGAAGTGGAGCACAGAGGAACGAGTATAAGTTGCCTGACAAAGCAAAGATTTTGGATGATAATTGTGGTCTAGTTATAAGAAAAGAGTTCGGCGTAATACCGAACTCTTAACCTATTTTTTTATCTCTTATCTTTTATTTTTGCACTCTCCTCCTCGGCCTTGATGCGAGCAATTTCGGCCTTGGCCTTGGCTACGGCGCTCTTGTGTTCCTCGCTCACCGCCTTGGTGCGTGCCTTGGCTGCAGCTATCTCCTGCTTTGTGCGTGCTGCCTCCTGCTTGTAGCGTGAGTTTGCCTGCGCCACGCGCTGCTTCGACTCCTTGACTATGCGCTTCTGCTCCTCGATGATGCGCTTGTTGCGCTCCTTAATCTCATCCAACTCCTCGCGTGCGCTGGCAAGGCGCTCCTTTGCAACATCTGTGATGCGGCGCTCCTCGTTGCGCACCTCGTCCATGGCGAGCTTCTGCTCCGCTACTGCGCGGTCATACTCTATCTGTGCCTCAGCAAGGGTCTTTCTTCCTGGCTCCTGTGCCGATAGCGTTCCTACGGCTGCCATAAGTGCTATGGCCAATAGCAATCTCTTCATAACCTAATTTGTTTTGGGTTCATTCTTTCACATACAAAATTAAGCAAAATTTTCTAAAATAAAAAGAAGGGTTGGTAATATTTCTACCAACCCTCCATTTTGTGCGATGTATGATATACTATCGTGTGAACTCCACAACGATAGATGTCATGGGCGCAACCTTGAGGTTATCCATCTTTACGCTCTGGCCAGTGAGTACGTCATAACCCTCTGTGAGACCCTCCGAGATCTCAGCATAGCGTGCCCAGGGCACTGTGCGCGTGTCGTCGGAGTTGTTCACATAGACGAACACCACCTCCTTGTCGTTATAGCGGAAGAAGGCATAGGTGTTGTCGCGGTCGATGAAATGGAGGGTCTTACCTGTGTGGATGACCTCCTTCGACTTACGCCAGTTCATAAGTGCGCGTGTGTGGTCGAATACCTCCTTCTGGTCACCGGTCTGCTCCTCGCGGTTGAAGAGGTTTACAGCGTCACCCTCCCAGCCACCGGGGAAGTCGATACGAAGTGTTGGGTGGCCCTTAGAGCGGTCTGTAGAGCGGAACATAAGCTCATCGCCATACAAAATCTGGGGCATACCGCGCATTGTGCAGAGCAGCGTAGCCACAATCTTCATCTTGCGGGCATCACCCTCGCATACGTCGCCAATACGGTCAGTATCGTGATTTGCCGCCATGATCATCATATTCGATAGGTCGTGATAGACAAAGTCGTGCGACAAGACATCGTAGATGCGAGTCATACCCTGACCCCAGCCACCGTTGCCACTCTCGGTCATTGCCGCGCGTATAGCGTCGTGGAGAGGGAAGTCCATGATAGACTTGAGGTGTGAGTTGAAGCCATCCTTGTTGTAGTTGTCACCCTGCCAGTATGCAAGCTGAGGAATAGACGATGTCCACACCTCGCCCACGATGTTGAAGTTGGGATACTCCGCCATAACGGCCTTGCACCACTCGCTCATGGGCATCTTCTCGTTGTAGGGGTATGTATCCACGCGGAAGCCATCGAGATTTGAGTACTCAATCCACCAAATTGCCCACTGCTGGAAGTAGCGGAGTAGGTAGGGGTTGTCGAGGTTCATATCCGCCATCGAGCGGTCAAACCAGCCACTCTCCATCTGGTAGAGGTCGGCCTTCGAGGCGTTGTAGTCCATGTTGGTTGAGAATGTCCAGTTCGACTGAGTGTACTTATCCCACTGGTGTGTCCAATCGGCAAAGGGCTGGTCGTTGTACCACCAGTGTGTTGTCGAGCTGTGGTTGGGCACGATGTCCATGATTACCTTCAAACCGCGCTTGTGGCACTCCTCGACGTATGTTTTGAAGAGCTCGTTTGTGCCGTAGCGTGGGTCGATGAGGTAGTAGTCGCTACATGAGTAGCCGTGGTATGATGCACCATTCTCGTTGTCGAGAAGTAGGGGAGTTGACCAGATGGCCGTTGCTCCGAGGTCTGCGATGTAGTCGAGGTGTGCAATCATACCCTCGAGGTCGCCACCATGACGACGGCCAGGATTTGTGCGGTCCGCCTTCTCGGTAGTGTCGTCTGTGCTATCGTTCGCGGGGTTGC
Organism: Alistipes sp.; assembly: GCA_045633045.1. GTDB lineage: Bacteria > Bacteroidota > Bacteroidia > Bacteroidales > Rikenellaceae > Alistipes. The sequence goes on from JAZQXV010000009.1 coordinate 38,607, forward strand.
CGTTAGCGAAGCGGTCGGGCATGATAAGATATACGAAGTCGGCAGTCGTGAAGCTCTCACGCTCGCGTGAGCCCTCACGGCGCTCAGCGATGGTGTACTTATAATCGAGCTTGCGCTTGCCGTTTGTGAAGCGTAGCGTGTAGTCGCCAGCCTTTGCCTCCTTGCTAATAGCCACATCCACGAAGATATAGTTGGGGCTATCGGCCTTGTGAACAGCCGCAACTTCCACGCCAGCACCCGCGGGCAATATCTCTACGTCACACTCCGTGATTGCCTCGCCGTTGACCATAATCTGCAACGGCATCTCCATCTCTGTCCACCACGAAAGTGGCTCGACATGTTTTACATTAACCTTTGGTTTTGCTGCCATGGCTGTTGTAATCACAGCCATAAACATCACAATTGTTATTACTCTTTTCATAGTCGTCTTACTACTTTTTTACCAATATGCGGTAGTTCCATGGTGCGATATACTCATCAACATGCTCACTAAGCTCTGTGCGCTCGCCAGTGATGGCGTTGTGGTACACGCCAGCATAGATGCCCGTGTTGAAGTCGGCATGGATGGTATATGGCGAGAGGTTCATGATAGCCACCACACGACTGCCACGCACCTCACGTACGAAGGTCATCATGCAGTCCTTGGCGTTGTTCTCAATCTCTATCATTTCACCTCCGCGCTCGCCTGCAGCAAGTGCCGCCTCGCTATGCTTGAGGTCGCACAAACGACGGTATAGCTCCGTAGTACGGTTCTCGGTATATGCCTCGGTAGGTATAGCATCGCGCTCGAAGAACTCGAACGAGTGGTCGTAGCCCACCTCCTGACCTGTGTAGATGAGGGGCATTGTCGAGGGCATGAGGAAGGTCATAGCCGTCATCACCTCGAGGGCATTACCAAAGCGCGTCTGCTCCGAGCCGCTCCACGAGTTCTCGTCGTGGTTCGATGTGAAGCTCATGCGCATAGCCTCGCGGGGATACTTCGCACGCTCCGAGTGTATAGCGTTGCGTAGGTCCCACACACGGCGCGCACCCTTAGCGATGTCACACATGATATGGTGGATGTTCCACTGGTAGCTCATGTTGAAGGCGTCGTCGAAGAGGTTATCCTCCTCTGCCTCGGCCAACATGAAGATGTCGGACTTTATAGCGTGCAACTCGCGTGCTGCCTCCTGCCAAAACTCTATGGGCACAAGCATCGCCATATCGCAGCGGAAGCCGTCCACATTGAACTCCTCAACCCAGTAGCGCATGGCGTCGATATGTCCGCGCCATACATCGTGGTTGGCATAGTTTAGTTTCGCAGTGTCGGTCCAGTCCCAGGGCACCTTAGCCACACCATTTTCATCTCTCTCGTACCAATCGGCGGGGCGCTCCGTAATCCAGCGTGCATCGCGTGCTGTGTGGTTTGCCACCCAGTCCAAGAGAACCTTCATGCCGAGGGCGTGGGCGCGTGACACGAAGTTGCGGAAATCCTCTGCCGTGCCGAACTCCTCGTTTATGCCCTTATAGTCGCGTATCGAGTAGTATGAGCCGAGTGAGCCCTTGCGGCCCTCAATGCCGATAGGGTAGATAGGCATAAGCCAGATGGCGTCGATGCCTATAGATCGTAGGAAGGGCAGACGCTCCATAGCCGCAGCAAACGTACCCTCGTGGGTAAGCTGTCTGATGTTGAGCTCGTAGAGCACTGCCGAATAGCTCCATTCAGGATTTTTGTATGTCATTAACCCTAAAATATAGACGGAGTACGCCACCCGAAGTGAGCGGCGTACCCCATTAGTTAGTTATTACTTTGACAAAAGCATAAAGCCCCATGGCTCGAGCTCTACAACGTCGCCAGCCTTGAACTCCTTAGTTGTGTTGCAGCAAGTACATGTGTACTTGTCAGCTGCTGCGCCAGTGATTTTAAGCTCTGCAGCCTCAGCCGAGAAGTTGAAGATACACAATACCTTGTTGCCATCCTTCTCGCGTGTGAATGCAAGAACATTCTCGGGAGCACCCTCAACATATACAATAGGTGCTACGTCGTTACCAGCAGCGAGAACCTTGTTGTTGTGACGGTATGCGCAGAGTGTCTTGTAGAACTCGCGATACTCCTTACCATACTCAAGATCAACGAGCTCCTTTACAGAGTCCTTCTCGAAGAACTCGAGGCGACGGTTAAGACCAATCTCCTGACCTGTGTAGATAAGTGGCTGGCTCTTAGGCAATACGAATGTGAGTGCTGCGAATGTCTTGTGTGCATCGCCCATGCGCTCGAACTCTGTACCTGCCCATGAGTTCTCGTCGTGGTTAGATGTAAACATAAGGCGCATTGCGGGTGCGGGATACTTCTCGTCGTCGCGTGCGAGGTACTCCTTCAAATCTGCAACGCTCTTAGCGTCAGTCTTGATAGTACCATCACCTGCTACGTTCTTAGTCTCGCTGCCGCCCTTAGCCATAGCGTTGAAGATGTGGTGGAGCTCCCAAGCGTAAGTTGCCTCGAAACCTGCCTCGTGCAACCACTGCTCCTCGCCCTCAGCCAAGAGATATACGTCGGGGTTAATCTCGCGTACCTGCTTCCAAGCCTCTGCCCAGAAGTCGCCAGGAACGTTCATAGCAACGTCGCAACGGTAGCCGTCAACACCCTTCTCAATCCAGAACTTGAGAGCATCAATCATAGCTACACGTACCTCAGCATTGTTGTAGTTGAGCTTAGCAATATCAGTCCAGTCGTACTCTACGATAGGAAGACCTGTAGCCTCGTCCATGACATACCAATCCTTCTTGCCCTCTTTCCACCAGTCAGCATCGCGTGATGTGTGGTTAGCAACCCAGTCGATGATAACCTTAAGACCGAGGTCGTGTGCAGTAGCAAGGAAGTGGTCGAAGTCCTCCATAGTACCGAACTCGGGGTTTACCTCCTTGTAGTCGATGATTGAGTAGTATGAGCCGAGAGTACCCTTACGGCCATCAACGCCGATAGGACTGATAGGCATAAGCCATACGATGTCAACGCCCATCTCCTTCAACTCGGGCAAGTATGCCTCAGCAGCAGCGAATGTACCCTCCTCAGTTGCCTGACGGATGTTGAGCTCGTAAACTACAGAGTTAAACTTGTCAAACTCGCGAGCAGTTGTCTGCTCCTGCTTGGGTGTGGTAGCGCAACCTACCAATGTTGCAACAAGTGCAACAAGTGCAAATAGCTTCTTCATGTCTATATACTAATTAAATTTGTTTGCAATGATATAACCGTATGCGGGGAGTGTGACCTCGAGCTTACCATCACCGAGGCACTTAACTGCAGCACCCTCAGTAGCTACGGCAGTCTTTATCTCGCCACACTTAGCAAATGATGGGAGCTGAACCTCGATAGTCTTTGCATCTGTGCGTACGTTGAGTGCTACGATAGTCCAGTCGCCCATGTAGTGGCGCACGAATACCCATGCCTGGTCGTCAACGTAGAGTGTGCGCAAGTCACCATAGTTCAAAGGCATAGACTCGCGGCGTGCGTGGAACAACGCCTTGGTCTGCTCGAACTCGCGTACCTGGTAGTCGTTCTCACACTCGAAGGTCATCATGTCGCGGTTGTCGGGGTCGTTAGCACCAGGAACACCATACTCGTCACCCTGGTAGATACAAGGTACACCGGGAACTGTAGAGATGATAGCCTTCAACAACTGCAAGCCTGCGTGACCCTTATCCATGTCACCTACCTTAACATCGCGGTGCCAGCCCTCAGCCTTATCGTCATACCAGCCCAAAGCCATGTCGCCACCTGCCAAAGAGATGAAGCGGGGCTTGTCGTGGTTGCCTGTGATGTTACCCATTGTGTGGTGTGAGCCGTATGCACGCTCCGACTCCTCAACAGTCGCTGCTATAAGCTTCATAGACTGGTTGGGGTCTGCGATAACGTCGCGAGAGTTGTGGTAGAGGTTGAAGTCGAACTGTGAGTCGATCATACCTGTCTTAACATATGAGCCGATAAGCTCTGTGTCGCCATATGTCTCACCAATCATCCAGAGGTTGCGGTTAGGCATCTCGCTCTTCATCTTGTGAGTGAGCATACGCCAGTAGTTCAATGGAATGTGCTTGCAAGCATCGTGGCGGTAGCCGTCGAAGTCGAAGTTACGCACCCAGTGCAATGCAGAGTCGGTCATGGGATCGCATACCTCCTCACGCTCGAGGTCAAGCGTTGGGATATGCTCATCGAACCATGTTGTAAGGCGTGTCTCGCCATCCCACTGACCGATGTTCTTGCGGCCATCGGGGAGGTACAAATCTGTAGTCCAATCGGGGTGCTCCTGCAATACGGGAGAGTTGATGTGGAGATGGTTAGCCACATAGTCAAGGATTACATTCATCTCGCCATCGTGTGCCGTAGAGAGCATTGTGCGAAGCTCCTCGTCAGTACCGAAACGCTTGTCCACTACGGTGCTGTAGATAGGCCAGTAGCCGTGGTAGCCCGAGAACTTAGTGTCGGGATTTACGTTCTGACCCCATGCGTCGTAGGGGTTCTGTGTGATAGGTGAAATCCAGATGGTTGTGATGCCGAGGTCGGTGAAGAAGCCTTCGTTGATTTTAGCAGTGATGCCTGCGATGTCACCACCCTGGTAGTCAACCTTATCCAATACCTCGGGCGAGTTGATCTTCCAGTCGTTCTCCTTGTTGCCGTTGTTGAAGCGGTCGATCATCAACGAGTAGAGGATCTGTGCCTGGTGGTCTGTGCGCTGCAACTGCTCAGCATCTGTTACAACCTCGCCATACTCCAAAGGTAGGAGCACGTCGTTGAAGCGGCCGCTCTCCGATGCTGCGAATACGCGGATTACAGAGCGCTCAAAGTCCTTTGCCTCCTCGGGGATAGTAACGTTGATTGTGTGACCATCGAATGTGATCTCCTCGATGCGCTCGTTCTGCCACAATGCGATAGCCTCAACTACTGGGAGTGTAGTCTCGATAGCGATAACGCCCTCCTCAGCACCGATTGATGACATGTAGCTACCTGCAGTGTCGCGTACGCCACCCAATACTACGATAGAGAGGGGTGCGTCGTCGTGTACGACCTCGATTGTTGATACGAGGATGTCTGCCTCGGTTGTAACATCGAACTCTGTCCAGTTCTCTGTGGTTGCAGTGAGTGTGAGGCGCTCGTCAGCTGTTGTAACCTCGTCGGCACCTTCCCACTGGGGATAGTAGTCTGTGAGGTAGTGATGTGTAGTACCTGTCTTGATGTTCATGGGCACTACGGCGAAGCTGTTGCCGCGCGCGAATTCAGCCTTCTCGGCCTTGGGATTACCTGTGACCACAATGTAGGCGATGATACCCACAATGGCCACAAAAGCCAGGATAAGTAGGTTTTTCTTTTTCATGGTAATTTATTTAAGTATATTGTTTGCTGTGTGTGTTACTCAATATCCATCATCCAGTCGATGCCCTCGTGGAGGTTGTTATCGTTGGTAAAGTCCCAATATGAGTTGTTCTCCCATGTCGAGCCGTAGCCCCATGCAGCAGGGTAGGTGTAGAGACCTAAACCGTGTCCCTGTGCCTTACCCTCCAAAAGGTCGGGTAGTGACTCTGTACCCCATGTGATTACGCCGATGCCACCACCAGCCTTCACATCCTCGGCCAAGGCCTTAAGCCATGCGCGCTGCTTTGCAGGGGTATAGTTTGCGGCATTTGTGGCATCGTTCCAATCGGGGTAGTTGTACGAGTTGTCGCACCAGTCACCCATCCATGTACCGTTTACCGTGCCTGTGGTAAAGGAGTGCGCAGTCTCCAATACCATGATACGCTTGCCATGTTTTGTCATCATTGCCTCACCCAACGCCTTGAATGTGGGGTATGAGCCCATCGAGTGACCGATGTTTGTGCCTGGATACCACGACAATGCGATAATGTCATAGTTGGTGCATCCCGCCTCCTTGTATGTGTCGATATAGCCAATTTTCGAGGGGTTGGCAATATGAAGTGCCGAGAGCACCTTTACGTCGCAGTCGCGGGCATAGTCGCGTACGGCGTTGTGGCCGTAGTTCAACAGGCGCGCTGTGCGTGCTCCATCGTGGCCGCCGTTGAGCAAGAAGCCGATGTTAACCTCGTTACCCACTGCAACGATTACGGGGTCTATGCCCTCGTTGTGGAGCGCCACGAGCGTGTCGTACACCCACTTGTATAGTTCGCCTCCGAGTGTGTTCTCGTCCAACGACTTCCAATCCTCGGGGATGTTGTTGTGCTGCGCCGTTGTAGAAGTATATTTGTCGTAGTCGGGCTTTAGCGTAAGCATGATGTCGAGGCCCTCGGCCTTTGCACACTTGGCATCCTCCACCACGCGCTCCCACTGCTGCCAGTCGATAGTGACACCATTAATCTCGTTAAAGGCCACGCGGTCGAGCTGCAAGCGCACGATGTTAGCGCCATGCGCCTTAACCGACTTGTATGGGTTAGTTTCCTCGCCATTCTCGCGGTATATCAAGCCGAAGTCGATAAGGTAGTTCGCAAACGACATAGTGGTGCCCTTGTAGAACTTGTCGCTCTCGGGCACGGGGTCGGGAGTGGGGTCCTCCTGATTAGGTTTATCGGGAAACTTAATCTCCTCGTCGCCGCCACAAGCTACCGCTGCAAGCATCAACATAGGCACAATGCCCCAAAGTAACTTTTTCATACTTTCACTCTTTTGTTAGGGGTCGGGAGACCGATCAAAGTCGCCCGACCAAAGGTAATACCACGCGTACGAGAGCACGCGTGGTATTAATTAGGAATTAGCGTGCAGGAACCTGACCAGCCTCCATTACGTAGAGTGTCAACTCTGCGGGATAGAAGTAGAAGTCGTAAGTGCCATCAGCTGCAACACTCATGTTAGCGCTACCGCCGCCGCAGATAAGAATGTTAGCTGCGTTAGTGGTGAGTACGCCAGCTGATGCAAGACCATAGTTCTCAGCATTGTTCCACTCCTCATTAGCGCGAATCTTAATCTGCTCAGTTGCAGCCAATGTGTAGCCAAGAAGCTTGTAGCCACCATCGCCAATAGCCTCAAACTTTACATCTGGAGCAGACCAACCGTTGATTGTGCCAACCAAGCCGTATGAGATTGAAGCTACCAAACCAGCTGTAGGATCCTCATCGCCAGCATTAACCAAAAACAACTTAGAAGTTGCAGGGTTGAAGTAGAAGTCGTAAGTGCCAGCCTCGATCAACATATCAGCACCGCCGTATGTCAAGGTGTTCTCGCCCAATACGAGTGTAGAACCATCGTTACCGAACTTCTCGTCCCATGCGTCGTTCAAACGGATAAGGAGCTTACCAGCAGTAACTGAGAGACCCTCTGTTACATACCAACCGTCGCCACGAGCGACGAGGTCAATATCCTCGCCCCAGCCGTTGAACTCACCGAGAAGACCGTAAGTAGTTTCAGCTGGCTTCTCAGGCTCTACTGGAGCCTCACCGTTTACAGTAGCAAGCCAATTGCCGTCGCCACCCTCCTTCTCAGTAAGAGTGATAATAACGTCGTCGTTCAACTCAATACCCTCGATGTTTACAGTCTGCTCAGAGCCGTTGTTGAAGATAACGTTAACGGTCTTACCCATCATCTCGGGAGTTACGTTGAATACGTAGTACTCCTTGTCGTCAACAGTCTCAGTTGCGAGAGCCTGACCAGGCCATTTGCCACCAGTGTAGTTTGTGTCGCTATCATCCCAGATCCAAGCGTTGCAGTTTGTCCAGCCAGTAGCCGATACATCGCCATAAATCTTGAGAGTCTTAACCTCAACGCCACCAGGAGTCTCGCCCTCGGGCATTACCCAAATCTTGTAGTCAACGATGTTGAAGAAGATGTCGTATGTACCAGCAGGAGCAGAGAGGTTCTTACCACCTGCAACAAGTGCCAACTCCTCGCCTACAGTAACTGCGAAGGAATCATCATCGCCAGCAGCACCATAGTTGATGTTCCAATCATTGTTGAAGCGTACCTTGAACTGGTCAGCATCAGTAAGAGTAACACCCATGCGAACGAAGAGGTTCTCAGCTACCTCGCTCATGTAGAGGTCAGCCTGCTTGCCCCACTCGGTGAAAGTACCAGAAACACCCCAACGATCGGGCTCAGTTACGGGACCCTCGGGCTCCTCGGGCTCGGGCTCAGGAGTAGTGCCACCACCGTTGCCAGTATCCTCAGTTGTGTTGTAAGCCTTAGCGTTGAACTCGATAAGACCAGTTGCAGGGTTGAAGTAAACACGATACTTACCAGCAGCTACAGGAATGTTACCACCGCCCTGAGCGCAGTCAACACCCCAGTTGAGGTCCCAACCACCGTCAGCACGGAACTTAATCTCAGTGTCAGCTGCAGCCTCGATATCAGCATAGAAGCGAGCCCACTTGGGGTTGTACTTCATAACGATGTCGGTATCCCAGTTGCCGTTCAAACCGATAACACCAATCTGGTCTGCACCCCAAGTCTTCTTCAATACCAAAGTAGTCTCATCGAACTCGAAGCCGTAGAAACGCTTAGCGTAGCTCTTGATATCCTGAGAACCACCACCTGTGATAAGCTGGAGTGAAGAAGCCTCACTCTCTGCAGTAGTGTTATCCTCCAAGCCCCAGTTGCAAGAGTCATCCCAACCAGCAACACCAGTAAGCTTGAAACCCTTAGCAGCCTTAGATACGCCCTCGGCATCAGCAAAGTCTACGACACCAGTGAATGTAGTGCCTGTATCTTCGTAGTCGAACAAGAACTGAGTCTTAGCGTGATTCCAACCGCAGTAGTCACCGATAACCCAAACCTTATTGTACTTCTCTGCAGGAGGAATGTTAGCAGCGTAAGTCTTGATATTTACAGTCTGCAAATCAGACATGATGTCTGACTTCTTAATCTCATCAACAGAAGCTACAACAGCGATATCTACATCTGCATCAGCACCACCCTCAACATCAAGAGCAAGAACTGCCTTGTTGAGCTCCTCAGCCTTGATTGTCATCTTACCCTCTTCGAAGGTTACTTTGTTAACCTGAACACGCTCATTGAGCTTATTGCCCTTGAGGTCGACATAAAGGCCGTAAGATACGTTGTGCTTAGCAGCAATGTTGAACTCTGCCTCAGTGTAGTCAATTACGAAATCAGGAGTCTTCTCCTTGAGTACAACGTCAGTAAACTCACCCATAGTAGGAGCAACAAATGCCTCAGATGAGATGTTAACACTAACGAAGTTAGACAAAGTCTCTGTGCCTGCAACAAGTGCACCCTTATCAGTAGTGAGGTAAGCATTGATCATAATGTCGAATGTCTCCTCAGTACCGGGCTCAACGCCAAGTGCCAAATATGCAGCATAGAGATCAGTAACCTTAATGGTGATCTTGTCCTCGAACTTAGCAGTAATCTTTACCTTCTTAGACATGTCATCACCCTGAATGTTGATGTAGAGATCCTTATCGTTAGAAGTAGCTACATTGAAGTCAGCATTAGTATACTCTACAACGATGTCAGCCTCATCCACGCTCAAGTCAATGTCCTCGATATCACCCAAAACAGGAGCTACCACATTCTCGGGATTATACTGCACATCGATATGCTCCTGGGTACACGATGCCATCGTGAGACCAGCAAGAGCCATAATGCTATATAATAACTTTTTCATTTCTGTTAGTTTTATTCGTTAAACGTGACTAACTCTATCTATTAGTAACCAGCGTTCTGCTTGAGGTTACCGTTAGCGTTAACATCTGAAGGGGGCAATGGGAAGAGGTTACGGTGATCAGCAACTGCCTCACCCTCCTTTACAGAACCCTTGTACTCCCAAAGGTATGTGTCGGTTGTGTACTGACCGTAGCGGATGAGGTCAGAACGACGGCAACCCTCCCACAAGAACTCGCGTGAACGCTCGTCAAGAACATCCTGAGCTGTGAATGAAGTTACTGCCTCGAGACCAGCACGCTCGCGAACAGCGTTCAACGATGCAAGACCCTTTGCGTTGTCAGCCTTACCACGTGCAGCACACTCAGCCAACATAAGGTGAGCATCAGCAACACGGAACAAGGGGAAGTCTGTGTCAACGAAACCATCAGCCTGTGCTGCAGAGCCATCGTGGTTAATGTTAGAGAACTTCTGTGACTTGTAACCGCCTGAAGTAAATGTGAAGATGTCAACGATCTCAGTACCGTAGTCAGTGAAGAACATAGCACGAACATCACCCTCAGCGTAGCGCTCAGAAACCTGCTTTGTTACTGACAAACCACCCCAACCAGAAGAGATACCTGCAGGGATCATGTCACCACCTGTACCAGCGAAGATGAGGAAGTTAGTACCACCGTAAGATGTAGTGTTAATACCATCGTGAGGAACAGCGAAGATAATCTCGTTGTTAGCACCGAAAGTAGAGTTTGCAGTACGGAGGTGGTTATCTGCGCAGAACAAAAGCTTAAAACCATTAATCTCAACCTCCTTTGGCTCACCATTCTCATCAAGCATTGGCTCACCATTATTATCAAGAACCGCGAGTGTAATTGACTGCTGCAAATTGTACTTGCCTACGAGGTCCTCGCAGATTGCAGCACAATCAGCATAACGATCCTGGCCTACGTAAACCTCAGCGTTGAGGTACAACTTAGCAAGAATCATCTTCACGAAGCCCTTGTCGCAACGGCCATAAATGTTAGTGCCCTCAGCAGCAAGGTCGTTACCCTCGATAAGCTCCTTACACTCATTCTCAAGCCATACGAAGAGGTCAGCGCGGTTAATCTGGCGTGGGCCAACAGAACCTACTATATCGTTCTCAGTAGTGAAAGGTACGTTACCGAACATGTCAATAGCGTGGTAGTAAGACAATGCACGCAATGCGCGAGCCTCAGCGATGAGAGCACCCTTATTCTGGAACTCAACGCCTGCAGGGTTAGCCTCAACCTGGCGGATGAGCTCGTTGCAAAGGCTTACCTGATAGAAAATACGGTAGTACATAGCAACGATAAACTGGTTAGATGCCTGCCAGTTCATGTTGTGCATATCGGGCAAACCAGTATCGTTCCAGCAGCATACTGCCTCGTCAGTTGTCAAGCACTGGAGGTTGAAGTAAGCACGGAGGTACTGACCGAAACCACCGTCAACACCACTAATATCGGGACCGCCGTTAGGACCATCAGAAGATGAGCAAGCGAGACCCTGGTAGCACTTTGCAAGCAATGCCTCGAAAGCTGCCTCGTCCTTCAAAACATCCTGAGGAAGCTGTACGTTAGGATCGATAGGAGTTACGTCCAAATCGTTAACGCACGAGCTCAAGCCAAGAGCAAAAACTCCGGCAACAGCCAACATTAAAACTTTAATATTTTTCATAATACTTATTCGATTTTAGACGATTAGAAATTGAACTTCACACCAAGGATGTAGGTACGAGGACGTGGGTACATGTTGTTGTCGATACCAGAGAAGATCTCAGGATCGATACCCTTGTAACCAGTGAATGTAGCTACATTTGATACAGTACCGAACACGTCGAGTGAAAGACCACGGTCTGCAGCCTTACCAAGATCGAAGCGGTAGCTCAAAGTGATGTTGTCGAGCTTCAAGAATGAAGCGTTACGTACGTAGTAGTCAGACAAGTACTGGCCTGATGCACGGAAGTTTGTCTGAGGCGCTGTAACAACACGGTTGTTAGTGAAGTTGTTTGTCCAGAGGTCTGTCAAAAGCTCACCATTTGAAGAGATGTTGTCGTAAACGTAGTTGCCGATGTTAGCGTGTGCCGATACAGCAAGTGTCAAAGCCTTCCAAGAGAGCTGAGTGTTGAAACCGATAGTTACATCGGGAGCAGCCTTCTTGTAAACATACTTATCCTTCTCGTTTACTACGCCATCCTCGTTGCGGTCAACGTACAAGCCCTCGATGGGGTTGCCGTTTGCGTCGTAGATCTGCTGATATACATAGAATGAGTTAGTAGGCTGACCTGTCTGCTGAACCTGGCAAGTACCACCTACACCACCAGAATAACCACCAGTGTCAACACCGTAGTAACCCTCAGCCTCATCGTCGTTTGTCAAACGAGTGATCTCGTTCTTGTTCCAAGCAACGTTAGCACCGATGTTCCAGTACCAATCCTGAGTCTGGATAGCAACAGCGTTCAACTCAACCTCGACACCGATATTCTTCAAGTCACCGATGTTTGCGTTGAGGTAGTTAGTAAGGTTAGCACCTGCAGGAACGGGAGTCCAGTTCAAGAGGTCCTTAGTCTCGCGATAGTAGAAGTCTGCACTAGCTGTGATGCGACCATCGAGGAAGCCGAGGTCAACACCTGCGTTGTATGTAGTAGTAGTCTCCCACTTAAGATCTACGTTGTAACCTACGGGCTTGATAGGATATACGATGTTACCCTCGCCATAACCTCCGAATGGGTAGTATGAACCAAGCTGGTTATTATAATAGGTAGGAATTGTATCGTACAAACCACCTACCTCCTGCTGACCAGTCTGACCGTAGCTCAAACGTACCTTCAATGCTGACAAAGCGTCAACATCCTCCAAGAACGACTCGTTCTTAGCGTTCCATGCCAAAGCAACTGATGGGAAGATACCCCACTTGTTGTTAGCGAAACGAGAAGTACCATCGGCACGTACAGTAGCAGTTACAGAGTAACGGTTTGCATAAGAGTAGTTAAGACGACCGAAGAATGATATGAGGAAGTACTCGCTCTTCTCAGTCTTAGGCTCTTTGATATAGTACTTAGGGTTCATGACCATAAGCTCAGTCTCGTTCTCAGGAGTCTCCAAGTTGTCCTCAGTTGCAGATGGAACATACATCTCCATTGGGATATAAGGAGCGTCGCTGTAAACGTCCCACTTAGATACATCAGCAACGCGGTTTGTAGCGCTATATGACTGAGTGTAGCTGTGCTGCCATGAGTAACCCAACATTACGTCGAATGAGTGGTCGCCCAAAGTCTTAGCATATGCACCGTAGAACTCCAAAGTCTGGTCGCGACGGAGCTGTGAGTAGTCAGTGTGTGAACCTGAACCAGCGTCACCAGTTGAGTGGATAGACTGCTCAGCACCAGGAGCTACATCAACAGTACCATTAGACTTAGAAACGTCAACACCAAGGTTCAAGTTCAAACGAAGATCCTCGAAACCGTGAATCTTGTAATCCACCTGAGCGTTACCTACGAAACGCTTAGCCTTAGATACGTCAATCTTCTCCTCCAACATTGCAACGGGGTTCTGGTTAGCCATTGTGTTGTGCTTACCATCTGCACCACGCCATGAGTGGTAGCCGTGGATACCGCCCTCTGCGTTGTCGAGATATACGGGCTTAGTAGGATCGTACTGAACAGCCTGTGAGATAGCACCCTCGTTAGCAAAACGAGAATCCATGATCATACCCTTACCGTTAAGGGTAATAGTAAGGTGGTTGTTCAATAGCTGGGGATTAAGGTTCAATGCGAGAGTGTGACGAGACATGCTTGATGTCTTCAAAGTACCATCCTGGTTCAAGTAGCCGTAAGATACACGATATGGGAGGTTGTTCTTCTCACCCATCTTCACGTTACCTGACAATGATACGTTACCCTCGTATGACTGTGCGAGCTGGTAGATCTCACGCTGCCAATCAGTGTTGATGTAGTTGCCGTTAGCATCTGTGTACTTTGTAGCAGAGCGGTAAGCATCTGTATCCTGTGTACCGTAGTACCACTCCAAAGTCTGACGCATCTCGTCGCCAGTCATTACGTCAACGTAACGAGAGTTCTGGCTCAACGATGCTGTGAAGTCAACAGATACGTGAGGAACGCTTGAATCGTACTTAGAACCCTTCTTAGTTGTGATGATGATGACACCGTTTGACGCGCGTGAACCGTAGATCGCGGTTGCAGAAGCATCCTTCAATACAGTGAATGACTCGATATCTGATGGGTTGATAGATGCCAAAGCATTACCCATACCTGAGATACCAGAGTTAGAGATAGGAAGACCATCAACAACGATCAATGGGTCGTTTGAAGCGTTGAGTGAAGAACCACCACGGATACGGATAGTAGCTGCTGAACCAGGAGCACCGCTACCAGAGGTGATTACAACACCTGCCGACTTACCACGAAGAAGGTCGGTGGGTGAAGTAGCAAGACCCTTGTTAGTCTGATCTGCCTTTACGGTAGAGATCGAACCTGTAAGGTCGTTCTTCTTCACAACGCCATAACCGATGACTACGACGTCATCAATCATCTCAGAGTCGTCCTCCAAGACTGCGTTTGCGAGAAGGTCAGAGTTTGCTGCGAGAGCCAAAGTCTTGTAACCGATGAAGCTAATCTCGATGATAGACTCTGGACCATTAACCTTCAGCACATACTGACCGTTAAGGTCGGTGGTGACACCGTTAGTCGTGCCCTGCTCGATAACAGATGCTCCGATAACCGGTGTTCCGGTAGTATCAACTACCACACCTTTGACCTCGTATTTACCCGACTGGGCAAACACTTGGGCGGGAACTGCCATCGCGAGGATAGCGAGACCCAAACACATAGTTAAGAATTTTCTCATAGTGTTTTAGTGTTAGTTAATAATGAAGTTAGTAAATATGTTAGTTGTGTATCTTTCAACTTTCCTGAAGCCGAATAAAAAGTCTATTTTGTCGTTATGCTTGCGCTCAAATTATCCGACTTCTGCAGTGTTGCTGAGTTACTCCTTTTTGCGAGTGTTGATGCCAAACACCGCAAGAGCACCGAGAATCAACGAGATACCCGCAATTACGAGCATCACAATCTGACCGCTCTGGAACTTCTTAAGCTCGGTCTTAGGCTCCTCAACTGCCTCAACTGCCTCAGCGATAACCTCCTCGGCTGCCTGCTCCTCGGCAACTGTAACCTCCTCAGTAGCCTCAACTGCCTCAACTGCCTCAGCAACCTCAGCTGTCTCCTCAACTACGGCAATCTCCTCGATAGGCTCAGCCTCGGTAGCCTCCACTGCGGCTACAGCCTCAACCTTTGCCTCCTCCTTAACAGGAACCTCGAGGTAAACATCCTTACCACCGAATGTCATGAAGAGAACGCCACCCACGAGCGATGCCACAATCTGTGGGAGACAGATAGTGCAGTTAAAGAGACCCATGTACGAGCCGAGCGACTTGCCAGTAAGTGCGTTTGTGAGCAGAGCGAAGGGGAGTGCCAACATCGCTGCCCATGCGCAACCGATAAGCAAGAACGATACGGCGAGTAAATACTGGTCGTGGATGAAGTATGTAGAGATGAAACCTGCAGCACCGAGCAACAAGCTCACAGAGTATGCTGTCTTGGGGTTGCGGAACATGGGGATAACCATAGCCCAGAGGATTGAGCCCACGGCCTGAACTGCGAAGAGTACGCCAGTCCAGTCACCCGCCTTCTGATAGCCTGCTGATGATGGGATAATCTCACCCCAAACAGTCTCGGCGATACCACCTGTGGTGTATGTCCACATGTAGAGGAATGCAAACCATGAGAAGAACTGCACAAGGCCAATCTGCCAGAATACCTTAGGTGCGTGGAAGAGCAAGCTGATAAGGTTTGTCTTCTCGCCAGCATCCTCAGCCTTGATGTTGTTGTACTTGGCATAGTCTGCGGGGTTCCACTCCTTGACCTTAGCGCCAGTGTAGAGCACGCAGAGGATAAGGATAGCGGCGCCAACATAGAATGACCATGTCACAGAGTCGGGAACCTGACCCTCGGCTGCTACAGAACTGATGCCGATAGCGGTGAAGAAGTAGGGGAACAAGTAACCTACCAACGAGCCAGCGTTGCAAAGGAGGCTCTGGATAGAGTATGCCTTTGTCTTCTGCTCCTCGTTAACCATATCGCCGACCATCATCTTGAAGGGCTGCATAGCCATGTTGATTGATGTGTCGAGCAACATGAGCATAAGGGCACCGAACGCGAGAGCCGCCTTAACGGTCATCTCGAAGCTGCCTGAGTTGGGCAGAAGTGCCATGACGATGATTGCCACGATGGCGCCCACATAGAGGTAGGGCTTGCGGCGACCCCACTTGCACCATGTTTTGTCGCTCATAGCACCCACGATAGGCTGCACGATCATACCCATCAATGGGGGCAAAATCCAGAAGAAGCTCAATGTGTGGGGGTCTGCACCCAATGTTGCAAAGATGCGGCTGATGTTAGCACTCTGAAGTGCGTATGCAATCTGCACACCAAAGAATCCGAAGCTCAGATTCCACATCTGCCAAAAGGATAGATTAGGTTTTTGCATTTTATGGTGTTTTAGTTAATCAATTTTTTTTGTCCAAGTGTTTGTGTCGTAGTCGCTGTTTGGGGTTCTTATTAAATTATTTTAATAAATACACAATGACTATGCTACAAATTTTACCAAAAAATTCGTAAAATCCAAATGATTTCTACCCAAAGGGTAAATATTTATGACGAATTGCATGTTTCTTGAGCCGAATGGTAGAATCACTATGTGATAGGGTAGAGTGGCGTTGTAGTGGTGATAGCACCCCTATTGCTGTGCAATATGGTCAATTTGTAAGGTTTATTGACCAGCGGTTTGGGATATTTATATTTTTTTCATAACTTTGCATAACTATGGATTTGCTCAAACGACACCATATATTTGGCAATGTTGCCATCGTCATAATTTTCGCGGTGCTTCACTTCGCGGTGGCACTGCTCAGTCGTGCTATGAACTACCACGACGACATCCTCTTGACGATACTCACAATCGCTATGGTCGTAGTTATCTCGATACGCAATAGCACCCGCATCGAGATGGTTACTCTATTGACCCTCGTGGCGACCATTTCGGGTTTTATTATCGGCTCGTGGTTGTGGCAGCCGCTAAATCAAATAATAGGCAACGACTATATCGCACCAGCGCTATCTACATTCTTGATTACCACGGTAATAGGTCTTGTTGTTAACGCCCTTACGCTGCGTGTAAAACGCTTCCGTTCAAGCACTAATGTACTGCGCTCATATGTCCGTAATGTGATACTCGTTGCTGTAGGTATTTTGCTAGTTCGCCTCTTATACGTTGTGATGTTCCGCGTGGGTGTATTTAACGAGGGTACGCTCCTAAATCATGTCTTCGGAACGATGGAGAATACCTGGGCGCTGTTGACGCTTATCGCCGGTAACGTGGTGCTTTTTGCCTACCTTCCATCAAGGGGTCAGGAGGCCTCGAGACGCCTCGCCTTTGCTAAGCCGCTGATGATCTCGCTATTGCTGTTGCCAGTCCTCGCTACATTGTTGATTTATTACGATATACCGCGCTTGGAGACACCCGCAACCGATCCTCTCGACTTTGTGCGTACGTTCTCTGCTGCATTGATGATCGACATACTTATCGCTACGGCCTGCATACTTATTCGCATATCTACGACCACGCAGCGCGAGCTACGTGAGGAGCGTGAGTTGAAGCACCGCACTGAGTATCAGTACGAGCGACTTAAGCAGCAGATAAACCCCCACTTCTTGTTTAACTCGTTGGGCATCCTCGACTACCTTGTTCAGGAGCACGAGACGGAGCGTGCCTCGGCCTTTATCCGCAAGCTTGCGGGCATCTATCGCTATATGCTCAACAACGACCAAAAGCCCCTTGTGAAGATTAGCGACGAGCTCGAATTTGCCAATATGTATATCGACCTTTTGTTGGAGCGTTTCCCCGAGGGTATGAAGTTTGAGATAAATGTCGATAGGGCCTATACCGATAAGTTTGTTGTGCCCTGTGCACTCCAACTTTTAGTCGAAAATGCCACTAAGCATAATGTCGTTTGTGCCGACTCTCCGCTATGTGTTAAGATAGCCATTGAGGAGGAGTATTTGGTGGTTAGGAACAACCTCCAGGTGCGTACTCATGGTCAGCCCTCGACACGCCTCGGATTGGAGAATATACGTCGTCAATATCTTGACATTATACGTCGTGATATTGTGGTGCAAAAGACTGAGAATGAATTTATTGTAAAACTCCCCATAGTATGATAAAGATACTTATTGTAGAGGATGAAATCCCTGCGCAAATAAACCTCAAAAAGCTCATCGACCGCTGCTGCCCCGAGGGTAGTGTGGTGATGACCCTCACGTCGGTGCGCTCGACAGTAAAATGGCTCGAGGAGAACCCCGATGATGCAGATGTAATTTTTATGGATGTCGAACTTTCTGATGGCATCTGTTTTGAGATTTTTGAGCGCGTAAACATCAGTGCTCATGTCATCATAACCACGGCCTACGACAACTATGCAATCAACGCCTTTAAGGTAAATTCGTGCGACTACCTGTTGAAGCCTATTTGCGATGAGGATATGAAACGTGCGTGGGAGCGTTGCCGTGAGCGTATCGAGAGCCGTAGTGCTGCAAATCTCGAGACAATTATGGATATGGTATCGCGTGCGAGTGTGTCGCGCGATACGAAGGAGTATAAGAAGCGCTTTATCGTAAAGACTGGCGAGAAGATTATCATCATCCCCGTCGAGGATATAGCATACTGCTTCTCGGAGGATAAGAGTACATACGCGGTAAATCGCAATGGCACTCGCCGATTGTTGGACTACTCGTTGGATATGGTGCAGGAGATGCTCGACCCCAAGCTCTTCTTCCGCATCTCGCGCAGTTATATCGTCTCAATAAACGCTATAGAGAATATCTCTAAGCACCTCGGTACACGCCTCAAGATTCAGTTAAATCCCCCCTCTGAGGATGAAGTTGTCGTAAGCCGTAGCCGCACTTCGGACTTCTTGGAGTGGTTAGATAACAACTAACTGATGTGATAAAACAGCGAGGCCGACCAAAAATTACTTTTTAGTCGGCCTCGCTGCCAGATATACAGCACTAATTACTTGTGCATAACAGGCATCTTGCCCTTGCGAGAGGCCATTGCCTGTGGCTTAGCGAGCTGCGCCTGCTCATTAAGGCTGTCGATAAACTCCTGAGCAGGAGATACGCCCTCCTTGCTAAGTGTTACAACCTCCACGGTGCCAGCGCCAAAGTTACCATCATAGTCCTCAGCAATACCAAGGAATGTGTATGCTGCATCGTACTGTAGAACAGCAACTCCGTTCTCGCGATTGAGCGATACGAGTTCTGAATCCCACTCATAGCCGTATGTAATCAACTCCGCGTAGATGTCCTCATCGGTGCATCCCCACTCTGTGTAGTCGCCATCGTAGAAACCTGTGTACCAATTCATTGCATCAATATTTGGCACTACGGTATATGGCATTACGACATAGCCCTTGCAGCTTAGGAAACGCTCGGGATCGAGGTCGGCAAGAGCCGAGCCATCGTAGTAGTTGCCAAACTCAAACTCTACAGCTGCGGAACTTACAACCTTATCAAGAGTTGTGAACGCCTCGCTCACCGATACATGCTCACCTACGACATCACCGCTATTAACATCCACAGCCACAGCGTAGATGATATACTCGGTTGCGGGATTTAGCTGGTTGAACATCATGGTGTATGTACCCAAGTTTGCACCCATGTCAGTAAGATACTCGGCGCGTGAGCACCAGAAGTAATCTGCGCCATAGTCAATCTCCTCGTTTGCAAATGCTATGAGTGCTGCATCCTGGCTACCATGCTCCTCGATATAGTACTCGAGGTCAGATGTCGAGATGTATGACATGAAGTAGTGTGCACCAACAGAGGGTGTCGCGGTTACATATACTGTGTTGTGTGACAGCTGCTCATAGTCGATAGCAAACTCTACGGTCAAATCTGCAGGATTACCCGAAGCCTCGGTTGTGGTAAATGGGAATGTGAAGAGCTCAGTTGTGGGTGTCTCGTCATAGCCGAAGCAGACTACGATATACTCTGTTTCGGGGTAGAGGCCACCAAATGTCGAGAGGTCGGTGGCGCCTGTGCGGAGAGCTGTTTCCACGCCGCCATACCACCACTCAAGGTCATCGAGAAGTGTCTGCATGAACTCCTCCTCGCTGTCGTACCATGTGAGCGACTCAGCAGTCTGTATAGAGCAGATATATGTCTCGTCATTGTTCGAGGGTGTCACAATGCCATCTACATGGTCATAGTAGAAGTTCGTGAAGTCTACCTCGAATGTGAGTGCTGAGCTCTCTGCTGTGGTGGTCTCAAACTCAACAACAAAGGCCTTGGTGTTGGGCAAGAAATCACCATCTACACCTATGGCATAGGCATAGTGCTTAGTGCCGGCATTGAGGTCATCCACGGTGAGTGACTTCTCGCCTGCAAAGCATAGGTTGGCAATCATCTGTTCGGTGGTTGCATTCATGCCAAGGTAGTAGTCTCGGAGGGCTACAAGGTGGTTGATATAGGCCTCGTCACCCTCGCCGAAGTCGGCTAAGCGCTCCTCGCTCATAATGTTTACGAAGTAGGTGGCAGTTGTTGACGATGGCACAACATTTACGGTTGCCTTATTGTAGCTTATGTCGCTAACGCTAACCTCGAATGTGGCGTCAGACTCCTCTAAGGCTGCGGTCTTAAACTCCTTGAACTCGAAGTCTGAAACCACCTCGCCCGAGGCTGTAAGATGATAAGCATAGAGGTAGTACTCGGTGTTGGGTGCAAGGCCATCGGTGCTATCCTCCTTAACGCCCGTAGTGAGGATTGTTGCGAGATAGTCTTCGAGTGTTATACCCATGCTCATGGCCACCTGGTCGAACCATGCCAAGTCATCTGCTATGAAGGCCTCCTCGCTCTCGAAGGTCTCGAATGTCGCCTTGTCGGTAATCATAATCACATAAGGCATCTCTTCGGCAAGGGGTGTTACGCGGAACGATACCGTAGTCTTGCCGGCCTCCAGAATCTCGAATGTGAAGCAGGGCTTCTCATCGGGTTTGTCGGGTTTGTCTGCGGGTTCTGGCTGACAACCAACTGCAAACAACATTGCCACTGCTGAGAGCAATGAAGCGAATAGTTTGAAAGTTTTCATAATTGTTAATTTGACTTTTTAGTAATTTTTAGGTAATTTTTCCTATAACAATATGTTGTTAAAATTATGTTAGGCTACAGTCTCGAATATTTGCCTACACAAAATTAAGTAAATTTATCTAAATATTTTATTGTTTTCAAACTTATTTTACTGTAATTGTGATAAGTAACAGATTATCATTGATATACATAATATGTGCCATAAGTCATTGTTGCAAATTTTGTCATATAGGTCTCTATTTATATATAGGTATTTATAGCTCTATAACGCTGTATATACAACGACGCCTATATCTCTAAAATTACTCTATATTTACCACGACAAATTTACCCCCCCCCTCGAATTTTCCAAATTTTCGGTTAATAAATTGATAGTAAGGTAGTAAGATTTCTGCATATTACATAAATATGCGGCGCGATTTATGTTGTTGTGTGATGCGATTTAATAATATATATGTTATGAAAGGTATGATGAAAAAACTATTGCTGGGCATCGTGGCTGTTGTATGCGGTGCTCACACCTCCTTCGCCTGTACGGGCATATCGCTCACGGCTGCCGACGGTAGCTACATCCAGGCGCGAACTATAGAGTGGGCATATGGAGCACTCAAGAGCGAGTATGTAATAATCCCGCGTGGCGAGGCGTTGCAATCCTACACCCCCACGGGCATGAATGGCCTTAAGTTCAAGGCGCGCTATGGCGTGGTGGGCCTCGCAGTGGTAGAGAAGGAGTTTATCGCTGAGGGCATCAATGAGGCGGGACTCTCGGCGGGCCTGTTCTTCTTCCCGCGCTATGGCAGCTACGAGTCGTACGAGGCTATGGATAACCCGCGCACGCTTGCCGATTTGCAGGTTGTGCAGTGGATGCTCACGCAGTGTGCTACGATAGACGAGGCGATGGAGGCCGTGAAGCGTGTGCGTATTGTGGCATTGGAGAAGACGGCAGTTATTCACTGGCGCATCGGCGACCCAACAGGTCGTCAGGTGGTTATGGAGATTGTCGATGGCAAAATCAACTTCTATGAGAACGAGGTGGGCGTGCTTACGAATGCCCCAGGCTTCGAGTGGCAGGTTACGAACCTCGAGAACTATGTCAACCTACGCCCGGGTAGTGCCCAGAGCTACAAGCTCGGTGGCGTGACGCTCGAGCCTAATGGTGGCAGTACGGCGATGTTGGGCCTCCCTGGTGACTTTACGCCTCCCTCACGCTTTGTGCGTGCCGCCTTCTTCCGTAATACCGCTCCTACGCGTGCTACGGGCTTAGATACGGTACTTGAGGCGTTCCACCTGCTCAACAACTTCGATGTGCCCATCGCCATTGAAAACCCCTCGGAGCATAACCTCCCAAGCGCTACGCAGTGGACATCGGCGATAGATCTCTCCTCGCGCACGGTATATTACAAGACGGCCTACAACTCGACCATACGCTCTATCTCGCTCGATAACATAGACTTCGCGCGAGTGAAGTACGCATCCTATCCCCTTGATGTAGTACAGCGAGAGCCAATAGAGGTGTTATACTAATAAAAAAAGAGTGCCATGGCACTCTTTTTCGTTATCTCTGCAACTTCAGGTCGCCATCCTTGACCCAGCCGAGGCGTCTCATCACAAAGTGGATAAGGAGACTCAATATGGCGGGGGCGATGAAGTACATGCCCACAATTTCGGCGATAAGCAGCGCATGGTCCGTCGTTGCCGACATGGTGTCCCAGCAGCCGATAGGGCCTACTAAACCAGACGTTCCCATGCCTGCACCCGCAGCACTATTTTCCATCTTCAAGATACATGTAGAGATAGGTCCGAGAATAGCTGATGCAAGCGTTGGTGCGAGCCATACGATAGGCTTGCGGGCGATGTTGCCAATCTGGAGCATCGAGGTGCCGAGACCCTGAGAGATAAGACCACCCCATCTGTTCTCCTTGAAGCTGATAACGGCAAAACCCACCATCTGTGCACAGCAGCCCGCCGTTGCAGCACCAGCAGCCAAACCGCTGATACCTATTGAGATACAGAGCGCTGCCGAGCTGATAGGTAGGGTGAGGATGCAGCCTACTGACACCGCTACGATAACACCCATAGCGAAGGGGTTGAGCTCCGTAGCGCGGTTAATCAACTCACCCAATGACATCACCCACTCACCAATAGGCACGCATATATACTGCGCCACGAGACCTCCCGCAACAATGGTTACGAGGGGCGTGAGGATGATATCCACGGGTGTGCGCTTAGAGACAAGCGAACCTATCTCGATAGCCACGATAGTGGCGAGGTATGCGCCAATAGGGTTGCCACCCACGTCTCCCGCGGGTCCACCGAGCGTATAGCCCAAAGCACCCACGGCAACGGCCGAGATAGTAACCAGTGGGTCGCGCTTTAGTCCTAGGGCAATAGCCAAGCCGATAGCACCACCAACAACCAAGTCGAGCTGTGCCAACGAGGCGATTGGGGCGAGGAAGTTGAGACCAGGGATTAGGGCTATCTGCTTAATGATAAGTCCTATGATAAGCGAGGCGAAGAGACCCATTGCCATATAGCTCAGCGCATCGACAACATATCTCTTAAACAAAACCTTAATGCCGCCACTCTCAGCGTTTGTAGTCTGATTCTTTTTGGTCATAGTCAATAGTTTTAGTAGTACAAAGTTACATAATTCTCTCAATGTTGTAGCGCGAGGCCTCGCTTTTTTTGAAAAAAATCGTATATTTGTACCAAACTAATATTGTCCACTACAAATCTATGATAAGATATAAGGAACGAGTGCTTAAAAATGGGTTGACCATACTTGTCAATCGTGATCGAGCGTCGAAGCTTGCGGCGGTAAACATCCTATACAAGGTGGGTGCGCGCAACGAGATGACCGACAAGACGGGCTTTGCTCATCTGTTTGAGCACCTTATGTTTAGAGGTACGACCAACGTGCCCGATTTCGACATCCCCGTAGTCATGGCTTCGGGCGAGAATAACGCCTTCACGAACAACGACTACACCGACTTCTACATCACACTCCCGAAGGAGAACCTCTCAACGGCCCTATGGCTCGAGAGCGACCGTATGCGCAACCTAAATATCTCGGAGGAGGCATACCAGACCGAGAAGCAGGTCGTAATCGAGGAGTTCAAACAGCGCTACTTGAATCAGCCATACGGCGATGAACAGCTCTTGTTGCGCGAGTTGTGCTACAAGGTGCACCCATACCGCTGGTCGGCAATAGGCATCTCGCCAGAGCATATCGAGCGTGCTACGTTGGATGATGTACGTGCCTTCTACGACCTACATTACCGACCTTCGCGTGCTATACTCTCAATCTCTGCCGACCTCGACGAGGAGTATATGCTCGACATGGCAGAACAATATTTTGCTGATATAGAGGATATTGGTGGAGATGTGCCAGCTGTTCCCGTAGAGCCTGAGCAGACCGAGCCTCGTCGCTTGGTTGTAGAGCGCGATGTCCCCGCAACGGATATAACAATAGCCTTCCACATGGGTGACCGCCTCTCGCGCGACTTCTTCCTTGGCGACTTGGCCTCGGACTTGCTGGCGGGTGGCGAGTCGTCACGCCTTATCAACCGCTTGGTAAAGGAGCGTGGCCTCTTCTCGCATGTCAATGCCTACATCTTGGGTAGCCTCGATGCGGGACTCTTCATAATCAAGGGCCGACTGATGCCCGATACTACCGAGGAGGTAGCAGAGGAGGCACTATGGGGTGAGTTACGCGAACTCATGGAGGGCAACGTCTC
Source organism: Alistipes sp. (assembly GCA_045633045.1). Lineage (GTDB taxonomy): Bacteria > Bacteroidota > Bacteroidia > Bacteroidales > Rikenellaceae > Alistipes. The sequence goes on from JAZQXV010000009.1 coordinate 63,169, forward strand.
GGACTACGAGATGGAAAAGGTCAAAAATAAGTTCGAGGCCAACATGCTCATGGGCGAGATAAACGTCATGAACAAGGCTATGAACCTCGGCTTCTACTCGATGATTGGCAACCTTGAACTCCTTAATACCGAGGCAGATATATACCGCTCGTTAAGCCGTGAGGAGGTGATGTTGTTTGCCCGCCGCTGCTTCTCCGAAAATAATTCATCAACCCTAATCTATCGTGCCAAATGATACAGCAGCCCGATATTATAATGCCCCGCAGCGTGGAGATGCCCCATGCTAAGTGTCACATCGCAGCCAATGGCGTGAGGATATATACGCTTGCGAGTGACGACTTTGAGGTTGTACGCTTCAGCCTAGTATTTCGTGCTGGCACCTCGGTGCAGGCGAAGCCCTTTGTGGCATCCTCGACACTCAATATGTTGGGCGAGGGTAGTGCCAATATGTCGGCACAGCAGATTGCCGATGAGCTCGACTTCTACGGCTCGTACTACGACGTAAACATCGACCGCGACTATACCTACGTATCTTTCTGCTCTCTCTCGAAGTTCTTCTTGCCAACCATAGGCGTGGCAAACGAGATTATACTAAGCCCTACCTTCCCCGAGCGTGAGTTTGCCGTATATTGCCAGAAGCGTAAGCAGAGCCTTAAGATAGAGCGCGCAAAGATGGAGGTTGCCTCGCGTGAGCTATTCGCAAGGGCGCTCTTTGGTGCTAACCACCCCTACGGCATCTCGGCTTCCGAAGAGCGATATGACGACATTACGCGCGACGACATCGTGGCACACTACCGCCGACTATATACTGCTGACAACTGCTTTGTGGTGTGTAGCGGCCGCATTGATAACGAGGTTATGGCCGCTATCGAAGCCCTCGTTGCGGCATTGCCCCGAGGTGAACGTCCCGAATGTAACTTCCCTGTGTGCGAGACCCAGTTCAAACTGCATGCCGAGCGCGATGAGGCGGTGCAAGCATCAATACGCGTTGGTCGCCTGCTCTTCACGCGCAACCATCCCGACTTTGTTGGCATGCAGGTTGTTGCGGCAATATTGGGTGGCTACTTCGGCTCACGTCTTATGCAGAACCTCCGCGAGCAGCATGGCTACACATACGGCGTGTCGGCTGCGATGATAAACTTCGAGAGGGAGGGCTACCTCGCCATCGCCACGCAGGTGGCACGCGAACATAAGGAGGATGCCCTTGGCGAGATATATGCCGAGATAGAGCGCCTACGCGAGGAGTTGGTTGATGAGGAGGAGTTGCAGATGGTCAAGAATGTGATGATTGGCGAGGTGTTACGCATCCTCGATGGCCCCTTCGGCATTGCAGATGTCACAATCGAAAACATTATGTGTGGCGCGGACAATAGCGCGACGGAGCAGTGCGTGGAGACTATTGCCAATATTACCGCCGAGGAGGTGCGCGACCTTGCTCGCAAGTACCTCGAGCGCAGCGAAATAGTTGAGGTGGTAATGGGGTAGTGGCTATGATTAGAGAGGAGATTAAAGCATACATCGAGAGCGAGATATTGACGCGCTACGATGGCTTCGATGCTGCACATAGGCGCGACCATGCCGATGTGGTTGTAAGCCGCAGCGTGGAGCTCGCCCAGAGGCTTGGCGCAGATGTCGAGATGGCCTATGTCATTGCCGCCTACCACGATACGGGCCTTGCCGTAGGACGCGATGTGCACCACACGGAGTCGAAGCGTATATTATTGGAAGATAGTAAATTAAGGGAGTGGTTTAGTGCCGAGGATATAGCCACTATGGGCGATGCTGTTGAGGACCATCGCGCCTCGTCGAAGCAACCACCACGCACCATATATGGCCGTATCGTAGCCGAGGCTGACCGTCTTATCGTGCCGCACTCCATTATACGCCGCACCATACAATTCACGCTTACGCACCACCCCGACCTCGATAAGGAGCAGGGCTACGAGCGCCTTTTGGAGCATATGCGCGAGAAGTATGACTATGGCGGCTACCTGAAGTTATGGATTGAGGAGTCGGATAATGCCCAGCGCCTCGAGGAGCTGCGCAAGATTATAGCCGATAAACCCACCCTCCGCAGACTCTACGAGGAGATATACGCGCAACTAACATGAAACCATACAAAATAGATACTACGGAGCATATCGAGGCGGATATGCTTGGTGAGGTGAGGGCGGGATTTCCCTCGCCTGCGGATGAGGAGCCACACGAAAAACTCGACCTTATGCGCCTGTTGGTGCGCCATCCCGCCTCCACGTTCTTCTTTCGCGTTGGTGGTACTTCGATGGTTGAGGCCGATATGGACGAGGGTGATATAATCATCGTTGACCGTGCCATAGAGCCATATAACGGCTGTTCGGCGGTATGCTACATCGACGGCGAGTTCACAGTAAAGCGCGTAGAGCGCCACGACGACCACACGCTTCTTATCGCTGCCAACCCAAAGTTTAAGCCTATACGCATCACGCCCGACAACGAGTTTGCCATCTGGGGTGTGGTGACATATGTGATTAAAAAAGCATAGATAGGCCTTACAAGCCCCATTCTACATCTTTTTGAAAGGTGTAAGAGAGACTATTTATTGCGCCCATCATAGCAATACCGCCAAAGTGTAGCGCTTTTAAGTAGTCAATCTTTTCGGGTGTCACACCTCCAAGTGCAATCACTTTGCTGTCTATGATACCCTTGTTTGAGGCGTTAAGTAACTCGTCGTGACCGAATTTTGAGCGGTATCCTTGTTTGGATATGCTGTCGAAGATGGGGCTTAGGAAGAGATAGTCGCACTCCTTTTTATATCTTATAACCTCCTCAAACGTGTGGCATGAGCGGGTGCGTGTACCCCGATAGTGAGTGGGGTATGAGGATATGTTGTGGTTGATATGTATGCCGCGCAGAGCATACTCCTCGTATAGCGTAGGGTAGTCATGCACAACTATGCGTCTCTGCTCTATGGGTGAAAGTCGCCTCAATAACTCTCTGCAATAGTCAATATCAGCCTCGGGCTTTCGCAAGTGCACAATGTCGAAGCCATTGGCAAGGAGGTGCCTGATAATGGCATCCTCCTCGTCAACAGCAAATGGTTGTGTTATAGCAATTTGTAACATCGCTATGCCTTGTTTAGTCTCTCGATGATGAGGTCGGCAACCTTCTTTCCCGATAGGAGCATACCGCCGAAGATTGGGCCCATGCGGGGTGTGCCACTTACGGCCGATGCCGCCATGCCACATACATAGAGGCCGGGGTATATCTCCTTGGTGCCATTCACAACCTCCTCCTCGCCAGCAACGACATCCAGCGAGCGCTCACCGATAACATCACCCGTGTCGGTTGCCAGACGTATGCCATTCTTGCGCGCTACGGTACGGCACATCTCGCTGTCGTGGCCTGTGCCGTCGATTACGCACTTAGCCATGATGTTGAGGGGGTCGACGTGCATGCCCTCACGTAGTACGGGTGTCCAATTTACCACAACGCCACTAACTTCGTTATTCTTGAAGATTACATCCTCTACAGAGTAGCAGTTGAAGATTGTTGCGCCCGCGTGCACAGCCTTGTATAGGAGTGCCGAGGTGCTCTCCACAGAGTCCATGACGTAGAGCTTGTCGTCATACTGCTCGAAGTTGATGTCGAACTCCTTGATGATGTGTAGCGCCTCCTCCTGAACAACAATCTGGTTGAACATCATAGCGCCACCCCACATGCCACCACCTGGCGAGAGTTTGCGGTCGAACTGTGCAACCTTAAGTCCCGCCTTTGCGAGGTAGTAGGCAGCGACGATGCCCGAAGGGCCACCACCAACGATGGCTACATCCAAATCCAAGTTGCGCTCCAACTTATTAAAGTAGGTGCTGATAATACCGTGTGATACGTTTCTTTCAATCATAGTTTTAATTGGTTTATATGGTTATGGGTAATTACTCTTCGCATAGCGTATGGCTAATCCTCATGGCGCAGAAGTTAGGTCCGCACATGGTGCAGTACTTGCCTCCTACATTATTCGAGGTTTTGTAGTATTCGAGGGCTCGCTCGGGGTCGAGGCTGAGGTTGAACTGGTCTTTCCAGCGGAACTCGTAGCGTGCCTTGCTTAGCGCATTGTCTCTCACCATTGCTCCAGGGTGCTGCTTGGCAAGGTCTGCGGCGTGTGCTGCGAGCTTGAAGGCTACGACACCCTCGCGTACATCCTCCTTGTTGGGTAGCGCAAGGTGCTCCTTGGGCGTTACATAGCAGAGCATCGCTGTGCCATACCAGCCAATCTGTGCTGCACCAATGGCCGAGGTTATGTGGTCGTAGCCTGGGGCTATGTCCGTAACCAGTGGGCCGAGGGTGTAGAAGGGGGCGTTGTGACACTTCTCGATTTGGCGCTCCATGTTCTCCTTAATCTTGTGCATGGGCACATGGCCTGGGCCCTCGATAAATACCTGCACATTCTTCGCCCATGCGCGCTCCACAAGCTCACCCATGGTGTCCAGCTCGGCAAACTGCGCGCGGTCGTTGGCGTCGTAGATGCTACCGGGGCGTAAGCTGTCACCCAACGACAGTGCTACGTCGTAGCGTGCCGCGATGTCGCAGATGTCATCGAAGTGCTCATAAAGGAAACTCTCCTTCTGGTGTGTCTGACACCACTTCGATATGATGCTACCACCACGACTTACAATGCCTGTGAGGCGGTCGGCTGCGAGCATCACATTTTTTAGGCGAATACCGCAGTGGATGGTAAAGTAATCGACACCCTGCTCGCACTGCTCAATCAACACATCGCGGTATATCTCCCATGTTAGCTCCTCGGCCTTGCCGTTGACACGCTCCATGGCCTGATAGATGGGTACTGTGCCGATGGGTACGGGACTATTGCGTAATATCCACTCGCGTGTCTCATGGATGTTGGGGCCTGTCGAGAGGTCCATGATGGTGTCGGCACCCCACTTGCAACTCCAAATAGCCTTTTCTACCTCCTCGTCTATGCTCGATGTGGTTGCCGAGTTGCCGATGTTGGCGTTAATCTTGGTTAGGAAGTTACGGCCAATAATCATAGGCTCGGCCTCGGGGTGGTTGATGTTTGCGGGGATGACGGCACGACCCTCCGCCACCTCCTGTCGCACAAACTCGGGCGTGATGTGTGTATCGATGCCCAGTTCTTGGCAGTTCATGTTCTCGCGTATAGCGACATACTCCATCTCGGGTGTGATAATACCCCTCTTGGCGTAGTACATCTGCGTCTGGTTGGCCTCATCGCGCTCCTTACGCTCCTTGATCCACTCTGCACGCAGGTGAGGTAGTCCGCGCTCAAGGTCGATGGAGGCATCTTTGTCGCCATATACACCCGAGGTGTCGTAGATATAGACCGAGGGGTTTGGCATCTCAACTCGCTCGCCATCCTTAATCGCCACCGTAGGCATCTGGTTAACCATTCGCATACTCACTCTAACGCTCGGATGTATGGTCCCATCGATGTAAACCCTCTCCGAGCCTGGATAAGAGATTTTCAAATCCTTTTTCATACTCACAATATTTTGGTTAATAGGTTTTATCTATAGTAATCTCAGCACATTCTGCATCTCGGTCACAGGGTCTTGGGCATTGAGGATGCTGCCACTTAGCGCAATGCCGCTCACGCCACACGCCATAATCGCGGGTATATCCGCCTTCGTGATGCCACCAATGGCGACAATCGGGATGTCGATGTTGTGGCAGCGCATCTGCTCGATTATCGCACGATAGCCCTCCACTCCGAGTGTAGGGGCGAGGTTCTGCTTGGTCGTGGTGTAGCGATAGGGTCCACAACCGAAGTAGTCGGGTGGTGTAGCGCGTAATAGATTAGTAATATCCTCGAATGTGTTGACCGTGCCACCGATGATGTAGCCATCGCCCAAGATGTTACGTGCCTCGGCGATAGGCATATCGTTCTTGCCGAGATGCACGCCGTCTGCCCCTATGCGCTTGGCAAGTGCAACATTATCGTCGATAATAAATGTTGCGCCATAGTCCCTACACATCCTCTGCACTACGAGAGCCGCACTCTCCAACTCTGCCTCCGATGTGCCCTTCATGCGTAGTTGTATCCAGCGGCAGCCCCCCTCCAAGGCTATGCGTGCCGAGTCGATGTAGGAGTAGCGGTCGTTGTGGTGTGTAATAAATTGCAGTTGGTAGTTACTCATGCTCATAGACGTGCATTGTTTGTGGACTAAAACCGTGATTTACGGGGCCGAAGCCGTGACCTATGGAGATGTCTGCGCCATGGCGTATAGCCTCGGTTACAAACTTCTTGGCATGGAATATAGCCTCCTCCAATTCATATCCGCGTGCTATGTATGCCGCTATGGCGGATGATAGTGTGCACCCTGTGCCGTGGGTGTTGCGTGTGGCGATGGTTGCGGAGGTAAAGGTTGTATATTTGATGCCCGATGCGGTCTGCGTAAAGAGGATATCGCACTTGGTGTCGCCCTCCTCGTGGCCGCCCTTTAGGAGAATTGCCTTTACGCCATAGCCAAACAGATGCTCCGCAGCACGACGCTTTTGGTCGAATATATTGACGGGCATGTTGGCGAGTGTCGCCATCTCGGGAATGTTGGGCGTGATAAGCGTAGCCATGGGTAGGAGGCGGTGCTTTACAACCTCCTCGGCCTCGGTAGATAGCAGGCGGTGGCCACTTGTAGATACCATCACGGGGTCGAGGATTATGGGTATAGTGCAGTCGGTAAGAGCATCTGCTACGACTGTGGCAATCTCGGCATTTGCGAGCATGCCAATCTTTATCGCCGCGGGGTGTAGGTCTTCCACGACGGCCATAATCTGGTCGTGAACCATCTGCGGGGGTATGGGGTGCTGCGAGTGTACGCCAAGCGTATTTTGTGCAGTGATGGCGGTGATGGCGGTTGCGCCATATACTCCGAGGGCGGAGAATGTCTTGATGTCGGCTTGGATGCCTGCGCCACCCGAGGAGTCAGAGCCAGCAATCGAAAGTGCTACGCGATACTCCCTTGTGATGGTGTGGGTCTGCACCTCATTGTAATCGTTTATAACCATAATAATCAAAGAATTATATGTTAAAAACGAGGTGCCCGCAAACGAAAAAAACGCATACCTCCAGATAGGGGTATGCGTTATGATATTATCCACAATTCCTACGGCAGTACTAACTGCATCAGGTTCGAGGGTATAATCTCAGCCAATGAAGGCACCCCTTTGTTACTGCAAATATACACTATTTTTTTGACATCGCAAATCTTTGCTGCGGAATATTTAATGTTGGAAATAATAATTTGTATATTTGCAAGGACTACAATATTTATAATATATGTACGCTATAGCCGATTGCAACAACTTCTTCGTGTCGTGTGAGCGAGCCTTCCGCCCAGATTTGGAGGGCCGTCCCGTCATTGTGCTCTCGCGAAACGATGGTTGCGCCATTGCACGCTCTAACGAGGCTAAGCGCATAGGTATAAAAATGGGTGCCCCCCTATTCAAAATCAGGGAACTTGTCACGCGTCACAACATCGCAGTATTCTCTACGAATATGTCGCTATATGCCGACTTCTCGCGGCGTGTGCGTGCGGTGCTGAGGGAGAGTGCACCATTCATCGAGGCTTACTCCATTGACGAGGCCTTTCTCGACCTGCGTGGCATCGAGGGTGTGGACTTCGACCACTTCGCTAAGGCTCTATCGGCAAAGTGTCGCAGACTTACGTGCATACCTGTATCGGTGGGTGTCGCACCCACAAAAACCCTCGCCAAGATTGCTGCAGAGCTGTGCAAGAGCTATCCCAAGTTACGTGGCGGTTGCTTCATGCACCGCAAGGAGGATATTGAAAAAGTGCTCAAGCGCTGGCCGATAGAGGAGGTGTGGGGTATAGGTCGTCGTACGACGCCGCGCCTAAAGGCTGTGGGTGTAAATACGGCATACGACTTCACGCAGCTTAGCGAAGCATACGTGCGCAAGGAGATGGGTATAACGGGCGTGAGGACATGGCGCGAGTTGCGCGGCATCCCAGCCATAGAGTTTGAGGCGGGTGCAGATGCCAAGCAGTCGATATGCAACTCGCGAAGCTTCTCAACTGAGATATACGACCGTGCAGAGCTCTCGGAACAGGTGGCTAAGTTTGCCGCCATGACGGCTGAGAAGCTACGTAGTCAGCACTCTGTATGCTCACACCTCACGGTCTTTGCCGCCACCAACCGCTTCAAGGAGGATGAGGTGCAGCAGTTTGGTCATATATGTATTCCCTTCGCTGAGCCCACGGATAGTACCATAGACATCGTGCGTACAGCGCGTGAGGCGTTGAATGAGATATTTGTGCGTGGCACGGGGTATAAGAAGGCTGGTGTCGTGGCATCGGGCATAATGCCATGCGAGGGTGTCTCGGTGTCGATGTTCAATGGCGAGCATCAGGAGCGTCATCGCCGCCTTATGCAGACGCTCGACAGCATCAATAGCCGCGTGGGTGATGGCTCGGTAGTGTTGGCCTCGGCGGGACTATCGGAAGTGAAGGCGAATAGTGCGCACCGCTCCCCAGGCTACACAACAAACTGGAACGACCTCCCCGTAGTCAAGTAGTGGGGTATTACGCAGAGGTAAATCAGCAAGATAAGTTACAGATAAAATAAATTGGGCTGTCCGAGATTTCGAACAGCCCAATTTATTATGGTATCAATGGCTTAGATTACCAGAGTGATACCTCCTCGCCTGTGAGAGGATCAATTGCGAATGGCTCGCAGAAGTTACCATCCTCACCTACCCATGTAGTGTAGATGAAGGTCATCTCTGATGAACCATATGGGAAGAAGATGTATGGTGCATCGCGCTCCTCAGAGTGGTAAACCTCGTCGATGTAGTTGTCACCATCGATATCCTCCCACTCAATCCACTCGCGGAGGTAGATGCCGCTCTCCTGCCACTCGAAGCTCTTACCCTGCTCGTTCATGCCGCCAGTGTCGCAGCATGTCATAATCTCAGCGATAAGCTTCTCTACTGTGTCAACGTTTGTGCCCAAATCATCGTTGATGAGGTTGTCGCGGTACATAGCAGCAGTGTAGATCTTAGTGTGAGGTGCGGGGAGACATGACCAGCTGAATGACATGAAGAGGTGTGGGTTGTCCTCAACCATCAAGATGGTTACAGTAGGCTTAGTCTCTGCCCACTGTGCCTGGTCGCGAGTAACAACAGTACCGATGTTTGCGATAGGCTTGAATTTGCATGATACAGCCTCAGAGTATGTGCCATCAGCAGCGTATGCAACAACTACAACAACATACTCAACATCCATATCAAGACCAGTGAGGGCGATAGCGTTCTCCTCGGTCTTGTTAACGTCGTATGAGTCGTAGTTCATGATGATATACTCGCCAGCCTTCTTAACTGTGCCACCATAAACCTCCTTCCAATCAGCGTCAGCAGTCTTGCAGAGGATATATGCGTAGCTTGCAGCACCCTCGCAAGAGAGGTTGATAAGAGTGTTGTCAATCTTGTACTCCTTGAGCTCGGCAGTGAGCACGAGGTTAGTGTTATACTCGATAGACTTTGTTGTAAGCTCCTGCTTGAAGGGCTTACCAATCTTACCCTGGGCATCTACTGCTACGGCGAAGAATGTGAGCTTTGTGCCAGGCTTAACACCATCGTAGCGTGCTACAACAGCCTCGTTAGACTTAACCTGGTAACCCTCCTCGAGCAACATATTGATAACATAGTCATCAGTTGGGTATGCTGAAGCCATGTATGAAGGCATAGCGTTGTAGAACATCATGATGTGCTCCTCTGTTGTATTAAGAGTCATCTCGATGTAGTCGTAAGCGATAGTAGGCTCGCCAACTACGCTAACCTCCATCTCGCCATCGCGTGTGTAGTCCTGAGTAGAGAATGTCCAGTTCACTACGTTATCCTCAAGATAAACGTGCTTAGAGTTCTCTGCAATGTAGTACGCTACATACTCTGTGCCGTACTCGAGTGCTGCACCATCGGTGAAGAGCTCAACGAATGAGCCTGTGTACTCCATGTTCTCGTATGCAGCATAGAGGTAGTCGGGGTGCTCGGTGTAGTATGCAGCAATCTCCGCAGCGTTGAACTCCTCAGCCTTTGCATAACCAAGCATGTAGTTTGCCGAGCTGTTAGTCTTGAATGTGACGTTTGCATCGAAGAATGATACAGAGTTAGCCTTGAACGATACAGAGCTGTGTGTGTAAGACTCAGTGAAGAGCTCGTCAGCAGAGACATAGAGGTCGCCCTCCTCATTTGTGCGAGGTACGATATACCAGAAGATATACTCAGTGCCAACCTTCACACCCTGTGAACGCAACTCAGAGTATGTGAGGTATGTTGATGTACTCTCCATAAATGTAAGCTGTGTGGCGTAGTTTGATGTGCCACCACCGATAACAGTATTTGCGTAGTTGAGGATTGTCTCAGGCTTGAATGAAGAAGCGGGGTAGAGACCACATACCATGTAGTTTGTGCCGTAGCCAGACTCAATGTGAATACCCTCCAAAGTGAAGTAAACCTTTGCGGGGTTAGTCGAAACCTTGATGCTTGCGATAGCCGATGAGCCGTTGTTGAATGTCACCATGTGCTTTACAACGCCCTCGCTTACTGCGCTACCAGCCTCGATAGCCTCAAGTGTAGGAGCTGTGAAGTAGAGAATCATAGAGCCATCCTTTGCGTTGTGGGTTACCTCGCACTCCCAACCCTTAGGAGTTGTTGTGAGGAAGTCTGCAGCATCCTCTGCGTCGAGTGAGAAGGGTACAGTCTCGCCATATGCTGCGAAGATTGTGTCGTAAGGAAGGATGATGCGGCCATTCTGCATACCTACCTTGATTACTGTGCCATCAGCCAAAGTAACCTTACAGTAGAGTGCCAACTTGTTGCCATTCTCATCTACGCGCCAATCAGAGTAGATAACCTCAACATCCTTGATGATGCTGTCTGCAACAGACTCTGTGTAGCCAGTCTGAATCCAAGTCACACCGCCGTCGAACGATACCTCGATGATGCCATCAGTAACCTGTGTCATAGGTGCTACGTCCGCTACGGGAACTACCTTGCCGTTTGAATAGATAGGCTGTGGGTTACCCAAACCATCGTATGTAGCCCAGCAGAGAACGCCATCAACCATTGTTGTTGTAACAATGTTAGCAGGAACGCCCGAATCCTCGGGATATACGCTAATCTTTGTGCCGTCAGATAGGATGATCTGCTTGCTACCATCCGATTGCTGCTTAACGTCGGTAACAGTCACAAGACCATTTACCATGTCCTTAATTGCGTTGAGCTCCTGCTCAACCTGTGTGCGGAGATCTGCAATCTCCTTCTCAATCTTCTCAAACTCCTCCCACACTGCAGTGTCATCATACTGACACGACACCATAGACGAAGAGACGATGGCCATTGTAAGCACGGTTGCCACAACAGCCTTCATGTTCTTAAAAAGTCGTTTCATAGTGTTATTGTTAATTAGTTGTTTAATGTGTCCATTTTCATGCACTTATGTGCGCGTACAAGCCAACAAATGTAAGTATAAAAATCCACACAACCAAATATGGCTGTGAGATTTCTGCATAACTATGCATATACTACGTCTCTGAGGGTTCTGCGTGTGGGTAGATGGAGACCCGAAAAACGACCTGGTGGGAGATGTGGTCGTTGCAAAGTTTGAAGTGAATGGGGTGTGTTTAACTTCGTATGTTAACACGCCCCCCCACAAAGTTCTGTTGTGATGATAGTCGCCTATCGGTCAAATGCCTGAGCCTTAAGTGCTATGCCCTCACCATCGGGGGTTACGAGCACTACGCCAGCCTCCTCGCGTGTGATGTGTCCAATGACATCCACCAAGCCGAGGCGCATGATGCTCTCCTGCTTGTCGAGGGGCACGGTGAAGAGTAGTTCGTGGTCCTCGCCTCCGTTGAGCGCTGCGATAACTGGGTCGATATGCATCTCCTCTGCAAGTTCTGTTGTCTGGCGTGCAATGGGAATACGCTCGAGGTAGATGCGCGCACCACACTTCGACGAGCGGCAAATCTGGCGAAGGTCGCTTGCAAGACCATCCGAGAGGTCAATCATCGCTGTTGGCTGAATGCCCTCCTCTTTGAGTGCGTCGATGATGTTGATGCGAGCACGGGGCTTGAGGTAACGCTCCAAGAGGTATTCGTGGCCCGCGAACTTAGGCTCGGGGTTAGCGATATCCTTCAATACGCGCTTCTCGCGCTCCAAGAGGTGGAGACCCATATATGCTGCACCGAGGTTGGAGGTGATGCAGATGAGGTCGTGCTCCTTTGCACCAGAGCGGTATGCTACCTCGCTCTTCTTAGCGCGACCCGTAGCCGAGATTGTTATTACAAGGCCATTCATCGAGGCAGTGGTGTCGCCACCCACGATGTCCACGCCGAGCTCCTTTGCTGCATGCTCCATGCCCTCGTAGAGTTCGTCGAGTGCCTCAACCGAAATCTTTGCCGATACGCCGAGCGCTACGACCACCTGCTGGGGCTTTGCGTTCATCGCGAGGATGTCGTTCACGCCACGCACTATAGCCTTGTATCCGAGGTGCTTAAGCGGGAAGTAGCTCAAGTCGAAATCGATGCCCTCTGTCATCATATCTGTTGTGAGGAGCATCACCTCGTCGCCAAGGTCAATAATAGCGGCATCGTCACCCGCAGCCATGAGCGTAGTGTCGTTGCGACGCTGCAATCGAGAGGTGAGACGATCTATGAGTCCGAACTCGCCCAAAGAGGCAATCTCCGTGGTATTCTGTGCTTTCATAATTAAATTTTTTGCAAAAATACTTTTTTGATTGGAATATTGCAAAAAAAAACATAACTTTGCCTCAAATTTGTTTTTATTAAAAAGTTATAACTATAATTAAATAGAAGAAATGCTTAACATAATTCTTTTTGGAGCACCTGGTTGTGGTAAGGGTACTCAGGCTGCACGATTGGCCGAGCACTACGACCTCTATCACATCTCGACAGGCGAGGTTATCCGCGGTGAGATTCAGCGTGGTACGGAGCTTGGTAAGAGTATGGAGGCTTATATCTCTCGTGGCGAGCTTGCCCCCGATAGCATCGTTGTAGAGATGGTCCGCAACTATATGGCTTCACACTCAGACAAGGGTTGCATCTTTGATGGTTTCCCCCGCACCACTGCCCAGGCTGAGATTTTCGACTCGTTGCTCGAGGATATTGGTCGCAAGGTCGATGTAATGATCTATATGGATGTTCCTGAGGAGGAGCTCGTACGTCGTATCTTGTTGCGAGGCAAGGACTCAGGTCGTGCCGATGATGCTTCGGAGGATGTTATCCGCAACCGCATCGAGGTATATCGCCAGCAGACAGCTATCGTGGCAGAGCACTACACCAAGCAGAATAAGTATAGCGAGATTAATGGCCTCGGTACTATGGATGAGGTGTTCGGTCGCTTGGCAGAGGTTATTGATGCCAAAAGGTAGAAAAAACTAGTAAAATAACCTACAACGGGCGGTGTCGATACAATATATTGACCTCGCCCGTGTTTGTTTAATATGATGGTAGGAAAGAGAATATATATATTGTTGCTCGCCGTGGCGATGCTCGCGGGTGTTGTGGCGGCTGAGGCAAAGAGCTATGGTGTTAATGATATTCCAAACGTACAGCTTCAGGACCGCACGCGCTTTGTCTCAAACCCCGATGGCATCCTTTCGCGCGATGCTGTGGCACGCATCGACTCTATATGCTACTCGCTCAAGGAGCGTGGCATCGCGGAGGTCGTGGTGGTTGCTGTGGATGACATCAAGCCGAGGGATATGTTCAGCTTCTCACAGCAGCTGTTCACGTCGTGGGGCGTTGGCGATGATGAATTGGATAGTGGTCTCGGTATTCTGCTTGTGAAGGATATGCGCGAGGTTCGCTTCCATACGGGCTACGGGTTGGAGGGTGTGCTTCCCGATGCTACGTGCGTGCAGATTCAGCAAGACTATATGCTCCCTTCGTTCCGCGAGGGCGACTATAGCGAGGGCATGGTGCTTGGTGTTGAGGCGGTGGATGGTCTGCTTACGAATGGCGAGCTGCCTCATGCCAAGAGCGAGGAGGATATCACGCCAATGATTGTGGGTTTATTCATCTCGCTACTCTTGGTTGTTGTGCCATTAATCTTTGCCTTTCGTTCGATACGAGCCAAAACAAAGTGTCCCAACTGTGGTAAGCATACGTTGCGAGTTACGGAGTGTGTGGTTGTAGAGAAGACTGCGACACATATTACCATTCAGGAGACCTTGGTCTGTGGTAATTGCCACACTACGCATACGCGCACCACGCGCAGAAATAATGGTGGCGGTGGTGGCATCGTCTTCATGCCTATGGGCTTTGGTGGCATGGGAGGTCGCGGTGGCGGCTTCGGAGGTGGAAGCTTTGGCGGTGGTTTCGGCGGCGGTAGTTTCGGCGGTGGCGGCGGTGGCTCACGCTGGTAGTCAATGATTTATGATAATGTGATAACTAAAAAATAAAACTATGAAGAAGGGTACTATTATTCTTATTTGCATCGCTGGTGCGCTGCTTTTATTTGCGGGTTTTTGTATCTCAAAGTACAATGGCTTGGTTGAGACTGAGACCGCTGTAGATCAGAAGTGGGCGAATGTCGAGTCGCAGTATCAGCGTCGTGCCGACCTTATTCCTAACCTTGTAGCTACTGTTAAGGGCTATGCCGAGCATGAGGAGTCAACACTCCAGGCTGTGACCGATGCACGCACACGTGCTACATCAATCACTATTGACCCTGCTACTGCAACTCCCGAGCAGATGCAGGAGTGGATGGCAGCGCAGGATGAGCTTAGCAGTGCGCTTGGTCGCCTTATCGCTGTTGCGGAGAGCTATCCCGATTTGAAGGCTAATCAGAACTTCTTGCAGCTACAGGCGCAGCTCGAGGGTACTGAGAATCGTATCTCGGTTGAGCGTCAGAACTACAACGAGGCGGTTAAGGAGTATAACGTTATGGTACGTCGCTTTCCTAACAACATCATCGCTTCGATGTTCGGCTTCGAGACAAAGAGTATGTTTGAGGCAAATGCTGGCGCAGAGGTCGCACCAGTTGTGGCTTTCTAACGTTGCTGAATGTTAAAATGAGGCTCCTCGGATGGTTGATCCGAGGAGCTTTTTTTTAGTCTGTTGCGACGATTGATGTGACGTGTGTTAGGGGCGCTATCTTTCGGAGCATCTGCAACATACCGCAGTATTTGTCGTTGGCGAGGTTTATGGCGCGACTTACCACCTCCTGCTCCTTCATGTTGTGGCACTTGGCGTTGTAGATGACGTTGAAGTGCGTGAATGTGCTCTCCGCCATTACGGTTGGCGTGGAGAGTGTGCCCTCGAGTGTCAACTCAAGGTTCTTTAGTGCCTTTATACGCTCCTTAAGCAGGCTTGTGATGGTGTGTGCGAGGCACTCGAGCGAGGCGTAGAGCATCATCTCTTTGGGGTTGAGAGCCTCTATGTTGCGACCGTCGGCAATCGAAAAGTGATGGTCGGCAGTCATCTGAAGTGTGATTTTCTGTGTCATAACTAAAAATATTTGTTCTATACGCCAAAAACGTGACAATAATCGTTCCTTTATGTTGTGTTATTTGATGAAAATTTTGTATCTTTGCCCTATATTATATACATGAGTATGCGAAGACAAATTATATCTTTTTTAGTCCTTGTTGGCACAATTGCCACAGCGGGCAATGTTGTGGCACAAGACCCTGGCGTTGCAGGGCGTAGAGCCGAAATTGAGGGTATGCTCGAGCGTGGTCGCTGGGGCGAGGCTTACGATGCTCTCGTGGCGTTGGAGCGAGAGATTAACCCCATGACCATGAGCCACGATGCCGAGTGGGTGGAGTTCCAGAAGGTGCGCACATCGGTGGAGTTGGGTGTGGCAGAGCCCGAGCAGATGATGGAGGAGTTCTTGGCGAACTATCCTGCGAGCATCTATCGCAACGATATGCTCTTTATGCTTGCGGTGTTCTATACAGACGTTAACAAAATGGAGGATGCTGAGCGTCTCTTCGTTGATGTAAATTACAAGGCTTTGGATCCTCACTCGCGCGAGCGCTACGACATGCGCGTGGGCTACATACGCTTTGCGGAGGGTGACTACACACGTGCCAAGAGCCACCTCTCAAAAATCTCGAAGATTAGCGAGTACTATCCCCATGCTCTCTACTACACCTCGTATATCCACTATGCGGAGGGTGAGCTCGAGAGTGCAAAGGAGGGCTTCAAGCAGCTTAAGGATACTGATGCCTATCGTGATTTGGCACCCTTCTACCTCTTGCAGATTGAGTATCGCAAGGGTAACTACGACTATGTAATCGCTGAGGGCGAGAGGCTCCTCAATCAGACTACTTCAAAGACACGCGACGACCTGTTGCGCATCATCGCCGAGAGCTACTTCCTCAAGGAGGACTACGCCCAGGCTGCACGATACATCGCGTCATATACCCCCGAGATTATGGGTCGCGAGGAGAACTATATCTTGGGCTACTCGCTCTACCGCATGGCGCGTTACAATGATGCTGTAACGCCGCTAAAGAGGGTGTGTGGCCCCGAGGATGCCCTCACGCAGAACGCAGCCTACCACCTTGGTGACTGCTACATCAAGCTCGGTAATAAGAGCAATGCCGCGGATGCCTTTGCGCAGGCTACAGCCACAGGCGATGGCTACGACGAGAAGATTGCACGCGACGCGTTGTTGAACCAAGGTCGCTTGAAGTATGAGTTAGGTGGTGGCGTCTTTAATGAGGCTACGGCGGTGCTCCAGACATATCTGGACCGCTATCCTGGCTCACCCCGCGAGTCTGAAGTTAAGCAGTTGCTTATCGCAAGCTACTACAACTCCGAGAACTACGATGCTGCCTATACGGCTATCAAGGAGTATCAAAACCCCGATAACGAGATTAAGGCGGCACTGCAACGCGTGGCACTGTTCCGTGCTGTAGATGCTGTAAAGCGTGAGGACTGGGTAACGGCTGAGCGCCTGCTTGCCGAGTCTGAGGCGTTGGCCCTCCAGCCTAAGTACACCGCTCTCACTCTCTATTGGCAGGGTGAGGTGGCATTTGCACAGGGCGATATGGATAAGGCAAAGGAGAAGTATGAGGCATACGTGCGTCGTGCTCCAAAGAGTGAGGTTGAGTATCAGTTTGCACACTACGGCATTGGCTATGCTAGCTTCGCAAAGGGTGATATGACCGAGGCGGCTGAGGCCTTCGAGGAGTTTGTACGCGACTACACCAAGCGCGATGACTACCTCTTCGATGCTCAGAACCGTATTGGTGATGCTCGCTTCACGTTGCGTGAGTTTAGCGCGGCACGTAATGCATACAAGGTATCTATCGCGTCATCGTCAGACTATCGCCACTATGCCCGCTATCAGCTCGCTATGCTCGAGGGTATCGACAAGAAGCAGACAAAGAAGGTCGAGTTGCTCAAGACTATTGTTTTGGATGGCGTGGGCGACTATGTCGATGATGCATGGTATGAGTTGGGTCGCACGCATATCGCTGCGGAGCGCTACTTGCAGGGCGCTGAGACCTTGCAGGACTTCGTTGATAGCGACAGCTCTTCGCCTTACTATGTTAGTGCTATGTCGGACCTTGCTCTTGCCTACTACAACCTCGGCCGCAAGGATGAGGCTATCACATGCTACGAGAAGGTCGTGGAGTATGACCCACAGTCGGCTTCGGCTCTCGAGGCTATCCGTAGCCTACGCGACATATACGTCAAAGAGGATAGAATTGACGACTACTTCGAATATGCTGAGCGCAGTGGCGTGCAGAGCGATATGAGCACCGCGGCACGTGACTCATTGACCTTTGCTGCTGCTAAGAATACCTACCTCGCAGGCGACATGGGTGAGGCGCGCACAAAACTTACCAACTACTTGCGTAGTTTTGAGAAGGGTTATAACCGCACCGAGGCGCTCTTCTACTTGAGTGACTGTCACATTAGCTTGGAGGATAAGCCCTCGGCATTGGAGACCATGGAGGAGCTTTTGGCTCAGGGTCTCAACCAATATACCGAGCGCGTACTTGGTGTCTATGCCGATATGTCGTACGACATGAAGCTCTACGATAAGTCTGCCGAGGCATACCGCTCGTTGTATGACGTGGCACACGAGAAGGATAAGCGCGCTAAGGCTTCGGAGGGTTATGTAGATGCTACCTCTATGACGGGAGACAATGCTGCGATTAAGAGTATGTACGAGGAACTTGAGAATATGTCTGATGCAACCGATTGGGCGAGACGCTATGCTAAGCTCGTTATGGCAGATGTCCTCCACGAGGAGGGTAATGCTCAGTCGTTGGAGTTATACACCTCGCTTGCGGAGAATCCTATGACTGAGGAGGGTGCCGAGGCATACTATCGTGTTGTTGAGGCGGCATATATCGCTGGCGATTATGAGCGTGCCCAGCAGCTCGTCTTCGACATGGGTCAGTGTGGCTCGACATACTGGCAGGGTCACATCTTCATCCTCTTGGGTGACACCTTCGTTATGACAAACAACACGTTCCAGGCACGTGCCACATATCAGAGTATCGTCGATGGCTACTCGCCAAAGGATGATGGCGTTGTTGCGGAGGCTAAGGAGCGAATTTCAAAACTTGCAAAGTAGGGTAGTAACCGCTTAAGTAAAATGCAGAATATGAGATATATCAAATATATTTGTGCCGTTATGGCCATGTTTATGGTCGTAGCACCCCTCTCGGCCCAGGAGCATAAACAGGTGGAGGTAACCAAAAACTATACGCACGAGGTTGCACCAGCCAAGAAGATTACTGCACCCACCGAGATTAGTGATGCCCCAGTTATCGAGCCTGAGATTATCTATAACGTAAATCCCGAGACATGGCAGGTGGTACTCGATGACCACAACTTTAAGCCTGCAAAGGCGGGATATGCCGATGACTTTTACCGTCCTCAGAACTTCTTCGCTAGCATAGCTACGGGCTACCCATTGGCTACAGATGCTGTTGTGCGTTACACGGCACACAACAAACACCTCGGCTACTTCGGCGTGGGCATCGACCATGAGGCTAACTTCGCTGCAAGAACTAATGGCTATGGAGAGGAACTTACTGTCGCTAACAGTTACTCTATGTCTAATGTCTTAAATGTTGCTGGTGGCCTTATCGTGGGTCGTCAGATGCTCGAGGCGAGCCTCGACTATGGCAACGACATCGTTAACCGCTACGGTATGAAGACCCCCGATCGCCTATATTTCCATGATGGCAATCTTAGCGTGCGCTATGGTGATGACTTCGTTGATCTTTCGCGCCTAAACTTCGGTGTTGAGGTCGAGGGTGGCTGCTGGAGCCAGCATCTGCCCGTCGCTGCGGAGACCATGCGCGTCGGTGAGTATAACGTGAACGTTGGTGCTAACGTTGCGCGCGACTTTAAGGGGAACATCGTTGGTATCACTGCGGGCTTTGGCCTCTGGCAGGGTGCCAAAAATACAGATTACCGCGATATGGCGGTTAATGTCGGTGCAAGCTATGCTCGCTCATTCGGCATTATCAACCTAGCGGCTGAGGTAGGCTATATGTACGATAAGGTTGCAGGTCGCGAAAAGGCTTCGCACTTCTTCTTGCCCGCCGTGAGATTGGACTTCGACTTCGGCAAGGTCGAGGCACAGCCCTATATCGAGTTCGAGACAAACATCCAGCATAATGGCATCGAGGCGCTCTATGATCAGAATGAGTTTATCGCATATATGCCCATGCAGGATATGTTCAATAGGGTAGCCTCTACACGTAGCTACGACCTACACTTCGGTGTTGCGGGCTCGGATAAGAGTGCAAAGGTGGCATACCGAGTATATCTCGGCAGCAGCTTTATACGCGATCAGATGTTCTGGTACGTGAACGAAATTGGTACATTTGGCTTCTCACAGGGCGATAACACACGTCTCTTTGCGGGTGCAGAGGTTGAGTATCACCCCATTGGAGGTTTGAAGCTCGGCGCTATGGCTCGTGCGCACCTCGACAACACTGATGCAGTCTATGCTGTGTCCGACCCAAAGATTAAGGCGAGCATCTTAGCGGAGTATAGCCTCAAGCGCTGGAAGTTTGGCATCTCGGGGGACTTCATCGGTCACAGAGAGTGGTCGGGTAGCGATTTTGTTGATGGCAAGAGCGTCGTGGCATTCGAGGCAGATGCTATCTTTGACCTACATGCCGACGTGGCATTCCGTGTTAAGAATGGCGTGGAACTCTTTGTTAATGGCTACAACCTCTTGAATCAGGATATCTATGACTACGCCTATTACAACCGCAATAATATCGGCTTCTTGGCGGGTGTAAAGATTGACTTCTAAACTCCTTAGGGTTATGGCAAAATCTAAGATGTATGCAAAGCGTGATCGTTCGCGTGGTGATGCACGCTGGCAGGGCTCGGGTAGTGGCTCGTTTATCGTGCGCATGCTTAAGCGCCCAGCTACTAATTCGAGCAACAACGCCCTATTGTGGGGCCTCGCATGGCTTATAATAGGTATTATAGCTGCATGGCACTTTACTTTTGTGCCAACATCCATGATAGGCTATACTACGTGTGTTAAGTTGCCTTTGATATGGCAGTTGGCACTTGGTGTAGCCGTGTGGATGTCGTTTGGTATTGTCTATTTCACCTTTGGTGTGATGCGTAATCGTAGCACGGGTGTTACAGAGATTTTTGGCCGCATGCTCTTTGCGCACTGGCCCATCACGCTCTTGCTTGTGCCAGGTATATTCCTAAATCGCGTGGCATACTCTACGTTTGTGGCAAATCCTGCAGTGGCATACGAGAACTACCCAACGGAGACTATCATCATGGCAGTTGTTGCTGTGGTGGTAGGTTTGTGGGCGCTCTACTGGGGCTACCTCGCCTTTAGCCGTGCTACGCAGCGCTCGGGCTTTGTGTCGCTTGTGTGCTATGCCATAGCAACGCCTCTTGCTTATTACCTCTCAACATTGGTTGTAGGGGCAATATTCAAGGGTATGAATATATAAGAGAGAATGTGTAAAGAGGGAGAGAAAATGGTACAAAAAAAGGGTAAGCTACTTATATCGCACCGCTACAACCACATACCCTTGCTCGATTCCTCGCCTGGGGGAGTTCTGTAGGAGCTGGTCGTATAAGACTTACCCGGGTGCAAATGTACAAAAAAAATGTATCTTTGCAAAAAAATATTAAAAAATGAAAAAGAAAATTTTTATCGCATTTATCGTTCTCGTTGTGGCTGTGGGAGTTGCAGGTATGTGGACATACCAAAACTTCTTTGGCTCAGCCGTTAGTGAACGCTTCAGTTTGGTGCTTCGTAGCGATGAGAGCTACGACGATATGGTTGCAAAGATTGAGCGCAGCATAGACCACGACATGGCATTTAAGCTCTATGCAAAACATATCGACCTTGACAATGGCATCGAGGCGGGAACATATACCTTCGAGAAGGGTATGACCGTGATAGAGGTGGCTCGCACCTTGAAGTTCGGTTGCGATAATAGTGTGCGCTTGGTGATTAACAACGCCCGCACTCCCGAGGCTCTGGCTGGAAAGATTGCCATGCAGATTGATGCCGATTCGGTCTCTATGCTCAAGGCATTGCGCAGCGAGGAACTTATGCGAGAGTTTGGCTTCGACTCTGCCGAGGCTATGTTCTCGATATTTTTGCCCAACACCTATGAGGTATATCGCGATGTTACGCCCGAGGAGCTTGTGCGCCGCATGAAGCAGGAGTCGGATAGGTTCTGGAGCGATGAGACACGCCTCAAGAAGCTCGACCGTTCGGGCCTCACCCCCTTCGAGGCTATGACGCTCGCCTCTATCGTGCACGAGGAGACCAACGCCAAGGATGAGATGGCGCGTGTGGCAGGTGTCTATATCAACCGCTTGCAGCGTGGCATGCTCTTGCAGGCAGACCCCACGTTGAAGTATGCTGCGGGCGACCCAACAATCAAGCGCGTGTTGAACAAGCATAAGACAATAGACTCACCCTACAATACGTATATGTATCTGGGCTTGCCACCCACACCAATTGCTATGCCCGACATGGCGGCAATCGAGGGTGTGCTCAACTACGAGAACCACGACTATATCTACTTCTGTGCTCGTCCCGAGATGGATGGTCGTCACAACTTCGCACGCACCCTCGCGGATCATAACCGTAATGCTGCGGCATACCACCGTGCATTGGATAGAATGAAAATAAAGTAACAGAGTATTTGTAAATATATGAATATTAGGGAGTTCTGGATGGATGTACTACGTGCTGCGGCAATTATTGGCGTAGCGATGTCACTATCTCACATCTTCGAGCAGTATGTATTGCTATATAGTGATATGTCGCTCTATAACGCTTCATTGGTGTTGATGCTCGAGGGACTAATCTCTGCTGCAGCTTTCGTGTTTTTGCTCTTCTATTTCACACGTCGCATAGCAAGAGCATGGAACGATAGGGTGGAGGTCGGCGATGGCATCGTCGTTGAGGTGCCTTTCACATACGGAAGAGCCGTATCATATGGCCTTATCATCTCAATGCTTGTTGGTCTTCTTGTCGGTGTTGTGAGTACATTGTTCGTGGATTTTATGGGTGGCTACGACCTATATCGTGCGGAGCAGCTTGCCTACTTCGAGGAGATTAGGGATCTTATGAATGCCTACAACGCTATGGTGGGCGAGGATATTATACCTTTGGATACGATGGATGCTACCATCGAGCAGCTCGAGTCTATGGAGCGCCCATCTATGTTTATGACTATCCTTTCGCATATGTCGTCGTATATGCTTTATGGCGGTATTGCGTCGCTTGTCGTAGCTGCAATAGCACGCCGTAAGCCTAAGACACAGAACATTAGTAATGAGTAATATGAGTAAAAGATTAGATATATCGGTTGTTGTACCCCTATTCAACGAGGAGGAGTCATTACCCGAACTCGTCGCTTGGATTGATAAAGTAGCACACGAAAATAGCCTTTCGTACGAGGTTATCATGGTCAACGATGGCTCTACGGATAACTCGTGGGAGGTGGTAAAGGAGCTCTCGGCAAAGTATCCCGCAGTCAAGGGCATCAGCTTCATGCGCAACTATGGTAAGTCAGCGGCACTATATTCGGGCTTCGAGATAGCACAGGGAGAGGTTGTGTTTACGATGGATGCCGACTTGCAGGACTCGCCCGACGAGATTCCTGAGATGCGTCGCATGATATTGGAGGAGGGCTACGACTTAGTTTCTGGCTGGAAGCGTAAGCGCTACGACCCCATTGGCAAGCGCTGGCCCAGTAAGTTCTTCAACCTCACGGCACGCATAATGTCGGGCATACGTCTGCACGACTTTAATTGCGGACTTAAGGCATATCGATTGAAGGTCGTTAAGAGCATCGAGGTCTATGGTGAGATGCACCGCTATATGCCCATCCTTGCTAAGCATGCTGGCTTCAAGCGCATCGGCGAGAAGGTTGTCGAGCACCATGAGCGTAAGTATGGCTACTCGAAGTTTGGCCTCGAGCGCATGGTTAAGGGTTACCTCGACCTTATCTCCGTGACCTTTATGTCGCATTTTGGTCGCTCGCCCATGTACCTCTTTGGTGGCCTCGGCACGCTGATGTTCATCGCGGGCTTCTTGGCTATCGCGTGGATTGTGGTGGAGAAGTTGGCGTGGAGTGTCCCCGTTACCAACCAGCCACTCTTTTACTTTGGCCTTACCACTGTGGTGCTTGGTGTGCAGCTCTTCTTGGCGGGCTTCTTGGGTGAGCTTATTAACCGCCGCTCGAGCGACCGCAACAACTACCTTATTGATGAACGAATTGAATAATTAATAAAAACTAAATAACTATGATTCAGAGAATTCAGTCACTCTACTTGCTTATCGTGACAGCCCTTATGGCTTGTACGCTCTTTATGCCAATTGCACAGGTTACAACCACCGAGGGTGTGTTGACACTCCAGGCATTTAAGCCTTTCGGTGATACTATGGCCTTTGCATGGCTCTTTGCTGCGCTCTTTATCATCACAACGCTTCTACCCTTGGTTACTATCTTCTTGTTCAAGTATCGCAAGCGTCAGGTGGGCTTGTGTGCCGCTGAGGGTGTTCTTCAGCTCGGTTGCG
This sequence comes from Alistipes sp., assembly GCA_045633045.1. Taxonomy (GTDB): domain Bacteria; phylum Bacteroidota; class Bacteroidia; order Bacteroidales; family Rikenellaceae; genus Alistipes. The sequence continues at coordinate 87,227 of JAZQXV010000009.1, forward strand.
TAGCAGTTATCTTGGTATTCTATTGGGTGATTATCCCCGATATTTTCCCCGCAGATGTAATCCTTGCTAAGCGTCTGGGCTGGGCATTTATCATGCCTGTGGCCTCGCTTATCCCCACATTCTTGGCGGGCCGTGCAATCTTCCGCGATGAGGTCCTCGTGCGCTCACTCGACCGTATTCGCTAATTCGTAAGTCACTCTCTATGATTAGTTTTGAGACAAAGATACGCGTTGAGTATCACCACACCGACCAGATGGGCGTTGTGCACCACTCGAACTACGTCAAGTTCTTCGAGGTGGCACGTACCGAGTGGTTGCGTGCTAATGGCCTTACCTATGCAGAGATGGAGCGTCGTGGCGTTATGATGCCCATTGTGGATGTGGCGGTTAAGTATCGCAACCCTGCGCTCTACGACGAACTCATCTCGGTCACGGCATTTGTGGATGAGGCACCCATGGCGCGTATGACCTTCCGCTATGAGGTGCGTGGCGAGGATGGCCGCGACATCGCTACGGGCTCTACAACGCTCGGCTTTATCGACAAGGAGACACGTCGCCCCATGCGTGCGCCACAATGGCTCATGGAGGTAATTAAGCTATAATCGGATGCCTCTATGAGTAAGATTGGAGATTATCTACGCCTCGTAAAGTTCTCGCACACGATATTCGCCATGCCCTTTGCGCTGTTGTCGTTCACCTATGCGTGGATGACGGCGGAGCACGATTCGGTGTTGTGGATTGTGCTGTTGCAGGTCGTGGCGTGTATGGTCTTTGCTCGCAATGTCGCCATGGGCTTCAACCGCTGGGCAGACCGTAAGATAGATGCCGAGAACCCCCGCACGGCAAACCGTGAGATTCCCGCGGGTGTTATATCGTCGCGCGGTGCTGTTGTCTTTATCGTGATTAACGCACTGCTATTTATCGCTACTACGCTTACTATCAATCCCTTGTGTGCATGGCTCTCGCCCGTGGCACTCTTTGTAGTGATGTTCTACAGCTACTGCAAGCGATTTACTGCTATGGCACATATCGTATTGGGCATATCGCTAGGCATCGCCCCCGTAGGTGCCTATATCGCCGTTACGGGCACTACGGCTGTGGAGTGCTGGATCTTGGCTGCGGTGGTTACAACATGGTGCGCGGGCTTCGATATCATCTATGCGCTTCAGGATGCGGAGTTTGACCGCAAGCGCGGTTTGCACTCCATCCCCTCGCACTTCTCGGCTACTACGTCGTTGGTTATCAGTGCCATGCTGCACCTCGCAAGCGTCGGTCTCTTGGTGTGGTTCGCATTCTCGCAGCCTTGCACATGGCTCTTGTGTCTGGGATGTGCGCTCTTTGCCGCGATTTTGGCTCTGGAGCACTACTTAGTTACCCCCACCAAGCAACGAAACATCGGCATCGCCTTTGGCACGCTTAATGCCATGGCGAGCATGTCGTTGGCTGTATGTCTTATCGCAAACCTTTTGATTTATAGGTAGTATGTGGGTTGGTGCGGCGCTACTCTCGGCTATGCTTCTTGGTCTCTACGATGTCGCTAAGAAGCGCTCGCTTGCGGGCAATGCTGTCGTCGTTGTGCTGCTCCTCAACACACTCTTTTCTACCATACTATTCTCCCCCATAATCCTCGATGCCGAGTTAGGCTTGGGGCTCTTCGAGGGTACGGCACTCGCCTCGGTGCGCGGTGATGCGGGGGATCATGCACTTGTAGCACTCAAAGCTGCTATTACGCTATCGTCGTGGTTGTGTGGCTACTACGCCATAAAACACCTACCCTTGACTATCGTTGGTCCCGTGAATGCCACACGCCCCGTTGTGGTGCTAGTGGGTGCGCTCCTACTCTTTGGCGAGGAACTTAATCTATGGCAGTGGGGTGGTGTGCTCTTGACTATTGTGTCGCTCTACCTATTGAGCCGCGCGGGAAGCAAGGAGAGCATCAACTTCCGTAGTAACCGCTATGTGTGGGCACTGTTTGCCGCAATGCTACTTGGCGCCGTTAGTGGCCTCTACGATAAGTTCCTTATCGCAAATTGTTCGCTCCACCCCCTCTTTGTGCAGAGCTGGTTCGGCCTCTACCAACTCGTTATGATGGTCGTTATCGCCCTTGTTGTGTGGATGCCCCGCCGTCATAGCGAACCCTTCAAGTGGGTGTGGACAATCCCGCTTATTTCACTCTTTGTCTCATGCGCCGACTTCTGCTACTACCATGCGCTTGACGACCCCGACGCCATGATTGCTGTGGTGTCGATGATACGCCGCTCGTCGGTTATTGTCACCTTCCTTTGCGGTGCCCTGCTCTTTGGCGAGCGCAACCTCAAGGCCAAAGCCCTCGACCTCTTGCTAATTCTTATAGGTATGATACTGTTATGTATTGGAAGTATTTAATGGAATATAGGGGCTGTCCGACACCTGCGGACAGCCCTTGATGTTTCTTGTGAGTAGTTAGGAAGAGTCGATAGAGTAGTAAGGTTTCTTGATGGGTAAACTGAGATAACTGTGTTAACAGCTACATTGTCGTTTGTCCATTCTTCCGCGACTTCTCTTTTGTCCCTCCCGTCCCTCTTGTCCTTTTCGTTTCTCTCGTCTCTCACGTCTCTTTAACAGCGGTAGATTGCCACGGAATTGCATGGAAAGTATCGGGTATCAGTAAGGGCATCAAATGCAATTCCTCGCAATGACGTGATGAGTTATATGCTATGTCATCCTGAGCGTAGCGAAAGATCTCACAGTCAGTAGGACCAGTGACCGTCACGCAGACCTTGAGATCTTTCGCTTTGCTCAAGATGACATGATCGTGGTGTGTCATTCTGAACGAAGTGAAGAATCTCCTCGCTGTGAGTACACCATGTGCGTTGACTCTTTTCGGCTTCGAGGAGATGCTTCGCTACGCTCAGCAGACAGTCTGTAAAAACAAAATCTGCCGAGCGGAAACCCACTCGGCAGATATTAAGAGAGATAAATCGTTAGTCGCGAGCAAAGCATTACTCTACTACCACGCCATTCTAAAAGTCGTAGCCTACAATTGCGCTGGCATACTCCTTCCATCCACCAGCACTTATGTATGCTGCAACGGACTCACGCGGAACATAAATCTTGCGTCCCCAGGCGTTGTACGCAAATGCGCTCCACCAATAATATTCGTCATATAGCACATTAGGCGGTGTTGTGGCTTTGCAATACACCTTTTCCAGGTTTGTGCAAAGATAGAAAGCTTCATTTCCAATCTCCGTTACGCTATTGGGAATAATTATGCTAGTAAGGTTTTCGCAATACGTGAAAGCCCTATTTCCAATCGATGTTACGCTACTGCCAATAGTAACGTTTGTAAGGTTGTCGCAATACGCGAAAGCACTCTCTCCAATCGATGTTACGCTATTGGGAATAGTTATGCTTGTAAGGTTGTCGCAACCATAGAAAGCACTATTTCCAATCGATGTTACGCTATCAGGGATTATATATTCAGTTAATCCATAAGGCGCAAATGAGTTTAGTGTGCTGTCAATAATCAGGCAACGACCATCAGCTGATGCAAATTTACCATAGAAGTGTTCTAGGTTTTTGCACAAAGAGAAAGCTCCTTCTCCGATCTCCGTTACGCTACTGCCAATAGTAACGTTTGTAAGGTTTTCGCAATTATGGAAAGCATCCTCTCCAATCTCCGTTACGCTATCGGGAATAGTTATGCTTGTGAGGTTGTCGCAACTATCGAAAGCACCATTTCCAATCGATGTTACGCTACTGCCAATAGTAACGCTTGCAAGGTTTTCGCAACCATAGAAAGCACTATTTCCAATCGATGTTACGCTACTGCCAATAGTAACGCTTGCAAGGTTTGTGCAACACCAGAAAGCATCCTCTCCAATCTCTGTTACGCTATTGGGAATAATTATGCTAGTAAGGTTTTCGCAATACGCGAAAGCTTTATTCCCAATCGATGTTACGCTACTGCCAATAGTAACGTTTGTAAGGTTTTCGCAACCATAGAAAGCCAACTCTCCAATCGAGGTTACGCTGTTGGGAATGGTTATGCTCTCAAGGTTATTGCAACTAAAGAAAGCACTCTCTCCAATCGAGGTTACGCTGTTGGGAATAGTTACACTTGTAAGGTTTTCGCAACGACAAAAAGCGTGATTTTCAATCCAAGTTACACTATTGGGAATAATTATGCTAGTAAGGTTTTCGCAATACGCGAAAGCATACTCTCCAATCTCTGTTACGCTATTGGGAATAATTATGCTTGTAAGGTTGTCGCAATATCTAAATGCGTCCTTGCCGATGTATGTAATGGGGCCATCAAAAAATATTTCACCTTTACCATCCTCCCAGATATTATCTAAAATATTAACATTAAAACTCGTGCTATTGTATGGAGTGACCTTCGACAGAGCTGTGTAGTACATAACATATAGGCTCTCTTGTTCAATGATGATAGTAGTATAGACTTGATATTCGTCATTTGATAATATCACGCTTCCTTGTCTTTTATTTCCGGTTTCGTTTCTTGAAATATTTATTGATAGTGTGGTGCGTCCAATCTCCCCTTCTAATCTGGATAATGATAACCAATCAAGGTCGCAAGACGCAATCCACGGGATACTCGACTGGATAGTAATAAACTCAGTAGCACTATGTCCATTAATGCTTAATGACTCCATATCAACAGTTATGTCTGGCGTACTAGCCTCCTGAACAATCTCAATCTCACGCATGATGTCATACTCCTCGTTGCTCAATGTCACAATTGCGCTACGAGATTGGGTAGTATGATTATGTTCAATGGAGATGTTAATCTGATTATCACCTCGTGAAAGTGTGGTTTTATCTACTGTACACCACTTCTCTGATGAGCTAACGGTAATGCTCACATTCGATTTAACAGTTACACTCTTTGTGTCACCATACATAGAAGTTGCGATACTTGTTGTTGAAAGCTCTAAATTGGGCTCTAACGCCTCCTGAACAATCTCAATCTCACGCATGATGTCATACTCCTCGTTGCTAAATGTCACAATTGCGCTACGAGATTGGGTAGTATGATTATGTTCAATGGAGATCTTAACCTGATTATTACCTCGTGAAAGTGTGGTTTTATCTACTGTACACCACTCCTCTGATGAGCTAACGGTAATGCTCACGTTCGATTTAACAGTTACACTCTTTGCGCTACCATCCATAGATGCCTCGATGCTTGTTGTTGAAAGCTCTAAATTGGGTGTATTAGCATCTTGCGTAATAATGATATCGCGCTGTATATCACGATTGTAATCGCCAATTGAGAATGTTGCTGTGCGCTTATCACAAGTTGTATTCTCCAATACGGTAATGGTGAGTTTGCTTTTACCTTTATCGCCAATTTTGGTGTCGATAGTAGCCCAGCTACAATCTTTAGTGTCTATTTTCCAAGCACACATCGACTCTACGATAACTTCTGTGTTACCACCCTCACAACCTATATCAATACTATTAACTGAAATATTGAGAATATCTTCTGGATTCAAACCCACGTAAACTTCAGTACACCCGACAAAGTACGTAACACACGTTATTAACCCTATAAATAATCTTTTCATATTATATATTCTCTATTAGAATGTGAATCCAATGTGCATGTCCACGCCGCAACCGATTTTTGACTTAATGGTAGCACCGTAGGTAGTATAGTCTTTGAGATGAGGGATAACTACACATTGGCAACCTATGGCTATATAGATGCTAGACTTTTGCGAAGTGCGAAAATTGAGGCCCAATTGTGGGTTAGCAAAGATTCCTGAAGTGCTATATTTCGCATCCGTAAGTTTAAGACGCAACGTCTGCGGTTTTGACAAATTATATCCCACAGCCACTGCTATAAATGGAGAGCATCTACGGTTGATGAAATTAGCCTTGAAGTAGGCAAATGCAGAAGTAGAAAAGCGTGAAGGCGCAAGAAGCATATCGTTATTAGAATTGTAATAATCAGATGGTTGGCTATAATAATGTATATTAGCGCCTATGCCACCGCCTATATATATCTGATTGTTAAATCTATAGCCAGCTATATAGCGAATACTAGCATTGTCAAATAAGTTGTTTGAGGCAAGTGTGAACGATAGCTCTACTATAGAGCCAAACCCCTTTTGCTTTTCGGCATACATTTGGCGACGTTGTTCTGCTATGCGAGCTCTCTCCGCGTTCGCAGCTTCTTTGGCAGCTGCGCGCTCTACTTCTAATTTTGCTATCTTCTCGGCTCTGATTTTAGCCGCTTCTTCGGCAGCTGCTCGTCGTTCGTTAGCTATGCGAGCCTCGTGTTCTGCAATAAGATTTGTGGTTTGCACCTCTTCTTCTGCATCGACAACATTGTCTGTTGTCTCGGTGTAGGTCTGCGTTGCAGCTCTCAACTTGATGATTAGGTACGAGCCATCAATCTTCACATACTTTGTTTGGTAGTCGTCGTGAAGCACAGCAATCTCCTTGATATAGGTCGAAGATTGGGCATTGAATTGTCCATTTTGGTCTGTTGTACAGATTAGTTCGCCGTTCGGGGTTGTAATCTTTGCGCCTTGTAGCGGCATATTCTTCTCGCCATAGACGCAACCATATATCAGTCGTCCACTCTGTCCGTATGAACAGAGTGTGACGAGAGATAGTATTAGGGTTAAAATATAACGCTTCATGTTTTTTTGCGTGCGTTTGAGAATTTATCTACGTTTCGAAGCATTGCAGTTGTCGTACTGCACATGGAAATAAGGCGTGCTATACCATACCTCTTCATCCAGCTGTCTGAAATTTTTGTATTTTGCAGGATAACCCGTAACAACAACCGACTTTATCTTCTTTATGACATTGAATCGTACTTGTGTTTCGAGTCCTACGAGAACATCGGCATTGCCGTTTGTTGCAAGAGCCTCTCTTATGGCTGTGTTGATAACGTTTTGAGTGCCTCCTCTTCGTACGTTATTGGACGGAATATAGACATGCAAAATTCTATTTTCCGATATCTCCAAGTCTGCAATTACCGGCACGGTATATGGCGCGTTCATGTTGAAATCGTGAGTCGTTGCTGTGTTTTTAAGCGTAGAACATGATGATGTGGCAATAGCTAAAATTGCAAATAGAAAAAGTTTTCTCATGGTTTTGTTTGTTTTGTCGCTCCTCGCACAACTCCTATGCGGGGTGTAATATAAAATAAGAAAGTGTGGAGTTGATTTGACGAATGTTTACTTGAAGGTTGTGGAATGACCTGAACTAAAACAAACGATACAATGCCCCACACTTGGATAGTATGGGGTAGGTACGCCAAATGCATACAGCCACATAGCTATACAAGAAATGAGTGCCATTCGTTTCTCCCTTAGTTCAGAAAACTACCACGTTTTCAAGTAAGGATTGCGAAAAACACTTTCAGTATGTTTGCTATTTCTGCAATAGCATTACAAAATTAAAAATAATTTTCCAAACGAACAACACTCTTCGGGGAACATTGCTATTAAGAATAGGATTTTTGTGTCTCGCTTCACAATTTCGTAACAATAAATTAACGGTGTTGTCGTGATAACGAAACATCGTTGTCCTATTTTTGCAGCGTGAAAAAAGGATTAAACGAGATTAACTAATTTGAATGAATTTATGAGTAAGAGACTATCAATTGCGCTTGTGGCACACGACGCCATGAAGCATGACCTCGCGGAGTGGGTCGCATGGAACTGGGCAAAGCTCCTATCACACCGCCTGATATGTACCGGCACAACAGGCCGCATCGTCGCCGAGACACTTATGGAGCGCAGAGCCAAGGATGCAGCGCACTCGCACTTCGACATCACCATGCTTAAGTCGGGTCCATTGGGTGGCGACCAGCAGCTCGGAGCGATGATTGCAAACGGCGAAATCGACATGCTCATCTTCTTCTGGGACCCCATGTCTGCACAGCCACACGATGTCGATGTTAAGGCCTTGTTGCGATTAGCTACGTTATACAATGTGCCTACGGCGATAAATCGTTCATCAGCCGACTTTATGATATCTTCAACGCTGATGGTAGATGCCGACTACAAACCTGTGGTACGAGACTACACATCATACATACAGCGCACATTAAAGTAAGAGTGGTTGCCCCGAACATTCTGGACAACCACTCTTCTATTTACTCCTCTGCCTGCTCCTTTTCAACGCGTCGCTTATTGTTGATGTGCATAAGCTTGCGTATAGATTGTTGCAGCTGCTTGGGGTCGATGTTTCGCTTGATAACCGAGTCGTGAGCCAACGATATGCCTCCCGTCTCCTCCGATACCGCGATGATGATAGCATCCGACACCTCGCTCATGCCCAAGGCCGCGCGGTGACGCATACCATACGACTTGGGGACCTCCTGCTGTGTTGAGGGAAGCACACATTTCGCTGCAACCACTCTGTCGCCACTAATCACCATGCCACCATCGTGCAAGGGGGCATTCTTAAAGAATACATTCTGTATAAGCGATGACGACACCTTAGCGTCGATGGCGATGCCGCTCTCCTCGACGATGCCAAGGTCGTTAGACTGCTTGATGATGATAAGTGCACCCACCTTCTGCTCGCCCATCTCCTGGCACGCCTCGACAATAGGCTGAAGGTCAATCTCCTTAGCACCTCTGCGGTGGCGGAAGTCGAAGATGCGTGTGAGCCACTCGAAGCGCTCACGCTGGCGACCGATAGCCTGCAAGAAGTGGCGTATCTCGGGCTGGAAGATGATGAGGATGGCGATGACACCCACCGAGATAATCTGTCCCAAGATTGTTGAGAAGAGTACAAGGTTGAATGTCTTGACCAAGATCCAGACAAGGTAGATGAAGAATATGCCGACCATAATATATGGCGCGCTTGTGCCCTTCATTGCTCGGTAGAGACCATAGAAGAGCGTTGACACAAGCAGGATGTCTATTACGTCAACAAAGGTAAATGGTATAAATCCCATAATAGGATGCTCGGCTACTGTTAATAATTGTGTGTGGTAGTTAAAAATGCCGACGTGCAAGCGCATATCGGCATCTTATGCTGTTGCAAGGTCAGCCTACGGATTACTCCAAAGCGCCAGCCTCGTAGAGCTCGTCAACCTTCTCGAGTACGATGCTTGAGATGTTGAGCGTAGGATCTGCGTCGATAACAGATGCTGCGTTGAGGATCATCTTGTAGCGCTTGTCAGCGTTGATCTCCCCGAGAGCCTTGCGAGTGAGCTCCTGGAAGCGGTTCATAAGAACGATCTGCTCCTCAGCCAATGCCTGCTCATCCTTTGCAAGCTGCTCGCCCTCCTTCTGTGCGTTAGTCTGCAAAGAGTTGCCGCGTGTTACGATAGACTGCTCCTTCTTTGCGAGCTCCTCCATCTTCTGCTGATAGCTAAGTGTAGTGATGAGACCCTTCTGGTAGTCCTCCTGGATCTTCACAGCATCCTTCTGCAACTTGTTGTACTCCGAAGCGATGCTCTGCTCCTTCTGTGCCCAGCCATCCTGTGTTGTCACGGCGCGTGTCTGGAACTCCTGCATCTTTGTCTCCAAGGCCTTACCCTCGGCAGCATACAACTTGCTTGATGCCATGATGTAATCAACGTCGATATATACAACATCGCCACTTGTTACGCACTCAACTGCGAGTGTCTCAGTGTTGTCGCTTGTTGTAGCCTCGCTACTCTTGTCTGCCTTCTCCTCCTTGTTGTTACATGCACAAAGCATTGCTACAGCTGCCAAGGCAAATAAAAGACTCTTTTTCATAGTTTTTATTCTCTTTATTAGTTAATTTTCAAATTCAAAATACAAAGGTAAGAAAAATTTATTTACTTTTGTAAAAATTTTAGATTATTTTAGAGTTACTTCTATTAAAGATATAAGTTATGTACGAATATATACATGGAAAACTTGATGAGTTGAGCCCCACGTATGCCGTTGTTGAGGCTGCGGGTGTGGGCTACTTCATCCACATATCGCTCAATACCTATTCCGCTATCGAGGGTGCTAGTGAGGCTCGCCTCTATGTACATTTTGTTGTTAGGGAGGATCAGCAGGCGCTCTTTGGCTTTGCAACAAAGATTGAGCGCGAGCTCTTCCGCCGTCTTATCAGCGTCTCGGGTGTGGGTGGTAACACCGCGCGAATGATACTTTCTACCTACTCGCCTCGCGAGTTGCAGAACATCATAGCAACCGAGAATGCCGTGCTTTTGAAGAATGTTAAAGGCCTGGGCCTCAAGACGGCACAGAAGATTATTGTGGAGCTCTCGGGCAAGATGTTGGAGCTTGGTGCCGACACCATGGATACGCCTGTTGTTGCCGCTGCTGCGAACAACGTCGTCTATGATGAGGCTCTTGCGGCATTGCAGATGTTGGGCTTCCAGAAGGCGGCATCGGATAAGGCACTCAAGGCTATCTTCAAGGAGAACCCCTCGATGGCTGTCGAGGAGGCTGTGCGTGCTGCGTTGAAGCATTTGTAGTTGCCTTATATTTTAATTTCATTAAAAAAGTCGCGTAGTTGCAAAATATTTGTTAACTTTGTGCGCTTATATGGATATGAGAAGATTATACAACGTAGCTATTATGGTTGTTGTGGCACTCGCCGCAGCATTTGTTGTGTCGTGTAGCAACGAGAATGACACCGTGCTCACAGGTCAGCAGAACAATATAAGTCGCTACCTCACCTCGTCGCACCAACCACGACTTGTGGCAGAGGCAGACGTGCCTGCACAGACTACGCCCGACCCCCATTTCTACACACATTGGGGCTTAAATATCTATCGTTATATTGCAACCTACTATGCAGAGGGGCGTGAGGAGTGGTCCGAGGTTACAAGCCGCAGCCAGATAGAGATTGTATATACAGCCTACGTCTTTACCAATTCGAAGCCTACCGTAGCGAATATGTATGCTACGAACGACCCCGACTCGATTGCGGAGCTTGAGAATTTGGGTCTTAATACCGAGTATGAGTGGACCACAGACCCTATGGTCGTTGCATTGGGCAAGGAGGAGATTCTTCCAGGTCTCGAGACAGCACTTGTGGGCTGCCGTGAGGGTGATAGCGTAGAGATATACCTCACCTACGATGAGGCATACGGCAAGCACTATGTTGGCATGGTGCCAGCAAAGTCTGCTGTGGTGTGGTACATCGATATTGTTGATGTTAAATAAAGAACTTGAGATATACTATGAATAGATTGTTTGTTGGTATCGCTTCGTTGCTCGCAGTCGCCCTTATGGCGGTGTCGTGCGTCGAGGAGCCTACAATAAGTTTTAACGATATTGAGCAGCGCTCGCTTAAGGCGTGGATTAACAAGTATAAACCTGAGCTCTTGGACAACTACCAGGAGGAGGGTGGCTACTATGTTGAGGTGCTCGATCCAGGTTGCGCAGACTCTCTTGCTATCACGGGTCAGGATGTGTGGTTGTGGTTCGACTTTACGGGTCGTGATCTCGAGGGTACTGTCTGTGAGACCCGCGACTGGAAGATAGCAAAGCAACTCGGCACATATACCGACTACACACACTACGTTCCCTCGTTCCGCTTTAGTGGTAAGGAGTCAACAACGATGATGGAGGGTACCTACCTTGCAACATTCAACAAGCTCACTATTGATGGTGAGGAGGTCGAGGTGCGCTATGGCACAAAGTTGCGTCTCTATCTACCCTCGGCTATCGTAGCAAGCGAGAGCGCAGATGGTGGCTACGAGGGTCAGTATGGCCTCGAGGAGGGTAAGCCCTTGGTTGTCGATATGTCTATCTATGGCCATGTTGCAAATCCCGTGGCATACGAGGGTGGTCGTGTTGAGGCCTTTGCAACGGTAAATGGTGGTCTCTGCACCGAGCATAAGACCGAGAAGGAGGACCAGGAGAGCGAGGAGACTAAGGCTCGCCGTCGTCGCATTATCACACGTGGCGATGACGAGACCGAAGAGGAGGTTGACTTGCGCCCCTTGGAGTTCTTCGATGGCCGCTGGCACCAGCCCATTGATACGTTGGAGCACCTCTTGGTGAACTACTCATACTCTCCCGCACACCAGACGTTCAACTTCGATGCTGTGGCAGCCGATAAGCTGATGTACAACCGTGAGGATGTATCGGAGAACAAATATCAGGCGGGTGAAGTCTATTCAAACCTCAGCGATGTTGACCGTCGCATCAACGATGCCCTTGTAGAGCGTTTTGGTGCTGGTATCACCTATGATGAGGTGCTTGAGGCTGACTCATTAAATACGAGTTCGGTAGCACAGATATGGTATGTAGGCCGCTTCCTCGATGGCTTTATCTTTGATACAAATATTCCAGAGGTTAAGGAGATTATCTATGGTAAGTCGGAGAGTGTTGGTGAAGCATTGGTATTTGAGACTTTGGACCCATTGGAGAATGACTATATTTTAGCCTGGAACTATGCTATCCCCACGTTGCGTCGTGGTCAGTGGGCAACAATTCTTACCGTTTCGACATACGCCTATGGTCTTACTGGGCAGACAGGTTCTACAACTTCTACCACAACAAATTCCAATCAGGCGTACTACGATTACACCAACTATCTGAACTACATGAACTATATGAATGGCTACTATGGCTATGGTTATGGTAACATGTATAACAATGGATACTACGGTTACAACCCTTACTACTATGGCTATAACTACGGCTATACTAGCGGCGAGGATACATCGGTAACCGTGACTACCACATCTACCGAGATTCAGGCCTTCACGCCTCTTATCTTCCAGGTATTCGTAGAGAAATAGCACTGTGGAGCAACCAAAAGTTGAGCGCCTACTTCGGCTGATGAAGCTGATGACGGCAAACGTAAACTATACTGTCGAGGATCTCGCTGAGCGCCTCGACACTTCGTATCGTTCCATATACCGCTATATCGACACCTTCAAAAATGCCGGCTTCGTGGTACATAAACTCGAGGGTGGCGTCTATAAACTCGGCAAGGAGAGCCGCTACTTCAAGGATATATCACAGCTTGTGCACTTCACGGACGAGGAGGCTCACATCTTCAACCAGTTGCTCGAGGGCTTGGATGACACCAATACCCTTAAGCAGAACCTACGCCGTAAGCTATCCACTGTATATAACTCTACCGCCATGGCGGCAAGCATCGTTAAGGGTAAGAATGCCCAGAACGTAAACCGCTTGCAGGAGGCTATCGAGAATCGTTGTCAAGTCGTACTTGTGGATTATGCCTCGTCACATGCAGGTGTGACGCGCAATAGAGTTGTCGAGCCCTTCGGCTTCACTACGAACTATGTGCAGTTGTGGTGCTACGAGCCCGAGAGTTCCATGAATAAGCTCTTTAAGGTTGCACGTATTGGCTCGGTTGAGGTGCTCAATACACCATGGCAGTGTGCTGAGAAGCATGAGCAGGGCTACATAGATGTCTTTCGTATGACGGGCTTTGAGCAGCACCGTGTACAGGTTAAGCTCGGCATGCTGGCGCGCAACCTCCTTATTGAGGAGTACCCCTTGGCCGAGCGCGATATACGGCCCATTGATGATGCGCACTGGATGCTCGACACTAAGGTCTGCAACTATATTGGCGTGGGCCGCTTCGTTATGGGACTCCTGGATGATACGGAGATTATCGCGAGCCCCGAACTTGAGGCATACATCGACAACATTATCCACCAGTATGATACAAGAAGAGGCCACTTATAGTAGCCTCTTTATTCTTTTGAACCATTTGTAGGGCATATACCTAAAGGGCAGGTCGAGCCATGTAGGAGTATTCAATACTGCGCGGCGGTGCGAAAAGGTGTAGAGCGAGTCGCGACCGTGGTAACGACCCATGCCCGAGTTGCCCACTCCACCAAAGGGCATATGCTCGTTGGCGATGTGCATTATAACATCGTTGATACATGCTCCACCCGACGAGGTGTGTGCTATAATATGCTTGGCACTCGCCTCATCAGCAAATACATACAACGCCAAGGGCTTCTCTCTATCGTTTATAAACTCTATAGCCTGGTCTATGCTCTCAATCTCTATGATTGGCAACACGGGACCAAATATCTCTTCGCGCATCACGGCACTATCCACCGAGACATTATCCAATAGCGTGGGCTCGATGTAGCGGTCGAGGGCATCTACTCTGCCACCATGGCGAATTGTACCCTCCTTTATGTAGCCACTCACACGCTCAAAAGCCTTTGTCGATACCATGCGCACGTAGTGATTACTCCTCTGTGCATCTTCGCCATGAAGTTCAACTATCGCACGTTTGAAGGCCTCGATAAACTGCTCCTTAACTTCGCGGTGGATAAGTAGGTAGTCTGGAGCTATGCATGTCTGACCAGCGTTAAGGCTCTTGCCCCACGCAATGCGCTTTGCCGCAACCTCAATATTGGCACTTTTATCCACTACTACGGGGCTCTTGCCTCCCAACTCCAGGATTACGGGCGTGAGGTTTTCGGCTGCTGCACGCATAACCACGCGGCCGAGGTCGGGAGAGCCCGTGAAGAAGATGATGTCGTAGCGCTCCTTGAGTAGTGCGCTATTTATGTCGCGATGTCCCTGTATCACGGCTATATACTCCTCGCTGAAGCACTCATTAATAAGCTTATCGAGTGCCTCCGCCACGTTGGGAACATATGGCGAGGGCTTTAGTACGGCAGTGCAACCCGCCGCAATGGCGCCTACAAGGGGGTTGAGTAGCAGCTGTACGGGGTAGTTCCAGGGTGCTATGATAAGCGATACGCCCAGCGGCTCGGTTATGATGGCACTTTTTGAGGGTTTTAGTTTGAGTGGAGTCTCTTTCTTTGATGGCGCCGCCCACTGCTTGAGGTGCTTTAGAAAGTTGTCAATTTCGCCCAGCACGATGCTTATCTCCGTAAGGTATGCCTCCTCGTAGCTCTTGTGTAGGTCACGATATAGTGCTTCGGTGAGCTCTCGCTCATGCTTAATTATAGCCTCGCGTAGCCTCTGCAACATCTTAAGGCGAAACTCTATCGACAGGGTCTCGTGGCTACGAAAGTATGCACGTTGCGACGCAACAATCTTGGGTATGCGGTTGACAATTTCGTTCATAAGAAAAAGAAAGGGGACTTGCGCCCCCTTTGAATGTTAGATGATGTTAAACGCAATCTCCATCATATTCGTGAAGGATGTCTGACGCTCCTCGGCAGAGCATGCAGTGCCGTGTACCAACGAGTCGGAGATTGTACAGATGCAGAGTGCGCTCTTACCTGCGCGTGCTGCGTTCATATAGAGTGCTGTAGCCTCCATCTCGACAGCCATTACGCCCATCTTCTGCCACTGCTTCCAGCTCTCAGCATCGTCACCATAGAATACATCACTTGCCAAGACGTTACCTACCTTGTAGTCTATACCAAGCTCCTCGGCCTTAGCTGCTGCTGCACGCAAGAGTTCGAAGTCGGCGATGGGGGCAAATGTGCCAGGAAGGTTGAACTGTGCACCATAGTTAGAGTCGGTGCAAGAGCCCATTGCAAATACCACGTCACCGAGCTTGAGGTTAGGGTCGTAAGCACCTGCCGAACCGCAGCGGATGATGCGCTTCACGTCGTAGAAGTTGAAGAGCTCGTATGTGTAGATGCCGATTGAGGGGATACCCATGCCGTGGCCCTGAACCGATACACGCTTACCCTTGTAAGTGCCTGTGTAGCCGAGCATGCCACGCACGCTGTTGTACTGTACGGGGTTCTCCAAGAAGGTCTCTGCCATGAACTTTGCGCGCAAGGGGTCACCAGCCATGATTACTCTGTCGGCGATTTCGCCCATCTGTGCTCCAATGTGAGGAGTAGGAACTTTTCCTGCCATAGTATTATCGTATTATAGTTTTATGTTCTGGGTTATATCCTTACAAAGTTAATACTAATCTTGCGAAACTCAAAGCTTGAGTGTAAAAAAATCTCTATGAGTCCATATATCCCATTTTTTTTACTACCTTTGCAAGGATATATATATGCCCCGAAATACAATGAGCAGACCAAAGAAAAATAGTGACACTACAGAGGCTAAGGCGACTAAGGAGAAGAAGTACGTCGAGACTCCTCTGATGAAGCAATACTACCAAATCAAGGCCATTCACCCCGATGCGATACTCCTATTCCGCGTAGGTGACTTCTACGAGACCTTCGGCGAGGATGCTATCAAGGCGAGTGGTATCTTGGGTATCACGCTTACGCGTCGTGCCAATGGTGCTGCGTCGTATGTCGAGTTGGCGGGTTTCCCATATCACGCCTTGGATAACTACATGCCTAAGCTCGTGAGGGCGGGTGAGCGTGTGGCGATATGTGAGCAGCTCGAGGACCCAAAGATGGTTAAGGGTCTCGTTAAGCGTGGTGTGGTGGAGATGGTTACCCCCGGTATCGTTATGGGTGAGAACCTTGTTGCGGGTAAGGAAAATACCTTCCTTGCATCTGTTTATTTTGCTAAGACAACTACGGGCATAGCATTCCTCGACCTCTCGACAGGTGAGTTCTACGTAGCTGAGGGCGACGACACATACGTCGATAAACTCATCTCTAACCTTCAGCCCCGCGAGATTGTCTTTCAGCGTGGCATGGAGGAGCGCTTCAACGATGCCTTTGGCACTAAGCACTACACCTACCGCCTAGACGAGTGGGTATTCTCCGAGAGCGTAAACCGCGATAAGCTCATGAAGCAGCTCGGCGTTCAGTCACTCAAGGGCTTTGGCATCGAGGGCATGAGCGCAGGTATCTCGGCGGCGGGAGCTATCCTCTACTACTTGGAGTTCACGGAGCATAAGCAGACGGCACATATATCATCCATCTCGCGCATTGAGCGTGGCGACTCGGTGTGGATTGACCGCTTCACCATCCGTAACCTCGAGCTTTTCAACTCGAATAGTACGGTGGCACGATGCAGCTTTGTCGATACCATCGACCGCACACTTACACCAATGGGCGGCCGCCAGCTAAAGCGCTGGGTGGCAATGCCACTTATGGATACTAAGAAGATTGCACAGCGCCAGGATGTTGTCGAGCACTTCGTCAAGGATGCCGACTTTGCATTCTCGATGCGTGAGCAGATAGCCCTTATTGGCGACCTCGAGCGCATGGCCTCGCGCATAGCGACCGAGCGCATCACGCCCCGTGAGCTTATACAGCTGAAGCACTCATTGCGTGCTGTGGAGATGGTTAAGGCGATGATGGAGTCAACAGACTGTGAGGCATTGCTCGCCTTGGCAGAGCGTCTCGATACGTTGGAGGTGGTCGTAAAGCGCCTCGAAACAGATATATTCCCTGACCCTGAGACTAACCAGATACATAAGGGCGGCATCATCGCGTCGGGCGTATCGGCGGAGTTGGATGAGTTGCGCCGCATAGCGCTTCATGGCAAGGACTACCTACGCTCGTTGCAAGAGCGCGAGAGCGAACTTACGGGTATCCCCTCGCTCAAGGTGGCCTACAACAACGTCTTTGGTTACTATATTGAGGTGCGCAACACGCATAAGGATAAGGTGCCCGAGTCGTGGATACGCAAGCAGACACTTACCGACGCCGAGCGTTACATCACCGAGGAACTTAAGGAGTACGAACAGAAGATTTTGGGCGCTGAGGAGCGTATCGTACAGATAGAAACGCAGATCTACGCACAGCTCGTGGCGTTTATCGCACAGTACATCGTGCCTTTGCAGCGCAATGCCCAGGCTATTGCCTACACCGACTGTTTGCAGTCGTTGGCACGCATCGCTGCGGAGCGTCGATATGTGCGCCCCGTGGTGGATGACTCGGATGTTATCGACATCACGGATGGTCGTCATCCCGTTATCGAAACACTTATGGCTATCGGCGAGGAGTACGTTCCCAATAGCGTGAAGCTCGACACTACGGAGCAGCAGATTATCGTGATTACGGGTCCCAATATGTCGGGTAAGTCGGCACTGCTCCGCCAGACGGCACTCATCGTGCTTATGGCGCAGATGGGTTCGTTCGTACCAGCAAAGGCGGCGCGCATAGGTGTTGTAGATAAGATATTTACGCGTGTGGGTGCTTCAGATAACCTCGCGGAGGGTGAGTCAACATTTATGGTCGAGATGTTGGAGTCGGCAAGCATCCTAAATAACATATCGCCCCGCTCACTCGTCCTTCTCGATGAGATTGGTCGTGGCACAAGCACCTACGATGGTATCTCTATCGCATGGGCTATGGTGGAGTATCTCCATAACAATGGCCTCGGTGCTGCTAAGACGCTCTTCGCTACGCACTATCATGAGCTCAACGAGATTGAAAATATGTTGCCCCGCGTGAAGAACTACCACGTTACAGTTAAGGAGGTTGATAACAACATCGTCTTCTTGCGTAAGTTGGTGCGTGGTGGCACGGAGCACTCGTTCGGTATTCACGTAGCACGCATGGCGGGTATGCCTCGCTCTATCGTGTCGCGTGCCGAGGCGATACTCGGTAACCTCGAAAAGGTCTATGGTTCAGGTGAGATTGTGCCAAGTGGCGCTATCAAGGAGCGTGGCAAGAAGCGCGCTGTGGCGGCATCGGCAATCGAGACTAAGGATAACATTCAGCTCTCGATGTTCCAACTCGACGACCCTGTACTAGTGGCAATACGTGACCAGATTAAGGGCTTAGATATTAACTCGTTGACACCCCTTGAGGCGTTGAATAAGCTCAACGAGATAAAGCGCATCACAGGTCTTTAATTTGTTGTGATAAGGCAAACATCTACTGCCGCTAACAAAATAAAATGCGAATAGGTAGTACACCATAGTACAACCTATCCGCATTTTTTTGCCGAGCGTTGTATCTGCAGCCTTCTGACAACAAATTAACCACTCAGCATAATGAAGAATTAAGGGTAGCTAAATTACTTTTAGCCACCCCTTTTATTAATTTTTATTGAGTACTATCTTCTCAATCTCCTCAATCTGTGCCTTGAATGCCTTGTCGGTATCCATCATGTCCGCCACTGCTTTGCACGAGTGGAGCACTGTAGCGTGGTTACGACCGCCGATTGATGAGCCGATAACCGTGAGCGGAGCCTTGGTGTGCTGCTTTGCGAGGAACATTGCCACCTGGCGTGCCTGCGCTACATCGCGTGTGCGCTTTGTGGAGTTAAAGGTGTCGAGCTCGATGTCGTAGTACTCGCAGACAACCTTCACGATGTGGTCGATGGTAATCTCGCGCTGTGTGAGCTTGACGTATACCTTCAAGATATCCTTAGCGAGCGAGATTGTGATCTTGCGGCCGAGGAACGAGGCATTGGCGATAAGCGACGAGAGGGCACCCTCAATCTCACGCACATTTGCCGAGATGTTCTCCGCAAGGTATGTAACCACATCCTCGGGTATGTTTGTGCCGAGGCGCTGCGCCTTAGCACGGATAATCTTGACCTTAGTCTCGTAGTCGGGAACGTTCAACTGTGCTGAGAGACCCCACTTAAAACGAGTGAGAAGGCGCTGCTCGATATCCTTGAGCTCCACGGGTGGCTTATCCGAAGTAAGGATGAGCTGCTTGCCTGCAAGCTGAAGGTGGTTGAAGATATTGAAGAATACGTTCTGTGTACCTGTCTTACCCGTAAGCTCCTGGATGTCGTCGATAATCAAGACATCGACCATCTGGTAGAAGTGGATGAAGTCTGTGATCTCGCCATTTTTGTAGGCTGTCTGGAACTGCGCCTGGAACTTGTTCATTGAGACGTACAACACCTGCAATTCGGGGTGACGCTGACGCACCTCATGACCGATAGCCTGGGCGATGTGTGTCTTACCCAAACCTGAGTCACCATATATATATAATGGGTTGAATGCAGTGCTACCGGGAGATACTGCCACGGCCATACCCGCAGAGCGTGCCAAGCGGTTGCACTCACCCTCGATATGGTTGTCGAAAGTGTAGTTTAAGTTGAGCTGTGGGTCAATTACTATGCGTCGGAGACCTGGTAATGCAAAAGGATTTTTTATCTTTGCAGTGTCAATGGGGCGCGCAAACTCGGGAACTGCCGTTGCGGTAGTCTCTACCTGTTGTGGGCGCACCTCACGAGGTACGGCGTAATGAAGCTGAGTATCAGCGCCATATAGCTCCATGATGATGGGCTTGAGGCGTGAGAGGAAGAGTTTCTCGATGTTTACAACGAAGCTCTCGTTGGGTACACGCAAGCGGAGGTTTGAGCCATCAAACCCGATAGGACGGATGGGCTTAAACCACTTAACATACTCCTCCTCGGTGATTGTGAGTTGGAGTCTGTCAAGACAGTCTTGCCACACTTTAGTGTATGTGTCCGTATGCGTCATCACGTTCTTTTCCTCTTATCTTTATGGGGTGATAACTCCCCTGAAACAGTTCAAATGCTCTGCTTCAATTAGTTACGTTTTTATCTTTTGGTTTGCTAAAACCGGCCTCGATTTGTCGGGGACAATTAAGCCGTTTTCGACACTGCAAAGATGTGGATAATTTTATTAAAATAAACTCGAAAAAGAGTTGCAAAATTCGATTTTTTTAGTAAGGCATCCAGGGCGTAATTTTTGCAAGAAAATTTAATGCGCTGATATAGTAGAGTTTCAATAATTTTTTGTATATTTGCATATCGGATTTTTTGCTCGACAAACAATAATCTATAAATATAACTAATAGCACTATGACAAACGATTTGGATAAGTTGGTAGCGTCGAAAGCACAGGCGTGGCTCGACGGTAACTACGACGAGGCAACTAAGCAGGAGGTTCGCTTCTTGATGGAGAACAATCATAATGAGCTTGTTGAGAGCTTCTACAAGGATCTCGAGTTTGGTACTGGTGGCTTGCGTGGTATCATGGGTGTAGGTACTAACCGCATGAACATCTACACTGTAGGTGCTGCTACTCAGGGACTTGCAAACTATCTTAAGCTCAACTTTGCAGGCGAGGAGATCAAGGTTGCTATCTCTCACGACAGCCGTAACAACTCACGTATGTTCGCTGAGCGTGTGGCAGACATCTTCGCATCTAACGGTTTCATCGTATATCTCTTTGATGCACTCCGTCCTACTCCCGAACTATCGTTCGCAATCCGCGAGCTCGGTTGCCAGTCGGGTGTTATGGTTACAGCATCTCACAACCCTAAGGAGTACAACGGCTATAAGGCATACTGGAACGATGGCTCACAGGTTACTTCACCCCACGATGTAAACATCATCGCAGAGGTGGGTAAGATTACCGACAACAGTCAGGTTCTCACTGGCAAGAATGCCGAGAATATCCACATCCTCGGTGATGAGTTCGACCAGAAGTATTTGGCAGCTATCAAGGACCTCTCACTCTCACCCGAGTCGGTGGCTAAGTATAACGACATGAAGATTGTCTATACACCTTTGCATGGCGCAGGTGTGAAGCTTGTTCCACAGTCATTGCGCAACTACGGCTTCAATAATATTATATGTGTAGAGGAGCAGATGGTGCTCGACGGCAACTTCCCAACTGTTGCATCGCCCAACCCCGAGGAGCGCAAGACCATGGCTATGGCTATTGAGCTTGCTGAGAAGGAGGGTGCCGACTTCGCAATGGCTACCGACCCCGATGCTGACCGTCTTGGTGTGGCACTCCGCACAGGTAAGGGCGACTATGTGTTGTTGAATGGTAACCAGACCCTCGTACTCTTGATGTGCTACCAGCTCACACGTTGGGCTGAGCTTGGCAAGATTACCGGCAAGGAGTTCGTCGTAAAGACTATCGTGACATCTATGATGCCCGATGCAGTAGCTGAGCACTTCGGCGTTAAGTGTTACAACTGCCTCACAGGCTTCAAGTATATCGCAAAGATTATCCGCGAGCAGGAGGGCTTGACTAAGTATATCGGCGGTGGCGAGGAGTCATTCGGTTACTTGCCTGGCGACTTCGTGCGCGACAAGGATGGCGTTGCAGCTATCACACTCGTAGCTGAGGCTGCAGCATGGGCACGCGACACTATGGGCATTACACTCTATGAGTGGTTGCAGCAGCTCTATGTTAAGTATGGTTTCTTCCGCGAGGGCTTGGTTAACGTAGTTCGCAAGGGTAAGGATGGCGCAGCGGAGATTCAGCAGATGATGGTTGACTACCGCCAGACACCTCCTACTGCAATCCTCGGCTCACCCGTAGTTAAGATTCTTGACTACAAGACTTTGGAGGAGCTTGATGTGCGCACAGGCGAGAAGAAACCTATCGAGGGCATCGACGAGAAGAGCAATGTATTGCAGTGGATTACCGAGGACGGTACAAAGGTTTCGGTACGCCCATCAGGTACAGAGCCTAAGATTAAGTTCTACTTCGGCGTGAAGGCTAAGTTGGAGTCTGTTGATAAGTTCGATGAGACTTTGGCTGCGCTCGACAAGAAGCTCGAGGATATCGCAAAGGAGCTTAAGCTCTAAGGGCTTACGCTAAAAAGAGAACGGGGTTGCACCATCGGTGTAGCCCCGTTTTGTTCTTACGCTGTAAATACCGTCTCTACGGCTATATCGTGTGGGTCGGTGGGTAGCGAGTCGAATATCTGACAACCGAAGGCCACACCATACTTCACTGCATGGAAGTCTGGTAGTGCCATATATTTATCGTAAAAGCCGCCACCACGACCTAAGCGGTCTCCGCCAAGCGTGAAGGCGCGCGCGGGAACAATCATCAAATCTATGGTCTCGGCCGATACCTCTACGTCGCCCGTTGGCTCGATGATGCCGAAGGCGCCCACGGTCATTCTATCGGGGTGGTAGTCGTAGTAGCGCATTATATCTCCCTCGACGCGCGGTACGACAACGCGCTTACCCAATCCGCGCCAACGCTCCAGAGTCTCGGTGGTGGGCACCTCGTCCCACATAGCCACGAACAGGGCGATGCAGTGGGCACGGGCAAAGGCCTCCGTGGTCTCCACTTGGGCGAAAATAGCTCGCGCACTACTCTGTTTTTCCTCATCTGACATTAGTTTTATGCGGCGGCGCACCTCGGCTCTTATACTCTTCTTATCCTCCATAATTGCGATATAATTAGCTGGTTACCTATATATATTAATTAAGATTGATTCAAATCTGTTATTTTTAACGTGTAAAAAGTGCAATTTGGTATTGTTATTCTGCAAACATTTCTTATCTTTGCAGAAGCATTTGTCGTGTTTATATCGCGGTGAGCGCTACGTGTAGCACAATAAACGACAAAACTATTTACAAATATAACTAATTTTTTTACACTATGAGTTGTTTTCTAACTAAATCATCAGTGGGAAAGAAGGTCGTGATGAGCCTTACAGGCTGCGCCCTTGTATTATTTGTTCTTTTCCACATGGCAATGAACCTCGTAATGCTAATCGAACCCGCAGCTTACAACAAGATCTGTGCGTTCCTTGGTGCTAACTGGTATGCACTCGTTGCAACTGTTGGCTTGGCAGCGATGGTGCTTATCCACTTTGTTTATGCATTCATCCTCAACCTCGACAACTACCGTGCTCGCGGTAAGCAGCGCTACGCTGTAACTGTTAAGGAGAAGGGCGTAAGCTGGGCATCTAAGAACATGCTCGTTTTGGGTATCATCGTTATCCTTGGTCTTGGCCTCCACCTCGTACACTTCTGGTCTAAGATGCAGCTTGTTGAGATCTTGGGCGGTCACGCTTCTGACGTAGCTACTTGCTGCGGCGCTACTTATGCTGACGTTGCTCCTACAAACGGTGCTGCTCTTATGATGATCACATTCTCACAGTGGTGGAATGTTGCTCTCTACCTCGTATGGTTCGTAGCTTTGTGGTTCCACCTTACACACGGTGTTTGGTCTATGTTCCAGAGCGTTGGCGCTGCAAACGACAAGTGGTACCCCCGCTTGAAGCTCGCTTCTAACGTTGTTTCTACACTCATCCTCTTGGGCTTTGCTGCTGTGGCTATCTTCTGCTTCGTACAGACACAGACTAACCCCGAGATCATCAACGAGTACATTGCTCTCGCACAGAAGGAGCTCGTATTGTTCGTATAATTACCTCACTTGTTGAAACAATAAAAACACAAATATATTATGGCTTATAAATTAGATGCTAAGACTCCAGCAGGTGAGTTGGCCCAGAAGTGGAGCAACCATAAGGCAGCTATTAAGGTTGTCAGCCCTGCTAATAAGCGTAAGTTGGACATCATTGTTGTAGGTACCGGTCTTGGTGGTGCCTCTGCAGCTGCTTCACTCGGTGAGCTCGGCTACAACGTAAAGATTTTCTGCATCTCTGACTCACCTCGTCGTGCACACTCTATCGCTGCACAGGGTGGTATCAACGCTGCTAAGAACTATCAGAACGACAACGACTCTATCTATCGTCTCTTCTACGATACAATCAAGGGTGGTGACTATCGTGCTCGTGAGGCTAACGTATATCGTCTTGCTGAGGTATCTAACCTCATCATTGACCAGTGTGTAGCTCAGGGTGTACCATTTGCACGTGAATACGGCGGTCTTTTGGCTAACCGTTCATTCGGTGGTGCTCAGGTATCTCGTACATTCTATGCTCGTGGTCAGACCGGTCAGCAGCTCCTCTTGGGTGCTTACGCTGCATTGAACAAGGAGATCGCTGCAGGTTCAGTTAAGTCATATCCTCGTCACGAGATGTTGGATGTTGTCGTTGAGAATGGTGAGGCTTGCGGTATCATCGCACGTAACCTCGTAACCGGTGAGATTGAGCGTCACGGTGCTCACGCTGTTGTTATTGCAACTGGTGGCTACGGTAACGTATTCTTCCTCTCAACTAACGCTATGGCTTCTAACGGTTCAGCTGCATTCCAGTGTTACCGTAAGGGTGCTGGTTTCGCTAACCCCTGTTTCACACAGATTCACCCCACATGTATCCCCGTACACGGTACTCAGCAGTCTAAGTTGACTTTGATGTCTGAGTCATTGCGTAACGATGGTCGTATCTGGGTTCCCAAGAAGATGGAGGACGTAGAGGCTATCCGCAAGGGTACTAAGAAGCCTTCAGATATCGCTGAGGCAGATCGTGACTACTACTTGGAGCGTCGTTACCCCGCATTCGGTAACCTCGTACCTCGTGACGTAGCATCACGCGCAGCTAAGGAGCGTTGTGACGCTGGCTTTGGTGTTAACGAGACAGGTTTGGCAGTATTCCTTGACTTCAAGACAGCTATTGAGCGCTTGGGTAAGGAGACTATCAAGCAGCGTTATGGTAACCTCTTCGATATGTACGAGGAGATCACTGACGTTAACCCTTACGAGCAGCCTATGCAGATCTTCCCCGCTGTACACTACACAATGGGTGGTATCTGGGTTGACTACAACCTTATGACAACAATTCCTGGTTTGTACGCTATCGGTGAGGCAAACTTCTCAGATCACGGTGCTAACCGTCTTGGTGCTTCGGCTCTTATGCAGGGTCTTGCTGACGGTTACTTCGTATTGCCCTACACTATTGGTGATTACCTCTCAAAGAAGATTCAGGCACCTAAGGTTAAGACCGACACTGCAGCCTTCGACGAGGCAGAGGCAGGCGTTCGCGCACGTATCGAGCGTTTGTTCGCTATCAAGGGTAACCAGTCTGTTGACGATATCCACAAGCGTTTGGGTCTCATCATGTGGGACAACGTAGGTATGGCACGTACTAAGGAGTCTTTGGAGAAGGCTATTGTAGAGATTCAGGCATTGCGCAAGGAGTTCTACGCAGACCTCAAGCTCGTTGGTACTAACGAGTCATTCAACGTAGAGCTCGAGAAGGCACTCCGTTTGGAGGACTTCTTGGAGTTGGGTGAGCTTATGGCACGTGACGCCTTGAACCGTGAGGAGTCTTGCGGTGGTCACTTCCGCTCTGAGCACCAGACTGAGGATGGCGAGGCATTGCGTCACGACGACAAGTTTGCTTACGCAGCAGTTTGGGAGTACAAGGGTATGGACAACGTTCCCGAGATGACTATCGAGCAGCTCGACTACGAGTTCGTACACCGTGCACAGCGTAACTACAAAGACTAATTTGACGTTGAACTTTAATAAGAGGATTAAACTATGAATTTTACATTAAAGATATGGCGTCAAAAGGACGCTATGAGTCAGGGTGCGTTCGAGACTTACAAGGTTGAGAACATCTCTTCGGACACATCGTTCCTCGAGATGATGGACATCCTTAACAACGACCTTATCCACGCAGGTAAGGAGCCCGTAGCATTTGACCACGACTGCCGCGAGGGTATCTGCGGTATGTGTTCTATGCACATCAATGGCCACGCTCACGGCCCATCACAGGCTGTAACTACTTGCCAGATGTACATGCGTAAGTTCGAGGATGGTTCTACCATCACTATCGAGCCATGGCGTTCTGCAGCATTCCCCGTAATCCGCGACCTCGTTGTTGACCGCGGTGCTTACGATAAGATTTTGCAGGCTGGTGGTTTCATCTCTGTACGCACTAACTCTGTGCCCGATGGTAACGCTATTCCTATTCCTAAGGCAGATGCTGACGAGTCTATGGATGCTGCAGCATGCGTAGGTTGTGGTGCTTGCGCTGCAACATGTAAGAACGGTTCTGCTATGTTGTTCGTAGCGGCTCGCGTATCTTCACTCGCAAAGCTTCCTCAGGGTAAGGTAGAGGGTGCACGTCGTGCTAAGGCGATGGTTGCAAAGATGGACGAGCTCGGCTTCGGTAACTGTACTAACACTGGTGCATGCCAGGCACAGTGTCCTAAGTCAATCTCTATCGCACACATCGCTCGCCTCAACCGTGAGTTCTTGGCTGCGAAGCTTAAGGACTAACGCTTTGTCGTGATAAGGCAGACATCTACTGCCGCTAACTAAAAATGCCGTCAATGGGACGTACGCAAAGTACTACCCATCGACGGCATTTTTGTTGAGCGTTGTATCTGCAGCCTTCTGACGACAAATCCAATTTCTTGTGATAGCGGCGCTTCAATCATCTCCCCCAGGGCTGTACGTCAAAGTACTATCCCTGGGTGGGGTACTTTTAGAGAAGCACCACTACCACACCACACTAATTTGCCTAAATACTTGCACGTTACGCAAAAAATATATATCTTCGTGTGATAATTTGCCTAATAATACGAATTACTTAAAAACTATTCTATATGAACTGCATCTTTACACCCGAGGAGCGTCGTGAGATTATCGCCCTCATGAACCGCGAAATTATTCCCGCAATTGGCTGTACTGAGCCCATCGCTGTAGCGTTGTGCGTGGCTAAGGCTACCGAGACTCTCGGCCGTGAGCCCGAGCATATCGAGGCGCGCCTAAGCGCTAATGTGCTCAAGAATGCTATGGGCGTAGGCATCCCTGGTACAGGCATGACAGGTCTCCCCATTGCCATGGCACTTGGTGCGTTGGTTGGTAAGTCGGAGTACGAGCTCGAGGTGTTGAAGGATGCTAACGAGGCTTCGGTAAAGGAGGGTTGCCGCCTTATCGACGAGAAGCGCATATCTGTTGACCTCAAGGAGGGCATCGAGGAGAAGCTCTACATCGAGATTGAGGTTAAGGCGGGCGCAGACAAGGCTGTAGCCATCATTTCTGGTGGTCACACACGCTTCGTATCTATCACACGCAACGACGAGGTGCTCTTCTCGGCAGATGCTCCCGCAGCAAGCGCTGGCGAGGCTCCAGTAGAGCAGAAGGATCCCGAACTCACATTGCGCCGCGTATGGGACTTCGCAACAACAGCACCCCTCGATGAGTTGGAGTTCATCCTCGAGGCAAAGCGTTTGAACATGAACGCAGCATACGAGTCTCTCAAGGGTGACTATGGTCACGCTATCGGTAAGCTCATGCGCTCGGAGTCGGAGCGTAACATCATGGGTGACACACTCCACTGTCAGATTGTCGGCATGACAACGGCGGCATGTGACGCGCGTATGGCGGGTGCTATGATTCCCGTTATGAGTAACTCGGGTAGCGGTAACCAGGGTCTCACTTCTACCGTTCCCGTTGTGGTATATGCAGAGCAGACAGGTGCAACGCACGAGCAGATGGTGCGCTCGCTTATCCTTAGCCACCTCACTGTAATCTACATCAAGCAGAGCCTCGGTCGCCTCTCGGCACTCTGTGGCTGTGTCGTTGCTGCAACAGGCTCATCATGCGGTATTACCTACCTTATGGGCGGTGGCTACGACGAGGTTACTATGGCCGTTAAGAATATGATTGGTAACCTTGCGGGTATGATCTGCGACGGCGCTAAGCCCTCATGTGCTATGAAGTGCGCATCAGGTGTGTCAACAGCCGTAGTCTCAGCCCTTATGGCTATGAATGGTCGCGTTATTAAGTCTGTTGAGGGTATCATCGACGACGATGTTGACCGCTCAATCCGCAACCTTACAGACATCGGTCGCGATGGCATGACGCAGACTGATGCTATGATTCTTAAGATTATGACCTCAAAGAATTAATAAATCGTCTAACAAGGTTATTTTGGCGTTGCACTCATTCTCAAAATCCTCATTTACGCTAAGTAAACTGCGGTTTTTCGAATATCGTGCGCCTAAAACTAACTCTTGTTATACAATTTATTGAGTTTTGCTCGAGTAAAAGTAATCGTATATACAGCAATAAAGAAAGGGGACATCCGTTATGGATGTCCTCCTTGCTTATAAGTGTTATCGCCGTTAGAACCAGCGCGTTCCCATAGTCGCGTAGGTGCGAATATCGGAGTTAGTGAAGTCGGGTAGTGTGCAGCGTGTATAGACCGAAACCTCGCAGCTATCTGCGGTGTTGGTCCATGTCATGGTGTCGCCATCTACCGCTACATAGTACGATGCTGCCCATGCTACGCCGTCGGTGTACTCGCCCGCAATGATGCCACCATCAATGCTCACGATGCTGTAGAAAGTCTCCCAAAGGCGGCTCTCCATGCGCTGCCATAGTGTCACTACGCCATCCTCGCTGATAGATAGATATACATCGAACGAGGGCACTGCGCCGCGCCACTCGGTAAGGTGCCACTCGCCAGCAAGAGCCTTAGTGTCGGCATCGCCCGATACGGGAGGTGCTGGAGGTGTTGGTGTCTCGCTCTTAGGCATGGTGATAGATGCAGCATCAGACTCGAATACCCATGTGCCATTGACAGTAACTCTACCGATAATCTCGTATGTTGCACCCTCCTCAAAGAGTGTAACATAGTATGCACCGCTATAGCCTTTATCCTTAAGCTCTACTGGTGAGAGCTCCTCCCATAGGTTGCTGCCACTCTTGCGGTATGCGAATTCGTAAGCCTCCTCGCCATAGTTTGGTATGTTCAAGCCATCGTAGTACACCGTTGCGTTGCCAATGGTGATATTGAGTTTATCAACCATTATGCCGACACTTGGTGTTGTGATGTGGGCTGAAATCTCTGCAGACTTAGTATTAAACTCATACTCATCGCATGTGATAGGCTCGTAATCGCTGTTGGTGGGGAAGAGCGTCACTCTAAGCTTGTAGTCGCTACTCTCTGCGAGGATCTCAGCTATGCCGAATGGTATTTTATGTGATAGTGCGCCATTCTCGATAGCATTACCTGCGAACTCGTGACTTGCCCACTCCTCGGTGTTCTGGAGCGCATACTCCATCTTGAGGATGTGAATATCTTGCGCCTCGCCATCTACGAGGTATGCTATCTCGCTGAGGTTTACGGTTGCATAGAGACCCTTTGCATCGACTTCGCACGCGCAGCTATACTCTACAACGGGTGTATGCTCCTTAGTCCTGAATGGTACTGGATCGCAAATGGCAGTGCCATACTCGCCGCTAATGGTCATCTGTGCGCGGTATGCAGTGTTGGGAGTAAGTCCCTCGAGTGTAAAGAAGATATGCTCTTCAGTTTCGGTGTAGCTCTCCACCTTTGAGATAGCACTCTCCTGGCCCGCAATCCAATACTCCAAATAGATTGTGATGTTGTTCTCCTCCTTCACGCCATCCACGGTTATGTAGGGCTTAATGGCGTCGATTACGGCACTATTCTCGGTGGTCTCAACCGTTATAGTGCTGAAGTAATATGATACATCGGGGCCTTTGTCGATTATGAATAGTGGCTCACATGATGTAAGTGCCATAATGGCTGCAATCAATATAAATAGGTATCTCTTCATAGTAGTCACTCTTTAATGTTACAACCATCCGCCATTCTCGGCCTTCGTGCCGCGTACCACAACCTCAATCTCGCACTCAACATACGAGCCACCTATGGTGCTGCCACCAACATGGTCGCCACCCACGATAGCCTTAACCACTATGCGACCCGAGCCGGGCTTCGTAGCCTTGATTTGAAGCATGCCGTTCTCAACCTTGAGGGTCTCGATGCCGAGTGCCGTGCGTACATCGTTCGATACGGTGCACTCCTCGTACTTTAGGCCTGCCGATGCACCACCGAAGTAGTCGTCAAGCGCGAGGCTCTTTGTCTCGCCAGCGAGGGCATAGACTACAGGCGTGCTATCCATCTGCATAAGCATCAGGTGGGCGTCGATATAACCCGAGCCGAGCTTGCCTGCATAGGGGACAAGGGGCATGTCGATATACTGACCCGCCTGAAAGTCAAAATACTGCTTCGAGCCAGTCTGGTAGGGGTTGATGTCGTGCACCGAGGTTAGAATAAGGCGCTTTAGCTCCTCCGATGTGAGCGTATAGCCCTGCTTCAAGGCGTACGACACAGCAAGTGCTGCGCAACCCGAAACATGTGGACATGCCATAGACGTACCCTGCATATACTCATATCCATCCTTCTCGCTAGTAGATACTGACGAGATAGTGAGGTATGTGCCATAGTAGGCATCGCCACCAGGGGCGCAGACATTAACACCAGGACCATAGTTGGTGTAGTACGTTGCTGTGTAGTCCGACGACATTGCCGATACGGAGATATAGTCGCGGTGGGCAGCGGGGTAGGCCGACTCTGGGTAGGTCTCGTTACCTGCGGCAAAGACCACCAATCCACCCTCCATCACACCCTCGAGGCGTGCCTTCTCCTTGAAGTATGTGAAGGCATCCTTGAGTACTGAGTCGTAATAGTCATACTCGTCGTCGCCAGTGTAATTGTCGTATGGGTCGTAGCCCCACGAGTTGTTGATGATAACTGCGCCATTGTCCGCAGCATACTTGATACCCTTGGCAATCTGGTGTGAGTAGCAACCATCTTCGCCCTCAAAAATCTGAATAGACATTATCTTCACGCCGTCGCCATTGCCCGTACCACCAGCGATGCCACATACTGCGTAACCGTTGTTGTTGACAGCCGAGATAGTACCCGCAACGTGTGTGCCGTGGTCGTCGGCAGTGACATTGCCACTATCAGCCACGAAGTTGTAACCGTGGATGTCATCGATATAGCCATTGCCATCATCATCGACACCCGCCGCGCCATTTTTCTCAGCCTCGTTTACCCACATGTTGTCGGCAAGATCCTTATGCTCGGCCATAACACCACCATCGCACACAGCAACGATCACGCGGTTATCTCCCGCGGTGTACTTCCAAGCGTTGAGTAGGTTGATGTCTGCGCCATCCTTGCAGAGCACTGGGTCGAGCGAGCCATCGTTGTAGTAGTGCCACTGCCACTCCAACTCAGGATCGTTGAAGGGTAGCGCAACCGAGCGTGTAGCCTCGGGGCGTGACTCGGGCATAGGCACCCTCTTACCCTCGATGCGCTTCATGGGTAGGTCGTACTCCACGCGCACAACGCGGCTATCGTTTGCAAGAGTCTCTGCAACCTCGCCATTAGTCAACGACGCGTCGAAGCTTACGAGTAGCCATTTGTCGAGCTTCTCGTCTGGTTTACCACCAAAGAGTGGCTCAACGCAAAGCTCCATGCCCTCGATACAGAAATCATCGGTGGGGGCGTCGAGCATAACAAGCAGACGTCCCTCAGCAGCATCCTCGCTTGCGTAGTGTATCTTGCCGCTTGGTGTCTCGACAGGGGTTGTGCCACGGTCAACACCATCCTTAACACATGCCGTCGCGAGTGACGCAACGAGAAGGAGTGAAAGTAACTTCTTCATATTCAAATTAGTGCAATGTTAGAACGTGCCGAGCTTGAATACTATCTTCTGGCAGTATAGCTCGTCAGCCTTAAGTTCGATAGAGGGGAAGTGGGGGTGGTGTACAGCATCACTGAAGCCCTGACACTCGATAGCCACACCCGCATAGTCCTGATAGTACTTATCCGACTTTGTCTTGGGGCAGCCACCCGCCAACCAGTTACCCGTATAGAGTACCGCAGCAGGCTGCGACGAGAGGATTGTGACCCTACGACCTGTCGCCTCGCAACGCAACTCACCAACCTCGCCGAGGATGTTCTTCTGCCAACCATCTACCTTGAAGCAGTGGTCGTAGCCGTGATAGTTGCGTATGTTGTTGAACTCCGAATCTATCTCTGTGCCGAACTTACGCCACGAGGTGAAGTCGAGCGCTGTGCCCTTAACATCGAGGAGTTTGCCCGTAGGAATCTGCACGATGTCCATCTCCAACACCTCCGAGCAGTTTAGCTTGAGCTCGTGGTCGAGGATTGTCTTATCCGAGCCCTCGCCGTGGAGGTTCCAGTAGAGGTGGTTTGTGAGGTTACATACGGTGTTCTTGTTCGACTTCGCGAGGTATGTAATCTCGAGGTTGTCCTCGTCGTCGAAGTCATAGATAGCCTCCACGACCAACTCACCAGGGTAGCCCTGCTCCATATCCTCCGAGATGTAGCTGAATACCACACGGTTGGTCTCCACGCGACCCTCCCAGTAGCGGTTGGCGAAGCCCTTAGAGCCACCATGGAGGTGGTTCGGGCCGTTGTTCACCTCGAGGCGGTACTCCACACCGTCGATAGTCATCTGGCCACGTGCGATACGTCCCGCCACGCGACCCACGCTCTTACCACTTGCTGCACCATCGCCAATGTAGCTCGTAGGCTCCATATAGCCGAGTGCCACATCGTCAATCACGCCATTGCGGTCGGCAAACTTAACGCTCACGATAGAGGCGCCGATGTTGCAAAGCTGTACCTCCGAGCCACGGCTGTTGCGCATGGTGTAGAGGATGATGCCCTCGCCCTCGGGCGTAGAGCCCCATATATGCTGTAAAATCTCCATTACTCCGCAGGTGTGAGGTTAGCAATAAGGTTGTCGATGCGCTTCAAGCACTCTGCCTTACCGATGAACTCCGTAACGTCGAACATGCCTGGACCCTTACCTGCACCCACAAGTGCAAGGCGCAATGTGTTCATCACCTGGCCCAATGAGTAGCCCTCAGCCTCGAGCCATGCGCGTACTACGACCTCGGTGTTCTCCTTTGAGAAGTCCTCGATACCCTCAAGGATTGTGCGTAGCTTGCCCAACATAGCGGGGTTGTCGCCCTTCCACTGCTTCTTTGCGAGCTTCTCCTCATACTCTGTGGGCGCTACGAAGAAGAACGATGTGAGGTCCCACATATCTGTTGTGAGTGTCATGCGCTCCTTCATGATGCCCGCAGCCTTGCCTGCCACCTCGTCAGACACCTCGATGCCGTGAGCCTTCAAGATGGGCTGCATGAATGGTGCGAGCTCTGCATCCGAAAGGTTGTGCATATACTGTGCGTTGAACCACTTAGCCTTGTCGGGCTGGAAGCGTGCTCCCGCCTTAGATACGCGGTCGAGCGAGAAGGCATCGATAAGCTCCTGCATAGAGAATATCTCCTGCTCGGTGCCGGGGTTCCAACCAAGGAGTGACAACATGTTGATAAACGCAGGGGCAAGGTAGCCATCCTCGCGGTAGCCACGTGAAGTCTCGCCTGTGGGTGATGTCCAGAACAAGGGGAATACTGGGAAGCCCATCTTGTCGCCATCACGCTTCGAGAGCTTACCGCTGCCTGTAGGCTTAAGCAACAAGGGGAGGTGTGCGAACTCGGGCTGAGTCTCTGTCCAGCCGAAGGCGCGATACAAGAGGTAGTGCAATGGCAACGATGGCAACCACTCCTCACCACGGATTACGTGTGATACCTCCATGAGGTGGTCATCTACGATGTTTGCGAGGTGGTATGTGGGAAGTGCATCTGCCGACTTGTACAACACCTTATCGTCGAGCGTAGATGTATTAACCTCCACGTGACCACGAATAAGGTCATCCATCTTGATAACCTCGTTCTCGGGCATCTTGAAGCGTACTACCCACTGGTCGCCACGTGCGATGCGTGCCTCGACCTCCTCTTTCGAGAGTGTCAATGATGTGGGGAGCTTTGTGCGTACCTCGTAGTTGTATGCGAATGTCTTACCCGCATCCTCAGCCTCCTTACGCAATGTGTCGAGCTCCTCGGGGGTATCGAAAGCGTAGTATGCCCAGCCAGCATCAACAAGCTGCATGGCATACTTCAAATAGATTTCGCGGCGCTCGCTCTGACGATATGGAGCGTGTGGGCCACCAACGCCTACGCCCTCGTCAATCTCGATGCCGCACCACTTCAACGACTCAATAATATACTCCTCGGCACCGGGCACGAAGCGCTGTGAGTCGGTATCCTCGATGCGGAGAATCATCTTACCGCCATGACGGCGTGCAAAGAGGTAGTTATATAGTGCTGTACGAACGCCACCAATGTGTAGTGGACCTGTGGGGCTGGGTGCAAAGCGCACTCTTACTTCACGTTTCATAGTTATATAATATGCTTAGTTGTTTACGATTAAAAATTACTTCTCCTTAATATAAAACTCCGAGCGAACGGTTACGCGCGCCTTCTTCTCGCGTGACGAGAGGTTGAACGAGCCACCTGCCGAGAACTCCTCGTCGCCCGTAGCTGCTGTAATCTGGAAGACACCTGCACGTGAGAGCTTCAACTCGCCGAGCTCCGACTTTGAACTCTTTGCGATGTTCATGGCGCGGTCACGAGCATCTGCTGCCGCAGCAGAGAGAAGGCTGAGCTTCACATCCTCGAGGCCAGTGTAGTAGTACATAGGGTTATGCACGCTGATGTCGATGCCCTCGGCGATAAGCGAGGGAAGCTCGCGTGCTGCACTCTCTGTAATGTCAACATCCTTCGACTCGATGGTGTAGCTCTGCGAGATATTGTAACCCGCAAACTGCTCGCCGATGTAATCGCCATTCTCGTAAACCGAGCGTCGCATCTCGTAGGTGTAGGGCATGTTGAACGAGATATACTCCTCCTTTACACCCTTTGCAATGAGGAATGCCACAACCTTATTACGGTTCTGCTCCAAGTTGTGGTATGCTGTTGCAGCGTCGTAGCTCTCGCTCTCTATCTCGCCCTCGATGACGATGAGGTCAGAGGTGAACTCTGTCTCACCAAGACCCGTAACGGTGATAGTGCCCTGTGTAGGCTTGTGACCCTCAGTATATGCCGCAGCAATAACGATAGCAGCAAGGAGGATGCCCAATGACATGATGATATATTTCCAAAGATTTCCCATAGTAGTATAGGTTACACGTTAAACAAAAAGTGCATGATGTCGCCATCCTCGACAACATACTCCTTACCCTCGATGCCAATCTTACCCACCTCGCGGCAAGCACGCTCCGAGCCAAGCTCTACATAGTCGGCATACTTGATAACCTCAGCACGGATGAAACCACGCTCGAAGTCGGTGTGGATGATGCCCGCAGTCTCGGGAGCCTTCATGCCACGACGGAATGTCCAAGCACGGCTCTCGTCAGCACCAGTAGTGAAGAATGTCTGCAAATCCAAAAGACGGTATGCAGCCTTGATAAGACGGCTTACGCCCGACTCCTCCAAGCCCATATCCTGCAAGAACATCTGACGCTCCTCGTATGTCTCCAACTCTGCGATGTCGGCCTCGGCAGATGCAGCTACGATAAGCATCTCAGCGTGCTCGCTGGCAATAGCTGCGCGTACAGCCTCGGTGTGAGCATTGCCCGTTACGGCTGAAGCCTCATCTACGTTACATACATAGAGCACGGGCTTATCAGTAAGCAAGTTCAAATCTGCAACAGCCTTGCGCTCCTCGGGAGTAAGCTCCACGGTACGAGCTGAGAGACCCTGCTCCAAAGCCTCCTTATACTGGCAGAGGATGTCGTACTGGCGCTTTGCCAACTTGTCGCCCGCAGTAGCCTGCTTCTGGCACTTGCCGATGCGGTTCTCGATTGTCTCGAGGTCCTTGAGCTGGAGCTCAGTGTCGATGATGCCCTTGTCGCGCACGGGGTCAACAGTGCCGTCAACGTGTGTGATGTTCTCGTTCTCGAAGCAGCGCAACACGTGGATAATAGCGTTGGTGTTACGGATGTTTGCGAGGAACTTATTACCAAGACCCTCACCCTTAGATGCACCCTTTACGAGACCTGCGATATCGACGATCTCGATTGTTGTGGGTACAACGCGCTTAGGGTTGTCAATCTCTACGAGCTTTGTGAGGCGCTCATCGGGTACGGTGATAACACCCACGTTGGGCTCGATAGTACAGAAGGGAAAGTTTGCAGCCTGCGCGCGCGCATTAGACAAACAGTTGAAGAGTGTTGACTTGCCCACGTTGGGAAGTCCTACAATGCCACATTGTAATGCCATATGATTCTATATTTTTAGTTATTTATTTTTTCTTGTTTAAGTTTAGTCTGCCTGTGAAACGTTCACGAGTGCCTCGCGGTATGCGTTTAGGATGCGAGACTTTGATATAAAGCCGAGGTAGTTGTTCTGCTTATCCACCACGGGAAGCATCCAAGTGTTCGCCTGCTCGAAGCGGGGCATGATGCTCTGAATCATCTCGTGCTCATGCACCTTGTCGGGTGGCTGAATCATGTAGTGCATGATAGATGTTGACCACTTGTCGCGGTTGAACATGTCGTGACGTAGGTCGTCGAGCTGTACGATACCTAGGAGCTTGCCCGAGGGAGCTACAACAGGGAAAATGTTGCGGCGTGCATTAGAGATGATGTTTACAACATCGCCAAGGGTGAGTGTCTCGCGTAGGCGTATGAAGTCGGTCTCCATAAGTTGGTCGAGGCGCAAGAATACGAATGCCGAAGAGTCTTTATCGTGGGTGAGCAACTCGCCACGCAAGCGCAACTGCTTGGTGTAGATAGAGTCGCGGTCCATGCTATAATTCACGGCAAACGATATGCACGATACAATCATCAGCGGGATGAATAGTCCGTAGCCATTTGACAATTCGGCAATAAGGAAGATTGCCGTAAGTGGCGCTTTCATAACACCCGACATAACACCTGCCATGCCGGCTAACGTGAACGATGTGATAGATACGTCCCAGCCAAAGATTACCTGACATATTACGGCGATGGTAGCACCAGCAAAGGCACCCACAAAGAGCGAGGGTGCGAAGGTACCACCGACACCACCCGCTGCGTTAGTCGTAGCCATGGCGATGACCTTGAATATCATCACAGCGATGAGGTAGATAATCAAGAACCAGTCGGTCGTACTCCACGAGTGGAAGAGTGTATGGTTGAAGAGGCTGTCTGTGTTACCCGTCATCAACGCGCCGAAGCTGTCGTGACCCTCACCATAAAGTGGAGGGAAGATGAAGATGAGTACGCCGAGGGTGATACCCGCATATAGCCACTTGCGCCACTGCTTATTCACGCTCTTATAGAAACCTCCGACCTTGGAGTTTACCGAGGTGAAGTAGAAGGCCATGAGTCCGCAGAAGCAACCCAACAATAGGAATAGGGGCACCTGCTCAACCTGGAACATATCGCCACGACTGAGCGATACGGCGATGATGGGCGAGAAGCCGTGGAACACCAGCGAGGTGATGGTCGCAGTCATCGAGGCCAAGAGCAATGGGATGATGGACTTCGTGGTAATCTCGAGCATGAGAATCTCGAGTACGAAGACCACACCCGTAATTGGGGCCTTAAAGACCGCTGCCACAGCAGCACCTGCGCCACAGCACAACAGCAGTGTGATGTTCTTGTAGTTTAGGCGTGCGAGCTTGCCGATGTTAGAGCCTATGGCAGCACCCGTAAGCACGATAGGTGCCTCGGGACCCACAGAACCACCAAAACCGATTGTCGTAGCACCACCCACGATAGAGGTCCATGTGTTGTGACCCTTGATGCGTGAGTTAGTTCGCGACATGGCGTAGAGCACACGTGTCACACCCTCTGAGATACCATCTTTTACGACATACTTAACGAAGAGTGTCGCCAATATGATACCGATAGCGGGGTAGATGAGGTATAGCCACTGCGCCTGGTCGTTGGGAGTCCATGATGTTAGCGAGTGTGTTATGGCGTGCAGCAGCGTATTGAAGATATATGCTCCAATACCTGCACACAGGCCAACCAAAACGGCAAGTATCGCTATTGTCTGCGCCTCGGTCAAGCGTCGCGATATGGCGAGGTAGCCGTTGTAGATGTAATCCTTTATTTTTTGCTCAATTTTCATAGAGAGTCTTAAGTAGCTCGGTTACTCCTTGTGATAGTCGGCAGCCTGACGAGCAATAAGTTCGTGGTCGTCGAAGTAGTTTATGCGCATAGCATTGCGTACATCGTTGAGGGTCTCGGCAGCAGCCTTGCGTGCCTCATCCGAGCCACGACGAAGGATGTCGTAAACCTCCTCGATGTGCTGCTCGTAGTGCTTGCGGCGCTCACGAATAGGCTCCAAGAGCTCCTCCAATACGGCGATGAGTAACTTCTTGCACTTCACGTCGCCAAGACCACCACGGCGGTAGTGCTCCTTCATTGCCTCGAGGTTCTCGTAGTCGGGACAGTACTTTGCGAAGTGCTCGTCGGTAGAGAAGGCATCGAGGTATGTGAATACGGTGTTACCCTCAACCTTACCTGGGTCAGAGACCTTGAGGTGGTCGGGGTCGGTGTACATGCTCATAACCTTCTTCTTAACATCCTCTGCCGAGTCTGAGAGGTAGATGCAGTTGCCGAGCGACTTCGACATCTTTGCCTTGCCGTCAGTGCCTGGCAAGCGCAAGCATGCAGAGTTTGTGGGCAACATAATCTGAGGCTCCACGAGTGTCTCGCCATAAACGGAGTTGAACTTGTGTACAATCTCGCGTGTCTGCTCAATCATAGGCTCCTGGTCCTCGCCTACGGGAACCGTTGTAGCGCGGAATGCGGTGATGTCGGCAGCCTGAGAGATGGGGTAGGTGAAGAAACCTACGGGCGTACCCTTACGCTGCTGGTTCTCCTGCTCCTCGCCATTTTCGGCAAAGCCACGAAGCGTAATCTCCGCCTTTACGGTTGGGTTACGCTGCAAGCGCTGTACGGTTACGAGGTTCATATAGTAGAACGCAAGCTCCGTGAGCTCGGTTACGTACGACTGGATGAAGATTGTTGACTTTGTGGGGTCAATGCCGCATGAGAGGTAGTCGAGGGCCACCTCGATGATGTTCTCGCGCACCTTGTCGGGGTTGTCAGCGTTGTCGGTGAGCGCCTGAGCATCGGCAATCATGATGAATATTTTGTCGTAGAGGCCTGTGTTCTGAAGCTCTACGCGACGGCTCAATGAGCCTACGAAGTGTCCGAGGTGGAGTTTACCCGTTGGGCGGTCTCCTGTAAGTATTATCTTTGCCATAATCAATGTATTATTTCGTTTTCAATTCTCATTATGCGTGCGCGTACGCTATTTATACGCGCGAATAGCGGACAAATGTACAAAAAAAATCGCGGATTATACCATAACTCTTTGTGGATATAGATTTTTTTTATAACTTTGTGCAAAGCAAACAAAATACTCTTATATAGACTATGACTATTATTCAGCTTGAGTACCTCTTGGCAGTAGCCAATTGTGGTAGTTTCTCGGTTGCTGCGGAGCACTGCTTCGTGACACAGCCATCGCTTTCGATGCAGGTTAAGGCCCTCGAGGAGGAGCTTGGGGTAGTGTTGCTCGACCGTACGAAGAAGCCTATCATACCCACGGCTGTGGGTGAGGTGGTGTTGGAGCAGGCTCGTGAGGCGTTGCGCTCGTATAAGCACATTCACGAGACAGTTGCCGAGATGCGTGGCGAGACCGCGGGAAAGATGCGTTTGGGTGTTATTCCCACCATTGCTCCCTACCTCTTGCATAAGTTCATCCCCACTTTCGTCAAGGAGTTCCCAAAGGTGGAGTTGGAGATTCACGAAATGGTCACAGCCGAAATTATTGAGTCGCTCAAACGTGACCGTATAGATGCTGCTCTTGTAGCTTCGGGAACATG
This sequence comes from Alistipes sp., assembly GCA_045633045.1. Classification (GTDB taxonomy): domain Bacteria; phylum Bacteroidota; class Bacteroidia; order Bacteroidales; family Rikenellaceae; genus Alistipes. The sequence goes on from JAZQXV010000009.1 coordinate 127,169, forward strand.
CGGTGAGGGTATCACCGAGCACGACCTCTTTAGTGACCACTTCTATGCCTATGTGTCACCCTCGCATCCATTGTTTGAGCGCTCTAATATCCGTATTGAGGATATTGATTTTAAGGACCTTATCCTTTTGAGTAGGGGTAACTGTATGCGTGACCAGATCTTTGAATTGTGTCAGGCAGCGCACGAAATACCTTCGCATTTCTACTTCGAGTCGGGCTCGTTGGATACGCTTATGCGCATGGTTGATTGCACAACCTGCATGACAATTATCCCCGAAATGGCCCTCGAATTTATTCCATTATCACGTAGAAATAGAGTCAAGAGTATTGCCAAAAATGCTACATCGCGTCGTGTCGCTCTGGCGGTCAGCCGAACCTATGTTAAGCAATCTATCGTCGAGGCTTTGCGCTCAACGATTTTGAAGTGCGTGAACCAGGAGAACGTCCTTAAGTAGGGCGAGTTTTAAGGTCTCAAAACTCTCATAAGGGTTCGAAAGGGTATTCCCCTTTTTGGGCCCTTTTAATTTTTTGTGCCCATCGTTTAACCAAAAGTATTGCTTGTTTCTCTTGCCGCTCATCTTGCATAATATGCCATTCGGTAAAAAAAGTGTTGCATAGACTTGCATTTTTCAGCGAAAATTTCTACATTTGTAACTATGGAAAATGTTAAGAATGTAGTTTTCGACTTGGGCGGTGTGGTCTTTGCTCGCGACCCAAGAAAGTTCGAACCCGAATTTATTAAGTTTTTTTCATATATAATGCTCCCCAAGATGCCTGAGTTTTGGGAAGAGTACGACCGCGGCATTGTCTCGTATGACGAGGTTATAACTGCCCTTGCGGAGTATAATAGCTGCGACCGTGAGTTAGCAGCCAATAACTTGCGTCGCTCCATTCTTACGCAGGAGGCCATTCCCGCAACAAAGGCACTTATCGAGGCGTTGAAGGCAAAAGGTTATAAGCTATTTGTGCTCTCGAATATGTCCAAGGAGTTTATCGAGTTTTTGCGCGAGCAGGAGGTCTATCGCAACTTCGAGGGCGAAGTGGTGTCGTGTGAGGAGCATATCATAAAGCCCAACCCCGCGATATACACCACGCTTACGGCGCGCTATGAGCTTGACCCCGCGGAGACACTCTTTATTGACGACCGCAAGGAGAACATCGAGGCGGCAATAGCCGAGGGATGGCAGGGTTACCACTTCAATGCTCGCAACCCCGAGCTCAGTTGTAAAGAGTTGCGTGAGGCACTTCTTTAATTTGAAATGATAAATCACTAAAACATAAACAATTATGATACTTAATTTAAGATTGGAGTATATGACAGCCTATGGCGAGGAGCTATACGCTGTTGTAGATTCGGGACGCGAGAAGGCCTATCCCATGCACTATGTGGGCGATGGTCGTTGGGAGGCGTCGCTTAAGTTGGCCGCAGCAACAGAGGTAGCATACCGCTATGAGGTGCGCTATGGTGACGCGGTATTGCGTAAGGAGTGGGGTGGTAAGTTGCACCACTTGACTCTCGACAAGAAGGCTGAGGTTGTCTCAGTTCTCGACCGCTGGCACGACATGCCCGCAGACCGCTCGTTCCACTCATCAATGTTCACCGATGGTGTATTCCGCCGCGAGAAGGCTAAGAAGGCACAGCCCGTTGCTGCGGGTTATGTAACCTTCCGTGCCGATATTGCTGTTGTACGCCCCTCGCAGCACGTTGTGTTGGTAGGTGACGGCAAGGCACTTGGCAACTGGGATGTTAAGAAGGGCGTTGTGATGAGCGATGCTGATGCTCCTATTTGGAGCGCACGCGTTAAGGCTTCCAAGGCTGGCTTTGCGTATAAGTTTGTCATCGTTGACAGCGCTTCGGGCGATGCTGTGGCATGGCAGCCGGGCGATAACTACTTCTTCAACCACCCCGTGGCTGAGGGTGAGGCACTCGTAGTTGAGGGCTTGCGTCCCCACTTCGATATGGCACCATGGCGTGGTGCGGGTGTTGCAATCCCCGTATTCTCACTCCGCTCTAATTCGAGCTTCGGTGTGGGTGAGTTCAACGACATCCGCCTCATGGTAGATTGGGCTGCAGCAACAGGTCAGTCAATCATCCAGATTCTCCCCATCAACGACACCACTATGTTCGGTACATGGGAGGACTCATACCCCTATAACGCTAACTCTACATTCGCGCTCCACCCACAATTTTTGCACCTGCCCCTCGTAGGCGAGCTTAAGGATAAGGAGGCTATGGCGCGCTTCGAGGCTCTCGGCAAGGAGCTTAACTCGCTCCCCAATGTGGACTACGAGCGCGTGAACAACGCTAAGAATGAGTACCTACGCCTCGTATTTGCTCAGGATGGCAAGAAGACCCTTGCGTCTAAGGAGTTCAAGGCATTCCTCGCAGCTAACGAGGAGTGGTTGCGCCCCTACGCTGTATTCTCGGCATTGCGCGATGCTAAGCACACTCCCGACTTCTCGAAGTGGGGTGCTATGGCGAAGTACACAAAGGCTAAGGCTGCGAAATATGAGAAGGAGAACCCCGAGGCTGTGGCATTCCACTACTTCGTGCAGTATCACCTCTCGAAGCAGTTGCGCGAGGTGCGCGACTATGCACACTCTAAGGGCGTGGTTTTGAAGGGTGATATTCCCATCGGTATCTCTCGCACAAGCGTTGATGCGTGGGTATATCCAGAGCTCTTCAACATGGACTCTTCAGCGGGTGCACCACCCGATGACTTCTCTGTTATGGGTCAGAACTGGGGCTTCCCCACATACAACTGGGCAAAGATGGCCGAGGATGGCTACGCATGGTGGAAGGCACGCTTCGTGAAGATGGCGGAGTACTTCGATGCATACCGCATCGACCACATCTTGGGCTTCTTCCGCATCTGGGAGATTCCTTTGAACGCAGTAAACGCATTGCTTGGTCGCTTCAATCCCGCATTGCCATATAGCATCGACGAGATTCGTGGCTACGGCTTCAACTTCGAGCACTGGCATGTGGGCAACATCGCCGAGACCGACAATATGCTCTTTGTGGAGGATAAGATTAAGCAGGGCCACTACCACCCCCGCATCTCGGCATACAGCACCGACTGCTACCGCTGGCTCTCTGACGACCAGAAAGAGGCTTACAACCGCCTCTATAACGATTTCTTCTACCGTCGCCACAACGACTTCTGGAAGTGGGAGGCACTCAAGAAGTTGCCACCTCTTACTGAGGCTACAGGCATGCTCGTATGTGGCGAGGATCTCGGCATGATTCCCGACTGCGTACCTTCAGTGATGGCGGGTGAGCAGATCCTCTCTCTCGAGATTCAGCGCATGCCTAAGGATCCTAAGGTGGAGTTCGGCTCAACATACGACTATCCATACCTCTCAATCTGCACCACAGGTACTCACGACATGAATCCTCTGCGTGCTTGGTGGGAGGAGGACCGCGGTGTTACACAGCGCTTCTACAACCATATCCTCGGCGCATGGGGCGAGGCTCCCTACTTCTGCGAGCCTTGGATCTGCGAGCAGGTTGTCGCTATGCACCTCAAGTCGCCCGCAATGCTTACCGTTCTTCCTCTCCAGGATTGGATTGCTATGGACGGTAGCCTCCGCCGCGAGAACCCACACGATGAGCGCATCAACGTGCCTGCAAACTCTCGCCACTACTGGCGTTACCGCATGCACCTCACGCTTGAGGAGCTTCTCAAGTCGGATGACCTCAATAATATGATTCGACATAAGATTGCTGAATCCGGCCGATAATTTGTTGTGATAAGGGGTCGATTGCGGCCCCTAACAAAAAATGCCGTCAATGGGATGTACGCCATAGTACTACCCATCGACGGCATTTTTGCCGAGTGTTGCACTCGGCGCCCTTCTGACACCAAATTCAATTTCTTGTGATAGTGGCGCGTTAGCGGCACATCCCTAAAAGTAGACCACCCAGGGCTGTACTACTCTGTACTATCCCTGGGCGGTCTCTTTTGTGATGCACCACTACCACACCACTCTGACAACAAATTAGTGTTATGGCTTGGAAGCGTAAAAGAGTAATCCAGGGTGGGGTAATCCTTAAACTCCTTAAATTTCCTAATTTCCCTATCCCATCCCCTTTTATACTTATTTTTTTGAAGTTATTATTTTTTTTACTATTTTTGCGACGTAAAGTGTTTTACACTTTGTGCATGAGACGATAAATAAAAATTTATAAACTAAAACCTAATAAAACCATGAGAAAACTAAACCTTTTGTGGGCACTACTTCTAAGTGCTGTTTTTGTTGTGGGTTGTAACCCCGACAATCCTACTCCTGACAATCCTCAGCCCCAGCCTGGTGAGAAACCCGTGATTACACTCACTGAGGTAGAGGCTACATTCAATACTTATAGCTTTGAGGTAACAACAACCGTAGCTGGTACTCTCGGTTACGCCGTAGTGGCTGAGGGTTACGACGCCCCAAAGATTGATGAGATCTATGCGTTGAACTCTGTCGAGCTTAAGGATAAGGCGACTATCACTATCGAAAATCTCAACGATAACACCAACTACACGCTCTATGCTGTGTTGCGTACTAGCGACCAGCAGAGTGCGCCCAAAACACTGAAGTTTACTACTCCCGATGATGGTAAGGTGAACCCAATTGTTATTAACAGCACAACATACGATACCATCTCGTTTACTATCAACATCGAGGGTAGCTACGTATTCACATGTATCGACAAGGCGTACCTTGAGTATACGAATCTCACTCCTGAGGATTATATCTCGACACTTGGTATCGGCATCCCATCAACAGGTGTGATAACAGTGGATTGGGTAAATGGTGGCGCATGGGGCTCATGGAGCATGAATGTGCGTGAGGATAGTGACTATTATGTTATCGCAGCTATCGCTGATGGACAGAATGTTGTGGGTGACATCTTCTACCAGACTACTCGCACACCTAAGCGCCCTGCATCTGATGCCACTGTAACAATAGAGTTGACAGACATCACATCAACAAGTGTTAACATTAAGGCTACTCCCGATAGTGATGTTCAAGAGTACCTTGTGCTCGTGAAAGATAAGGTGTGGTCAGATGACATCGTTGCAGGACATGGTGAGTCTATGCTTGCTACACTTGTGTCACGTAGTGGTGAGTCTTGGCGACTTAATAGTGCAAAAGAGGCGGTGTGGTCTGGTCTTTTGCCTAATACAGATTATATTTGCCATGTTTTGGTAAAAGATAGTAAGGGTGCTCAGTCGCTCATACTCGAGCCTTTTAAGACACTTGAGTCTTCGGGTGTTGCTCCAACAATCGATGCTACATTCACAACTGCCGAGGTGAATGGATATTGTACTCTCAACCTTAACATCTTCTCTGCAGAGGCAGCGAGTGTGATGTACGCGTTAAACACAAAGGCTGACGTTGACCTAGTTCGTAATCAATTTGACTACACTGATGCGGCCATTGTTCGTAACTACGGCATGGCGCTCACTGCCGAGCAAGTGGAGGCTATCCGTACAACTGGTCTTACGCTCAAGCATGAGGATTTGTATCCTGGCGTGGAGTACGAGGCAGTAATTAGCGTCAAGAGTGCCGAGAATGTCGAGACTGTAGTTGCAGTATATGCTACAACATCAGAGAAGCCTGTCCCTGCACGTGTGGAGTCAGAACTCTTTACATCGCTCCTTGGTGAGTGGGAGGTGTCATACTCGCTCATTCAGTCAAATAATATCAATGTGACTATCAACAATGTAAAGGTCATTATCGCTGAGGGTACTGAGGCTAGCAGCGCAGAGTACTACCGCAGCCATAACCGCCTTGTAATCCAGGGCTGGCCTTTCGATGTTGATGCTAGCGGTAAATACTTAGAGACTCCATACTACACTCCATCAGACCTTAAGAGTGTGGACGCATATTGGGCAAATAATCCACAGCTTGCTGAGCGCGACTGTGGTCCTAAGATCTTCTTTGAGATTGCAGAGGGTGACGTGGTAACTGTTCCTTCAAACCGCAGCGAGTACTTCTTCAACTGGTCAACCGAAAATGGTATATTCTACTTCTTCGGTGCAGACCTCCAGAATGAATTCACAGCTCCCGCTACATTCCCCGTTACAATCTCTGAGGACGGCAACACAATCGTAATTGGTGCTTGCCACTCTGGTGCGGAGTTCGGCTATGGCATCTATCGTCCTGCAGTATTCCGTAATGGCACTGAGTCTTGGGCTTTGGCAACAGGTGATATTATCCTTAAGCGAGTTGAAAAATAGATAATCTGGTGTTGGTGGGGTGTATGCTCCACCATGCCACTTTATTAAATAAGATATAAATAATTATGAAAAAGATTCTTTTTACTTTGGTTGCACTTCTCGGCATCGTAGCGTGTGAGAATGTAACCACTGAGCCTATCAAAGAGAGCATCAAGCTCTTGGTCGATAAGTCGGAGATTGTGGCTGACGGCACCGACGCTGTTACATTCTCAGTAAAGGATAACGACGGCAACGACATTGAGGAGTACAAGATTCTCTTTGCTGAGACCAATGAGGAGCTCGAGGGCAATACCTTCAAGACAAAGTATGCTGGCGAGTATAAGTTCTATGCACAGCGCCGCAACGAAATATCTAACACTATCATCGTAACGGCAAAGGCTAAGAGTGATGATAATAATGGTGGCAACAGCGATGATCCCGCAGTGAAGGAGTGTGTTCTCAGCGTGTCGCCCTCTACAATCGTCGCTGATGGCGTGGCAAAGGCTGTGTTTACGCTTAAGGAGGATGGCAAGGATGTCTCAAACTTCGATGTTTATAACGCCGCAGACGACACACAGCTTGCAGCTAGGGAGTTTTATACAACCGTGGCGGGTGACTACGCCTTCTACGCTATGTGCGAGGGTGAGAAGTCTAATACTGTCGAGGTAAAGGCTACCGAGGTTGTTGTTGAGGAGCAGAAGCCCATCACGCTCACAGCATCTAAGAATACAATCAAGGCTAATGGCGTTGACTATGCGCAGTTGACCGTAACTGAGGAGGGTGGCACAGATGTGACCGACTCTGCTACTATATATGTAAATGGTGGTGCGCTCAACGGTGAAAAGTTCGCAACTACAACTTATGGTACATATACCCTCTACGCTGTTAAAGGTGAGCAGAGATCTAACGAGATCACAATCACTGCCGAGGAGGTTACAGCAACGGGTACAACAACCGTATTTGCCGAGGGCGTAACGCTCACATCGGGCTGGTATGATGTAAACAAGAAGAGCACAACAAATAGTGCCGGCGCAGATGCCATGATGTGCTGGGCGGCCTCATCTTCAAACATCATCCAGTGGTTCCAGGACCGCTATGTTGCCGATGGCAATACGCTTCCCGCGGGTTGCCCCAATGGCACATCGAGCAAGTATGACTACGAGCTTCAGATTATGGATGCGTTCCGCGACAACTGGGATAACCTCGAACGCGGTAACTGGACTGATGGAGGTGTTATCTGGTACTTCGAGGGCCGTGATGTCTATGAAACCAATAGTAAGGAGTCTTGTGCGCATCCCCGCAGTGGCACAGGTGGCTACTTTAAGTCGCAGTGGTCGTCAATCTTTGCTGATATGTATAAGTATGAGAATGGCTGGGCTTGGCACACTGGTGAGCCATACACCTATGCTACCGAGATTAACAACTACAACTGGCGTAGTACTGGCGATCCATTGCTCAAGTTCTCAGGGTATATTGTAGAAGCTTTCGAGCATGGTATGTCAAGTATGGCTGTAGCTATGTCGTCGAACTTCAATGGCGCACATGCTGTGACTATCTGGGGATATGAGATTGACAACGCTACGGGCTACGTCACAAAGCTCTACATCGCTGACTCTGACGATGGTTCAACATCGACATTGCAGCCCTACGAGGTGAAGTCGGAGAGTGGCAACGCTAAAATTATGTTGAGCGGCTATTCTAACTACTATCCCTTTGCACTCTATCCCGTATCGGGTTACGCTTCGGCTGATAACTAGGCTAAAGATCCATAAAAATATAAGGGACTGTCCACACGGGCAGTCCCTTATATTTGTTATCGCAGTGATACTACTTGAAGATCACCTCATAGACGTGTGCTACGCCCGTAAGTTCGATTGTCGCAGCGCCTGTGCAGTCGAGGTGGTGGATAGCCTTAGATGCCTCCACGTCGCTGATGACGTTGCCCTCAATGTCGATGGTCTTTACGCGCGCACCCATGTCGGGTGTACACATAAGTAGGGTAGTAGTGGTGGCACCCTCTGTAACGGCGAACGAAGCCTTGCCGTTGGTCTCGAGGGCTGTGAATGGGTTGTTATCCACGCCATACTCCGCCTTAGTCACAGGGTTGATGTCGAACGAACGGATAGCAAGCCAGTTGCGCTTTGCACTCTCGAGCTTGCGGATGCCGACGTAGCGTGCCATGATAGGCTCGCCCTTCCACTCAATCTCATAGACACCCTGCAAAGGCTCGGTAAGGGCTACCCATGTCTCGCCATCTGCTGAGTACTCCAAGATGGTGTGGTCGAAGTAATCGACATCATCCACAGAGTTGCGGCCCTGGATGATGCGTATCTTGCGTACCTCGCGCACGATACCCATGTCTGCACCTACAAAGTGGTCGGTGCGCTGACCCTCGCCAGAGTGGTAGTAGGTCTCGGGGTCGTTGTCAAACATATACTTAGCCTGTGGAGCGCCCAACGAGCGATATGTGCCCACGGGGGCGAGTGTTGAGGCCTTAACACCTGTGAGGCTCTCGTAGTATGCTGCCGCCATGCTATCCATAAGACGCTCATAGAATGGCTTTAGCTTCATTGTACCCACGCGGTGTGCGTCGTACATAGCGATCTCCTCCTCAGTCATGAGGTTGTCGGCGTAGAGGTTCCAGAAGGCGTCATACTCGCCCGCAGCGTATAGCTCGTAGCACTCGATAGCCTTCAAGCAGCGCTCACCGAGCTTTGCGAACTCAACCAACCAGGGGCGTAGCTCCTCGAGGAGCGCCTTGTTCTGCATAGCCTCCATCTGAGCGGGCACAGCGATGATACGCTCGAGCTCCTCCTTAAGGCGTGCTGCAACCTCTGCATCGTATGTCGCGAATGAGAATGTCTCGGTCTCCCACGACTCCCAACGACGGTAGCCCGTCTCGGTGTCGCATGAGTGGATAGCGAAGAGACGGTATGCCTCCTTTACCTCGGGTGCAAGCTCCTCAAGGGCGCGCTCCCAGCTGTCAATAGGGTTGTATGCCTCGGTATTCCATGCAAAGTCGCCAACGCTGTAAAGTGCCAACTTCGATGCCTCGCCATGCTCCATAGGGTTACTGAGGATGCCGCGTGTCTTGGTCTTATCCATAGTGTTTGCAAGACCATATACGGGACCTTGCATAACGATGTGGCGTGCGTAGTCCGTAACGGGAAAGTTCCACCAGAAGAGCGCAGGACGCTTGATGCGAGATGAAATCCACTCCATTGTCGATTCGGTCATGTCGCTACATACAGCGTCACCAGTCCAGAATACATCTACTGAGGGGTCGAGCTCGTTACCATAGATAACAAGGCTGCCACGCTCCGTGGGGTTTGCCCAGAGGCGAGTGTACTCCGTAGGACATACGATAAGTGGCTCTACGTCGCCCTTCACAGCCACGAACTCCTCGTTGAGGATGTTCATAAGCTCGGTCTGGTAGTAGGGGTTGGTACCCGCACCCTCGATGTCGTCGAAGTGGATAGCAAAGGCGCGTACGCCAAGCTTGTACATTGCGTCAAACTTGTTCTTAAGGTTCTGAATGTCAGACTCCTCCCACTTAATATCCTTGCCAGGGTGCACAGCCCATACGAAGTGTACGCGGTTGCGTTTACAAGCCTCGACAAGCTCTTTGATCTGTGCCGCCTCATCTGCGGGATACTCCTCGCGCCAGTAGGGTGATGAGTGGTATGGGTCGTCCTTAGGACCATAGACGTAGTAGTTCATCTTGTGGCGACCGTAGAAGTCGATGAGCGAGAGGCGTGTCGCGTGTGACCATGGCGTGCCATAGAAACCCTCCACAACGCCACGATACTTCAAGTCTGGCCAGTCACGGATTACAAGTGCGGGGATAGTGCCCTCTGCAGTGCGTGGGCTCTCGACAATCTGACGTAGGGTCTGCAATGCGTAGAACGCGCCGAGCTCGTCGTATGCCTTGATTGTGATACCCTCGCGGTGGTGGATGTTGATAGTGTATGAACCACTCTCATCGGGCATTTCGTCGCTCTCATTCCAACCATCCTTTACATATGTGATGGTGAGCTTTGCGCCCTTGCGGCTCTGTTTGATAAAGTCTATCTCTGTGGCAAATGCCTTCGCGGCCTTACCCTTGAGTGTCACGCCCTTGGAGATATCAAGGGGGAGTGAGCGTAGTGTGTATAGGTGCTGGGGTGTGGGGTTGATAATGAGGTCTCCGTGGTCAACCTTATGGCCGAGCATCTCGCCAACATCCTGGCTTTCGCCACGCTGTGACGATAGATCCTGTGCCATAACTGTGCCGAGCGAAAGCGTCGCAACGACAGTCATAGCAAAGATAAAACGAAGTTTGTTCATAATACTATTTTAGGTTTATAATTCTCCAATTTGCAAAGATAAGAAAAATATTGATATGGGCAAATTGTGAGGGGAGTCTTTGCTGGGTTTGAAGGGCGGAGCACTCGCGCGAGCACATGAGTGCTAAAACAAAAAAAAAGAGAGAAACTTTCGTTTCTCTCCTATTAGTACCCAGAGCCGGGGTCGAACCGGCACAGGGGTGAACCTACTGGTGTTTGAGACCAGCGCGTCTACCGATTCCGCCATCTGGGCATCAGTGTTTGACTGATTTCGAGCGCAAAGATAGACATTATTTTATATCCTGCAAAATTTTCGACAACTTTTTCACTGTAATTTTTAATTTTTATCCTCGAGGTAGTGTCTATATGTCTATGTTACAATTTGTTGCACGCGAAATAAAAAATGCCGATAGCGGGACTATCGGCACTCGTTGCTGCACTTGAAGATGTCGGTGAGGTATGTGTCCAAGAAGAGTAGGTCGGCATCATCCTGCACCACGTCGTTCATCAATAAGTGCTCCTCACTGTAGAGATTAAGTGTTCGTGGGTCGATTTCACTCATAGGCAAACCATATTTTTAGTGATTGTTTGCCTATATAACGCCCCGCCCGAACGCTTATTGTGTGAGGGTGTTAATTTAATACGATATTTTTCTCCTTAATCATGCGGCGAAGGTTGATAAGCGCATAACGCATACGACCCAACGCAGTGTTGATGCTCACATCGGTCTGCTCGGCAATCTCCTGGAACGAGAGCTTCGAGTAGTAACGTAGGCGCACCACCTCCTGCTGCTCCTCGGGCAGTAGGTCGATAAGGTCGCGTATGGTCTGCTCCATCTCGCCATGCACAAGCTCATCCTCGGTTGTAGGCTCCGAGAAGCGCATAGTGCCAATGACGTCGTAGCCCGCCTCTGCCTCGTTGACCTGACGGCTCGCCTTCTCGCGACGGAAGTGGTCGAGCACGCGGTTGTGTGCGATGCGTAGCACCCACGAGAGAAACTTACCCGAATCGGTATAGCGACCCTCGTCGATGACCTTTACGGCCTTGATAAATGTCTCCTGGAAAATGTCGTCAGCGATGTCGTCGTTGCGCACCATCATGCTGATGTAATTACGCACGCGAACTGAATGACGCTCGATAAGTTCAGATATAGCACTCCTATCTCCCGAAATGTAGTTGTTAAGCAATACACGATCGCTCAATGATGTCACGTTCATACTCTTCTATGTTAATGGTTCAAGAGCAGAAATTCTTCGATAGGCACTATAGTTTTTTAGTTAATAATCTTTGTTTTCGATTGCAAGATATAAATAATATTTCAAACCACAAAATATTTATTTAGCTGCTACGTTATGCGCCTAAGGCAGAATTTTACGGTGCGCATACGGCAAACAGCGTGCCAATGAGTGAGTTACGAAGCGCAAATGTTTGATTTGTGTGGTGCGATGTCAGCGGTGAAGCGACCAAATTGGTGGGCGAAATGACATACTATTTTTTCGCCATTTGCGTTTCTGCTCCCACATCATCCCATATTGCTCATTGCTCATTGCTAATTACTCATTGCTCATTACTCAGTCCTACTCCTCCCCTCGCCCTCCCCTTTGCCAAAAGTGACGATGCGCTTAAAACGCCTAAAAAGGGGCATTACGGCGAATATTTCAATAAAAGAGTCTCTCGGGGCTTCACTTTTTTGCCTCAACGTTTGCTCAAATCGAAAATAAAGCGTAAATTTGCGGGTCTATATATTTATATAGGTAAGCAAAAACGAGAGATAAAATTTATATATATATTGATAATGGAGAATATGACTCAAGAGTTGAACAACAACGCGAGCGAGACCACTGGTGGACGTATCGTCCAGGTCAACCTCGAAGAGCAGATGAAAGCGGCATATATCGACTATTCGATGTCGGTAATCGTGTCGCGTGCACTGCCCGATGTGCGTGACGGTTTGAAGCCCGTACATCGTCGTATTTTGTATGATATGGCTGCTGAGCTTAACCTCTCATCTGACAAACCTACTCGTAAGAGTGCCCGTATCGTCGGTGATGTGCTCGGTAAGTTCCACCCCCACGGCGATAGCTCAGTATATGAGGCTATGGTACGTATGGCGCAGGATTGGTCTATGCGCTACCCCTTGGTAGAGGGTCAGGGTAACTTCGGTTCTATGGACGGCGACTCACCCGCGGCTATGCGTTACACCGAGGCACGCATGCAGAAGATTACAGACGAGGTTATGGCCGATATCGAGAAGGAGACTATCGACTGGGGTCTTAACTTCGACGACACATTGAAGGAGCCTACAGTATTGCCCACAAAGATTCCTTTGTTGCTTGTCAATGGTGCGAGCGGTATCGCTGTAGGTATGGCAACCAACATGGCGCCACACAACTTGGGCGAGGTTGTAGATGCTTGCTGCGCATATATCGACAACCCCGAGTGTGAGTGCGAGGAGTTGTTGGACTATGTTAAGGGTCCCGACTTCCCCACAGGCGGTATCATCTACGGCTATGAGGGTGTTAAGGAGGCGTTGCTCACAGGTCGTGGTCGCGTTGTTATGCGTGCAAAGACCGAGATTGAGCACACCGCTTCGGGTCGTGAGTGCATAGTAATTACCGAGATACCATACATGGTCAACAAGGCAGATATGATTAAGCGTATCGCCGACCTTATCAACGAGAAGAAGATTGAGGGTATCTCATACATCAACGATGAGTCTGACCGCCAGGGTATGCGTATCGTCATCATCTTGAAGCAGGATGCTGTTGCGAGCGTAGTGCTCAATACACTCTACAAGAATACCCCCTTGCAGACATCGTTTGCGGTTAACAACATCGCATTGGTGAATGGTCGCCCACAATTGCTCAACCTCAAGGAGCTTATCCGCCACTTCGTTGACCACCGTCACGATGTTATCGTACGTCGTTCGCGCTTCGATTTGCAGAAGGCTGAGGAGCGCCTCCACATTGTTGAGGGCTTGCTCATCGCACAGGACAACATCGACGAGGTCGTACACATCATCCGCTCATCGAAGACAACAGAGGAGGCACGTACACGCCTTCAGGAGCGCTTCGGCCTCTCAGAGTTGCAGACAGCAGCCATTATGGAGATGCGTTTGCGTCAGCTCACAGGTCTCCAGTGCGAGCAACTCGAAGCAGAGCGTGACGAGTTGATTAAGACTATTGACTACCTCAAGGCAGTGCTTGCTAACCACGATATGCAGATGCAGATCATCAAGGACGAGCTCCAGGAGATGAAGGAGAAGTATGGCGACGAGCGCCGCTCGGAGATCATCTACTCATCTGAGGAGTTTAATCCTGAGGACTTCTACGCTGATGACGACATGGTAATCACCATCTCGCACATGGGCTACATCAAGCGTACTCCATTGGCAGAGTACCGCACACAGAACCGTGGTGGCAAGGGTGCTAAGGGTAGCGCAACACGCGATGAGGGCTTCATCGAGCACATCTACGTAGCGTCAATGCACAATACAATGATGTTCTTCACGGAAATGGGTCGCTGCTACTGGCTCAAGGTTTATCAGATTCCTGAGGGCACACGCTCATCTAAGGGTCGTGCCATCCAGAACGTCATCCAGATTGAACCCGGCGATAAGGTTCGTGCATATATCAACGTTAAGAACCTCAACGACAAGGAGTTCGTAGAGAATAATTACCTCGTTATGTGTACTAAGCGTGGTATCGTTAAGAAGACAACGCTCGAGGATTATTCACGTCCACGTACTAACGGTGTTAAGGCAATCGTTATTAGAGAGGGAGACCAGTTGTTGGAGGTAAAGCTCACAAGTGGCAATGCCGAGATTATGATTGCTGCACGCGAGGGTCGTGCTATCCGCTTCAACGAGTCAACAGTACGTCCTATGGGTCGTGTCAGCTCGGGTGTGCGCGCTATCTCTATCGAGGATGATAACGAGGTTATCGGCATGATCGCTATCGAGCCCGACTCTAAGGAGGATGTACTCGTGCTCAGCGAGAATGGCTACGGTAAGCGTACTGACCTCGAGGAGTACCGCATCACTAACCGTGGTGGTAAGGGTGTCAAGACTATCAACGTTACGGAGAAGACAGGTCAACTTATCTCTATCCAGGCCGTAACCGACGATAACGACCTTATGATTATCAACCGCTCGGGTCTCACAATTCGCACATCGGCAGATCAGATTCGTGTTGCGGGACGTGCTACACAGGGTGTTAAGGTCATCGACTTGCGCGAGGGTGACTCTATCGCATCTGTTACAGCTGTTCCCAAGACCGAGGAGGATGAGACTGCTGAGGGCGTAGAGACAACCGAGACTGCAGTAGAGGCTGTAGTGGAGACCGCAACAGAGAATGTAAACGAATAATAACTTAATAAACAATTAATTATGAAGAAAGTATTGTTTTTGGTGGCTGCAATGTTTGTGTTGGCATTGCCCGCTGCAAATGCACAGAAGGTGAACACTACCAAGGAGCTTGCAAAGCTTGAGAAGGCTGATGCAACTGTTGTAGATGCTAAGAAGGGCTTGAAGGCATCTTCATGGGTGGCACGCGCTAACGCCTACACTAACGCCTACATCCTTCCTACTAAGGAGCTTGGTCAGGGTATCCCCGCACAGGTGCTTCAGATGAACGTAGGTAATCCTGAGGGCTCTTACGAGGCTACATTCCAGGGTATGCCCTCAGTAGTATTCTCATACGAGTACGTTGACGTATATATCGATCCAGCGTCTGGCATTATCCAGGGTTGGGAGCAGAAGCTCGCAGTCAAGGAGAACCTCGCAGAGACAGCTATCGAGTCTATGGCTAAGGCATACGAGATGGATCCTAAGCAGGAGTCTAAGATTGCTTCTATCGCTTTGACCCTCTCTAACGCTCTTGCACAGCAGGGTGATGCGCTCAACAACATGGGTCACATTGCAGAGTCTGCACAGGCTTTCTACACAGCGTTCCAGGCACTCACAGTTGTTCCTTCAACAACTCCTAACTATGACTACCTCTACAACGCAGGTATGCTTATGACTATGTATGCATCAACTCTCGAGGGTGATGAGGCAGTTGCAGCATTCAATGCAGGTGAGAAGTTCTTCAACACAGCTCTTGCTTCAGGCTATGAGGATCAGGCTGGTAACATCTACTACTTCCTCTTCCACTGCTACTATGGTCAGAAGAGTGTTAACGGTGCGACTGCTCTTGCAAACGCTAAGGATGCTCTTCTCGTAGGTATCAAGAAGTTCCCCAAGAACAACACTATCCTCGATGGCCTTATGCAGCTTTATACTGCAGAGGAGGGTATCGGAGACCCCGCAGAGCTCGTAGCAATGATCGAGACTTCACTCAGCGAGGATCCTACAAACTATGATCTCTGGTTTGGTCGTGGCCGCGTGTTCAACGCTCTTAAGAACTACGATGAGTGCGTTAAGTCATTCGAGAAGTGCGTAGAGCTCCGTCCTACAGACTTCGAGCCTAACTTCTATACTGGCTACTTCGTAATCGAGAAGGCAAATGCTCAGGTTGAGGCTCTTAACTCTAACTCTAACCTCTCATACGAGCAGTACGAGAAAGAGTACGCAAAGATTAACAACATCTATGCTGAGGCTATTCCATGGCTTGAGAAGGCACACGAGATCAATCCTACTGATGTCGCTACTATCGAGTACCTCAACAACCTCTGCTTCCGTCTCCGCGACATGGATGGCGTTATGGAGAAGTATAACAAGTATCACGAGCTCTATATGAACTTGTAAATATATTGTGATAAGCCGCAATCTGCGGCACATCCCTAAAAGTAAGACCCCTCGGGCTGTACTATTATGTACTATCCCGAGGGGATCTTCTTTTGTGATGCACCACATTTTACAAAATGGTGACGGGACATTTACCGCTACCATAAATGTAAGTAGTTAGACTATGCGCATAGATAGATTTTTAACCATAGCTCTGCTCTCGGGTTTGCTTGTCGCTTGCGAACCCGAGAGGATATGTATAGAGTGACTTTTGACCTTGTGGATGATAAGGGTAATAAGATTACCGGCACCTACGAGGGACGCATGATGCTCGAAGACTTCCGCATCAATTAGTGCTCGTTATACAACAAAAAAGGAGACCATTCGCGGTCTCCTTTTTGTTGTATGCCTATACGATTAAAGCATCTCCAAGCGCTCCAAGAGTGGAGTGAAGTCGGAGTGTGCATCAGCAAACTCGTCGTATGAGTGCTCCGAGTGACCCGCCTCGGGTACGTCCGAAACATACTTAATGGCCACAACGGGGATGTTGTCGTAGAGCTCCGCTACCTGGCAGATAGCTGCAATCTCCATATCGAACAAACCGCACTCCACGCCAAAGCGCGCCTTAATCTCGCGCACGATGTCGGCATTCACGAACGAGTCGCCCGTAAATACTGTCTCGGCATCTGTGCCACGCAAGGCGCGAGGATCGGTAATCTCAGGGCAGAAACCCTCGGGGATGATGGCATCGTGGTGGATGGCGCGTGAGGGCATAACGATGTCGCCCTGCTTGCGACCAAGTGCTGCAGCAGCAAAGCCAATAACAGCCAACATATCATACTTCTCTGTTGCAAGCGTAAGGGCACGTGACACACCCGCAGATGAGAGCGCCTTGCCGATACCTACCTCCACGAGGTCGTACGTATGCTTGAGGTTTGTAGCCTTATCTAAGGCGTAGCGCATGGCGCGGTACTCGCGCGATGTGGGGGCGCAGATAAGAACTCTCATACTACCACCACTTCTCGTAAACGTTACCTATGCCAAGCTCTGCGGCCTCGTCAGCTGTAAAGAGCACGCGCATATACTCTGCCATAGCGGCATTTGTGGTGTCGATGGCGTACAAACCAGGGTTGCCACACTGAATCTCGTTAAGACCAACGACATCTGCTGCTGACTTTAGGGGGAACACCTCTTTGTATACCTTTGCCAAAGCCATGCGGATATCCTCAGCCTCTACGTTCTGCATTGTAGAGAGGTAGAAACCTGTCTTGCAGCCCATAGGGCAGAACGATACGATAGAAGAACCAATCTTCTCGTCGAGGCGCAAGTAGTAAGCCATGAGGTGCTCGATGGTGTGTACCTCGCCAGAACCGAGAGGTGCGTGTGCCATAGGTGCACGGAAGCGGAGGTCCCATGAGCGCACTGCGAGCTCGTCGTTGATGGTATATACCGAACGAAGATATAGGCCAGCATCAAGTGTGCGGTGATCTACATCGAACGATGAAACGATATTCTTTTTCATAGTGCTATGTTTATTTTATGTTGTTTACAAATTATAGCGCAAAGATAGCTTTTTTTTCGGTTGTTTGTGTATCTTTGCCTTAAATTGTGATAAAGGTTACCCTATAATGAAATTTCGTACAGAGATAGATATCAAGCCATGGAGCAATCCCATAGGCTACGACACACATATCACGTGTCTCGGCTCATGCTTCGCTTCAAACATCGCACGACGTCTGCAACGCCACAAATTCAATGTCGTGGATTCGCCCACAGGCATACTCTTTAACCCCGTGACTATCGCCCAGTCGGTAGATATGATGGTGCGTGCTATGCGAGGCGAGAGTGTTGTGAATGAGGATATTATGCTCGGCCTTGAGGGACGTGTTGTCAACTACGATTTCCACTCTTCAATTTCGGGTGCTACGCCCGAAGAGGCCATGGCTAATATGCAGCAGCGTTTAGTATATGGTGGCCATGCGTTGATGGGTAGCGACCTGCTTATCGTTACGCTTGGCACGGCATGGTGCTATGAGCATCGCGAGCTGGGTAGGGTAGTGGCAAACTGCCATAAGCAGCCATCGAAGTGTTTTAATCGACGCCTACTCTCAGTTGCAGAGGTCGTCGAGGCGTTGATAAACGTCGTGGAGAGCGTCAATGGTCGTGTGCTATTTACTGTTAGCCCCGTGCGACATATTGGCGAGGGTATGGAGGATAACTCGCTCAGTAAGGCCGTGCTCCGAGTTGCAGTTTCAGAGGTGTGTGCAGGCTATGATAAGGGTGTTGACTACTTCCCCTCGTACGAGATTATGATGGACGACCTACGCGACTACCGCTTCTACGATAACGACATGGTGCACCCATCATCCATGGCCGTGGACTACATCGCCGAAAAGTTCTTCGTGGCAGCGTTAACAGACGAGGCTAAAGCTTTGATGCATAGGGTGCAAAAGGTTGTGTCAGCTGCCGAACATCGCCCCTTTGACCCCGCAAGCGAAGCCTACAAAACATTCTGCCGCAAGCAACTCGACGACATCGCGGCGCTCTCGCAAATAGATTTATCGGAAGAAAAAGCCCATTTCGAGCGTATGTTACAAATAAATTTGTAACTTTGCGAGATTTTTGAAAGTTATGAGATTAAGAGTATTTTCTGCACTTGTCGCATTGGCGATGCTCCTTGTGGGCTACGATGCTGCAGCACAAGATAATAGACCTAAGTTGGTCGTGAATATCGTTGTCGGCTCTATGCGTGCTGCCGACCTTGAGCGTTATGCCGATGGCTTTGGCGAGGGTGGCTTCAAGCGCCTTATGCGTGAGGGTGTCAACTTCACGGATGCCGAGTACGACTACGCTCTAACCTCTACCGAGGCGGGCCTCGCAACATTCGCAACGGGAGCACAGCCCTCGGTGCATGGTGTTATTGGTCGCAGCTGGTGGAACCACACCGATGGCTCACGCCACGACATCATTGCGGACAAAAAGTCTCACCCCGTACCCTTTAGTACGGGTGCTATAAGTTGCTCTCCCAACCGCTTGCAAGCCCCTACGCTTGGCGACATGGTCGTTGATGGCATCGAGGGAAGCAAGCAGATAACCATCGCCATAGAGCCCTACTCGGCAATCGTAATGAATGGCCGTCGTGGCGTGGCATACTGGGTTGAGCGTAACAAGACATATTGGACTACATGCTCGGCATACGCTGGCTTGTTGCCCGAGTGGGTGGCACGATACAATAGCGATGGTGCCAACAACTTCTACCGCTTAGAGCGTTGGGAACCAGTGGGTAACATCATTAACTACCACAATAGCGAGGTAGCGGTGGTTGAGGGTATCAAAGGTAAGACTACGAAACTCCTCAGTGACGTAAACCTCGACCTCGACAACTCCGCTTATGGTCACATGTGCTACACCCCAGCGGGTAACACAATGGTCTTTGAGTTTGCCTCGCAGGCCGTAGCGCAGGAGAAGCTCGGTGCGGATGCTACAACCGACGTGCTCAACATCTGCCTCGACACGCCCCGATATATTTCTGAGACATACGGCCCAGAGTCTATCGAGTATGAGGATATGCTCTATCGCCTCGATGCAACCCTTGCCGAGTTCCTTACATACATATATGCTCAGATAGGTGGTAAGGATAATGTTGTCGTCGTGCTCACGTCAGATCACGGCACAGCCCCATCGTATAACCCGCAGGGTGGCGCAGCGCGTGAGCGCTTCAACAACCGCCAGATGGAGGTCATCGTAAATGCCTTCCTTGGCGCACACCATGGCCCTGGTGACTACCTCTTGGGTTTTGCAAATAACGCCATCTACCTAAACCACGAGTTGCTCTTGGAGAAGAAGCTCTCGGTGGAGGCAATACAGGAGGAGGTTGCCACATTCCTCTTGCAGTTGCGTGGTGTCTCTACAGCAATCTCGGCTACAGCACTTCGTAATACAAGCTTTAGCGAGGGACGTATGCGCCTTGTGCAGCAATCCTTCTTTGCAACACGCTCGGGCGATGTGGTCATCGACTTCATGCCTGGCTGGATGGTTGAGAGCAATGACTACCGCTCAACTTCGAATGCTGGCTACCGCTACGACCGCAGCGTACCCCTTATCATTTCGGGTGGTGGCATCGCTCCTCAGTGCATAGAGCGCACGGTGAGCATCGTGGAGGTTGCCCCAACCCTTGCAAACATTATCGGCGTGGAGAGCCCCTGGGCATCATCCTCTCGCCCCATTAAAGAGATTAGTAATTAAACGCTATATAGAAATATGACAAACGACGCAATA
This sequence comes from Alistipes sp., assembly GCA_045633045.1. GTDB lineage: Bacteria > Bacteroidota > Bacteroidia > Bacteroidales > Rikenellaceae > Alistipes. The sequence continues at coordinate 147,708 of JAZQXV010000009.1, forward strand.
CAGGATGCTATTATCGAGGAGTTCTCGATGTTCGACGACTGGCTCGACAAGTATGACTACCTCATCAGCCTTGCCGACTCGCTCCCAGCAATCGACCCCGCAAAGCGCACAGACCGCTACCTTATTGAGGGTTGTCAGTCGCGTGTGTGGGTTAGTGCTGAGATGGTGGATGGCAAGATGCACTACACGGCAGATAGCGACGCTATCATCACCAAGGGCATCATCGCCCTCTTGGTGCGTGTTATGAATGGCCGCACCCCCGAGGAGGCGGCACACATCGACCTCTACTTTGTTGACGCTATAGGCTTGGGCGAGAACCTATCACCCACACGCAGCAATGGCCTTCGTGCCATGATTCAGCAGATGAAGCTCGATGCCCTAATTATGACAAAAACAGCGAATAACTAACGATATGACACCAGAGGAGATTTTGGCAGTTGAGAAGAATATCGTTCTCACGCTCAAGAATATATACGACCCCGAGATTCCCGTAAACATCTACGACCTCGGCCTTATCTACGAGATTAACTTCGAGCCCTCGGGCACGGCCGACATCATCATGACGCTCACAGCGCCCAACTGCCCCATGGCAGATATGCTCCTTGCCGATATCCACCGCGAGGTGAGCAAGGTGCAGGGTGTCGAGAAGGTGAACATCACGCTTACCTTCGAGCCCCAGTGGGATAAGTCTATGATGAGTGAGGAGGCGCTTCTCGAGCTCAACCTTATGTAGTAAACCATGGCGGGCGCAAATCCCGATATCGTAGCGTTGAACGACGCTGAGCGTGCTCAGGTCTATCGTCGCCTATGCCTCGAGCGTCTCGAGCAAAAGAGCGGCGTTATAGATGCTATGCACTCCTCGTCGCGTGATGGTGGCTGGCCACAGACCATCTACCGTCTGCTCCTTCGCTATATGGTCACAAAGCGCAATAGGGTAGCAGCAGAGCAGCTTGCCGAGCGTGTACCCTACAATGTCATCATGCGTGAGTGTGGCACATTGCGCGGTGTCGATGCTCTCCTAATCGGTGCTTCGGGACTATTGGACCTCTGTGGCGAGGGCGACTACGCTAAGATGCTACGCCAGGAGTTTATGCACCTCGCGGCTAAGTACTCCATCGTGCCCATGAAGACTGATGCGTGGCACTTGGAGTGTATAAACCCATATCAGCAACCGCTGCTGCATATCGTACAGGTGGCGGCGCTCCTGCATGGCGGTAATATCACCATCTCGAATATCCTCTCTTGTGCCTCGACTGAGGACCTAAAGAAGATGTTTGGAGCATCAATATCGGAGTATTGGTGCAACCTTCTTGGTGATGCTACGCCTATCGCTCCGCGCCTCGGTGCTACACGCCGTGTGCTGTTGGGTATAAACTTCGTTGCTCCGACAATCTACACCTACTGTCGACTACTTAACCATTCGGACTATGCCGAGCGCAGCATGGCTCTTCTAAAGGCCCTGCCTGCCGAGGATAACCGCTACATGAAGCAGTGGGCACGCTGCAACATTTCACCCAAGAACGCCCTCGAGAGTCAGGCGCTACTTCAAGCCTCGCAGGGGTACTAACCAGTACATATAATAAAACGAATAGTCTGTCCACGGGCAGACTATTCGTTTTATTGTGGGAGCAAGTTTCCACGGTCACAGACACAACAAAAGCCACTCGGAAGAGTGGCTTTCTTGTTGCGCTCTGCGCTCGTGATTCCGGCGGAGGGAGCGCGTTTTGCGGTGTTACTCAAACACTCAAAGCATTGTGGTGGTTTCGCAACTATGCACTCACACGACACTCACTACGAGTGGATTTCGAAATACTTGTAAATAAGCACCATCGCCATCGTGTCGAGTTCACAATAGCGCAAAAGGGCATTCTTTAGTTTGAGCTTTTCCTCCTCCGACAAGCCGTCGTATTGCAACTTTGCATAGTTGGCATTAGCCAAGCCACCATTGTTGATTCTATCCTCACTATCCGGCATCTCACCATCTTCGAGGAGTTCTGCGCCTATCGTCGGAAGGTATTTATAAGGATTGCCAACCTCCGTGTGGAATTCGTCAATATAGTTGATTAGTGAGAAATCAAAATCAGTAAAGTTAGGCGACGACACATATTCTCGGTATGGCTTTTCATACAATTTCTGCAACTCTCGCGAGCGCAACACAGCAGGCAAAACGACTTTTATCGAGTTGCTACCCTTCATCGAAGGGTCATAGTAGTAGCGCACCACAACCTCGCACAAATCAACCATATCTCGTGCACCATAGCGATCCTCCTTCGTATCGTGCGTGATGCTTTGGATAAAGGCGACAAGTTCATCTTTGTCTGGCTCTTGACTAAATTGCAGTTGCTCTGCAATCTGATTGAGCACAGAGTTCTCGTGGTGCGAATATCGGAATATCGTACCACTATCGCCATCCAAATCAAGCTTTAGCGCTCGTACAAAGTCGAAATTTGGGAATACACGATTAGTTGATATCCACTCTGTATGTGTCAACTTGCCATCTGCATCGAGCTGGTGGTGCGAATACTGGAACGCCGTTGTTTCGTATGGATAGCGGCCCTTGGTGAATGGTAGCGCTACAGTTGAGGTTTCAAAGTCGATAAAGTGCAACGGAAATTTCCACTCATCCATCTCTGCTTTAAGACCAGGTAGCAAAACAGGCTCCATATTGCCCTTACTCCATTTCTCTATCTGCATCTGACGGCGCGAGCTGGGATTGAACTCACTCATATCGAGGCTTATCTCCGTGTCCTTAGGGTTAAAATAGTCGAGCGGTTTTAGGTCCGATAGGAAATACTTTCCCTCTGCAATAAGTTGCTTAGCCTTTCTAAAGCCCTTGCCACCCCATAACTCTAAGGTGTGAGGCTTTTCGAAGTCAGCATCCGTAAATCCAGCACACTCACTCCAACATCGGTGATAGCCAGAGCGTGCTTTGTCGGAACTACGAAACTCACAGCCTTTGCACTGCGAGGATATGCGTGGAGCGATAGGCACATCGCTACGCATCGACTCGAGTAGCATATCGACATAGTCAGTAAATGTTGTGCCCATATACTCCGCTTGCTCGGCAGTGCGATTCTCAATAATGGCATCGCACACCTGGTTCATATCGCAAGGCAGGAGCAACCAATCACTCTCGTTTATTGGTGGCGTATAGGCTTGAAGACCGCTCGCGTCAACTATCTGCGTCTTTGTATTGATGCGAATCATTTGGTTGAGTCCGTCAACATCGCATTGCTTGTCGGTGTTTATAAGCATCAAGTATCCCTCAACGCTCTCACCAAGCGCATTCTCCACGACATACTTCTGAAAAGCAAGGTCATAGATATATTTACGATAGGCGCTATTTACCTCACCCTTCTTTGTCACATTGACAATCTTATCCTCATCTTTTTGCTGGAGTGACGACGACTTAACCTCAACAAGCTGTATTGTAGAGCCACGCTTAACTAAAATATCGACACGTACAAAGCACCCGTTCCACTCGAACGCCGCCTCGGCAATTACAGCGTTTTGCTCACACATTGCCTCGGCTGTCTGTCGCAAAGCCATATCTTTGTCTTTGGTCTCGATATAATACTGCGCAAAACTCTTGTACTTCGAGAAGTAGTAGTGACGAGCGAGCGCACCCACTTGAATACCTCCCTCTGCCAATGAACGCATAAAGTCGTTATCGGAGTTGGTATTGTCGTAATGCTCCTTGTGTACAGCATAATATAACTTTCTCGGACATCCGAGCGAAGTGGTGAATAGCGATTTAGTTAGTAGTGGCATAGATACTCACCCTATTTATTTGAGATTTTTACATTATAACCTGCACTTTGTCCATCATTACCCTCTAAATATTCAAGTAATTTTTGGAAATGCTTTCTATATGAGCCTTTATTCAAATAATATGGAGACTCGCCATCTCCCTTTTGGCACCAATTAGGTCTTTCTAGCCTTACCCAGCTTGTATTGTTAACGTATTGCGGATTGTCTGATAACATTTCTTTATGATCCAAACCTAATGCATAATTAAACTTATTATTAGCGTCTTTTATACTCAAACGCCCCTGTCCTCCATGCCATATCAGCGTTTGGGCATACCATTTATAAATTGCTATACTATAACCTGAGAAACATATCTCACGATCTTTTATTTTGTAAGAAACATCATATTTTGTAAAATCTCTATTATTCATTCCTTTGTATGACTCTTTTACCGCTTTTGCTAAGTCCTCATATATCATATTATTTTCTGCCATAATTCTTGAAGAAGCCATGATAAGGAACTTATTTACCTCCCAAAAATCACATAGGACACCATTGTATTTATCACTGTACGATAACTGGTGTAACGAGCATGCAATATCATTAAATAATTCACCTTTGCAGATACTATTATAGCAATCTTTTAGTTTTTTATTGCCAGATTTAATTTTTTTTGTTTCCTTACAAACTATATCATGATAACGAGTATTTTTAACGGAATCTTTTGTCGCTTTAAAAAAATCTCTTATAATTTTATTAAATCGCTGTGTATCATTTTCGCTTTGTTCTACAAATAGATTGTGGTATTTTTCAATAGTATCCTCCATAGTATAAATGCAATTATCATCGTCAATACATAGAATATGACAATTGTGTTCTTTTGCATTTTCCGTTCTTTCATAAGCTTGTAGTGCGGCAATGATGAGAATGCTATTATTATTCCAATACTTGATTAACAAATCTCTTTCCGCCTTACTTGTTGCCAAAATAATAGAGGTATTGATATCATCAGACGATTTATCATTATCTTCACTATCTCCTGATTTGTAAACCAGGGGAATACTTAATACCCTTACATATTCTTGGATTAAGTGTTCCTCTCTTTGTGGTAGTTGTTGTGATTCTAACAAAGGTGAAATAACATCATCATATATATCTTGATAGTTGATGCAGATAAATTTATTAGAAGAGCACAGCCTCTTCTTATTGTTTGCATGGTTTTTTAATTCATCTTCTGATGCAGGCGATAGATATATAAAAAACTGATATATCCCATCTTGGTTACCATTATTGCAAGCATAATAGTATCTCTCTGTTTGCATCATTGATCCATATGAATCCGACACTGTGGTAGTGCTCTTATTTTTTTTATCACCCTCCTTTGAACCTATTTTGTTTTCAATAATAAACTCAAATTGTGTAATACCATCTATACCTCCAACATCACAAGTAATTCTGATATCAATAGAATCCCTTTTACCTTTATTCTTCTTTTTCTTCTGTATTGCATACCAATTTTCAATCTCCTTATTCTTTTCAGGCGTTGTAACTATATTTGTTACTGGAACTTCAGTTTGTCCTTCTATGTTGACTATTTTTAGGGTTCTAGAAAGAAGTGCATTTGATATTGGTTCAATATCTGCGTAAGGGACACTATCACTTTGCTGGGAAGAATCTATTCTATATTGCTTATAAATTCTACGCACAAGGCAGTCTAATAGACCGATTAATGGATTCTCAGCATTATTACCCTGCACCTCATTTGCCGTTAACAGCCAATTCAAGAAAGAACTATGTGCTGTTTCATTTCGACCTTTACCAATAATATCAAACACTGTAACGCTATTGTACAGTGCCTTTAGACGTTGATTTTCTTGATTTTTATTATACTCACGTAACAATGTGACAATGTCAACTTGTTTAACAGGAATACTCATAGATCGGAAAGTTAAGGTTAAGTCAAGTTACCAATTTTATTCTAAGCTATACGGCTCTATCAGATTTTCTTACTACTACAAAATTAAACATCTTTTTCGAGAATATCAAATTTAGTCCAACGAATTAGCAAAGCGAACTACACACTGCTTAGGCAAATCGTCAGTTCTCTGTTAAAGAGTTTTCGTTTCATAGCGGTTAGTTCTTGTTATTGTTTCTGCTGGCAAAGATAATCTGTTCCGATGCCAAATAATAGCACAATCATTTTTTGAAAATATTTTTGCATCATCCATCTTGTGCCATCTTTTGGCATACATAGCAAATAGCTTTGCAGCATGAAAGAAATAAATCTTAAATCATAGACGATGGCAATAGGATTAGAAGAGTACAAAAGAAGAGTCTACAAGGGACGACTACATTTGGTTGAGAATTGGTGCTTATGCAAGTATTGCGAGTTATACGATTCCAGCAATCCCAATTTTGAGGATTGGGCAGAGGTATTGCTTTATGCAATGAATGATATCAAGTCGTTAAATGTTGATGATGGCAACAAACTCGACACTTTGAAGCAGATGCTGATTGAAGAGTACGACTTCAACGATTCGAATACCATACATCGAATTATTGTAGATAGGTTCAATCGAGAGCGTATCTGTAATGACACTCGGACTCGATATGTATCTGAGCAGTTTGCGGAATCAATAGATAATTTTATAACTGCGTTGGGCGACAATAGCATTATCGCATACAAGTATATTAATGAACAATAAATCGGCGATAGAAATAGGACTCAACCACATAGCATCGATAAACTAAAGTTAATCGTTAAACAAATAAAATTATGGGCAGAAAGAAGATTTTAGAAAATGTGGCTGAAGCTTGGCAGCCAGCAAGGATAGATAATAAAAAAGAGCTAACAATAATAGATGCTATTGAGCAGGTCGTGGTACTTGCCAAAGAGTCAGCATTCAGCCCAGCGTTTTACCGTGCAGCAAAGCGACCTCTGGAGTATCTTGCCGAGCGGTTGTCGCTTAGCGTAGAGCAGGTCGCACTATTTGCAATATTTGTAAACTTTAGCAACGATAGCAGAATATCGCTTGGTGTGATTACCGAGTTCGTTGGCTGTACACAGATAGAAATTTTGCGTCGTGCCGCTGATATGGAAGAGCTGAAAAAGCGTCGCTTTATTCGCAGAAATGGCAACAAGCGTGGCGAGATCTACTACGTTACGCCCGCAGCACTAAAGGCAGTTAAGGAGAATAGTTCGTTTGACGCTCCTCAAATCTCGGGATTGACTATCTATCAGTTCTTCGAGGTATTAGGTCAATATATCAACGAGCGCAAAGATGAAGAGTGCGATTACATTGAGCTGTGCAATAACATTCGTGAGCTATTAGATAACAATAGACACTTGCCATTTGTCGAGAGGCTTAAGAGTTTTAATCTTACACATGAGGCGCAACTGCTCTTTCTAAGCGTGTGTTGTATGTACATAAATGCTGATGATAAGGTTGTTTTGCTTGACGACGTTGCCTTTTTATTTGAATATCAATATATCGCTCGAGATATTTTTGCACAGCTAAGCAGTGGAAAGTACCCTCTTATCACTCTTGGACTAATTCAACCCTATGGTGCAGAGATGGCACGCCAAGATCTCTTTGAGTTGGGGCGTGTGGCTACTGAAGAGGTGTTGGCTGAGTTAAACATCACAACTAAGAAGCAAAACATCATGCAGTCGGTGGTAAGTCATAAAGACATTACGCCAAAGCAACTCTTTTACAATCAGAGTGAGGAAACTCAAATTACCCAATTAGAGACATTGCTACAGTCCGTGCGCTTCGAGCAAGTGTGCGACAAACTTACAGCAAAGGGTATGCGTCGTGGTTTTGCATGCTTGTTTTATGGTGCACCTGGTACGGGTAAAACCGAAACCGTACTGCAACTTGCACGCAAAACAGGGCGAGATATTTTGCAAGTAAATGTTTCTGAGCTACGAGATAAGTACGTTGGTGAGAGTGAGAAGCGTGTAAAAGCTCTTTTTGATAACTATCGCAAAATCGTAGCTTCTTCGAAGATCGCCCCCATACTTCTCTTTAATGAGGCAGATGCCATCATTAGCAAGCGTACAGAGAACATCGCTCGCTCGGTGGATAAAATGGAGAACGCTCTGCAAAATATCATCCTGCAAGAAATTGAGAACTTAGAGGGCATATTGATTGCCACAACTAACCTTGCTGCAAATATGGATAAGGCTTTCGAGCGTCGCTTCCTATACAAGGTTGAGTTTAACGCTCCTACTACAGAAGCAAAGTGTGCAATATGGAAATCAATGATACCATCGCTAAGCGATGAGGATGCAAGACTACTCGCTACGGAGTATAAATTTAGTGGTGGTCAGATTGAGAATATCGCTCGCAAGCATACAATCGCACAAATACTCACAGAGAGCGATATTACCTTGAACGATATCCGCTTGATTTGCAACGAAGAACTCCTGGATAAGAGCCACACACGCAGACCTATTGGTTTTTAACAATAAATAAGATAAATGCTACTATTTGGCATAAGTTTTTACTATCTTTGCATTAAACAAAATTAAAAAGATATGGCAACTCATCTATTTAGACGCTATATATGGCTACTTGATCAAGTAAGTCTTGGCGGTATGACCTACGAGAAAATTAGTTACAAGTGGGAAAAGTCTCCTCTCAACGATCGACCAGGAGAACCTCTCCCCCTCAGAACCTTCCACAATCATATAAAGGCCATTGAGGATATGTTTGATATACACATTCGTTGTCAGCGCCAGGGCGGATATGTATATGTGCTGGAAGGTGCTGATGGTAAGAAATTGTCGGATACTCAAGAAGCATTGTTGCACCAGCTACGACTAAGCAATGCTATAAGCACAAATACTCGATTAAGCCCTCGTATTATTATTGACAAGACCGTTGCATATCGTCATCTAAACCCTCTACTTGCAGCAATGGACGAGTCGCAAAGGGTTAAGATATACTACTGGCGAATAGGCGACTCACGTGATAAAAGAGTAGAATTTACATTCGAGCCATACTTCATAAAACAGTTCTCAAAGGAGTGGTTTGTGGTAGGGCGCGTGGTTGAGGACGACTCCATACGCATACTCCTATTTGACCATATACGAATGGTTGAACCACTTGATGAGTACTACATATATCCAGAGTCATTCGATGTTAAGACGTTTATTGACAACACCCTCGCTCTTCTTGACGAGGTTGGTAATATGGTAGCCGAGGGCAATTCACCAATTCTTGATGATAGAGAGTTATTTGCTTCATTGCGTTTTAGAGATACTATTTATCGCCGTTCTACATACGGCTCATTTATACCCGATGAAAAGATAAAGTAAGACTAATATCATATTTTTTATCGACAATTATAAGGTGTGCCAGGTTTTGGCGCACCTTTTTTCGAGCTTTGTACCATAAAACTTAAAAATGGTACAATTATGTTTGGATTACACAGAAAATCAATCACAACAAAGCGTGTCGGCGAGGGCTGGCGAAAATTGAAGGTGGAGAGAGGAGGCACACACCTCGAAGGGGCATTCAAAACAAAGCAACAAATCACGGTCGAACTCACTTTCCCCTTTATTGAAACAATTACAATCGAGACCACCGAGCCGTTTGCCGACTCCGATGACCTCGCAAGTTTTGCCGAGGAGTTGGCTCTTGTCGTAGAGCATCGCCGAAAGGTGCGTCGCAAGCAGAAACTAGTGGACAACAAGGAGTTGCTCCGCGCAAAGATTCTTCCGATATGGTTTGAACGAGAGGCCTTTATTGCTCGCAACAATGCCAAGAAGGAGGATATCCGCAAGCAGGCAAAACGAGAATTAAACGCTGGCAAAATGGAACTCAAAGAGTACAACGACTTGGTGCGTGCGTTGCGAGGTCGCTGCGATGACGATGACTTTATCGATGGACTTGCAGACTATAATCGCCGCCTGACCATTGCGCTGGGCGCACTTGATGTAGAGAAAGGTTTTAGACTTTCGCAGCACGATTTGAGAGATATTTTTGGTCGTGATTTTTGGGGGCAGTCATTACAGATTCGAGAGGTTGAGTGTGGAGAGTTAAACAGCTCTCTCGTGACAATCCTGCGCGGTTTTCAAAATTTTAGTAGTCTATATGGTCTAGACTACCAACTCTCCACTATGACGCAGGTGCATGCCGAGTGCGACACCATCTCGGTGGCTGGCTTTGGGGATGTTATCCTCGCCGCTGCACTTAAAAAGGATGGTGAGGTGGTTGCAGTTATGGCGATAGACGATGTGCAAGGTCGCCGAGCATTGCGCCATCTTGTAGGAGCAGAGAAACTCGCCGAGGTGCTACTGAAACGAGCCTATAATGCCGTTATGCGTGACGAGCGCCTATTTTTAGGGGATGCCGTTGCATCTGATAGTATCGAGAAGGAGATGATAATAATTGAGTAAAGATGAAATACTATTTAGAACTTACGGACGACACCTGCATCGAGGCGTTTCCGAAGATTGAACAGCCTGAAAAGATTGAAAAGGATAATCTTGCACTCGACACTACGGGCGAGTTCTTGCAGATGGGCGGAGGGCGAAAACGACATAAGAGGATTGCAACTTACACCGATGAGGCGCAGTTGAAACTCTTCTTGCATAATGCCCATCGACTGATTGGCGAGAGCGATAAGATTATGGCAGATAGCCGAATGTTTCTTGCTCCTTTGCCTATCCGCAACGGCTTGGCATATACGGGCACTTCGGGCTTGAAAAACCCGACACTCGGAGTATATATCGAGTGGTGGCGCAACTACGAATGTGCTTGGACAAAGGATAAGTATGGCGAGCGACAACCGATATACTATATCGCCGGCAGTCCACTGAGTGGTTGCAACAAGTGTGCCTATATTGGCCCTGAGGGCGATGGTTGCACGGTTTCGGTCTATCCATTCAGCCCAGTATGGCGCTCATTTATGAGCGTAAATGCCCACTATACCGAGGCGAAGCAACTCTACGAGGCCTACTCGTTGGAGGAGGTTATCGAGCGACTTTTGGGCAACGATTCGGACAATATAAGCGACTAAAATTGTGAAAGAACTAAAAAATATAAGGAGTCCTAACGGGACTCCTATATTATTTTATTCATTTCGAGATAGTTAGCGATAAAATCTAATCTACCCAAAACCGCCGAAAAATCACTGATTTTCACCCGAAAAACACACCAAAAATTTTTATCGGAAATTTAGGGAAATTTTGTGTGGGGGTGGCAGTAGTAAACTCCACCTCCTGTGCAGTTGCAATAGGTACTGCAATGTAGAACCCAAACATTACTATAGGACTGCCTATTAATAGGCTCAGTAAACTAAATTTTATTGACGATACCTCATTTGAGTGTTGTTCGTTTACGAAAAAAATTCTACATTTGTATTTGGATTGGGTTGATTTATACTCAATTCGTTACATAATAGAAAGTGTTTTCGCACTGTCCTTAAGTGAAAATGTGGAAGTTTTCAATGACAACAGGACGACGGATAACACTCATTCCTTGTATAGTTATGTGGCTATACGCCTTTGGTGTATTTACCCTCATACTATCCATGTGTGTGGTATCGTATTGTTTATTCATACATAGGTCTTTCCACAACCTTCACTTAGATAAACGAAAGTCAACTCCACACTTTCTTTTTTGTGTGAATAGCCATAGTAGGAGTTGTGTGGCACAGTGAACTACTACTATGAGCAAAGAAAAGTCTATCCCTATCGTTATTAACCGCATGTTTACTGGTGATAAATATCTTAATGATAGCGGTAATGATAATATCGGCCACGAAATAATCAATTTATTCAGGGCTGACGATAAAAATAACTACATCTACTTTTGTGATAGTGGCAAATATAATAGTAGTGAGTATCAGCTACCAAAATATTCTTTTCAGGTAAGACCTGCAGGTGAAAGATTATTAGAAATTGTAAATATCGCAGAGATAGATAATAAGGCAGTGATAGATGTACGCAAGATTACTTATGGAGATGTAGAACTCGTGAAAATCTTCGCTGACAATAAGAAGCAAGTGGTAGAGACTTTCGTTACATTTAAGGCCTCGAAAATAATCAAGCCCACATCACCTATATACATTGCTTATGCAGGCCATATCGGTCAAATGCCCGATTGTGTAAACTGCACTTTCAAGGTCAATGAACATTTGCGAAATTACATCACGCCAAGTGAAAAAGATTTTATAATATTGGATAGCTTTGCTCAAAAGGCTTTCTCAGGCACCTCAAATTGGGCAGAAGTTGATGATACGGTAGCAGTCTCTCAAGCAGGATATAAGGAGCCTAGAGTAACACCTGGCGATATATATGGTATCAGTAATTTAGAGTTACCATATTCCAATGCTTTTAAATTTTTCATAGAGAAGTATCCACAATTACTATCTGGAATATTTGGTGAAGTATGCAGCTATTTTGATACGCATCCAAACTATCAGATCACAAAGATTGAGAGAGAGTGGAAGAACATCGATATTCTCATAGAGGTTGATAATGAATTGGTGATTGTAATTGAGAATAAGATATTCTCAGACCTAAATGGCAAAGAGGTAGGAAAGGAAACTTCTCAATTAGATAAATATGAGAACATTATTAACAATGAATACAAGCGTGATAAGTATACTAAAATTTTCACACTGCTCTTGCCTGATCATAATAATATCGATATAAGTAACTATGCAAACTGGTATAAGTTATTTTATAGTAATGTAAGTTCATACTTAACTAAGTTTGCGAACAACACTTCAGACGAACAGTTGAAGGATTTTGCAGAAATGGTATCACGACATAGTGAGAAAGACTACAACTATGGTGTGATGAAGCGCCGTTTTGAAAGAGCATTGATTAAGGCAAAGAATAGTGAAAGTAAATAAAACCTTACTGTTATGAGCTTGTTGGACATAGAAAACATAGAGAGCAATTTTATCGAGACGGTAAGATTGGCTGAAACTCGTAGACATATAGCTAGGTTTCTTGTGCCATACAAAGCGGTTAGATGCTTTGTGGCAGAGGAGCAGGTCGATATTTTAGCAAAGAAGATTTCGGAGGTTTGGAACCTTTCGAACATAAAGTGGCGCACTCCATTTGCTGAAAGATTGGAGCGAGATTTTATCTCTCACCTCGACGAGCATAAGGAGCGAACTCTTCTGTCACTTGATTGTCGCACATTGAAGAAAGGTGATGCTTATGGGTGGCTTAAACTTATCTCAGAGGGTATGAAGAACGACACTCTTAACAAACCTATTTTGGTGATTGAGAATGTAGATCAAATACCCGATGGCGACCGTCGTATTTACGACGACCCTCAATATGTAGAGAATATATTGGTGCGTTCGTGGAAGAATGAGCATATCAACATTGGCGATTTCTATCTTGACCGCCGAGAAATGACCATCATCTTGACTTGCTCATCTGATAACCACGCACGACTTGGCAATGCTTGTCACGACTGCTCTTATGCTTGGGCTGGCGAGTTCGATAAGTGGCTAGAAAAACATACTGAGACAGCAACTAAAATGGTAGAAAAAGAGTTTTAAAAAATCAATACAGAACTAAGGTGTGTGATTTTTTTTACTTTTACAAGTGTTTGATTAGTATATATTTACAAAATTATCTCAAAAAAAGTTGTCGATTTTACTAAATTTTTTCGGCTTTTTCTTATATATGCATAGAAGTACTTCAAAAACAAACACAAAAGAATAGAAAATATGGATTATACTTATAAAAAGATTAAGAACTTTGCTACACTATTGAGCAAAGAATTGGGACTTCAAATGCATATTCATAAAGAGGGTAAAACACTTGTCTACTTTTTAAGTGAGTGGTTAGACCTGTACCCTTTTGCTTGGGTGGATATCAACATAGGTACCTACGACAAGTGGATGCAGGAGCTTCATATGAGTCGAGAGATTCACGGTGAGGGCGACTGGTATGCGCTCTCCGATTTTAGTGAAGAGAAACAAGCCATGGTTCGTGATGCCCGCAGAAAGGGCGAGCCTGTGGTGTGGATAGAGATGGCTATTCGCACTATGAGACATAAGCGACACGAGGCTCGATGCGCTCTGATAAAAGGAAGTGAGTGCGAGTTTGGCGATGATGATTTCAACTATATCAAGGAGTGGTTGAATAAGCAAAGAGCAACTATTGCCCCCGAGGAGGCTGCCGCTTTGAAGATTGTCAATAGTCGAGGGCTTTATTACCCGCATTACAACAAGCAGAGTGAAACAATTTCGGTACAAAAAGATGGTAAATATGGGTTACTTGATATGCAGGGTGAGATTATTTGTGAGCCTCTCTATGACAATATTCACCCTTTGAGAAATGGCAATGTCATAGTATGCAAAGAGAAGAGTTGGAGTTTAATCAATCGACAAGGTGATATATTGAAGAATCTCGAGTATGACACGGTTAGAGAATTTGTTGATGGTTTTGCAGTCGTAACGCTAGGAGGTAAATATGGCATTATTGATGAGTCAGGTAATCTTCTTGGCGAGTTGAAATATGACAAGATTAGATTACTGGTGTCTGAATCAAGATATGGCGAAGAAGATAAATTTGCAGAATACTTTGAGGCGTGCATTGATGGTAAATGGGGCTTTCTTAATAAACAAGGTAAAGAGATGAGTCCTTTTGTGTATGATGAGATCCATATGAGATATGATTTCGAGGGTGGCTTTGTCCGAGTATGTAAAAATGGCAAGTGGGGCTATGTAAATGACAAATGTGAGGAAATGTGCGAGTTCGTATATGAGTTTGACTGGCGGGATTTTCTTCGTTTGGGCGACAGGCTCTATAAACCCAATGCCGATGGAGTATTGGAGGAATATAAGAAGAAACCAGTAGATAACAATGATCTTCCATTCTAAATACGACTCCTGATTCTATAATTAGGACCTACTTTGTAGATAAAATACGATGTAGGTCCTTTTATATTAATTGATGATAGTCTGCACTTTGCGAGTTGGATTAAAATATTTTTCGCGATTTTACTAAAGTTTTTCGAGTTTTTGGTATATATGCATATAAACTTAAAAATTCGAGCATTATGACAAAAGGCAAGCAGACTCTACTGCGATTGGTTTTTAATAGCAAAGAGCACACATTCGACAAGAAGATACTATCGAAGTATGATTGGGTAGATTGTTTTGTCTGCGAAGATAGAGCAAAAGTTAGACTTAATGACAAGGAGGGGTATATAGATACCGATGGTAGGGAGATTTGCCCTATAAAGTACGACGAAACAGATATTTTTAGCGAGGGTTTAGCGAGTGTTTGCATCGACGGCAAGTGGGGTTTCATCAATACCGAAGGTGAGGAGGTCATTCCGTTGATGTATGACGAGGTTATTAGAATGTTTCATAAGGGATTTGCCGTAGTGCGCATTGGCGAAAAGAAGTTGGCGATAAATGAGTTAGGATATATTGTAAAGAAGTTATAACAAAATAGATATTTCAAAATGAAAACGGTACAGGATTACTTAAATGAGATTGGCACAGAGGTATTACTTACTGCCGAAGAGGAGAACACTTTACTCCTACAAGCCATTAATGGCGATAAGGTAGCTATCGACAAAATTATAAATGCTAATCTGCGTTTTATTGTTAGCATAGCAAACCAATATCAAAATAGAAGACTCTCTCTGCTCCAGCTCTTTGATATCAGTAAGCAAGGGTTAGCGAATGCCGTAAAGGAGAGCGTTTCAAAACCTCACAATCAAAGGTTTATTCAGTTCGCTGTGCCGTATATGCGAAAGGCTATCGAAGAGGCGATAACTGCAAACAATGAATAGCCTTTGATATGGAGGTAAACGATGCGATGAATAATAACTATAAACGCTTAACGATAGTAAATATATTTAAGAAGCATACTATAGATAATAAAATTTAGTTTACTGAGCCTATTAATAGGCAGTCCTATAGTAATGTTTGGGTTCTACATTGCAGTACTTATTGCTACTGCACAGGAGGTGGAGTTTACTGCTGCCACCCCCACACAAAATTTCCCTAAATTTCTGATAAAAATTTTTGGTGTGTTTTTCGGGTGAAAATCAGTGATTTTTGAGGGATTTTTGGTGGGTTCCGAAAACCGTCTAACTATCTCGAAATGAATAAAATAATATAGGAGTCCTTTTGGGACTCCTTATATTTTTTAGTTCTTTCGTGATTCCGGCGGTGGAGGCGGCGTGGCTTGTTTATCTCAAACACTCAAAACGTTGTGCGATTTTCGTGGTATTCGCTCACACCTCACTCACAGATAAATATATATACTTTCTTGCTCGGAAAGTATGGAGAGTGTTGTATCAACACAAACGCTCAACCTACGGGCGAGCACAAGGTGCATACTTCAAATTGCGCCAATGGACCATCAATCGAGAATCGAATCAACTTGGGTTTCTTCCACAACAGCTCGGAAGCAATCAGAGTGGCAAAGAGATACCACAACAATGTAGATGGCTGCTTCTATTGTTGCCCCGAGAATCATAGGAGATGATATCCAAAAGATCGATTGTATCCAGTAACCTTTGTCAAGACGGCTCCGGCCGTCTTTCTTTTTGTTTATGTATTTGCATCGTTACCACACTACTCCCTACATTATATTTATAAGATTGTTTACAAACTTTTTAGTAATAATCCCTTAGTCTAGGAAATTTTTATTATTTTTGTTTGATGTAAG
The DNA here is from genome assembly GCA_045633045.1 of Alistipes sp. Lineage (GTDB taxonomy): Bacteria > Bacteroidota > Bacteroidia > Bacteroidales > Rikenellaceae > Alistipes. The sequence continues at coordinate 164,128 of JAZQXV010000009.1, forward strand.
GTTTGTATCTGCAAGTAAATTTTGACAATTGTCAGAAATTGTCAAAATTAAAGTAGATTTTTTACTAAATTATGAAAGAAAAAGTCAATATACTTGAGACTGTAAATATATAAAAATATATGACAACAAAGTTTTTACGATTTATGGTCGATATATTAAAGGGCTCCCAAAACTTATATTCATATTAAAACATATGTCACAGCAATATTACGAAATATATAGCAATTTTTCTCCTGTATTCAATACGGCGAATGTATTAATGAGAGAACGGGGTTATAATGAAATCTGTGATATATTAGCAGATTCCCAAATATTAGTCGTCAACACAGACTATGATAATTGGAATGGTGGCACATATGTATATACTGTCTATGTAAACCTACCTGTAACAAAATATTCAACATTAACATCAGAAAAAATTGCAGAAGCGGAAAAACAATTGGGAGAATCTTTAAATGAGGTATCTGGCGAGAGTAATAGCTATTTTCTTGCCAAGATAACGCCGATATTGAGTAGAGCAGATATTGATTGGGGAGTTATAGGTGGTGAGTCTGGAAAAAGTATGCTAAAGCAAAGTATCGAAACAGTAAGAAATATAATGATATCTGTTGCTACTGGTGGAAGCCGTATTCAAGATGAAAATGATAGATATCAAAAACTTCAGAATGATATTGTAACAAATTGCAAAAAGCTAAATTTGACCTACAATAACACCTATGTAAAATTATGGGATTGGTATGGAAAATGGAAAGCTGATTTTCCAACTTGGCAAGAACGTAGGGCTTATATTCATGAGCTCTTTTCTCCAACATTTGCATATTTTGAAGAAGTAGAGGCATTACAGAACATGGATACATTGGTTGAACTAAGCGAGTGGGAGAGGATAGAGAGAACTATCATAAAGATCAAAAAAGATTCCATGTCAGCGCGCAATGAGGAGGATTTCCAAGGTGTTGGACTTTTGTGTAGAGAAACAATTATCTCTCTTGCACAAACTGTGTACAACCCAACTATACATGGCCAATTAGATGAAGTGGGAGTAGCTATTAGCAAAACTGATGCAGTAAGAATGATTAGCAATTATTTGTCTGTTAAATTGGCAGGAACATCGCATGAAGAAATGCGTGCATATGCTAAAACAGCAAACAAGCTAGCCAATATGCTGACGCATAAGCGAACGGCTTCAAAGCGGGATATGATGTTAGTTACATCAGCCACAATTTCACTCATTAATTTTATTGGAATATTAGAAGATAAGTACTAATTAAAGCGACTTAGTAAGAATGAGCAATCTGCTGTCATAAACTTATAACAAAGTAAATTGCAGGATTATATAACCAAAATATCTATTCGATTTTTAACGACCGTGAGGTGCGAGCTGTTAAGGGTGAGCGAATGAGAAAATTTACTAACTTTGCAATATGAGCGAATTTGAGAAATATATAGTTCAAGGTGAGCCTAGTAAGAAGGCAAAAGCCAATGCGTGGCAGACGGCAATTGGTCTTCAAGATGTTGATGGTTTGAAGCCGTCAGAATATCTTATCAAGACTGCGGTGCAGCACATTGAGGGCGATATTACTATCGATCAGGTCAAAGATATGCTCGACACCTACTATCAGACGAAAGATAGCAGAGAGCAGCTTGACTACGAGCGCACGGAGGAGGCTGACAAAGTTTCGGCACGCATTACCGAGATTTTGTCCGAGCAGTCGTTCTCGTTCACGCCCGATTATCTGCTGAGAATTCACCGCAGATTGTTCGAGGGAATCTACAAGCACGCCGGTCAGTTGCGTAATGTCAATATCACCAAGAAGGAGTGGGTATTGAATGGCGATACGGTGCTCTATTCAAACTACGATATGCTGCGTGAGACGCTCGAATACGACTTTGAGCAGGAGAAAAAGACCGACTATTCAGTGCTGAATGCCGATATGGCGGTTAAGCAGATTTGCAAGTTCGTGTCTGGCATTTGGCAGATACATCCTTTCCGTGAGGGCAATACCCGCACAACCGCTGTGTTTACGATGAAGTGGTTGCAGACATTCGGATTTAGTGTCGATAACGATGTGTTCAAGGATAATTCGTGGTATTTCAGGAATGCGCTTGTAAGGGCGAACTACAACAATATCCCGAAGAGAATCTTTGCAACAACAGAGTATCTCGAGATGTTTTTCCGAAACCTAATCTTTGGCGAGAAGAACAAATTGAGCAACCGTAATATGTTGGCCGGCGAGTTTCAAAGTGCCACGTCTGAAATTTCAAAGAGCCAAAATGGCACTTTGGATGGCACTTTGAATTGTAATCTCGACGAATTGGCACTTTTGCGATTTGTGAAAGAAAACCCAGATGCAACACAGATAGAGATTGCAAAGCACATCGGCAAATCGGAAAGAACGGTGAAGCGTATGACGCCTGCTTTGATTGAACGAGGCCTACTCGAAAGAGAGAATGGCAAGCGCAATGGCAAGTGGATAGTCAAATGCGAAATTTAGATGCAAACATATTTATTTAGCAGACAACTCGTGAGCGAACCTCACGAGTTGCTTTTTTATAGCCTTTGAAGTGGTTAGCCGCACTAACCAGTTGGATAAAGCAGCCAGTTGGTTAGTCTCACTAACCGACTGCAAATATCTTCAAGATGACTACAACTTGTAGTCAACTGCACTTCCCCAAATAGAAAGTAAACAAATACTCCAACGAGCAATAATGCCGCAAACGAGGACGCCATTATTAGTTCACTATTTAACGCGATTTTCTATGAAATTTTACTATCTTTTTGGATTAGAGCACCGATCGTAAAATCATAGAAGTGTGCATTTGCTGTAAAAGCAAGACACAATTATCTGCCCTATCTCAGCCTAAAATTCGTAACTCATTGATAATCAGCACAGTCTTTGTACTTCATCAGAAGATGTGAGGATAATACATTGACATAAAGCTACATATATAAACTGTCCGAGAAAGTATGGAATGTTGTTTTGTTTCCAAAATGCAACATTTATAGTGCACTTTGGAAATAAAATGAACACTCCAAAATCAATGTTACATAAAATGTATTTACACTTTTTGTAATAACATAATAGATTTTCTGGGTAATTGCCATCAAAGAGTAGAGAGTGTATTCGGGTGACTTAGGCCATATGATTCATCTCAAAAGTATAACTTTTATAGCATAACAAAACAATATTGGTATTGTGCCAATTATACCCCAAAAGCATGTATACTCTTTATAACCCAAAGAGATGCAAGCTTTGTGCTTTTACAAAAAAATAAATCATGGGGCAGTTGATCGTTACGAACCATGCTCTAATTCGATAGATTATTTCGTTGTTCGCATAGAATAACTATCAAAAAGGTTGTATATATACAACCATATTCAAAACTTTTTTATATATTTGCACAAGTAATGATAAATGTTCAGGCCTATGAAATACCTAAATATCAAAAAAGCGTTGGCTGCATGGCAGGAGTTGCAACCACTGTCCGAAAAGGATAGGGAGCGATTGAGCCGTCGTTTTACGGTAGACTTCAACTACAACAGCAATCACATCGAGGGTAACACATTGACCTATGGTCAGACCGAGATATTGTTGCTATTCGGCAAGGTGATTGGCGAGGCCGATGTGCGCGATGTGCAGGAGATGGCAGCAAGCAATGTGGGACTCCGTATGATGACCGAAGAGGCAAAAGTAAAGGCGACTCCCTTGACACAGAACTTTATCCGAACACTCCACAAAACCCTATTGCGTGAGGATTATACGGTTTATCGCAATCTTCCTGGTGGCGTGCAGACAAGCTATGTGATACACGCTGGGCAATACAAAACTCGCCCAAATAGCGTGATTACCCGTTATGGTGATAGGTTTGAGTACGCTTCGCCAGAGGAGACTCCGAGCTTGATGGCGGACTTGGTCGATTGGTATAATAAGGCAGAGCAAGAGGGCAAACTTACGCCTGTGGAATTGGCGGCATTGTTCCACTATCGCTATATTCGTATTCATCCCTTTGAGGATGGTAATGGCCGTATTGCCCGACTGATGGTGAACTTTATTCTGACTCGCCATAACTACCCAATGGTGGTAGTCCGTAGTCGCAAGAAGAGCGATTATTTGGAGGCTCTGCATCAGACAGATGTTGAAGTGGGTCCTGCACCGAGTGATGGTGCTCACGCCGAGATTAAGGATATTCGTCCGTTCTTGAAATATTTCAATGATTTGGTTGCTACGGAGGTATATAATGATGTGTTGTTTGTGAGCGAGAAGAATGAGAATGTGTGGTGGTACGATGGCGAGCGTATTGCCTTCCGCACCCCAAATTACACGAAGATTCTCAACGCTATGCGAACCGAGCCGACATTGACACTCGCAGACATGAAAGAGCTTACGGGTATTAGTATCGCTGCTATCCAGAAACTGCTCGACCAACTCATTCAGAAAAAATATGTCGAGCGAGGAGAGAAGGATGGTAGCTGGCGAGTGTTTGTGACGCAGTAGCAATTTGCCCCATAAACTATCAGCTCCAACATTTATCACACAAAGTATTTTTTTAATTTGTGTCCCCAATACGCCTAACCAATGAAGAATATTTTAAGGTTATTATTTGTTTTACTAATAAGCCAATTAACCGGCTGTGCAGCAGCAGAACCATTATCTCCTATAGAGTATACACAATTACTAGTTAATGTTAAGGAGTTTTTTGCACTTAGTATCTTGCTTCTAAATCAAGATAGTCCTCATTGTATAGGGCAAGCTATATCTAGGATATACTATGGCCATTATCACATTGCACGATTGATATATAACAATAAACGGGGCTATGATGGCAATAATCACACGGACGTATGGAATAATATGCCATCGAGCATTAAATCTTATGGTGAGAAACTAAAAGAAATGCGTATTAGGTATGACTATGGGGTAACAGAAATTTCATTGGAAGAATTAAAATCTGACTTGGAATACATAAAATCACACCAAAGTCGATTTAAAGAAATGCTAGAAGAACTAGATTCTACCATCTCGCGACGAGGAACAAATCCATTTTTTATATCATCGGTCAATAAAGCAATTAAAGAAATTGAATTTACATACGAATCTTTGATAACAACAATAGAGGAAAGAATTGGCAATACACTGCCATAATGTATTTTCTGTATTAGGAGGTATTATATACACTGGTAAAACAGACAAGGTACATTTACAATTGCGACATGTAATCTTTCTCGTGTGGAATTAGCCGAAGAGAGGGCAGAAAAAAGAATGGAAGAGGAAAATCCAGACTCTGTCTTGTATCAGCTACTTTCTCTGCTAGATGATGAAGATAAAAAAGCTATTGTGCAAGATAGAATAGAGCATATTATACGAATGTATAGACAAACATTTAATAACTCTAGATAATCCAGAAGAGAGGTCAACCGCTCTGTAGCGTGTCAACTTCTCCTTCGTGGAATGTGCGCCGTCAGTGGCTATTCCTGCTGTCGGGCGCTTCATTTGTGACCACCTTCTATGTAACGCTTGCCAGTGTAGATATATTCGCCCTGCTCGAATCGGCGTATCAACTCCTGAGCCTGCTTAATGAAGTCGGCTATCACCTCCTCGTGATTCTCGATGTCCTTGCGTTCTTTGAGGACAGGGAGCACTCCATCGAGTGTTCGGCTCATTGCACTTTTGCCGTCCTTCGGGTCGAGATAGATGGTCTTGTTGCCGAATGACACTGTAATTTTGTACAGCGTTTTGGGAGCGATTATGGTCTTTACTGTCGCAGGGAACTGTACGGGTGTGGCGGCAACTAGCACATACCCCTTCGCCTTGTACATAGGCTTCAATTCAACCGAACAGAGAACATTTGGCTCGATTGTGCCTTTCAGATCCTATGCTAGGGCACAAATCTGTTCGCCGATAACATAATTCTCCCTGACTTTTAGATATTGTTCCTGAATATAATCGACCTAGAGTAGCATGCTAGAAAGTTATTTGTAGGTAAGTGATGGTGTGTTCTTGGGTGCCACCATTTCCTCGTATTTCCTGATAGCCTCACTGGCATTATTAATAATGCCAACTATTTCCTTTACTGTACCTATGCCAGTTTTTACTCTTGCTTGATGACAATATCCAAGTTCAGCTTGGTATTTTGCCATTAAGAATACCTCGATATTACACATCTCGCGATGCTCTTCTGCGAGTTCTCGTTCTAACTCTTCAATTTGGCGGAGATAGTATTTCTCCACATCAGATATCTCGATACTATCTGAAATGTTCTTTCCGAGCAGACCAGCGCATACAACAGCTTTAACGATACTATTCTTACCAAGGTCATTGATTGTGGATATTGCATCCCCAGTCGATAATTCCGTTAAGCGCTTGCAAGATGGCAAGTCTTTGATTGGAATAGACTCAGCAATAATATTACGTAAGCCTAAAAGCATTCCCACAGCCTCCAATGACATTGGTTTAAGCATCCCCACATCATCATTACTCCAGAAGTGTTCCAAACGTCTTATACATCTTTGAGGACCCCACATCTCCGATGCAAAACACTCAGTAATTGCTTTTGCTGCATCGTGGCAATAAGCCTTGAAGAGCGCAACATCTTGTCGTGCATTAAAAGAGTGTTTTTTGTCGTATTTGTGAGTGAAGCCATCGATTATAGCTAACGCCTCCACTTTGGGCTTGACTGTTACAAATATACCAAGCAATTCCATAGTTGCTATATCTATTCGTTATGGGATTCTTTTAATGCTTCAATCAACTTGTAGACCGTGGTTGAGGGATTACGAGGGGATGTAAGCCTCTTTGCACGATCTATTGCCTGCTCCTCTCCTTCTGCGAAATTAACAAAGTCTTTAACATTCAGCCGCCCTTTTGTATAGTGTTCCGAGAAGGCCTGATATTTCTTAACACAACTATTCTGATTTAACTCCGCAGAGCAATCGGTGCAGTGTAATAAGAACCACAACTCAATACAAGGTCTCGACACAAGTAGCGTAGCCTCGGGAATACACTTTAGATGTTCCAATATGCCGGCTACATCCAGGTCGTACATCAAAAATGTGCGATCTCTATCCGTAGTAACATACTCTTTTTTGCAGTTGTTAATGTATCTACACGAGATATTCGAGTCGCTCTTCTTTGGAATAATCTGAATCGGCAGACGATATTTAGAGCGAAGATGCGTCACATAAGCCACCTCGGTCTCTCCTTCGCAAAATACGAAGAAGTTAGGACGCATCCTCTTTTCTTTCGATGTTCTATTATAGCGTGCCATAATCCTCTATTTTACAATTGCACTCACAGTGTCATCAATGTATGGAATAGCATCGAAACGACCCTGTAAATAAGCCTTCTCTATATCCATTCCCTCTCTAAAATCCTTGTAGTCATACAAGGAGTATAGGTCGGTAGAACCATCTGCTCGCTTATTCGTAAAGTATACCTGATCCTTGCGAATCTTATTGTCGTTAAGCAGATAGGTGTTGTGTGTGGTGTATATCAACTGGGCACATTCGCTATTGTTGAATAGGGTGAGAATATACTCGACAAGTTTGGTATGCAGGCTCATCTCAATCTCATCAACAAGCAAAATCTTGTTATTTTTTACGATGTCGATAATTGTCAGCATCATAAAGAATAGACGTCGTGTACCTTCCGACTCCTCGTCAAAGTCAAACGATACACTTGGGTTATTCCTATGGTATGTAGTAATCACCAACTGAGGTTTCTGAATATTATCCATCGATACGATGTTGTTATTGTTCTGAGAGTCAAATATTGCGGTGGTGTATGACCTCTGCTCCGAACGGCTGTTGATATTGATAATATCGCTATCCGCAATTCGTAACACATTTAACAACTGCTCGCGATTCTCTTCGAGCAACCTTTCAACCATATCTGTGTTGTAGTTTGCAAAGTACAACACAAATTGCTCGTTGAAGTATCGGAACACCTTTTGAGCAAGTTCTCTACCCATCTGACTCGCGCGAGATATGAAGAGAGTCTTTCGAGAGGTGTTTGCTGCAACATCCATCGGACGACGAATGCCCGACTTGCAGTCATAAATATTTTTCTTCTCTGGACCCTTGCTCTCATCACGAGTAAATACGGTTGCCCTACGACCATTTGGGGAGTAGTGTAATTCCTCCTTGATAATCTCAGATGTTGTCATCGAAAACGAGTATTCATACTCTACTCCATCCATAATAAAGCGAATGAAGAAAGTGCTTGGCTTATCACTACCGCCAAATTTGAATGGTGTGAAAGGAAACACCGTATTCTCGTTGTGGTTGTGAGAGTTGTATATCATACTTACACAAGCTCGAATAGCCTTGATGATATTACTCTTGCCCGAAGCATTTGCACCGTAAATGGCAGCCGTCTTTAACAGACGAACACCCTTGTGCTTAAAGGTGTTTCCTGCCAAAGCCCTTGCCTTTTTGGTCTGGATGTTTGCTGCCTGCATATCCAACACCACTTCATCCATAATGGAGAAGAAGTTACTTAAACGAATCTCTAATATCATTTTAATCCCAGTTTTTACAATTCTTTTGCAAATATAGCAATTAAAGTGCTAAAAATATCATTTTGCAAAGATTTTTTAATGAAAACAGCCTTAATACACCAACTTTCTTTGCAAAGTCCGCAAAATACGGGGTTGTATGTATATGAAAATGTTATATTTTTGAGTCTGAGATTTTGCTTATAATTTGCCAAATCTCGATTTTTTAAGGCGATTTGGCAAATTATAATAGATTTTCTAGGCGAATTGCTATCCAAGAGTTGAGTGTATATTCGGCTGATTTAGGGCATATGATGCCTCCACGAAAGTATAACTTCGCATTTTACTGCTAATTGCGACATCAATTTATCGAAACCAATAAGGAAACCTAAAAAAAATATCGCCCTCCAGCATCATTCTCGCCACGAACATTGTACCCCTAACGGGGGTACATCTTGTTTGTTTGCAAAATCCTTCATAACTTCGCCGTTGCAATGTGGAAGGATTTGGACTGATTGTAAACCACAATAAAATCTATTTATAGACTTGGGTCTATAAGCTAAACAGCAGCCCTATTATAATAGATATGTGTGGAGCTCATCATCAGATGATGAGTTTGTTTTGTCGTCCTCCATACTTAACTTTTAATAAAACGAATATGATTAGTAACACAGCAAATATAAGCAAAGAGGAGGTTCAACTCTTAAAACAGAATAAAGCCAGGATTGTCGATAATGACTCCTGCTTGGAATTTAACCAGCAAGAGCTCCGTAGGTTGGATGCTATTTGCAAATGGATCAAATTAAACAAAGACTATGAACTGAGAATCGATTCCTCGAACAAAAACCGACAAGCCATTATGGCTTTGCCTTGGGATTCTAGTTTTGATGTAGTGGAGTTGAAGAAACGACTCTCAATGATCGAACATGCCATTAAAGAGATCGATAAAGGTATTAAGCTCATGGATGACCTGCTGGTTATACGCACATATTGCGTAGCTATGCTCAAACCTCTAAAAGAGGAGATCGAGCAAACGCGAGAATCATTCATAGCGGATAGGACGTTCTTCGTTGAACGACAAAATACAATCAAAATACAGATTGTGTTTCTCTCCCAGGCCGACAAGAAGAGTAAACCTTGCCCTAAGCCTCGTCATATCAAGCCAAAGGTCAAGGTTGAGAAGAGATGCGATCAGAGCCACCCATATAGCGAAGAGTTAACCCGTATGGTGTACGACTACTGCATCGAGGAGGAGTTGTTTAATGTGTGTTGGGACGTGTTCAATAATGCGGTGATGAGTAGTAACTATTCGCAACTTAACACACCTTCGATCCCAAAGGCAAACCTATGTCATTTGATACACCTATTTGACATCTATATATGTGGAGGTATTTATGGGCATTTGGCTGCGTTAAGTATTGGCTTGGATGGGCGCACAAAACTGACACAGCAAGCAGCAAACCTTGCGCAAGATTTCCGCGAAGGAATCGATCGAATTTTTCTAAAATGGGCAAAGCAATACAAAAAGCGTATAAGCTAACCAGGTGACACATCTTGAATACCATATTAAACAAGAGAAAAGAATCATTTGCAACTAATAACACTCATATTCACAGAGTGTTAAGAGTTATTATAAAAGGCTTGAAAGCCTGAATAAGCAAGAGAATTTGCACTCTACCTTTGTACCTGCAACGATGACGAAATTAAGCGTTTCAAGTCGTTGCAGGTATTTTATTGTACAACTCTTAAAGTAATAGAACTATGAGAAAATTGTTAGATCTTATGGAGAGCCATCCGGATGTGATAGTGAGCATTCGTGTAGCAGATCTTATGCAGGCAAATGAGGAACTTATCAGACGAACAAAGCAGGAACTCGAACAGCTAATCACCGATGCCAACACCGAGACCTATCCGAGTGCCAAGAAGGTGGCGGAGATGCTCGATGTTGATAAATCGACACTCTGGCGCTGGGCGAAGATTGGCTATCTAGTGCCTATCAATGTGGGTGGCAAGAGGCGTTACCGTATGAGCGATGTCAAACGAATCCTTGAAGGCGATAAGGGATGCAGAACCTAAACAAACAAATGAGAGCTTTTTATGCTTGGCAAGAGCAGCACTCGCTATCAACGGTTGCCATTGCGCTATACTATACACTGCTAAATCACGCTGGCAAGTGTAATAGTATGGAGTTCTCCGTTGCCATCTCAACATTGTCAAAACATACCGGGATGTCAGAGCGCTCAGTATTTAGAGCAAGAGAACTATTAAGCAACCACAACCTAATTCACATTGAGCAAACAGCATATAGAGATTGTGCAAGATATACTATTCATAGTTTGCCGAGTGATGATAGTGACACCAAGTCAGACAGTATGACACACAGTCGTACAGTACGACACCAGGTCATACAGTGTG
>JAZQXV010000010.1:0-223680 GCA_045633045.1 Alistipes sp.
TTGAGAGGTCGCAGATGACCCCTTATCACAAGAAATTAGTTCATAGCCTGCTGGATAGCTACTGCAATAGCAACAGTTGCACCTACCATTGGGTTGTTACCCATACCGAGGAAGCCCATCATCTCAACGTGTGCTGGAACTGATGAAGAGCCTGCGAACTGTGCGTCAGAGTGCATACGACCCATAGTGTCGGTCATAAATTTCAAAGCCATCCGTGGGTATAAATATACCCACGTAAGCCTTTGATAATCAAATCCGTATGATGCAAACTTAGCCAAACTTCGGGTGTGACTTCGGCAGTTGGGTGCATAATGGGTACACGAACCTATGGAAAACACCGAAGATCAGACACTTACATTGTCCAAAACTCGATTTTGTGGATTGTGTAAGCGAAGCCCCATAGACTGAAAAATAAGCAAATCAAAATTGTAAAAACTATATATAAAATGTAAAAGTCATTCGCTTATTTTTCAGTGTCTATACAGAGCTCTTTAATCTTTCGGATAGTATTTACCGAAGTCCCCGTGATAGATGCGACATTACGCAGCGAGATTCCCTTTTTGAGCAGACCGATCTCCTTTTGATATTGTTGTTTGTAAGTGTCGAGTTCCTTCTTATATGTAGCAGGCCTACCCATTTTGATACCCTCTCGTCTGCACCTCTCAATATACTGCGTTCTACCGCTATTCATTCTCTCTCGGATAGTGAGTCGTTCCATCGATGCAATCTCCAATAGAATCGTACAAATAAGACTCGCAACGGGATTCACTGAACCATCACTATTGAGTGTTTCGAGTGAGTAGTTCTTAATGTAGAGACTCACTCGGTTCTCGTTGAGTATCTGTATAACCTTCAGAGCTTCGAGTGTATTACGACCGAGACGACTAATCTCGAGACACACAACCCTCTTCACTGCATTCTTCCGCACGAACTCCATCATCTCCACTATCTCGGTTCGGTTTTCAATTGTCTCTGCACCACTAACCTTATTGGCGAAGATCTCTACAATCTCCCAATTCATCTTCTCACAGAAACCTTTAAGCTCGTTGATTTGTCTGCGGTACTCCTGTTTGTCGGTACTCACTCTCGCTAATAGAACAACTTTTTCCATAATTTGCACATTTTCTGCTATTTATATACATAACAAAACACTATGAAAAACACAGGAAAAAGTGTATTTTTTTGAAAAAAATCGGTGTGTTTGGAGATGATGCCACATCCATCGGTGCTTTCCGATATAGAGGCAAGGACTATGTTGCTGAAGACTACTGTGATGCAGGTAGTTATGGCGATCGCAAGTTTGCCATTTTCAAGTGGAACGATGAGAAGAAACGATACCACCTTCTCGCAGAGATGTAGTAACAAGTTTAATGACCCACTAATATTGACCGAGATATTTTGTCTCGGTCTTTTTTTGTGTGGAAAGATCAGCTTGGGTATAGATGTGTTATCTTAGAGCAGAGATGATATAGTTTTGTCGCAATATTGATTTTGTATTACGCTCACCCCTCACATCACCGATAGTTTTACTGCGATGTTATTGTTCTGGGCGAGATTCGTGGGGCGAGTGGTGTAAAATTGTCTCAAAATTTTGTACAAAGTACAATATTTCTTACCTTTGTATGTAACTCAAATGGGAAATATTTTGAATAAAGGGTGTAATACACTGATAATGAATTATTTATATAACGGGGGGGGTATTTTGTAAAATACGCTCACACTGATTGTGTACGGGGAGACATTTAGCCGATGGGGTTGAGTGTTTCCCTTTTTGCATTTTGCTGAGAAACAAATAATAACAAATAAAAATTTACACTATGAAAAAGCTTTTCACTTTGGTAGCTCTTGCTACAGCACTCGTATCTTGTGACAACATCGAAGTTTCTGTTCCACAGCCTGAGGAGCAGAAGATTCCTATCTCTATTTCAACAACTCTCACTCGTGCTACTGACTCGGCTTTCGAGCAGGGCGATAAGGTTGGTATCTTTGTTGTCAATGAGCCAGACACATTCGTCGCATCGGGCAACTATGTAGACAATATGGGCTTCACATATTCCGGTGAGTGGACTCCCGATTCAGCAATCTATTGGCTCAATCCTACCACCAAAGCGAGCTTCTACTGCTACTATCCTTATGCTGCTGGTGTAGATGCCTCGGCTCATACGTTTAACACTAAGGTCGACCAGTCTATTTTGGCAAATTACAAGGCTTCGGAGTTCTTGTGGGGCAAGGTTGAGGCCGTTACTCCTACCGAGGAGGCTGTTGATATCACCGTGAACCACTCTTTCAGCAACGCATTGATTATCCTTAAGCCAGGCGATGGTTTCACCGAGGAGAAGCTCGCTGCTGCAGAGAAGTCGGTGAAGATTTGCGGTGTTAAGCCGGGTGCTACTATCGACCTTGCAACAGGTGTCGCTACTGCTACTGGTAACAAGACAAATGTAACTCCATATTTGGAGAATGGTCAGTACCGTGCGTTGATTGTTCCGCAGACTACCGAGGAGGGCGCTCTTATTGTTGTGACTGTTGATGGTGTAGACTACACCTTGACCCGCTCAATGACCTTCAAGGCTAACAAGCAGCACAAGTTCACCGTAACACTTAACAAGGTTAGCAACGGCGTGAATGTCGGTATCGGTGGTTGGGAGACCGACGAGGAGGACTATGGTGGTTCTGCTGAGTAAAACTCTAAAGATTATGTCTAAGACTAACTATATATCACCCGAGATAACCATCCTCGACATCGTTGTTGAGGGTGGCTATGGGCTTAGTCAGGAGACTCCTGGTGTCAATGTAGGCATTGGTGGCTGGGAGGCTGATGACGAGGACTATGGCGGTGACATTTACTAAGTACTATGATTATGAGAAAGATATATTCAACCCTACTTTGTGCATCCCTAGTTCTTGTAGGCTGTACACAAGATTTCGATACACCTGTTTATGACCCACAAACACCTACTACTCCTACAGGTGATTTGAGAATCGACATCGAGAACAATATCAACCAGGTTGGCACTACACGAGCTACCGATAGCGGCTTCTGCGATGGTGATGCTGTAGGTATCTATGCGGTAAACTATAAGGATGGTGCTCCTGGAACATTGCAATTAGAGGGCAACCAAGCTGACAATGTACGATATATGTTCGATGCCGAGGAGTATAAGTGGATTCCTGAGTACGATGTATATTTCCTCGACGATGACACTGCTGTAGACCTTATCGGCTACTATCCTTATGCTGACCCATCGTCTGTTACCGAGTATCCTTTTGAGGTTCAGCGTAAGCAGAACACCGAGGCTGGCAATGGTCTTATGGGTGGCTATGAGGCGAGTGACTTCTTGTGGAGCAAGGCTACGAATGTTGCTCCTACCGAGAAGCGTATCAAGATGACCTTCTACCACCGTATGGCTGGCGTGTATGTTACCCTTATCGAGGGTAGTGGTTGGGCTGATGGTGAGTGGGCACAGCTCCAGAAGGATGTGCTCGTTAAGAACACTATCCGCAAATCTACTATCGATTTGGCTACGGGTACGGTTACTCCTACTGGCGAGAAGCCCGAGGATGATATTATCCCATTTGTCGATGGCTATAACTTCCGTGCTGTTGTTGTTCCTCAGAGCATTGGTTCGGGCGAGTCGTTGTTCTCTATCACCGTTGATGGAGTGCCTTATAATTATAAGTATAAGGTAGATGGAGTGCCCACAACCTTCGACTATGTGTCGGGCAAGATGCATAAGTTCACTATCGAGGTATCGAAGAAGGAGCAGACTGGTATCGAGTTCAAGGAGTTGGCAGTAAGTATCACCGCCTGGGAGGCAGACAATGCTTCGCACCAGGACGATGCTCGAGAGTATGTTGTTGTACACAACTTTGCAGCTGGTCAGTTGGAGCGAACAATAGTCGACCGTTTGGAGATGGATGCTACCAAGATTAAGAACCTCAAACTTACTGGTGCAATCGACCATAACGACTATACCTTTATGTGCAATGAGATGACATCTTTGATGCGTCTTAACCTAAAGGAGGTTGAGAGCTATTGGGATGGAGTATATCAAACTGGAAATATGAGTAACAAGACCACTCTTATCAAGTGTGTTCTCCCCGATAAGTTGGAGCGCATTGGAGACGGCTCATTCTCAGGCACTTCGTTGACGGGAACACTTATAATACCTGAAGGAGTAAAATATGTTGCTGGTTTTGATGGAACAAAAATCTCAAATGTGCAGTTCCCTTCGACTTTGGAGGAGATTGGCGATGTTGCATTTAGTTCTTGTTCCGCACTAATGTGCGAGCTCTCGCTTCCTCATTCGCTAAAAAGAATCGGCGATAGTGCATTTAGTGGAAGTGCAATTAGGGGTAATCTTATATTACCAGAAGGGTTGGAATACATCGGTTCAAATGCATTTTGTTGGTGTTATAGTTTGACAGGCTCATTAGTTATTCCGAATGGGATTAAAGCAATTCCTTCTACACTTGGTTGGGGTACTTTTAGAGGTTGTGGATTTAATGGAAATTTAACCCTGCCAATGGGTTTAACGGAGATACAGTCTAGTGCATTTGCTGACACAAAGTTCAAGGGAGAGTTGAATATTCCTTCAACTGTTACAATAATCGGTTCAGAAGCATTCGCTGCTACAGAGTTCAATGGTACACTTATTCTTCCAAAGGAGTTAATTGTGCTGGGTTCAGGAGCATTCCTGCGATGTTGGCGATTGAGTGGTGTAGTTGAGATCCCTGAGAATATTACAGTTATTCCATCGAACTTATTCTATGGCTGTAGCAATATTGAGGGCATTGTTCTTCATAAGGATGTTGAGGTTATCGCGTCGAGTGCCTTTGAAAACTGCTTCAATATTACCTCGTTTGTCAGCAAAGCAAAGAATCCGCCAGTGGTAGATGCAAGTTGCTTTAATGGTGTTGCAAAGGATAATTTTGTGGTAGAGGTTCCCGAGGAGTCGGTCAAGAAGTATCAGTTTGCTTCGGGCTGGGATGAGTTTAAGCGTATTGAGGCTCATCGTGAGTTCTCTATCTCTCGCAACCTGCTCCGCACACTTAATGCCGAGCATTCAAAAACATTCCTTGTGCGTGCCCTTGCTGGGGAAGAGTGGAGTGTTGAGAGTTGTCCCGATTGGGTAACTGTAACCCCTTCGAGCGGTGTAGGCAAGACCGAGGTAACCGTTACCGTAAACGAGATGGCTGCGACAGATGTTGACTCGTTCACAGTGGAGACACTAACAAACTCTTGGGGAGGTGTAGAGACAACTACCCACGATGGTCGTAAGGGCGAGATAGTATTCTTGCTCAATGACAAAGATTATCGTTCACGAATGACAGTCGAGCAGTACGATTATGAGTATAGCGATGGCGATATGATTACACATCAGACTGCAACAGTTGGTAATGGTGTAAATATCGTGCTGATGGGCGACTGCTTCGATGCAAAGGATATTTCGGAGGGTAAGTATCTCAAGGCTATGCAGGATGCCTATACTTATTTCTTCGATATTGAGCCTTATCTGACCTACAAGGACTACTTCAATGTCTATTCGGTATTCGGAATGTCGGCAGATAGCGGTATGGGAACAGCCAACACCATTCGTGAGGCACGCTTCGGCTCGCAATACACCTTGGATGAGGGCGTTTTGCCAGACTTCGAGACGGTATTTGCAGGTGCTTGTGTTGCTCCAATCAATGACGATGTAAGCACAACGCTTATTATTCTAATTGAGAACAGTAGTGAGTATAGCGGCTTGTGTTATATGTATGGCGATGGCTCGGCAGTGGCGGTTGTGCCTATGAGCAACGACCCTGCACCATACGACTTCCGTGGTCTTGTACACCACGAGGCGGGTGGTCACGGCTTTGGTAAGTTGGCAGACGAGTATATTTATCACAACTCGTTTGTATCTGCGTGTCCAGGCTGTGGCAATGCTCCGTATTTGGCGATACTCGCAAACAAGTCTTATGGTTTCTATGAAAATGTTTCGCTAACAGGCGATTGGAACGAGATAGAGTGGTCGCACTTGATCTTTGACCCGCAATACTCCAATGTTGTCGATGTTTATGAAGGTGCATATATGCACGCCCGAGGTGTCTATCGTTCGGAGGCTACAAGCTGTATGAACAACAATATCCCATACTACAACGCAATATCTCGTGAGGCTATGGTTAAACGTATTATGAAGTATGCAGGCGAGGAGTATTCGTTCGAGGCATTCAAGGCTAAGGACTACGAGTCGTTGCCATCTTCAGCAAGACCTGAAACCCGTGCTTGGGACGGTGAGAGCAATACAAGCGGCTCTTCGCAGTTCAATCAGCGTCCACCAAAGTTTATGGGCGAGAAACCAAAGTTTGATAAGAGCAAATTCTAAAGGAGAGGATTACTATGAAAGCAAAATACTTATATATAATATCTGCATTGACACTCGGATTAGTATCGTGTCACGAGGGTGATGTTATGCCTAATATAGAGTGTGACAGAACAATGTCGTTCAATGTCGTTGGCTCAAATGCACAGACTCGTGTTCAGAACGACATATTCGAGGCTGAAGATAAAATCGGTGTATATGTAACCGACTATATCGATAATGAGAACCCCGCACCACTCCAGGTGTCTGGCAACCGTGCCAACAATGAGGGCGTGGTATATGATGGCGAGAAGTGGGCAACCGTGCGTCCAATCTACTGGGGTGAAGGCAAGAGCGATGTCTATGCCTACTATCCATACATCGACAATGTGACTGATGTTGATGAGTTGCCATTCTCAATCGCTACCGATCAAGATGCCGAGGGTGCATACGAGGCTTCCGACCTTCTTTGGGCAAAGGCCGAGGGTGTTGCCGAGAGCGATGGTGCAGTACAGCTTGAGATGAAGCATACTATGAGCCGTTTGGTGGTTAGAATTATGGCGGGCGATGACTATAAAGGTTCACTTCCAAAAGATGCTACCGTACATCTTCACTCAACCGTTACCGATGTGTTGTTCTCGTTTGATAGTGGTTCGGTTGTAAAAGACCCATATGCTGGTGCAAAGTCTATCAAGATGCACAATCTCGGCATTCGCACATTTGCTGATGGCGAGGCTGTGGTATATGAGGCGATTGTTGCTCCACAGATGTTGTTGGGTACAGTGCCTCTATTGGAGATTAACTCAAAGAGTGTGTCGTACCTTTTGGAGGACTCGTTCAACTTTAAGCCAAGCACATCATACACCTATACAGCTGTGCTCAATAGCTCGACCACCTCAATCAAGATTGATATCGGCTGTGAAATGGACGACTGGAATAATCTCGGTGGTGGCTCTGGCGACAACGAAGGTGATGAGGGCGACAACGAAGGCGATATTGACCTTTCGGGTTATACCGACCTCTCGGCAGAGGGCACAGCAAACTGCTACCTTGTTAAAGCTTCGGGTAACTACAAATTCAAGGCTGCTATTGGCAATACCGAATATTCGGTTGGTAATGTAAAGAAGACAGAGGTGCTTTGGGAGACATTTGGTACTGATGTAATGCCGAATGAGGGTGACTTGATTGCTTCGACTGGCTATCAGAATGGTTATATCTACTTCTCGACTGCCGAGAACTTCAACAATGGTAATGCATCTATTGCTGCTCGCAACTCGAAGGATGTAATCCTATGGTCTTGGCATATCTGGTGCTCGGAGGAGGGCTGGATAGACCATACTTACGCTAACAACGCTGGTATTATGATGGACCGCAACCTCGGTGCAACTTCAGCTATTCCTGGCGATGTAGGTGCATTCGGATTGCTCTATCAATGGGGACGTAAAGACCCGTTTTTGGGCAGCAGTTCACAAACAGAATGGACTCGAGCTGCGGCAACGGGAGAGTGGAATATTATTACCGAAAGCCAAGCACATTGGGATGAAAGTGAAAAGACTCGATTTGACCCTTGCCCTGCCGGTTATCGTGTGCCAAAAAGTGATTTTTGGGCAGTGTCGTTTGTAAGTGTAAGTTCTATTAATGGATCTGGATCCTATTGGGAACTTAATGATGGTTCACTGGCTTGGTATCCAAATACAGGTCAGGATGTGGGTTTCGATGCATACTTTATGGGTGCAAAAATGTGGTCAAGTAAGCTTGGCTACGGTATGAGATTAGACGGAGCCTCTGTATACCTTTATTATACTAATAATAGTTTAGATTACGCTCTATCTGTCCGTTGCGTAAAAGAGTAGCAAACAATTAAATAAATTTCAAATAATAAAACTACTATTATGAGAGCTCAAATAATAATGTTGAGAGGTGATCAGCATTCAGGTAAAAGTACTACGATTAGACTCGTATATGATATGCTTCTTGTAGCTGGGGCAAAGGTTGTGCGTGCTCGTGTGAAAGAGGGCGCTGTAAATAGGGACTTCAACGCAATACTACTATATAACAACACTCTTGTTGTGTTTCACTCTACGGGCGATACGCCAAAACAGGTAAAGGCGCACCTTGATGATGTTGGAATTTATGGCAATAATAAGGTTATTGGAAGCAACGAGGTTGAGGTTAGTACTTCCACAGATGTAACAGAGGACATAGTGTCGCAATATCAGTTCAAGAGATTTGTCTTAGTGACTGCGTGTCGTGAGGACTCGACATACGACAACCTAATTAACGATAGCAAAGCGATTGTATTACACAAATTTAATGCGGACGACATTGACGATGCAATAGTCGCTAAAAGAGTTTTAGGCCTCATATAGTAGTGAATAAGCCTTGTTGTTGTATTCCAAAAGTCCATTTTGCGTTCGGCAGGATGGGCTTTTTTATTTTCTATAAAAGGTTTCAACTCCCTACCACATATACATACACCCACGAGCACATAGCCCGTGGGTGTTTTTATTATTTCTCCGCATCACTTTAATGCTTTATCTTAAATCGCTGCGAATGGAAATATCCCAATATTAGTGGTTTAAGTATTAAATCGACACGGTTGAGGTTTTGATGCAGAACTACAAAAAAAACACCACTACAACTAATTGCTGTGGTGGTGTTTTTGCGCTAAAGTTTATAACTAACCAAAGAACTTCTCTGTTTCCACGACTTTGGTGGTATCATAATAAATCTCTTTACCTTCTGCTTCGAGTGCTCGGCAGCTTGAGAGCTGTTCATCAAATGGTAAGTCGTAGTA
Source organism: Alistipes sp. (assembly GCA_045633045.1). Taxonomy (GTDB): domain Bacteria; phylum Bacteroidota; class Bacteroidia; order Bacteroidales; family Rikenellaceae; genus Alistipes. The sequence goes on from JAZQXV010000010.1 coordinate 9,145, forward strand.
GTTCTCAGGTATTGTTCCATCTCCTGGTGTGCACTCTCCAGCCATAATCATACAACAGCGTTTGAAGTATCTACCTTCTGCATCGTTTGTTAAACCAACAATATCAGCTTCGCACGAAGTCTCGATATAGACATTTGTGTCGTAGTGTAGTTTGGTGTCGCTGATGTAAAATAGCAGAACGCCGTAAGTGTTACGCCATCTCTCGCTAATATGTAGGTTCCCCTCTTTCAGTTCTACATACTTCTTATCGATCCACGAATAGGCTATTGGCCACTTCGCACCACTATAATCACTATTGTCCCAAACTGCTATTATAATTTCACCCCCGCTATCTTCACACTTCTCTACAGTGTATACATTATCGTTCACTATGCCGATTTCGTATCTTTGATCCGGCTCGACACATTCGTCGAATGCCTTCATAATGGTGTTGTAGAGTTTTACACCCTTTTCTCCTTCAATAACAAAACTGTTTGATCCATAATTGCTCATAGGCTTATCACTTTATTTGTTTCAATACAAAAATAGCCCGATTTCTGTTAGTTCTAAAGTATTTGAAGATTTATTCCTCTGTATTTCCCAATAATCTTTGCTATGTATAAAGGTATTAGTGTTTAACCTTTAAAAAGATTGACTATGGGAGTTTTTAGTGAATTGAAAGAGTTTTATGAGGATGTTGAGATCCCCACAATTAATGTGTACGATCCCGATTATATTAAGGAGAAGATTCGGGTTCTGAAGAGTAATCCAATACGGAACCGATTTCGTCTCTGTAACGAGAGAAGGTTCGCAGTTAGGGTTACAGGATTGGAGGAAGGTACTCACGAGCCGAAGAATGTTATGGAGTGTTACCTTTGTGGTGAGCTGTGTATGAACCGACACCCACAGTTCTACACCAAACCGATTAAGAGTCACAACTACATCATCTTTGAGGATGAGGCTGTGATAAGTGGTGCGAGGAACTATCTGAAAGGACACTATGTCGAGATTGAGATTCTGTATCGTATGGGTGGTACCTACGAACGAGGATGGTTCAGAGTAGAGAAGACGGTGTAAGAGATTAGGCAATTATTGTTAGAGTGTATCTGCGAAGGTGCACTCTTTTTTATGCTATATTTGAAAAAACGCTTTATAATAGTTACATTTGTAGTAAGAAGAGTCTATTATAATATAGTATTGATTTGTATTGTATTTCACTACATGAGTGACGACATTTGTGAAGTATAGAAAATATAGACCGATCATTCAATGCCGAAAGTAGTTGTTCGTCACTTTAGACTACTTAGGTTTGAGTGGTCGGTTTCTTTATGTATATGGAAAATAAAGTGACAACAACAGGCATTAATCCACGAGTATCGTATACTGCTGGTGGTAAGTTTGCACGCAATGGTAGTGCAATGACGATAGTAACTCTTAAGTCTATACTCGATAGGTGTGCGTCGAATGAGTTCAAAAATAGAGAGAAGGGTGCTTCAGGATGTATCCTTCCGTATGTATCTACTAAATTAGGTGAGCGACCATTTGTTCACGAGGGTGTTGTTATTCTCGATTTGGACAGATTCAACAAAGAACCAGGGCTTAGAGGTAAAGAAAATTTGATATATGATAAGTTCGAGGAGATTACGAGTAAATATATGTGCAACATCCTCGCAATGAACTTCTCTTATAGTCACAATCTCCACATCTTTGTATATGATCGAAATGTTGTAGATGCAGAGTCCTACAATAAGATGCAGTTGATCTATACTACATATTTTGCGTGGGTAGTAAAGAAGATTTTGGATATCGATTTCAGAGATTACAAAGATGCATTAGATGATCATCAGAAGGCTCATCAGAAGTTGTTTGTGAACCACTCGCAATATAAGTGGAATGAGTACTGTACACAGATGACAATACCACCTAAGGCCCTTAAAACATTACAATCCGAATATAAGATATTATTCGAAAGAGTTAGTGATAATAGAGAAGTTAGAGAGTCGACACCTATTGAGGGTAATGGCTCTATTGCGGTTGACAGGGATTACTCTATTTTAGGTTGGTCGGGATATCAGGCCCGAACAGTTATTGCCGCAGCAGCTTTCTTCCACTTCAAAAAGGATATAACAAAGGCGAAGAATTGGTTGCAGAATAAGTTTAGCAATGCTAATGTGATATACTCACAGATGAAGAGTCTTATAAGAAGTGGATTTATTGTGCATTGGTACCATAAAGAGGTTGCGGACATATTATTTCAAAATGAGGTTGAGAAGTATAGACTCGATGACGGTGTATTCCTTAGCAATGTTATAGATTTCGATACTCTCAACGATAGATACTACTACATACAGTCTAACACTAATACTGGAAAGACTGAGTTCGTAAAGAACCTTATCAAAGATAAGTATACTGAAGTTGAGGGCAGTGACAATCTCTTTGGAGAGAAGAAGAGTGTTAAGGTTGAGGGTAAGAAGGTCATTATTCTTCAGATTACTAAAGCTCTTAGAGATGGTAAAAAACAGGGTATTGAGGATAAGACATATAGCAATTGGGATGGCATTGTAGATGCAGATCAGATACATACTACATTAGAGGGTTTTGATCGTAACGTGGCAAATCTTCGTTTGGAGGAGTATACCATAATTGTAGATGAGAGCCATCTGCTCGAAGAGTATATAACCATTCGCTATGATATTACTCGAAGAATATTGAGATGTTTAGACCGAGCTAATAAAGTTATCTTTATGTCTGCAACGCCAAAGTCGGATATAAAGTTATTTCCATTTAAGAGACTCATATTCGAAAAGATACAGAAACAGACTTTGGATGTTTATCAGTATCCTATAAGCGTTACGGGTAAGGGTCGCAGTAAGGAGAAACGCTATATTTATCTCGTAGACACTGTTAAAGAACTGGCTAATAGAGGTGAAAAAGTTTTAGTTTTTTCCAACAAAAAACAGATTGAATGGAAATCTGCGGGATTAGATGAGGGTGTTACAATGTTTAACTCTTCTAACATTACCGATAATGCTGTAAGAGAGATTCTAGAGAACAATCGTCTAATAAACAACATTACACTCGCAACAAAGTATATGGGCTGTGGTGTTGAGGTAAAGGGGGAGAAAAAGGTTCATATCGTATTTTTGTTGGATGAGGGTTGGAACTTCGATTTTATCGTTCAGGCTTTGGGTAGACCACGAGATGCAGAGAACATATGCCTTCATCTATTCTACACCGCATCTAAGAAGTGGACTACTGGACTAACACCTAAGCAGTTAGCGGCGCTTCAAAATGCGTTTAACCATCTATCAGCATATGGTAAGACAGGAATTATTTCCGTCAATGTGTTGGCTGCAAAGATGACCGGTGTTTACGATATTGCTCATCAAACATATAAGGAGGCTGATAAACTAAGTACGCTTATTATAGGCAATGTGTTGACGGATAGTTCGGTACAGACTCCATATAGTGTAGAGTTGTTTAAGTATCTACCATACGAAAAGATTAATGTTCACATAAACGATAAAGTGTGTGTTAGCAATGTACAACGATCGCAAAAAGCACGAATGGAGAAAGAACTCATCGAGTATCTATGTAATTGCTCTGATATGGAGTGGGATAAACTGATGGAAATGGAGTATGAAGAGATATTCTGTCGAGTACCATATAGAGATAAAGCAGAGGCTCGTAGGACCTTCCGTATTTGTAAGTACATCAAGAGACATCGCTTAGACCTTAAGAAAGTTATGGATTACTTCTGTAATGTATCTAAGGCCGAGAGGTATGTTAAAGCATTGGTTACATATGCTAAAATTGAGGCGGGTATGGCTGCAGTTGAAAGCTTTGAGGGTTCTAAGAAGACTGAAAAGGAGTTTCAATCGGACATTATGACGATGAAATCCATATTTACTCCAGAGTTTATTGAAGAGTATATAACAGAGTTTATGCATCCTGAGCTTCGCCCAACAAAATCAATAGACTTAACATTTGATGTGTTTAAGGATATACTTAGGATGATTGGAATAGTTGAAGATGATAGAGAGGGTGTTGTAGATGTAAAACCGAAGCCTGTAAATAACGTAAAGATGTTCAATACAGATACTTATCACGTGCCACGAGAGGTAGTGAACTCAATAAACGGAAAGAAGGGCGGTCGTACAAAACAGAGTATCTCTATCGAGGTTATTGCTACAGGTGAGGTTAAAACATTTGGATCTAAGAGTGAGTGCTCGGAGTATATGAGGAGTTTAGGATGCTCTGCGAGACAGTTCAATAAACTGTTAAATGGCGAGGGAGAGTTTGCAAAGAGCCATAGAGTTCTTTAATAGAGGCTACTGAAAAATAAGCGAATGACTTTTACATTTTTTATATATAATTTGTAATTTTGATTTGCTTATTTTTCGCTTAAAAGAAAATGGGGCCGCGCGGCCCCATTACTTATATAGCATTTAGCACATACTGCAAGATACTCTATTATACATACTTACGAGCGTATCCATATGGCTGCCAATGCTCCTGTCAATGACCTTTGCATAGTGGCTCGTCATACGGGTATTAGTATGTCCCATCATCTGGCTTACAATCTCCAAAGGTATATCGTGAGCTAAGGTTACAGTAGTTGCAAAGGTGTGTCTCGAAGTGTGAAAACAGACTCTTTTGTCTATTCCACACAGTACTGCAATATCCTTTAGGTAACGGTTCACATCAGCATTATCAGGCATCGGTAACAGAACCTTTCCACCACTATACTTATCCAATATGGATTGGGCAATGGGAAGTACGGGAATTCGTGATAATACACCTGTTTTCTCACGCTTCTTCTTTATCCACTTTCTGCCCTCACTATCCGTCTCAAAGTGTTCTCTACTAAGCATCTTAATATCTACATAGCTCAATCCCGTGAAGCATCCAAATAGGAACATATCTCTAGTTATTATAAGACGATCGACTGGTGATTTGAAATCGATAATCTTCTGTAACTCGCTCTCATCTAAATACTCCATCTCAACAGGCTCACGAACAACCTTATACATACTCAGCGTGTTGTAGGGTATATACCCATTCATTACCGCTATGTTCATCACCTTTTGGAGAAACTTCAGGTGTTTTGTGGCTGAGTTCTGTTTCATCTTTCGTTCTTTCAATAGCCAGGCGTGGAAGCCACTTATAAAGCCTATCTTAACCTCCTTAATACCCATATCATTGCGTGAGTAACGGTGTTTAATGTACCTCTCTATCAGGCGACCACACAGTTCATATTCCCACACGGTACTCGCAGCTATAGACTCTCCAATCTTAGCTCTAAGATCCTCCAGATGCACCTCTACTACCTTCATCAGAGTCCACTCCTTCAGGCAATCCAACCTATCGAGATAGGCATCACGCAATAGCTGTGGCGATACACCTATATCTCTATCAATAAGAACCTTCTCAAGATAGTACAACCTCGCTCGGATTGCATCCAGATAGTTATTTATTTCTGCAACTTCTGCATTCCTACCTTTAACTCGTTGTCTATCACGATCCCACTCAGAAGGGTGCACAGCTTTACCCGTGCTAAAGCTCGCTCGTACACCATTCTGTGTTAAAAGTGCCTGAATAGGAGCTTCTCCACTGGTTCTGGCTTTACTCTCTCTAACGGCAAAAGAAATTGTTATTGTACTCATAGTATATAAGGTATTGGTTAATACTATATATACCAAGTAACTCACGAAAACACAGGAGAATAATTAGTGTCTCAAACTTATTTTCGGGTGCAAAACGGGTGCGTAATGGGTGCGTCAACATCCTAAAAAGGCTATTTAGGCTCATTCTGTTGCATTCAATCACATTCTATACACAAACCACTACCACAACAAAACATAGCTCCAAACACCCCCTAAATACACTATAATCACATCCAATTTTCACCTTCACACAACCGCCAACAAAAAAGGGATAACTCACAAAAGTCATCCCTTCCAATATATTATAAACCAATCAGTTGATTAGTTCATAGCCTGCTGGATAGCTACTGCAATAGCCACAGTTGCACCTACCATTGGGTTGTTACCCATACCGAGGAAGCCCATCATCTCAACGTGTGCTGGAACTGATGAAGAGCCTGCAAACTGTGCGTCAGAGTGCATACGACCCATAGTGTCGGTCATACCGTATGATGCGGGACCTGCAGCCATGTTATCGGGGTGCAAAGTACGGCCAGTACCACCACCAGATGCTACTGAGAAGTACTTCTTGCCTGCGAGTGTACGCTCCTTCTTATATGTACCTGCTACGGGGTGCTGGAAGCGTGTGGGGTTTGTAGAGTTACCTGTGATAGATACTTCTACGTCCTCCTTCCACATGATTGCTACGCCCTCGCGAACATCGTCTGCGCCATAGCAGCGAACCTTTGAGCGGAGACCGTCAGAGTATGAGATAGTCTCAACCTCGTGAACCTCACCTGTGTAGTAGTCGAACTCTGTGCGAACGTATGTAAAGCCGTTGATACGAGAGATGATCTTAGCAGCGTCCTTACCCAAGCCGTTAAGGATTACGCGCAAGGGGTTCTTACGCACGCGGTTAGCCATCTCAGCGATCTTGATTGCGCCCTCAGCAGCTGCGAACGACTCGTGACCTGCGAGGAATGCGAAGCACTGTGTCTCCTCGCGGAGAAGACGCGCTGCAAGGTTACCGTGGCCGATACCTACCTTACGATCCTCGGCTACTGAGCCGTTGATACAGAATGCCTGAAGACCCTCACCGATAGCCTCGGCAGCGTCAGCAGCGTTTGTGCAACCCTTCTTGATAGCGATAGCGGCGCCTACAACGTAAGCCCACTTAGCGTTCTCGAAGCAGATGGGCTGAGTCTCCTCGCACATCTTATATGGGTCGATACCCTTCTCGTCGCAGATAGCCTTAGCCTCCTCTACAGACTTAATACCATATTGTGCAAGCACAGCGTTGATCTTATCGATTCTGCGCTCGTAGCTCTCAAATAATGCCATAAATTTAATACGATTTAATGGTTAATAACTCTATGAACGCTCTCGATTACTCGTGACGAGGATCGATGTACTTAACAGCATCCTTGAAGCGGCCGTATGAGCCCTTTGCCTTCTCCAATGCCTCTGCGGGCTCGATACCCTTCTTGATGAAGTCCATCATCTTGCCGAGGTGTACGAACTCGTAGCCGATAACCTCATCGTTAGCGTCGAGTGCCATGCGTGTGCAGTAACCCTCAGCCATCTCGAGGTAGCGAGTACCCTTAGCGTTAGTACCGAACATAGTACCTACCTGTGAGCGGAGACCCTTACCGAGGTCCTCCAAAGATGCACCGATTACGAGGCCACCCTCAGAGAAAGCTGACTGTGTACGACCGTAAACAATCTGCTTGAAGAGCTCGCGCATAGCGGTGTTGATAGCGTCACAAACGAGGTCGGTGTTCAACGCCTCGAGGATAGTCTTACCAGGAAGAATCTCCGATGCCATAGCAGCAGAGTGAGTCATACCTGAGCAGCCGATAGTCTCGACCAATGCCTCCTCGATGATACCGTCCTTAACGTTGAGTGTGAGCTTACATGCACCCTGCTGAGGCGCACACCAGCCGATACCGTGGGTAAGACCAGAGATATCCTTAATCTCCTTTGCGCGTACCCATTTTCCCTCCTCGGGGATAGGTGCAGACTCGTGGTTAGCACCCTTCTTCACGCAGCACATCTGCTGAACTTCGTGTGAGTAAATCATAGTCTTATTACTTTTTAGTTATTGTGTTTTATGTGTTTGCCATTTTCTTAGCACAAATCGTGACAAAGGTACGAAAACAAATCGGATAAAGCAATTAAGAGTTAATAATTTTTTTTATTAATTAAGCCCCTTTTGTCGCAACAACAACTACCATTCACCCGTCATCCCGAGGAGCGGAGCGACGTGGGGATCTACCTCTGTGAAGAGGCAGCGAACAATGGAAGATTGCCACGGCCTAACGGCCTCGCAATGACGGGGAAGAAACAAAAAAAGAGTCGGCCCGTGGGCCGACTCTTGTGCTTAAGTGTTATAGTGCAAAGTTATTAATCCGCCTTGCGCACACTACGAACTATTGCTTAAATGTTCGTGCGAAGTGCACTACTGCTGATTCTGTGTAACAACCTTTCGCACACAACGCACACGGTTAGACTCTGTACGCTCATGATATCCATGTTCACCATCTTCTGTCTTCTGAATTAAGTCATCCAAGTGACCTAATTCGACATGATATCTTGTATTAGTGTTACGGCCATCTATATACTCGTTATAATGCTGATCACCAGGCGCATCGTCATTTGGGAATATCTTCTCTTCTGTTCTCCATTCTGCACCCCAGCCCAAAATGCCTCCGTAATAATATCTATACCATCCATACATCACATTGAAATAAGTATTTTTATAAATTGGGCTATTACAATCGAAAGTAGCATTTTCAGAAGTTAAATTTAGACCACTTAGCACATAATCATACTTACTATTATTATAAACAACCTTTGTAGCTCTCGCATGTGTCTTATTATCCTCGTACGTTACGAATACGTATGTATCTTCACGATTTGAGTCATTTTTAAGGCCAGTATAATATTCATAATAGAACGCATTTCGAATGTATGCAGGCTGTGAGGTCCAATAGTAGTTATCCTGGAACTCCTCGAAGGTGCTATAGGCAGGGACAATAAAGTCCTCCAACTCATCGGCAGAAGGCAAATACCACTCAACATTTACAACATTACCATTAGCATCCCTCTTATTTCGATTATAACAATACTCCACAGCACTATTTGCAGTTTGCGCCAACGTAAGTTTTGTTAAACCTGCATTGGGGTTTTCTGCAATCTCTTTTGTGAACTCCTGTCCTGCATAATTATGAAGCGTACCACCATCCTTTGTATATTCGTCACTGCTGTCATTATCATCATCGTGCTTGCCGATATAGAAATCGTACTTAATTGGGTTATTTGTTATATAAGTCGTCCAGTCACTGTTTGTCTCATTACAAATGAATGAGTCGTGAATATGTGACAACTGCACAGTATTCAATCCCCAAGGCATACCCTCTTGCTTGGTTTGGCCATAATAGTCCTCGGCATCGTAGTTGTAGAGATACTCCTCATACTGCTCGATATAGTAGGTGCGTTTGCCATCAGTAGAGGTTACTTCAAACAAGCCATGCTGCACAATCTCGAAGTCCTTAGTATCGGCGCCATATGTAACTTGGACGATAGCAGCACGCGATGTAGTTGTAGTATTCTCATCGACATAGATCCACACAGTCTGGTTAGCGTCTGTTAGATTATTGACTGTAACACTCTTACCTTTTTCAGCAAGTGTAGTAGTCACAAGGTCGGTGGTGAAATACATACGCTTACCCGCAGAGACACCAGAGGTGATGTAGGTCTTGTTGTCAGTTCCGCTTGCCTCCAAGCGAATCCAAGGGTCACCACTATCTGTTAAATCTCCACTGATAATCTGTACGGTGGCAGATGTGCCAGTTGGTATATCCTCACCCACAAGGCGCAAGCGCAAAGGACGCACCTCGAAGTGGGCATCGAGCAAAGACTCACGACGCAAGTTAATAACCAAAGGCGTAGAGCGCTTTACATTGACACGCCAGTCGATGGAGATAACATCCTCATTAACCGACTGGTCATACGAAGCAGAGATACCACGGATAGTGACGCTATTGTCGTAGTGGGTGTTGCGGATAATATTGAAATCATCATAGTTATTACCACCCAAATAGATGTTGTAGCTAACATCATAGGTATTCTCCTGGTGGTCGGTGTACTTACCAGTGATGGTCACATAGGTAGCATTCTGACCCTCCACCAACTTATTCTTATAGCGCTGATGATACCTCTCATCCTCGTCGCGATAGCCATTTTCGTTGGCATCGACACTCTTGTCGTATGTGCCCTTCTTTAGTTCAGTTGGTAATACTTTATCAATGTCTGTTATTGAGGGCTTGAGGTAGCGCTCGGGAAGGTAGAAATCGAAAGTAGCCGTGGTGGCACCCTGCGCATAGCTGCCCATAGTTACTGCGCCCGATGATGCTATAACGTCGGAGTCACTGTTAGTTGCTGAGTTTGAGTCAACCTCTTCTGCAATATTCTTTACCTCATAGCTAACCAGGTCGAAGCGAGGAGCCTTGTTACCCACGATCTCCTGGTCGGGCTTCACGCTAATAGTGAAGCTAAACTTGGCATACATAGACTTGAGGGGTATCTCGAGGTTGTCGGTAGGATCGCCATCAACCAATGGGAGACCATCTACGTTGGCATCAGTCTGCGCGGGCTTAAGGATGAGAGTCTTACCGTCGCTATCGATGCCCTCAATATCAAGTGTATTACCCAACGAACCCATCATAGGGAAGCCGTTTGCAGGGACATCCTTAACGGTCGTAGAGGCTGCTGCGGCACAATTAGTGAAAGTTTCTAAAGACTTGCCAACGCCGTCCTCCGATGTGGTAGGGAAGCCCTCAGCATCCTGCATATTCGCAAAGATAAACATAGCGAACTCCTTGTCCACATAGTTGTTGAATATATTGTCGTGACGATCAACGATAAAGACAATACTACCACCGAGCTTGAAGTCGTAGTACAAGCAGTTGCCAAAAGTGCCGTCATCATTTATTGGGAAGAGAGCCAAGCCCATAGAGGTTACCTTAGGCTCGTCACCCTCCTTCTTTGAGCGGGTTGCTACGTCGCAATCGGAGTACTGAGTTATGCGACCAACAATCTGCAAATCGCCATGTGAGCCAGATGGGATGATAGGCATATCATCGACCGCTGAGTTAACGCAAGCAGCAGCTACAACAAGCGCAACAGATGCTACTAAAAATTTTATATATCTCATAACTTAATTTTTTACTCAAATTCGTAATCAACCTTAATGTCATCCCACTCGTCTGAGGTGATAATGCTAATAGATACACCAGCAGAGGTAAAGGTCATCTGCAAATAGTAACGGCTACCCTCCTTCAAAGGCTGATTGAAAGGAGTCTCGATAGTCTGAGTGAAAACGTCGTTTCCTTCGTCGTCGGTTAAGTAACCACCTCCATCTGGGCGGCGCTTCTTATACGACACCGTTGTTGTTACCTTAAGGTCTGTTTTCTCCTGAGGAATGAAGATCATCGAATTATTATTATTGTTTGAGGTGATAGGTCGAAGCGTAGCATCTTCGTTATAGTTGATATAGATACCAGAGTCACTCTCTTCCGTTATTATCTCGTAGTAAGGTTTAGTGCTTGCATCTGCTGGCGTATACTCTGAAGGAATACGTCTATCCAAATATATTTTAGCTTTCTTATACTGCACATTCTCGAACTGTAGAGCAAGGTCAACAATATCAATAGTAATCTTCTCTGTGATAACCGTATTCTCAGCGTCTGGGGCTTTATAGCTATGCTCATAGAAGTTCATAGCCACGACATCCACAGCCGAAAGACGGTGGTAGAAGTCGAAATAGACGTATGGGCTACTGCTAAGGCTGGTGTCCTCAAACATAGCCGTCATAATATCGATCTGCGAGCCTACATCGTTAAAGTCAGGTTCGTATAATAGGTAGGGTGTGCCCTCCGCGTTATCACTTGACGTTACGTTTTGTGGGTAGAACGCAAAAAATGTATATTTTCCACCTTGCCACTCCTTAATTGGAGAGTATTGGTAGCTACCGGTAGACCTATTAAATGTTACATTTTGTGGAACATTGTCAAATACATTAGGTTTAGCGGTAACACGATAGGTACTCCACTTATTGTTAAAATCGTAGGTATATCCCAAAACAGAGAAATTACGACGAAGTGTTGTACCGGTTATCAACGAAGCACGTGTGTTAACTGCGGCATCGAAATAGATATATGGCTTGGTGGGCACAACAATCTGCTCGTCACCAGAATCTATAGTGTTATCGTTGCAACCGCAGAAAAGCGCTGCAAACAGGATAAATATGTAGCTAAATCGTCTCATTTTACTAACTATTATTTAATGATGACCGTTCCACCGACCTGAGGAGTACCCCAAGGGTCAACCTTTGTCTGAATATAATATACTGTAATATCCGTAACTGATGAGAGTACAACATTATAAGTATAGCGCTGACCAGCCTTCCATGTTATGCTTGGCAAAACTGTCTCCAACTCGGCCTCCTCCCAGTCTGCAGCATTCTGTCGCTTAAGCTCATAGACAATCTTGAGCGACACGCTATTATCTGCGTCGAGTGTCTGTGGCAAGAGCATCATGGTTTCAAAGGGGTCTGCAGCAATACCACCAGTTGTCAAAGAGCCGTTTTCCATAGTGGCAGCACCAATATTATCCGTATCTGATAGATTGGAATTAGTATATTCCTTAGTCAACTTATCGGTAGTATATGTCCATGCGCCTGTAGCAGTTGAATATGCACCACTTTTGCGGATATTGCCGAGCGTAACCTTTTTGATTCTCATCTGGTCGTTAGTGTGCTTTGCCTGATCACGCCAAATATTCAAGCATACACTTGTGAGCATATGCTTGAACTGAAGGTCCACAGTGGTAGAAAAGCCTTCGACACTCGTATCTGTCGTATTCGTAGCCATAAGGTAATCGGTCTCTGACGGAGTATTGATAACAGACAACTCTATTGCCTTATTCTCCTCATTATAGCTATATGCACCGCAAGGGTAGACTGCGATAAATGAGAACACAGTGTTATCCAACCAGTACTGCAATGGAGAATAGACCCAGCTACCATTCTCATACTTAACAAGCTGATTCTCCATAAGAAGATAGTTCTGCTGCGCAGAGTTGCTGATATATGCCCACACACCGAAGCCATCAGTCTTCAATGTGCTAAGGTCGGCATCCGCACGTGTATCGACAGTGCCGAACCCAATAGCCTCGAGGTCTGTAGGTGCAGATGGCGTAGGCTCATTGTTGCATCCGAGCAGCGCCAATGCGGCAAACATTGATAAAATTGTCTTTTTCACAATAGTAAGTTTTTATTATTCTTAGGGGGTATAGGGCCGATCAAAGACCTATACCCAAATGGCTATACACTTATAACAAAAGTGTAAGAGTAATTACTGCAATACAACCTCGTTGCTTGGCGTTGTCCAAGTAGGCTGCTTCTCAACAGTGAACTGGATAGAACTACCCAAGCTAACATTTACAACAAAGTTGTATGCCTTATTTGCCTCGAGAGACTGAGTAGAACCTTCGTACTCCATTGTAGTTACCTTATTCGTATCAGTAACCTCCTTGTAATATACATCTACAGCGAAGTCAACTGCATAAGAACCAGGAATGAACAAAACCTCAGTACCCAACTCAGCACTTGCTACATCAGTCTTTACTGTAAGATCAGAAAGTTCTTTGTCACCTTTATCTTTGTCAGCAACAGTCCAAGAACCAGCTACCAACTGACCATCTACCAACTGACCATCCTCTGTTGGATATGCAATTGTATAAGTACCCTTCTTAGCACCAGTGAAAGTGATGTCACGAGCAACGAAGATGTAATCCTTAGCAGCGGTTGAATTGTTTTTTACAGTGAAGTTAACCTTTGAAAGAAGGTGTGTGAAGTTGAATGCAACAATATCGCTACCAGTGTATGCCTTACGAACGATTGTCTGGCAAAGAAGGTCTGTTGCGCCATCTGCAGTGTACTCGATAGATGTAGGCAAGCCATTCTCAACTGTTGTCTTAGAAACATTAGTCTTATCACCGTCTACAATACCAGTAAACACATAATCTGCACCTGAAATCCAATACTGCTGATTGCCTGTACAATTCCACTCATCACCATAGCCTTCACCCTTTACGTTTGATGGACGAGAAACAGTCGCACCATTGTAGATGTTTACACCATTCACAGTACCCCAAACCTTGAATGACTCAATGTCGTTTGCGCTGTACGAAGGGTCTGTAGCACGGGTTGAGTTCTCGACGAAGCTGTTGAAGCCGATGAGATCGCCCTTGTCGGCAACGATTACATCCTCCTGGCTGCATGATGCCAACGCAGCAACTGCAAGCATAGAAATAAATAATTTCTTCATAGTCTTTTGTGTTTTTTAGTTATTTGTTTTTGTCTTTGTTTTTCTTGTTTTCCTCTTCGCTGTCATCCTGAGTGTAACGAAGGATCTCAAGGCTTGTACGACATTCATCGGTCGTGCTAACTGGGAGATTCTTCACTTCGTTCAGAATGACACTCTTTTTTGTCTCTCTATCTCGTCATTGCGAGGCGTGAGCCGTGGCAACGCTGCGATTAAGCCGAGAGCATAATCAAACTTGTTTGAATTATGCCGAGGCGTAGCAGGGTCGACCGAAGGTCAATCTCATTCACAGAGGTAGATCCCCACGTCGCTCTGCTCCTCGGGATGACGCTTTGTCTTAGCGAGTGTAGGGAAACCCAATCCCCTACACCCAAAATATTGGTAGATTACTCCTCCCAAGTACAATCAGTGAAAGTAATCTCTGTTGTCTGAGACTGATCAACTGTGTAACCAGCGCAGAAAGTACAGTTTACAAAATCTGTCTTACCATAAGGACGGCAGTACTTGTAGCCTGAACCCTCTCCGAATGAGCAGTTTGTATAAACTACCTCAGTGTGCATATTAGAGTGCGATGTCCAACCATTAACATTAGAGTCTGAAACATAAACGCCAAATGGATTAGCTGGCATGTTACCATCAGAGTTAAATGTATAGATTACATTCTTGAATGTTACATTCTCGATATTCAAATCAGATCTCTGACCAGCTGTAAAGATACCACGCATAGCACCTGCAACAGTCAAGTTCTTGATAGTACCACCATTAGTGTAGATTGCACAATCCCATTTAGCACCTGCACCAGTCACAGTAAGAGTATAACCATTACCATCGATTGTCTGTGCCTCATTCTGAATGATACCAGCCTTGCTGTAACCGCCACTTGTAGCAGCCACTGTGATATCATTCAAGAAGAACACGCCCTCGTTAGCCTTCAAAGCAGCTACGAGCTCGTCAGCAGTAGCAACTGGAGTCAAACCGTCGATAGTGTAAACACCGTAAACGTTGTCGTACTTCTGAACGTACTCTACGCCGTCGATGATAACCTTGCTACCTGCGCAGTTTGCAAGAGTGTAACCACGACCTACATAACCTGCGTAGTCGAAATTCTCGACAACAGTGCCGTCAGTGTTAGCGCCATAAAGCGTGCCAGAGTATGTACAACCCTCGAGTGTGAAGACCTTAGTCTTGCCATCAGCCCAACCACCAGCGATACCACCTACACGGTACTCGTCGTTGTGGCGACCCTCACGACCTGCAACTACTGATACGTTACCTGTAGTGTGGCAGTTCTTGATATATGAGTCACCAGCAGCGATACCTACGAGACCACCTGCGAAGAACTTGTTAGCAGTAACGTTGATGTTAGATGAGCAGTTCTCGAATACCATCTTACCCTGAAGCTGACCTGCAAGAGCACCAGTGTTGTTGTTTGCGATGAGGTAGCTACCCTCATTAGCGATAACGTGAACGTTCTTCATGGTTACGTTACCAGAAGAGTTACCACCAGCAACTACAGCTACGCGACTTGCACCGTTAGCGTTCTGTGTAGCATACACATTGATGTCGCCCTTAACAGTTACGTTCTCAATAGTTGAAGTACCCTCCAAAGAACCAGCTACAGCACCGATGTGACCCTGGCTGTGGTCGATATCCAAGCAAGGGATATTGATATATACATTCTCGAAAGCTACATTCTTAATTGTAGCGTCCTTTGCATAGCCGAAGAAACCGATATATGCCTTACCCTCCTTAGCCTCAGACTCTACGAGTGTAAGGTTCTTGATAGTGTAACCCTTACCGTCGAAAGTACCAGTAAATGGTTTCTCTGAAGTACCTACAGGAGTCCAGTTGCTTGCAGTAGCACGTGTTGTGAGATCGTTCAAATCGATATCACCAGTCAACTCGATAGTAGCATCAGCATCAACAGTACCGTTGTTGATATCCTCAGCAATATTTACCAAGCCCTGAGCATCGCTAACTGTGTAAGCACCGTCTGCAACATAGTAGCCATTGTCAACCCACTCGGTAACATCGTCAACAGTGAACTCGATAGCCTCGAATGCTGTAGCGCCAGTGTTTTTCTCGTTGAGTGTAGCGCTGATGTTGTAGTTGCCACCCTTAGCAAGGTTGATTGTTGTATTGATAGTGTGAGGGTATGTACCAACCTTAACGCCTGCCTGGTAAACGTCTACGTTGAAAGTGATGTTGTACTCCTTAGCGATAGGAAGGAGGTAGTGGTGCTCAGTAGCGTAAGCAGCAGCAGATGCGAGGCGCACATCCTCAGCAGCCTGCTTGCCGAACTCGCGTACGAAAGTTGTGTCACCAACCTGTGCCCACTCCTTAACTGCGCCGTCCTCAACCTCAACCTCTGCCTCAGCTACAGCGTTGTTGATCTTAATGCCGTAAACCTCGAATGCAATGTTGCTGCTCTGAGCATAGCCGCTAGTGAACTTGAAAGCAACCTTAGAGAGCAAGTGGCTGAATGTCAAACCAACCTTATCCTGCGCACCAGCAGCCACCTTTGCGCGCTGTGCATAAGCGAATACGAGGTCCTGCTCACCCTCAGCAGTTGCGTTGTCGAAAGCGATAACGCCGTTCTGTGCGAGGTTACCGGTCTCATAAGTCCAGTGACGACCCTCGAAAGGAGCGAAAGCTGCAAAGTTGTATGAGTTGCCAGGAACCCAATACTGAGTGTTATAGTAAGACCAAGCACCGTCGTAAGTCACCTCCTCGTTCTTCAAGATAAGGCCTGATGACTTTGAATCGTCGTTAGTTACTGAAGCGTACACGCCGAAGCCGAAATCCTTGATAGTCTCAGTTGTAACGTCGTTAGCACGTGTAGTCTTGTCAACGAAAGTATCGAAGCCGATAGCGTCGTTGTTTGCGGGCGCTACGACTGTCTGCTCTGTGCTGCAGGCTACTATAGCAGCAACTGCGAGCATCGAAACAAGAATCTTCTTCATAATATTCTTAATCTTTTAGGGGAAAGTTAATTAGTAAAGATTAGATGATCTCAGCCTCCTCATCTGTAGCAGGATTATTCCACTCATTAACCTTAGTTACAGTGAACTCGATAGGCTCCTGAGACTCCTCTGGATCGATGTTAGATGCCTTGATGATAGTCTTGATATCATAAGAAGTACCAGCTACTGGAGTGAATGTAAGCTCAGCCTCGTGCTCATAAGTCTCAACTACTGTTGTGCCGTAAACAATATCAACTAAGAAAGTTACATTGTAAGTATACTCTGTAGCAGGGATGATGAAACGAACATTGTAGCTCTCCAACTCTGAACCCTGAGCGATTGTCTCCTCAGCATCAACAGCATTAACAGCAGCATTACCAAACTCAATTGTAAAGTCATTAGCTGTTGCCAAATTCTTCCATTCTGTTGTAGTTGCGTCAAGAGTTGCAGTAGCAGTCTTGTGAGGGTTAGTCAACACAATGTCACGAACTACGATAGATGAGCCAGAAGCGTTGTACTGGTTCTCGAATGAGAACTTAACCTTAGACAAAACGTGACGGAATGTGAAATCAACAGCCTCGTTAGCTGTACCCTCTGCATCGCCATTACCCTTCTTACCAGTAATAGGTGCGTGCTGAGCGTAAAGAAGATCTGTTACAGCGTCGTTAGTAAAAGCGAGTGTAGTCTCGAATGAATCTTTGCTGAAAGCACCTTTCTTACCACATGATGCAGGAGCTACAGCAGCGAAGTTGTAAGTAGCACCATTAATCCAATACTGAGTACCCTCATACTTCCAAGGACCCACCAAGTCACCATTAACCTTTGTCTTGCTTACCTCAACAGCATCAAAGATAAGAGCTGTGTCGTCATTAGTAACCGCGCCATAAACAGCGAAGTTTGCCAAGTTTGTGTTGTTCAAGCTTGGGTCATCAACACGAGTTGCCTTACCAACGAATGTATCGAAACCGATGGCAGCGCCCTTGTCAGCGACGATGACCTCCTCATTGCTACATGCTGCGAGTGCAACAACTGCAGCCAATGCAAAAATTACCTTTTTCATAATTTTAATTAGTTTAGTTAATATTAATTTGTTTTGTTGTTAATTTGTTTCGTTTTCTCTGTCATCCTGAGTGTAACGAAGGATCTCAAGGCCTGTACGACATTCGCTGGTCGTGCTCACTGAGAGATTCTTCACTTAAGTTCAGAATGACATCCAAAGCCCTCTTTTTCATCTACTTTTTAGCCGTTTATAATTCCTACAAATATACGAATTATTTTGCTGACTATCAAGTTTTTGACTAACTTTTTTAATGTTTTTTTTACTCTTTTTTTGACCTCGTTTTCGGCCCTTTCCAACCGTTTTGGAGACCTTTAGGGAGTGTAGGGAAACCCAATCCCCTACACCCAAAATATATCAAATATAAGGAGGTTTATAGTACACGACCTACAACCTCGTTGCGAATGTTCTTACCAGTGCCCTCGCCATTGTCCGTAACTGTAACATTGGTAGCAGAGCAGTTTGTAACATTCTCCAACTTTGCTGCACCAATCAACTGACCTGCATCACGACCTGCTGATACGGTAGAATTAGTTGCAGAGCAACCATCAACCAAAGTAGCGTTAGTAGCGTTACCAATCAAAGCACCAGCCTTATCGCCATTAGCATCACCATTAGCATAGTGGCACTCGATAGATGCATTAACAACATGGCAGTTCTGAACACGAGCGTACTTCTCAGTGATATAGCCTACCAAAGCACCACAATTGTGATTGCCCTTGATAGTAGCATTCTCAATCTTCACATTCTTAAGAATACCCTTACCCTCTGAGTGTGTCTCAACCCAGCCAAACAAACCTGAAGAATAGTTTGCACCTGTCTGTGATGATGAGTCAACATTAAGATTATAGATAGTATAGTTCTGACCATCAAACACGCCATTGAAAGTCTTTGCACCTGTCTGACCAACTGGTGTCCAAACCTCATTGTTAAGGTCTACATCAGCTGTAAGCTTAACAGTCTTGCCATCAAAAGCATTCTTCTTAACATTTACCTCGTTTGCAAACCAAAACATACCTGCCTTGTTGCTGATATAGTAAGCAGCATCATCAGCAAGTACACCATTAGCTACTGAAAGTTTGCCGTCAATCATAATGCTACCATCCTCCAAATACTCGTATACAACGCCATCGATTGTAACTGTGTGGCCCTTAGTTCCATACAATGGACCTACCAAGTAATCAGCACCAGAAACATTGTTTACAGATACTCGATTGATAGTAGAATCACCACCCAATGCACCTGCAACAATACCCTTATGATTGTCGTCACATACGACATTTACATTCTCTACAGTTGCGCCATCAAGAGTCTGGAGGCAAATGATACCAGAGATACCACCTACATTCTGAGTTGCCGTGATAGACAAGTTTGAAGCTGAGAAGTTAGAGTAGTTAGCGACCAAACCACCATTTGTCTGAATGTCAGAGATAACACCACCAACAGTCACGCCACCCTCAATTACAGAATTCTTGCTACCTACGATAGAGATATTCTTAGCATCAACGCAACGACGAGTGTATGCCAAAACACCTGCAGTGTAGTGACCACCCTTAATAGAGATGTTGCCCTGAACAGTAACATTCTCAATCTTAGTATAGTATGGATATGCAATAGCAGCAGCTACGATATGGCCATTAAGGTCGATATCTACGTTCTCGATAACAAGGTTTTTGATGTAGTTCTGATTATCCTTATCAGTACCCTCTGTTACGCCGAACAAACCACCATAAACATAACCGTCTGAGTCAGGGGTAATATTCTTAATTGCGAGGTTCTTAATTACGAAGCCGTTACCATCGAAGTTACCCATGAAACCATGATCCTTGGATGCAGAACCGATAGGAGTCCACTCTGCGCCCTTAAGGTCGATATCAGCACCAAGCTTAACAGTCTTACCAGCGAAATAGTCTGCACCGCTATTAACCTGCTGTGCAATCCACTGAAGACCACCAGCGTTGCTAACAGCTATCTCATTGCCATTCTCCTCAACACCATACTCAACAACCCAGTTGCCATCCTTAACTACAACGTCATAACCAACGGGAAGATTTGATGGAACAACAGTAGAGCCATTATTAAGCGCAGCCTCAGCTACAGAAAGCTCGATATCCAAAGCTGAAGCGTTTGATCCAGAAACCATTACATCGCCCTTCAAAATAGCGTTCTCAGCAACTACAAGCTTACCAGGGTTAACATTTTTATTTGCATTCTGAACCCAAATAGACTTGTTAGCACCCTCGATAGTACCACCGTTTACAATAACCTCATCAAGAGCCTTTGGGCTGTTGAGGAACAAGCGAACAGCGCGATATGGAGATTTAACAACACCACCGTTGATTGTTGCCTTAGCATCGCCAGCACCAGTGTTTGTAAGGTTATCGAGAGCATATGCCATATCAGTACCACCAAGGTGCTCGATAGTACCACCATTGAGTACGAACTCACCACGCTGGTTAGAGATTACTGATGAGTAAGCATTCCAACCACGATTATTATTTGCAGTCAACTGAATCTTACCAGTAGTACCCTCAATAGTAAGCTTAGCACCTGCCTGGATGTTGAACATACCAAAGCTTGCAGTTTCGTTATCAGTACCAGTGATATTGAAATTCTTAATATCAAGAACTACCTCCTTACCAGCTGGAATTGTAATTGAAGCGCTTGAAGCAGCGCGAGTAAGAAGGTCATCAAGATTAATATCGCCATTCAAAACGATGTGAGCCTCTGACTCTGGCGCTGTCTCGTCAATAATACGCTGGATATCAGATGCGCTGCTAGCCTCAGCTACCTCAACCTCCTCCCAGACGTTTACGCACTCAACCTTGAACTCGATGGGCAACAACGCAGTATCAGCAGCGTTCTGCTCGTTGATCTCAGTTACGAAGTTGTAAGCCTTACCACTCTCCAAGTTCAAACCAGAGATTTCAACTTTCTTGTTAGATTCGCTAACGCAAACATTGCCGTTGTAGTGCATAACAGTGAATGTTACTTCATATGTCTGATCTGCTGCAGGGATTGTAAAACGCTCGTCAGCTGCAACGCACTTGCCACCAGCTGCGATAACCTCAGTGTCACCGTAAGCAAGAGTGATCTCCTCACCAGCAACCTCACCCCAAGCTTTATCCTCAATGCTGTAAGTAGCAGTGTTCTTAGCCTTCATCTTAACGTCCTTAACCTGAACAGTTACGTTGTCAGTAGCGAAACCGTTCTTGAAAGTGAACTTTACCTTTGAGAGAAGGTGGTTGAACTCAAGACCTACAGCGTCCATAGGCTGATCGAATTGCGCAGGTGTTTCAACCACCTCGTGAGCGTAGATAAGGTCCTCAGTACCATCTACGTTAGTGAAATCGATAGTGTTGTCCTCACCTTTGTCAGCACCATTCAAGTTGTAAGTCCAGTTGTTAGTGCCAACGGGAGCGATAGCGTCGAAGTAGTAGGTGTGGTTAGGAGTCCAATACTGCTTGTTAAGGTAAGACCATGCGCCGTTAAGGAGAGATACGCGCTCCTTAGTAAGTACAGTACCTGCCTCAGAGTCCACATAAGCCCATACGTCGAAACCCTGAAGGTTGTCAGTTGTAAGGCTAGGATCAACACGTGTAGCGTTGTCGAGCGCTGCCACGTTGAACTCCATAAGAGTTCCAGAGTTGTTGCTCTGCACAAGCGTCTGCTCCTGGCTACATGCTACCAAACCTGCGATAGCAAGAACCGAAACTAAAAGCTTTTTCATAATAGTTTGTTTTTGTTAGTTAATTGTTTGTTATTGTTTGTTGTTTTGTTAGGGAGTGTAGGGAAACCCAATCCCCTACACCCAAAATATCGGTATATTACAACACCTTAACGCCGTCAACAGTGATAGTAGTCTTATCGCCCTTCTTGTTGTTCCAGAGCGAGTTACCACTTACATTACCATTAGCGAAGCCAGTAGCTGTAGTGTCGTTGATTGTAATCTCATAAAGACCAGAGATAAGTGAGCTATCAATCTCGATAGCTGCCTTACCCTCAACAGGAGCAGATGCGTTCAACTTACAACCCTCGAACAATACAGTCTGACCATTACCAGACTCTGTGTAGATAAGTACAGACTTACCTGCGCTGTTGAATACGCAGTCAACGAACTTAACAGCCTTTGCGCCGTATGTCCAAACATTGTAAGCGTCTGCAGAAGTCTGCTCGAAAGTACAACCCTCGAAAGTAACATCGTTACCATAGAGGAAAGGCTGACCTACGATAGTACAGTTCTTGTAAGACTCTACATTTGTGTGCTGGAAACCAGTGTAGTTATCATTTGAGAAGACAAGCTTAACATTCTCAATAGTTACATTGCCATTAACACCGTACTTCTTACCCTGAACACCGAGAACAACATTATCGCCATAACCAACAAGCTCAAGACCTGCGGGGTACTTAGCCAAAGTGTAAGTGCCGTCAGCCAAGTAAACCTTAGTTGCACCGTTATTAACAGCTGTAGTGAGCTCATCATTTGAAGCTACAACCTGTGCATTTGAGCCCTCAACCTTTACCAAAGCACCGTTTACAACAACCTTGTCAGCGTAAGCTGCAGCGTCCTCGTCAACCCATACTGCGAACTCAGTGTCCTTAGCAACATTAGAAATGTTGATACCCTCAACATTGATCTCAGCACCTGCTACAGACTTAACCAAGATAGCTGCCTTGTTTGCAGTCTTGAATGTAGCGTTTGCGATGTTCAAGGTAACCTTTGCAGGAGCGTCAACATACTGCTCGTCGATCTTGATACCACGACCGAGTGAGTTAACAGTCAAACCGTCGATAGTTACGTTCTGACCCTCAGCAGTGATCCACATAGCGTAGTAGTCGTGAGTCTCGTTGATAGTAACGTTCTTGAGGTTGTATGACTTGTTAGCAGCCTCCAAAGCGATAGCCTTCTCGAATACTACGTTCTCGAAAGCGTAGTTACAGTTAGAGAAAGACAAGTCGTATGAGTTCCAAGTACCAGTAGTCTGTGAGCTTGTCATTGTACCATTCTTGATAGTGACAATAGCATCACTATTCTTAGCACCAAGAACTGACCAGTAGGTAGTTGTAAGGTTGAGCTTATTGTCGTTGAGGTCGATAGTGATAGCCTTAGTGTTTGCGCCACCCATCTGCTTTGCATCGCCTGAAGCGGTTGTGCCGATTTCTGAGATAGCTACCTCGATGTCGTTAGCCAACTTAACGTTGATCTTCTGAGTGTCAGACTTCAAAGCAGCAGCTATCTCCTCAGCAGTGCGAACAACAACTACCTCTGGGAATACTACAAGATCAGCAGGACCGTTGAATGTGAAGTCAACTGCAGGAGCTACGTAAGCAGCATCGTCGTTACCCTCAGTGAAGATAACATCGTAGTCACCAGTGCGAGTAATCACAGATGCCTCGTCGATGTTTACAGTGTAACCTGCAGTAGTAACCTTGCGAACTACAACGGGCTGCTTAGCCTCGATAGTAGACTTCTCGATAGTAGTTGTAGCAACGCCACCCTCAAGACGTACACCATAAGAGTCAGCTACAACCTTAGTGTTGCGAATAGTGTTAGTAGAGTTCTGCAAAGAGAAACCACGACCACAATTTACAACCTCAGCGCCGTCAACAAGAACAACAGCCTCGCCGCAAGACAAGAGCTGCAACATAGAGTGGATACCCTCAGCCTTACAGTTCTCAACAACGAGGTTACCATTGAGTGAACGGAACTTAGCAGCTACAGCAGTGTCAGTACCCTTGAAAGTACAGTTCTTGATAGTTACGTTATCGGGGTAACGAGTGTTACCATTCTGCTCGTTGCAGTAGATAAATGCGTCGTAGCCATTCAAAGCTGCAGTCTCGAAGTTGATACCATCGAATACTGTAGTACCCTTACCGTAAGTAGAACCACCTACGAGAGCGAATGTACCGTCGAACTTCTTACCGTTACCGTAGATAGCGATAGTTGCATTCTCAAGCTCAGGAACTGTTACGTTACCTGCAAGGTTATCACCCAAAACTACAGTTGTGTCACCAGTAGCAGCGTCCAAAGTATCCTGGAGCTCCTCGATAGTGTAAACGAACTTAACCTCGTCCTCAATCTGACCTACGTTAACATCCTGCTCATCCCACTTGATAACCTCGATCTCGAACTCGATCTCATCGAGGTTCAAGCTCTCAGGAGTGATCTCAGCAACGAAGTTGTAAGCCTTGCCCTGTACGAACTCCCAGCCAGTGAGAGTAGTCTTCTTTGTAAGACCCTCACCCTCGAAACCAGGCTCTTTACCGTACCATACCTGAACAGTGTAAGTGATCTCGTAAGAAGTTTCAGCAGCAGCAGGAATAGTCAAACGCTCGTCAGCAACAGCGCACTTGTCACCAGCTGCGATAACCTCAGTGTCACCGTAAGCAAGAGTGATCTGCTCACCAGCAACAGCACCCCATGTACCCTTTGCACCGTCAACAGTGTAAGTAGCCTTATTGCTAACCTTAACCTGAACGTCACGAACCTGGAGAGTTACGTTGTTAGTAGCGAAACCGTTAACGAAAGTGAACTTTGTCTTAGACAAGAGGTGGTTGAAAGTAAGATCAAGAGCTGCGTAATCCTTACCAACAGCGTCACCTACAGTTGAACGTGTGTTGAAAGCATAGATAAGGTCCTCAGTACCATCGATGTTAGTGAAGTCGATAGTGTTACCCTTACCATAGATATCACCATCCTCAATGTTGTATGTCCAGCTTTCGCTGTCCATAGGTGCAAGAGCAGCGAATGAGTAGTTGTGACCGGGCAACCAGTAAGCTGTGTTTACATAACCCCAGCCATCGCCCATACGCTCAACAGCCTCTTTTGTAAGAACGTTACCGTCCTCGCTGTCCATCCATGCCCAAACGTTGAAACCCTGAAGGTTGTCAGTTGTAAGGCTAGGATCAACACGTGTTGCCTTATCAAGAGATGCAACACCGAACTCCATTGAAGCAGGGCTCTTTGAAACAAGAGTCTGCTCCTGGCTACATGCTACCAAACCTGCGATAGCAAGAACCGAAACTAGAAGCTTCTTCATAGTTGAATAAAAATTAATTAGTTAATAAAAATTGTTTGTATATAAACTTGTTGTTTATTCGTTGTTTCGTCATTGCGAGGCGTTAGCCGTGGCAATCTTCCTTTGTCCATTGCGCCTTCACATAGGTAGATCCCCACGTCGCTCCGCTCCTCGGGATGACGTTTTTCATCCCTGCACCCTCGGGCGGTTGCCCACCCAAGGGTAGAGAGTATAGGGTTGTATTAGTACAACTGTACACCAAAGATGATTGCGCGTGTTGCACCAGATACTGTCTCAAACTTAATCTTTGAAGACTCAGTTACACCAGTCAAGCTGATTGAGTAGTAGTCCTTATCATCTGAAGGCGTGATTGTGTATGGTGAGTTGTTAGCTGCACCGCTGTTTGCTGTCAATGTAAGAGTCTCACCAACCTTTACGCCATCAACATATACGTTCAACTTTGAAGTCTTGCCATTCCAACCTACAGCGTAGAATGAAAGAGTCAAGTCACCAGCCTCATTAACTGCCTTAGTAGTGTAATCACCAACAACTGAGCTTGTACCAAGCTTCAAGCAGTCATATGATGTACCACCAACATTTACCTTCTCCAAATAGTACTTACCGCCTGTGCTTGTACCACCCTTCAAGAAGTCCTCGCTTGTGTAAGTGCCCTTAGTATCTGAAGCACCAGCACTCGCCTGTGAAACATCTACAGTGCGAGAATCATTGCCATAGTTGATTGTTACAGCAGCCTCACGAGCCTCACCCTCGTTTGCCTCAACAGATACAGTAATAGTATTGCCTGATACCTCTGCACGAACCCATGTCTCAGATGCTGATGCAGAGAGAGTTGCAGAACCATAAATAGCAACCTCAACAACCTTAGACTCAGCATCCTGTCCGAATGACAAGCTTGATGCAGACAAGTCAACGATTACAGGTGTAGAGTCAACCTCTACCATCTCATAGTATGCAGGAATGTTGCCCTTAGCAGTAGCGTAGCAACCATATGTGCCATATGCAGGATCATACTGAACGAACTTGCTTGTATCATTGTTAGTGATACCATTCTCACCTACAGACCATACATGACCCGCAGATGCAGTAGCTGCGACGTTAAAGCTATCATATGTACCGGACTGGTAAACATACTTACCATCGAACTGCTGAATAGTAAAACCACCATCAGTAGTCAAGAAACCAAATGCACATGTTGCGGGAAGTGAAATGCCCTCAGTGCGTGCAAGAGCAGTCGTAGTCTTCAAATAGCCATAGTTGCTAGTCAAGCCAGTAGCTGCCTTAGTATCATAAACAAGTGCATACCACTTACCACCCTTAATCTCTGTTGCAGGCTTAAAAATGTAGTAGCAATCAGCATCAAGAGCGATAAGTTCCTCAGGCTCAATAGTCTTCTCTGCCTCAGTAGTTGCTGTTACAACAGCAGCCTCAGAGTTAGTGTTCTTCTCTGTGTCAGCAGCGATAGCTGTTACCTCGATAACGTATGTGCACTCGTAACCACCCTCGTATGTGAAAGTTGTCTCAGTAGTAGTGTAGTTCTCACCCTCCTCAGGAAGATTTACGAAGTACTCCTTAGCGCCCTCAACAGCATTCCATGTGAGGATAACATTGCCACCCTCAACCTCGTAGTTTACAACAGGTGTAGCAAGTGCTACGGGAGCAGCGACAACGGGCTCGTATGTGCCCCATGTACCACCACCATTGTCCCAAGTATCCTCCTTAACGATGTACAAGTTAGTACCATCTGTAGGAACCTTAAGGTCTGCTGTCTGATTCCACTTGTTGTTCCAATCGTTAGCTGCAGCGTTAGGATTCATACGGCAGAAGATGATGTTCTCATAACCCTCAGGAAGAGTGAACTCATAGATATTAGTCTCACCCTCAACAAGTGTCATGTCGTACCAAACTGCACTTACACCATTACCCCACAAGTAAGCTGCGAAACGTGCGTTGTCAATATTCCAGTTTGCGTTAGGCTGGAGGTAAAGCTTAGTCTCAGTAGGCTTAACGGGCTCTACATAGTTAGTGAATGTGTTATCCTTAGTAAGCTCAACACCTGTAATGTCAGCAGTCTGCTTGCCATTGTTACCGTTGTTGAAGATAACGCTGATAGTCTTACCATTGAGCTCTGAAGAGAGTGTGTATACGAAGTACTCAACCTCGTCAATAGTCTCCTTCTCGGTCATCTCAACACCAGGCCACTCGCCAAGGATCTGTGTGTCCTCAGCATCCCAAGCATATACGAAGACCTTATCCCAACCATCTACATTCTGAAGATAGAGCTTGTGACCAGGAACGGGCTTAGCATCAGTAGTAGCCTTAACAACAGTAGGCTCAGAAGCCAAGATGTTCAAGCCATCAGCAGGAACAGCTACAACATTGAATGTGTACTCAACAGCATAGTCGCCCTCGAATACGTAAGTAGTATCCTTAACAACCTCTGCGATGTCATCGTCAACCTGTACAGTGTAGTGATCAGCGCCCTCGATAGCATTCCACTTCAAAGTTACAACGTTCTTAGCAACAGTAGCCTCAACAGCAGGTGAAGCAAGAGCAACAGGTGCAGCAACGTCGCCGTCTTCCCATCCCTCAACCTCGACAACAGTGAACTGGATAGGCTTCATGTCCAACTCGTCGGGAGTGATAGTAGTAACGATATTGTAGCTCTTACCCTGAACAAATGCCTTATCCTTCAATGTAGTAGCCAAGTGGTATGTGTATGACTCAACATGGTTCTGATATACAACAACGTCGAATGTGATGTTGTGGCTACGTGTATCGTCAGTAGGGATGAGCAAACGGTAATCGTCTGACTCATAGTAAGTTTTGAGCTCTGCGAACTCCTTACCACCCTCTACATCACCAAATGCTACCTTAAGAGTGCTGCCATTCTGAGGAAGGTTCCAAGACCAGTAAGGACGGTCTACAGTAACGTCGATAGAACCCTCAGCAGGTGAGTTAGTGATCTCGATGTTCTTAACAGCAATTGTAGTAAGCTCGTTGGGGAAGTTGTACGCGAAAGAGAACTTCACACGTGACAAAAGGTGAGCAAACTGAAGCTCTACCTTATCAGGATCGCTGGGGTTAATCTCGCTAGCGTAAACAGTCTTCTCTGCGTAAAGAAGGTCAACACTACCGTCGGTGTTAGTGAATGAGATAACACCAAGACCATCCTTAGACATAGTCTTAGTGTCTACAGTAACATCCTTGTGGTTAACGGGTGATACAGCACCGAAGAAGTAGTCCTTATCCTTCATCCAATACTGGAGATGGTCGTAAGTCCACTCAGTACCATTCTTATAAACGCGCTCATTGTTAAGTACGAGCTGATCCGCGGTGTCGCGGAAGCCCCATACTGCGAACTCTTCAAGTGAAGCAGTAGTTGTACTGGGGTCAGCAGCTGCACGGGTTTTGTTCTCAACAAACGAGTTGTCGAAACCAATAGCGGCAGAGTCATTACGCTTAACAGTAACGTCCTGACTACATGCAACAAGTGCCGCAAGGGATAAAATTGCAACAAATGCCTTTTTCATAGTTAGTTAATTTGGTTATAGTTTATTTGTTTGTGTTTTGTCTCTTCACTCTATATATATAAATATAGGTATAACCCTACAATGGCAATGGAATCTCTACCTCCTCGCCCCAATCGTCAACAACAGGCTCGAAACCACCAGAACCCTGCATAGCATCCTCCTTCTTAATCTCGAGATCCTTAACAACGATAACACCACCATGGGGCTGCATCTGCACCTGATCGGTAACATCGGTATCCGCAGTCCATTTAAGGTTATTTCTCAAACGCACCTCGAGCTTGAGGCCGTGTGTAACATCCGTACGTGTGGGATAGTTGGGGTGAGGGAATGCGGGCGTACCGAACGACTTGACAGTAGCGCGGATATAACCCTCATCCTTAGCATCGTTGGTATATACGATATCCAAGTCGTCAAAGAGGATAGTAGCAGACTCCTCAGATGTCTCACCAGTGTTAAGCTCAACAGATGACGCCATACCACTCAACGAGGCAACAGCAGATGATGCGTACTCTATACCGTCAACAAACTCGAAACGAATCTTGTATGTAAACACCAATGGCTGAAGCGTAATCTCGAAAGGCGTAGGATCGACAACCTTCTCGGGGAGGTAGTCCTCGACATAGTTTGCAAACAACATATCGGGAGGCGACACCGTGCGCTCGCCATCAACGGCATAAGCACTCGCCACATACTCCGCACGTGTGAGTGTACGTGTAGTAGCACGCGTAGTAGCATCAGTACCCGAACGTGAGAAGATGATATACTCCGTATCGTTGTTATAGAAGAGCATGTCGTTGAGGCCCTCATACAAGGTTACAACACCACCATCGGGCTTAATGTTGTGGAGGTTGTTGCTTGAGCCATCCTCATTATAGTTGACTACACGAAGACCTGTAGGCTTTGTAGGACGCAACTCATCATACGCAAGAGTAAACTCATCGGGCCAACGGTACTCCCAGTCGGTAGCCTCCTCGTAAATCTGCTCCTCCCAGTCGTAACGATAGTCGGCAATGATCTCGATATGGTAGCGGTGTGCGTGAGAACGGTGATCCTCGCACAACTCCTTATGGACGCATGATGTCGCACACGTCATAACCGCCAAAACTGCTATAATAAAGTATCTTTTCATCGCTTACCTCCTTTATCCTTATTGTAGTTGTCACAACCAATAAGCCATACGAGAGATATCTCGACCTTGGTAGGACCGAAATACTGACGACGCTTTGTAGCCTGCCATACGGGGTGACCATCGACAGTCTCATACTCCTCGAACAAGCCCCAGTGATAACCACCAGCGATTGTGAAGTCGAGGTTCAAGCGCTTAGCAATAGGCAACGAGTAACCATACTCCAAAGCCACAATGTGGTTGGCACGGTCAACAAGGTTACCGTTAGGCATACCCGCCATGATACCTGTCTTACCAAGCTGGAAATCGTAGGTCAAAATCTGGTAGTTCACACCGATGTGATGACCCTGCAAAGGCTTGATACGTGTAGGTTTGCCGAACCACCAACGAATTGAGGCATCAGCGCCATAGTAGCGCCAATAGAAGCTCTTCTCCTCCTTCTTCCACCATGCGTGTGCATAGTTGGCAGCGATAGAGAAGTTCTTGCCGAGATAGAACTCAGCGCCAATGTTGGGAACAGCGGCTATATCGTAAAGCATATTGGTTTTAATACCCATGTAGAAGGGCTTGCAGGCTGGCGTTGCACCAACCTGGTTGACAACAACCTCATGCTCACTGCCATAGCTCTCAACAAAGATGCTTGTGGCACGAGGCTCGGTAGAGGTGTTCTCAGCAACAGTATATGTGATGCCCTCGGGTGTAGATACGATAGACTCAATCCAGTCTGCAGAGCAACGTACCGCAGGAGCGACGTCATCTGCGACATTCTTCTCGAAAGTAACACTGTCGGTAGCACCCTCAGCAGGATAGTTTACAGTAGATGAAGAGGTGAGTGTAAGTTTAGGCTCGGCGCCCTCCTGGATTACAGGTACTACATAGTCTTTGCCATAGCAGCTAACAACGAGGCTCGTCTCGCGAGGCTCTGTGCTGGGGTTGGGAGCAACAGCGAATGTCACACCCTCCTCGGTGGGCTCGACAGCCTCGACCCAGCCATCTGCAGCGACAACCGTAGGTACTACGTCGTCATCTACAGTCTTCTCGAATGGGAGTTCACCATTGCCACCTGCGGCACCGAAGCGCTGTGCATCGGTAGCGACAAGGAGCTCAGGCATTACCTCCCACCAGAACTCGCAGCGTGCAGAGGCGTAACGCAACTGCGCAAAGAGGTTGTTGTAGATCCAACGATAAGGCACGCCACCCTTGAACTGACGAAGTGCATTGTAACGCGCCTCCACCTCCTTGCCATTCTCCATGGTAGTGGCGGGCGTGTTACGGAGCAACTCCAACACCTCATCGCGATTGGGCACATTCTCATTCTCCTCAACAAGTTTAGTGAGCAACTCCCAGTCGATACCTGTCGATTCAACAGCATAGTCGAGGTCCGCAGAGATCTCACGGCTAATCCACTTGGTAATTGCCTCGGCACGCTGCTTAGCAAGACGATCGTTCACAGCCTTGCCACCCTCGGGCGAAGCACTCGACACGATACGAATCTGGCGGAAGTGCGCCGTGCTGTCTGAATAATAGGTCTTGACAATGTTTGCAAACTCTGTCAAGGTAGCCTTGTTATCCATGTAATTTTCGTCGAGTGTAGAGGTACCCACGCGGAAATGTACAAGCACCGATCTCGTCTCCTCTCGATCGACCTGAGCGTGCGACACGATGGGGAAGAGCATCGATAAAACTAGCACCAATAAAAGCTTCTTCATCTCAAATATCTCTTTTTTACTTTTTTTCTTCATTTACGAGGCTCAAAACCTCTTATTTTTCAGTTAGGGGCAATAGACCCCAAAACATGAACTAACCATTCTTCCGCAGAAAAACGGTCAATCCATACTCAATTCGTCTCTTTACTACATGTAAAACAACCTTGTGTAACCTATTGGTTAACAACGTATTATCAAAGCGAGGGGGGGGGTGAACCCGCAATGCACACTTTAACATTACAAAGATATAAAAATTTCCGTATTGTGCAAACAAAATCACAATAATTTTTCAGGTCATTTTTAGACGAAATAGCAGTATTTAACAATGAAAATATCCTATTTTTCCACAAAATACCGGGCAAATAGCGTAAATATAGCACAACGACATTTATACCATACAGAACATTTATTAAACTATATTTCCATACACAAATAGACGTAAAATAGGACTTTACTACACGAAATAACCTCATTTTTGAGGCTATAAATAGCAATCAAAAGTAGCATATAAACACAGTTACAAGAGACAAAAGAAAGACGACCAAAAGTCGTCTTGAATCATAGCATATACAAAGAGATTAAAAACCACAAAGCGGTAGAGCCGAAACGCTAATAACGTATGGGGGGGGGTAAACTCTCTCATATCTGCTCAACCCACTCCTAATTTGAACTCACTATGCGTAGCTCTAAACGACAAACGCGCACATCGTGCGCGCTGCCTGTTTTAGGAGTTGACTCAGAGCTTGTTCATCTAGGCAAACTCCTAAAAACAACAAAGCCACTCTTCTGAGTGGCTTGTCGTTTTAAGTGTGGGAGCAAAGGGATTCGAACCCCTGACCCTCTGCTTGTAAGGCAGATGCTCTGAACCAGCTGAGCTATGCTCCCGTCTTTTAATGCTTGGGCGCTGCAAAGGTAATCATTATTTTTTAATCTGCAAACTTTTCGATAAGTTTTTTTTCAAAGAGTCTCGTCATCTTTCGAAGCTCGACTGCGTTTACTGCTTATCGACGCCTGGCATTTCCTCCAACCATCCTATGGCCATGACCATTGCAGCTTATCGTTTGCTACCTGCATTTGTGCGACCCACGCACTTAGCGCCTGAACAAGGACTTGAACCTAGGACCCCATGATTAACAGTCATGTGCTCTAACCGACTGAGCTATTCAGGCATTTGTTAAGAACCGTTATCTTTCGATTGCGGTGCAAAGGTAGATATTATTTTTTATTCTGCAAACTTTTTCGCAAAAATTTTCAAAAAAAGTTGCATTTTTCTTGAAAATCGCCCAAAAAACCTATCTTTGTAGTATGAAACACCTATATAAACACATATTTTTAGCACTCCTATTTGTAGTATTGTGGTGCGGACTTTTCGCCCAGGAGAGCACAAAAAGTGCATTAGTCTTTCAAAAAAGTATCCACGACTTCGGCCATATCGACGAGGATAGAGGTACTGTAACATGTAGTTTTGAGGGCGTGAACACATCAAGCTACCCTATCGAGGTCAAAAAAATCGTTACAACATGCGGATGCACAACCGTAGAATTCAGCCAAAGGCCAATCCCTGCGGGTGAAAGATTTCGCTTCAAGGTAGCATTCAATCCTCTCAACCGCCCAGGCCGCATCGACAAACAGATATTCGTAACGGCCTCCGACTCGTCAAGCGAGATATGTCTAAATATAATAGGATACGTGAACGCGCGCGCACGCACGATAGATGAACTCTACCCCTTCGACATGGGAGGAGGACTACGCCTAAAGAGCAACTTCCACGCATTTGGCTACCTCGAGCATGGCAAGGAGCTTACGGAACATATCGGCTATGTAAACACATCGCATAGTACGATAGCCATAGATATAGATTATAGCACAGAGTCTCACCTCCTTGACATCACCTACCCCACTCGCATTGAGGCGGGGGCGAAGGGTGACATTACGCTACGCTATGCCATAGGTGAGGAGAGCGACGTATATGGTACAAGGCGCGATGTTATGCAGATTAAGGTTAATGGTGTGCCTGCCACCTACGCCCTAACATCGCAGGTTATCGTGACCGATAATTTCGATAATATGGACGATATTTCAGCCCCGATGCTCGTTATTTCGAAAAATATTATTAAATTTGGGGAGGTAAATTGCTCTAACGACGTATTGGAACAGCGTGTGGTGCTTACCAATGAGGGGGCATCGCCGCTTGTTGTGCGTACTATGGAGAGCAGTTCTCCGGCTGTGGAATGCCTTGCGGAGCGCGACATTATCATCACCCCAGGAGCATCACACGAGGTTGTCGTACGCCTATATGCTACGCGTATAGAGGATATAGACAACCCCTTTGTTGCGCGCATATACGTTATCACCAACGACCCGCTGCGCCCCATGCAGTCGGTGCGCGTGAATGCCCTACCACTTTAGGTGGGCCAGGATAAAGAAACACAAACAATAATATAAACTAAGGAGATTAAAATGTTTAAGATTGTCGAAAAACGCAAGCTCGCGGAGAACATCTACGAGATGAAGATCGCCGCGGAGCGTGTTGCACGTGCTGCCCTCCCTGGACAGTTCGTCATTGTACGCGCTGACGAGGGTGGCGAGCGCATCCCTCTCACCATTGCCGACTACGATGTAGAGGCTGGTACCGTAACCATCGTTACTCAGACCATTGGTCACTCAACAAAGAAGATCTGTAACCTCGAGGCTGGCGACTCGCTCGTTGACTTCGCCGGTCCATTGGGTCGTCCATCGGAGTTCGTACACATGCCTTTGGAGGAGCTCAAGAGCCGTAAGTATCTCTTCGTTGCTGGTGGCGTAGGTACTGCACCTGTATATCCTCAGGTTAAGTGGCTCAAGCAGCATGGCGTAGAGTGCGATGTTATCATCGGCGCAAAGACCAAGGATATGCTCATCTACATCGACGAGATGAAGAAGGTGGGCAATGTACACATTGCAACTGACGATGGCACCGAGGGCTACAAAGGTATGGTAACAGGCCTCATGAAGGAGCTCGTAGAGACTGAGGGCCGTAAGTATGACGAGTGCGTATGTATCGGTCCTATGATTATGATGAAGTTCGTATGCCTCACCACAAAGCCCTGGAACTTGCAGACTACCGTATCGCTCAACGCGCTTATGGTTGATGGCACAGGTATGTGTGGCGCTTGCCGCGTATCGGTGGGTGGTAAGACACTCTTCACTTGCGTTGACGGCCCCGAGTTCGACGGCCACCAGGTGGACTTCGACGAGGCTATGCGTCGCCAGGCGATGTATAAGAACCAGGAGAGATTAGACAACGAGAATCGCGAACACAAATGTAACTGCTATGGCAAATAAGATACCACGCGTCGCTGTACGCGAACAAGATCCCAAGGTGCGTGCCACTAACTTCGAGGAGGTATGCTACGGCTACAACCAGGAGGAGGCATTGCTTGAGGCAACACGCTGCTTGAACTGTAAGAACCCACGCTGCGTTGCTGCGTGCCCCGTAAATATCAACATCCCAGAGTTTATCCACCACCTCACAGAGGGCGACATCCGTGGCGCTGCCGACACCATCCATGTCGATAGCTCACTCCCCTCAATTTGTGGCCGCGTATGTCCCCAGGAGTCGCAGTGCGAGGGCTCATGCGTATTGGGCATCAAGGGCGAGCCTGTTGCTATCGGCAAGCTCGAGCGCTTCGTGGGTGACTGGTCATTGGAGCACAGTGCAGAGGTTGAGAACGTGGAGATTACACCTAACGGCCACCGCGTAGCCGTTGTAGGTAGTGGCCCTGCAGGCTTGGCATGTGCAAGTGACCTCGCTAAGATGGGCTATAAGGTGGATGTATTCGAGGCTTTGCACCGCTTGGGTGGTGTATTGTCGTATGGCATCCCCGAGTTCCGTTTGCCTAAGGATAGAGTCGTTGCACGCGAGATTAACGAGGTTAAGAAGCTCGGCGTGAGCTTCGAGACAGATGTTATCGTGGGCCGCACAACAACCATCGACTCACTTCTCGACACTGAGGGCTACGACGCAGTCTTCGTTGGCTCAGGCGCAGGTCTTCCCCGCTTCATGGGCATCGAGGGCGAGAACCTCAATGGCGTACTCTCGGCTAATGAGTTCCTCACACGAGTAAACCTTATGGGTGCATGGGATCCTGAGCACAACGACACCCCCGTATATGTAGGCCGCAAGGTTGTAGTTGTGGGTGGTGGTAATGTTGCCATGGATGCTGTACGTACTGCAAAGCGTCTCGGCGCAGAGGCTGTTATCGTATATCGCCGTGGCGAGGCTGAGCTTCCCGCGCGTAAGGAGGAGGTACACCACGCTAAGGAGGAGGGCATCGAGTTCCGCATGCTCACCAACCCCACTCACATCATCGGCACAGAGGATGGCTGGGTTAAGGGCATCAACTGCGTAGAGATGGAGCTCGGCGAGCCCGATGCAAGTGGCCGTCGTTCGCCCGTTGAGAGGGCTGGCTCTGATTTCGTTATCGACTGCGACGTCGTTATCATGGCATTGGGTACATCGCCCAACCCACTTATAGCTTCGACAACTGGTGGCTTGAATATCAACCGCCGCGGCTGCATCGAGGCAAACGAGATGGGTGCTACATCACGCGAGGGTGTCTTCGCTGGTGGTGACGCTGTGACAGGTGCTGCAACCGTAATCTTAGCTATGGGTGCTGGTCGTAAGGCTGCTAAGGCTATTGACGAATACATCAAGTCTAAGTAAGACCCAATATACAACAATTAAGGGGCTATCCGCTGTGGATAGCCCCTTAATGTTTTTATGGATTGCAGATATTAGTAGATGAGCTCGAAGTCATCGACCAACATCAAGCTCTGTGTCGAGCCAGTGAAGTAGTCACCAAAGTGAGAACCTGTACAGATGATGATGATATGCGTAGGTATCTCATTTGTCGAGCGATAGTCGATAGGCAGCGTAAACTCAATCCAGCCATCGGTAGACTCCGCGAAGATAAGCTCGCCAGAGCCTATTACATCCTTACCCTTAGGGTCAAAGAATGTGCTCTCGTTCTGCGTGTTTACTACCACGGGGCACTCCTCGCTACCACCATACTCGGCAGCAGTCCAGTTACCCACGGCAATGGCAATCTGACCCTCGTCGTTATCACCCTTCTTGAGGTCGGGGCGTGCCGAGGGCACCTTACCCACCTCGTCGATAACACCGCAGTTATACTTAACCCAGCCGTGAAGAGCTACTGGGCGTGCAGTACAGGGGCGACCGAAGTTTACAAGGCCGTTAGTACCTACGAGGCCACCGAACTCTCCAACAAAGAGGTTACCAGCAGCGAACTTACCGATACCCATGAGCGAAGCCTTCTTCGACTGAAGCGATGCAGCATATGTGCCCTCGCTACCAGGACGGATATCCTCGGTAGGCTCAGTGAGGGTGGTACTTGCGAGTGCTGCGCCATCGTTACCTGTACCCCAGTAGGGTGCTGCACCCTCAAGGTATGGATATACGATATTGTTGTTTGTTGACCACTCCTCGAAACCAGCATTTGGAAGGAGGAAGGTATCCTCAGTCATTACCTTTACTACCTCTGTGACATTCTCGCCAGAGTATGCCATAACCTCATACTCAGTGAGTGTCTCGAGATCTGCAACACATGCCGAGAAACTACCACCATCAACCGTTACATCCTCAACCTCTGTCCACTCCTCTGTGCCAGCCACGCGGTAGCGGAAGCCGAGATCAGAGTTAGCGCGGCCATTAGCATAGAGCCAGATACGCTTTGCCCATGCATCAACAGCCGAGAACTCAACCTCTACATCCTTCTTCTCGATACGGAGTGTCCAGCGCTCATAGATGTCGCTGTGATATGTAACGTCGATGTTGCGCGCTGTATCCTCGAACGATGTGATTGTCAAAGGGTCGGGAGAGTAGGTTGTAATCTCCGCGGGACCAAACTTTGCAAGGAGAACCTTGACGTTCGAAAGGTCGAAATCCATAGGCACATATGCCGTAGCCACGCAACCAACAGGATCGATCTCCGACTCACCAATCTGACCCTCAACGCGGAAGAAGCGTGTGATATCCTGCTTCGCAGTGATTGTCCACTCATAGTCCTGATACATAGAGAGTGTGACATAGAGAGGATTACGCATGTCAAATACGCCAGGGAAGACAACATCCGACTCAGCACCCTCGGTCATGCCCACATTAGTGATATTCACCTTACGAACATCGGTAGTCTCCTTAAGCTCAAGCTCTACGGTGTGGTTTGTAGCGTTAATTACAGGCTCAGACTTAAGACCCTCAGCCTCAAGGTTAACTATATCAAGCTTAACGATGGGATAGGGAATATCATTCTCAATGCAACCACCGAGCACGAACATAAGGGCTCCCATGCCCAAAAAACGGAATATATTACGCATAACTACTTCTTCTTATTATTCCACAAATGGGCAACAACGCCAATCTGTATATCCGTAATGTTTATCTTGAAATTGAGGCTCGAGTGGTCGCGACGACCAATAACGTTATCCATAGCATCGTACTGACGAACGTTGTTGTATCTCAAACCTCCGATGCCCACAGTAGCTGTTACACATACCTGAGGGAAGATGTAGATACCAAGGCCTGGGTTAACGTTGAGTTCAGCTGCGAAGTTGCTACTGCGTGAGACGTTAACAACCTCACCACCCGATGTAAAGCGCGATGAGCCACTCTTAACCAAGATCTCCGACTCGATGATCACACCCACAATGCCACGACGGTCCAAGCCGAGGTAGTTGCGGTGGAAGAGTGCCCACGAGAAGCTCTCGCTGCGAAGACCGAGGTTAGAGATACTCATATCCTCCAAACCGTCAGCGATAAGGCCGAGGTTAAGGTCAACGTTGTCGATGCTACCGTCGATAAACTGATAGCCGAGGCGGATACCCACAGCCATGTTGTCGCGGTAGGCGTATGCGAAGAATGGACGAACCGTAGTGCTACGCAAGCCGATATTGATGTCGTTGAGCAAGAGCATGATGTCCGAATCCTCGGTGCTGATATTGCCATACGACGCTGTAAGACCGAGCATGCACTCACCCTTATAGACGAACTTATTTACGCCAATATTGCGGTCAACACGTTGACGCATGGGCAAGAAGCGCGTCTTAATGATACTCTCCAACTCGGCATAAGCCGTAATCTGCTCCATTGGTGTCAATATTGTTGTCAATGCGCTATTTGCGGCATACTGCTCGATGCTGAAGTCTGCAGGAAGGATATTCTTTACAATCTCTGCAACATTCGCAGCCTCGGGCACCTCATCCGACTCCGCTGCAGGCTCACCAACATACGCTGCAATCTCCTCGATAGGTGTTAAGTCTGATGATGTAGCCTCCTCCGCCACACTCTGCTCAATATAGAAATCTGCAGGAAGGATAGCCTTCACAATCTCGGCAACATCCTTCTTTGTAGCCTCAGGATTTTCATCCTTCACCTCTGTTGCCACCTCAACTAAAGTAGTAGCCTCCTCAACTACGGCCTCTTCAACTGCTGTAACAGTCTCTTCAACCAAGGTAGTAACCTCCTCAACTACAGCCTCTTCAACTGCTGTAGCAGTCTCTTCAACTGCAGCAACAGCCTCCTCTACGGGAGTTGCCTCAGCTGTTTCTGACTGCTGTGTAAAAAGTTCCTGAGGAAGGACTATCTTTGCTATCTCCACATAATCGCGGCTCTGTGCCTGAACCGTTGCTACTGAAACTACTGCAGCAGCTATAAATAGTATTAGTCTCTTCATAGTCTCTGCATTTTATAAGTAGAACGATACGCCGAAGCCCACCGAAAGGAAGTTCAGCTTGAAATTCATATCCGAAGATAGGTACTCACCACTCTCAACCTGGTTCTTGAGCTGTGTAACGTGGTCAACACCGATGCCAAAGACACCAATAGAGAGCTCGAGAGCTGTGTTGTTAGTTACAAAAGCTACGATACCGGGCTGAAGTGCGATTGAGGCACCGAAGTTCTTGGAGTATGTACCCACATAGTCCTGCATGCCATCGATAACGCCACTCTCAGCAACGGTACGTATCTGACCACCCGAGAGGCTCAACTGCACCTCGGCAAAGACTGCAAAACGGTTGCTGTGTCCAAGTGGGATATATGGACGCCAGAAGATTGTACCTGTGTATGTATGCTTAAGACGGTGCAGATAATCGACATTGAGATCTGTACCCGACACCGAAAGCGATGCATTGTCGAGCGCAAGCAACGAGCGGTTGTAGCCAAAGCGTACACCAAGAGCCATATTCTTGCTGATAGCGTAGGCAATCATGGGGCTAACACCTACGGTATAACCCTCCGAGTTGATATCATCAACCACGAGAAGTTTATAGCTCTCGTTTGTATGTGTAGAGTATGACGCCGTACCACCAAATATCCACTGACCGCGTGGCACAAAGGTTGCATCCGTAGAGAAGCCTCTGCGTGCGCGAGCCTCGTTGGGTGTCAAGGCTGTCGTAACATCCTCCGATGTCACAACCTCAACGCCCTCACTCTCGGCGCTCTGTGCCATAGCTCCCACTATCGAGAACATGGCCACAAAAAGTGTTATATAAAATCTCTTCATTAATAAGAAGGTATCGAGATAGTGGCAACAGCCGTCGCCACTATCTCTATGTTTGCTAATAGTTCAAGACAATATCATCGACATACATCCACGAGTCGGTAGAACCGCAGAAGTAGTCACCATAGCCAGAGGGTGTGAACGACACAACGATCTTCTTAGGCTTCTTGTCCTTCATCTCCTCACGATATGTGATATTGATAGTCTCCTGGGTCCACTCAGCACGTGAGTCTGTGTTAGAAATATAGCCGTAGCCGATAACACCGGGAGTATTACCCAACTGATCAACCTTGAGGAATGAGCTCTCATCCTTAGTGTTTACTGAATATGTTGTACCATCAGTAATGATCACCATAACGGTATAAATATCAGTACCTGAAGCGTGTGAACCCTGGTTGATAGTACCCTCGTTATTCTTCATCCAGAACGAGATGCTCTTAGGCTTAGCGGTAAACGCAAAGTCACGACCGAAGGTTACGATACCATCCATACCGCTAAGCATGAATGTACCTGTAAAGAGGTTACCCGCAGCGAACTTACCGAAACTCAGAAACGAGGCGAACTGCGACTTGAGATATGCAGAGTATGTACCAGTAGAGCCGGGACGCACGTCTGTAGAAGACTGTGTGAGTGTTGCACCTACCATGTTACCACCCTCGTTACCTGTGAGCCAGAATGGTGCATCACCCTGGCCGTAGGGAAGTACCCATGAGGCTGTATGCCAACGCTCCATATCGCCGTTAGGCAACTGTGTACCTGCTACTGTAGCGATAGAAAGACTCTTACCAGCATCTACACTATCCACGACGAGTTTATATGAGTAGGTTGTAGCAGGGGCGAAGTTATCCAGTTGGGCAACATAGTTACCATCGGCACCCAAGACTGCATCTACCATCTGCCACTCGCCGCCATTTGCGCTATATGCAACCTTAACGTTCGATGAAGCATCAAGCACCATAGCCTTGAACGATGCACGAGCAAACCAGAGGTCGTAGTCCGCAGTTGTGAGAGGCAATACACCCTGCACCTTATAGTTTACATCCTTAATAAGCTTACCGCCGTCAACATCCTCGATATTGAATGTAAGAATCTGCTCACCGCCAGCAACCTGTGAGAAGAATGTATCATTAACCGTTACCTTATATGAAAGGTCATCGTTCTTCAGAATGGCGATACCTTCTGGAACATTGTTAAGAAGGTCATACTCCTCACCCGACACAGTCAATGTCATAGTCTCGATTGTAGCCAATGACGCAATGTTGTAAGTGCGCGAAGGTGTTGTAGAGAACTGCTGCTCGCGAACATCGAAGCCTTCGCCCAGAACTGTAGGATCGGGGCTGAAGATGATAACATCCTCATACTCCTCGATAGACTCATCCACAATAGCCTCAAATACGAGGTTACCGGGAGCGTCCTTAGAGTACTTCAATGTGATTGTGTACTTCACAGCAGGCTTGATGTTCTCGATAAGGCCCTCCTTAACGATATCACCCTCAACGGGATGAGTACCCTCGAAGTGCCAGTAGAGTGATGTCTCGCCCTCGGGCATGATAACATAACCAGTCTTGCTATCCTCGTATGTCAACGCGAGGACATCGCCAGTAGCGATAGCTGAAGAGTCGTATGACTCGGCAATAGCAACAGTTGTAAAGTAACCTGCGCTGAGCTTCTCAGCCACTGTAGCATCGTAGTTTACAGCAACGATAGATGACTGAAGCTTACAATCTACGGTAACAGGAGTTACGTTACCGCGCTCGATAGTGAATTTCTGCTCACCCAAGTAGTACTTTGTATCGAACGATACGGCACGCTTCTCACCCACCTGCACCTTCGCTACGTAGTTACCCTCAAGGAGTGCGAGGTACTCAGGAACATCTGCCATAGCCTCATAGCGACGGATAAGCTTCTGCTCCTCGTTCTCCACCTTGTAGATCTTAACAACGACGTTGTCGTCTGTCGAGAGCTCGGCCTTAGTTGTTACACCAAAGCGCATAGCACCCTCGTTCGATGCCAACTCTACGTTTGAATCGATATCTTTAGAGCATGATGCCATAACAAGCACAACGCTCAATAGTGCGAATAACTTTTTCATAAGAGACATAATTTTATATATTAATTATGTGCTACTCGAAGCGCATCATTACGGTCTTAGTCGTCGTGTTGCCCTCCATATCTGTTACTGTCATCACGAAGTCGTGGTCACCTGCGCCAAGCATGCCAAGGATATCAAGGAAGTTTGTGATGTTGAGCTGATCCTCCGAGATCAATGTCTGGTTGTAAACCTTGTCACCTACGGGGAAGCCAAGACCTGAGAGCGATGCGAACATGTCAGTAGAGTTTACAAGGCTGAACTCTGCAGCAAGACCTACGGCCTGCAACTCCTCGGGTGTAAGAGCGTTAGATACGATCTCAATC
Source organism: Alistipes sp. (assembly GCA_045633045.1). Taxonomy (GTDB): domain Bacteria; phylum Bacteroidota; class Bacteroidia; order Bacteroidales; family Rikenellaceae; genus Alistipes. Next base: position 51,548 of record JAZQXV010000010.1, read on the forward strand.
TCGAAGTCCTGGATTGCCAAAGGTGCTGTGATGCGAATCATACAAGTGTCGCCACTCTTGATTGTCTGGCGCTTGTCGATGTCGTAGCCCACCCACACAATCTGAGGAGCGACATTCTGGCCATACTTGATTGTGAGTGTTGCGCAACCCTCAGCACCATTCTCGTCAACTACGATAATCTCATATGAGTGAGTACCCTCGTATGACTTCAACAAGTCGGCCTGAGCTGCGAACTTGATGCGTGCTGTTGTTGCATCCTTAGCATCTGTGGGATAACCCATCATCTTGAGGATTGCAGCAGATGTTGCAGGAGCACACAAATCCTCCTCCAAAGGCATAATCTGTGAGTATGCTGTCACGAAGTCTGCGTTATCTGAAGCTGCCTTAACTACGAAGCTCTTGATAGGAGCCTTAGCCACTACATCGAGGTTGATGCTAGACTTGAAGTTACCCTCAGCATCGAACATATCGTCAGTGAGCTCGAAAGCCTCTGCAAGGTCGTGACCCTCCCAAACGATTACAGGGACATCTGTGTCATCGGGAATAACCTCCTCTAACATCGCTACAGATGTATCGAAGTTTACCACCTCGTCGTATGTCCAAGTGTCGCAAACGATACCGATATTTGTAGTACCGTCAGCAGCATGCTGAACAACAACGTTAATCTTACGCCACTGAGCAGCCTTAACGCCCTTAATCTCGCTGGTCATAGCGATATCCTTCTCCTCACCTGCATAGCGGCAGTTGAAGGTAAGCTTCAAGGTGTTCTCTGCTGCCACGGGAGCGAAGAAGCCCGCGCGTGTGTCGCTATAGTTAAATACCAACTCGCTATCAGCAAGCGCTACGGTCATAGTTGTAGCATTGTGGTCGAGCTGTTCCTGAAGGTCTGCAGAGTAGATTACCGAGACCTTGATGTTTGACAACTTACAAACCAAGTCTTTAACAGTTGTTGTCTGCTTGCGTGTGATTACAAACTCCTTCTCGCAAGAATATACAGGAGCCTCCCATGCTACTGCCTGCATAGTTGCAGACGACATAGCGATCTTATACACACCGCCATCCAATGCGATAGGCTCAGTGGGGCGCTCACCATACTTGAACGATGACATAGTCTCGCCAGCCTGGTTTGTGATAACAACATCGAAAGTGTTGATGTCGATACCCTCGGCACGTGTCTCTGAGTCGATATTCTCGGTATCCTCCATTACTGAAGCCTGCATATTTGCGAGGCTCAAATAACCGATGTTTGCCTTTGCATCATCAACATTGTCAACATAGTTAACATTATCCTTTTTGCACGACACCATCACGAGGAGTGAGGCGAGTGCGATGCTCATAATTCTAACTACTGATTTCATATCTCTTTTTCTTTTATTGTGCGTTATCATTAAGCTCCTGCTCGATGTCGATTGACTCTACGAGCGTATCATTAAGTGTAATTGTGAGGGTTGCATTGCCAGCAGTCTCAACATCCAAAGTTACGGTATAGAGAGTCTGCGCTGCAACCGCCTCATTTTTGTACTCAGGCAATGTGACAGTCACACCCTCTGCACCCGACTGGTTGGGCTGCTTAACAGCAGTACCACCAATTTTGAACGATGTTGGATCAACAAAGATAGGCTCTGACTGCGCTGTAACATCGAACTCGTTGCCAGCAGCAGTTGTGAGCTTAAGGGTGTAACCACCCACGAAATAGCCCTTGAATGCATCTGTTACCTCAACCACTACAAGGGCGTTAGCAATGGTTGCTGTAATCTCTACATTGCTGCTCTTACGCGCCTCTACTGCGAACTCCTTGCTACCAACGAAGGTTGCCTTATCGTAACCCTCCTCAGTGATGTCGCCCGCAACAACTGTAGCTTTGTAGTTGCCGTGGTGGAGATAGCTATCCGCGTTAAACTCAGCGATTGCAGCATACTCAGCCTTGTAGTCGCTTCCTACGCCCTCAATCTTGAGAGTAAAATCCTCAAACTCAGGGAGTGTGCAGCTGATGTTGGCACGCGTATCAACCATAGTCTCAGTCTTACAGTTGATAGTCACCTGTCCTTTACCCTCCTGCTCACTCTTTGCCGCCTCCTTCGAGCAAGCCGAAAGAATCAACGCCAAAAGCGATGCGATTGTAAAAAACTTTTTCATAATGATTTTGTTTAGTTAATATTTTTTATTCTTCTTGTATTTATCTATAGCAATGTGACTGCCTAGGTATTACTTTACAATCTGCACCCTTACATTGTCGATGTACATCCATCCACAACCGTTGTTAATCTTCCAACTTTTGTAGCCTAAATGTCCCACATGCCATGAAATACGATGTGACGATGTGCAGTCTGAAATTGTGTGAGTCATTGACTTTGTAAGAGCTGATGCCGAACCCGATGTCGGGATACTTGGAACTTCAACAGCTCCATCGATATCTGAGAATGCTGCATCGTTATTAAACTGTGTAGCATAACCATTTATAAGACCACTCGTTGTAGTGTAGCCCACTCTACCCACAGGATAGTATGTCGTGTTACCTGAGCGACTACCACCATAGTCAAACGACACTTTTACTTTGACACGTGCATTAGGTTTGATACACGAAAGCTCTGGTGAATCCAATCTTCCGTAGGCACGAGTAGCACCTGCAATAACACAGTCTACACGTCCTGCGACAAGGATTGCAGTGCCTGCAGCATCACAACCTGTACGCGCTCCTGTCCAACCTGAGGCTATGCCATACTGAGCAAGATCACGAGCTGCAGTAGAAGCATCTGACACAGAGGTATATGGGCCTGCTTTATAGTCGCCATCATACTGAGCAAGCGAGCTAAAATTCTCCGCAAAGAGGTAGGGGACATTCATCCAGCATGTATGCTCCGTGTAGAGAGTCAAATCACCGAGGTTTACGATTGTCTCAACAATGGCATGCTCCGAGTCAAAGACAATACGCCATGAGGTATTGTCATATTGGTCAACATCGAACTCACCCTCATAACCCACAACATACTTATTCTCTGCGTTACGAGTAAACTTACCCATGTGGTTGCCGTTAACATCGTATACGTCAAAGAAGTTAAAGTCCTCACCGAGGTTGTTCTGATCTACCGAGAAGGTGACAGAGGTGTAATAAGGATTCAACTCAGCTGGGATTGTTATGTTCATAGGGGTAACATGACCAGCCCTCATATCACGGTTAAGCGGATAACTTACCGCGCATGTACTACGATACTCACCCTTTGCGATATAGCTAACATCACCATCAACAGTACCAGGGAGTACGAAAGCCCATAGCGAATCTCCGACATCGAAGCCTTCAGGACACTCCAAAACAATTGTATTCGAGGTGTTCACATAGGTAGGTTCTGCATCGGGATCGCTAACATCGATAACAATATCACCCACAACGGCATTAGGGAAGGTAATCTCAAGTCGATAGAGGCGTCCACCATGGTGATTACGTCCTTCTGGCACAGTAATCTTTAGGGCATGCATCTGATGACGCATAACGGTGTTAAGAACCATCTTTTCAGATGAAGTAAGTGCCTCGGCAACAACAGGTTCTGCAACCATGATGCCATAACCGCCCTCATACTTACCCGACTGCACTTTAGGGAGCGAATAGGTAGCCTGTGTACCATTGGTTGACACGGGCATGGGATAGCTCAAGTAGTAGGTGTACTCACCCTCGGCCATCATGTCGATGTTCGATGTAAAGTATGCCAAATCATACTCAGGGCTGAAGTAGCGGAGTGTGAACTGCGCATTCTCGAAGGTATAGTTACCCTCAACATCCTTTGCCCACACGGCGAGTCTATCACCAACAGACCAACGTGTAGTCTTGCCATCGGCGTCGATATCCGTACGTGTTACATCGACAGGCATCGAGAAACCAACCTCCGCAATCTGCTCAGAGGGGTTAACGGGGTGATTGTCCACCTCATCAGCACACGCCACAAATCCAAACGCTGCCACTGCCAACAAGGCCAACTTCTTAATAATCTCCATAGAAAATCTCTTCATTATTATTTTTAATCGCGACAAATATAGGTTAAACTTTCCCATTGGAGAAATAAATTCAACGAAACGCCTCATTTGTAAAATCAATAAGTTATAACTACCTAAAAAAAATGAGAGCGACCCCGAAGTTTGGTCAAAACTCCGAGGTCGCAACCCCAATAATTGTAGTTATTTCGTTATTTTAGTCTCCAATCCACTATTTGCGCTCAAAAATGACTTTTGAAGTACGCTCTACGGGACTCTTCTCAACAATCACCACCTTGTCGCTCGCAGGCGCATCGTTTACAACCATACTCTTCGCTGGCATCGAAGCACGAGTCACCTCGCCTAAATAGTAGTCAACAAACTCCTGAGCATCACCTGCGCCATCGCGAGTACAGATGAAACGCTTACGATATACGGGGCTGGGGTTATCGTCGAAGTCGAATGCCACAGCGGCAATCATCATCTCGACATCCCACTGACCACGGAAGTATGCAGGAGACCAATATGCACCGACATTGTAGAGGTTGTCGATGAGCAAGTCGTCGCTAAACTGCTCTGGGTCCTCCAAACCCTCCTGGTAGGTAAAGATTGTAAACAGGTAGCCAGAGTACTCACCCTTGATATCCACACTCATGGGCAAGATAACCTGACCCTGATAGTTACTAAAGTACTCAGGGCTAATAGCATAGACTTCATCGCCATCGTAGTAAGCATCGAAGCCAGCAGTAATCTCAATGTCAGCAATGATGGCAACATCTGTTCTAAACTCGCCACCCGTACGCATTGTACCTGTGTACTCAAAGCTATTGGGGTTCATGGGGATAATCACGATGTGATACTCTGTATCGGGCTTGAGCTGCGAGAGACGGCTCGACACTTTGCCCTGTGCCAACTCGTAGTAGCTAAACTCCCAATAATCACCATAGTATGCACTATTGTAAGTATCCAATATATAATCCTTAATCTCCTGCTCGCTCATAGATGCCTCAAAGACATTCCAGTAGTAAAAGACACTATAATCCGATGGGATGATTGAGACACGAGCCTCACGGTCACCTACCTCAGTAACCTCAATATTGTACTGGCACGCCTCAATATCGCCAGCCTTGGGCGTGGTGATATTCTGGCGCGTAATCTTTGTTGTCAGCGTACCCGCCTCATAGCCAAAGAGCAAAACTGCATACTCAGTATCGGCCTCCAGGCCACTGAAAGTACCCTCGATATCTCCATTGAAGATATAGTTATAGAGGAACGATGTGCCATACTCCGTCATTATATGGTTGAAGATGTCGGCATCGTCACGCATCTTACCAATCTCCTTCGATGGGATAGCAAAGATTGCATATGGGTCTTCGTTGGTTGTCTCCACCTTAACGTAGAAAGTTGACTGAGTAATATCCGAAATCTCCATCGAGAGTTTATTCTCCGATGCAGGGATAGAGCCAATCTCAAACTCCTCAAATGACACGTCGCTCAAGCGCTTGCACTCCTCATTCCACTTGAAGGCAAAGGCGACATACTTGGTGTTCGCCATACCCTCGAACTCGTATGCCGTAGCCAAGTAGTCGGTGTTGTACTCGAAGGTCTCGGCAAGGGTGTAATCCCACGCTGCATAGTCCTCGATCACATCGGCAATCACAGCATCTGCCGCAACGTTAATATCTTTGCCATAGAGGGTCTCATAATCCTCATATGTGATAAGATTGTTGTAGTATGCCACACCCTCGTGCGAAGGAGTAATTGCGATGTGAGCAATAGCACGATTCACGGTGATATCGAAGTCGAAAGTTACGTCGTTACCCGCATAAGGCGCCTCCGTTTTGAAGGTCTCAAAGTAGATAGATGTGGTCTTTATGCCCTCAGCGTTCATGCCGTAAACATAGACTACATACTCCCACTCTGGGTCGAGACCCGCCATGCGGATATTTGAGTGCGAGCCCTTGCTCAAAACTGATGATAGATACTCCTCAAGCTGCACTCCATTCTCCTCCGCCATAGTGTAGTAGTAACGCATATCCTCATCGAAAATCTCATCCTCGCTCATCTCGTCAAACCACACCTTATCGACAATCTGGCCAATCCATGTTGTCTCCTCATCGAGGGTCGCAACGCTAAATGTTACGGCTGTAGCCTCAACATCCTCAACCTTAAGAGCTACGGGGTCAGCCCACGCTTTCTGGCTGATAGTCAAGCTATTTGTATCGTTTCCGTAGCCAAACGTAAGTTTTACAGAGCGCTCCTCGCCACTGTTATTCTTCGCCACGGTGACATCGACGAACGATGCGGTAATAGCATCTATGGTTACCCACTCTGCATCGCACGCCACCTCGAGTGACACACCCTCCGCAGGCTTAACAATCGAGTAGTTGATGCGGAATGTATCTCCCTCGGGCTGTGCCTCGAGCGACTCTACATAGAGCGTAATATTACTAACCTTTGCATCTGGCTCTCTCTGGCACGACACCAACACAAAAGCGAGTGCCATGACCACGGTCATCACACTACGCATATAGGAAAATAATCTCATATTTTATCGCTTTTTTGATTCTATTACTGCATCGATATAGGCCTTAATCTTTGGAGCGGGATCCTCCCAGCCCTCGGGCTTGATGACCTTGCCATCCTTGGGATTGTAGTGAGGCTTGCCATCGGGCCACAACTTCGCCATGTTAGCCTGCTGAACGATTGAGAACAACTCGTCAGCCTCCAAGCCCATCTCGACCATTGTGCCGAGCGCGAAGTACATAAGGTCGATCATAGCGTCGGCCTGCTCGTAGATGTCATCGGCGATGAGGAACTCGGCAACCTCCTCCTGCATCCACTTGGCACGCGACAAGGCGCGCTTCTTATCAATCATCTTGGGCTCCGCAGCCACAGGATGACCAAACTTCTCGTGAAACTCACGAACATCATTCCACTCTTTCTTCATAATTATTTATTGTTTTATGTTATTCACTGCTACAAATATAGGCATTTTTTCGGTTTTTTTCGTAACTTTGCCGAAATTAAACTTAAAATGTATTATGGCAATAACCATAAAAGCAAAGTTCAAGTGTAGCTCCGAGAAGATTTCGCAAGTACCCAAGGATGACCTTAAGGATATAGCCTTTATCGGCCGAAGCAACGTCGGTAAGTCATCGCTCGTGAATATGCTCACAGGTGTTAAAAACCTTGCTAAGGTGTCGGGAACACCTGGCAAGACGAAGCTCATAAACCACTTCCTCATAAACAATAGCTGGTACTTGGTCGACCTGCCTGGCTACGGCTACGCTAAGGTATCAAAAACGGCGCGCGGTGAGTTCTCGAAGATCATAACCGACTATGTCCTAAAGTGCGAGAAGATGCACTTCCTCTTTGTGCTTGTCGATTCACGCCTCGAGCCACAGAAGATAGATCTCAGCTTCATTGAGCTGCTTGGTGAGAATGGCATACCCTTCGGTATCATCTTCACCAAGACCGACAAACTATCTCAGGCACAGCTAAATCGCAGCATTGTGACATACAAGAAGACCCTATCGGAGATGTGGGAGGAGCTGCCTCCAATGCTCACATCATCAAGCGAGAAGGGCTCGGGCAGAGAGGAGATACTAACCTTCATCGAGGAGTGCTTGGCAAATTATTAGAAAATAAGCGTCGAAAAAGTTGCGTATTCGGCTTATTTGTCCTACTTTTGTGTCAGTTAACCTAACCTAATATTATATTATGGCAATCCATAAAATCAAGTTCTTTGCTGGTCGTGGCTCACGCTACCTCGCAGAGAAGATCGCTGCCGAGTATGGCATCAAGCTCGGAGACTCTGACGTTCTGCAGTTTAGCGACGGCGAGTTCCAGCCATGCTTCCACGAGTCTATCCGTGGTTGCACCGTATTTATCATCCAGTCAACGTTCCCACCTTCAGACAACCTCATGGAGCTCTTGATGATGGCCGACGCTGCACGTCGTGCTTCTGCTCACCAGGTTATCGCCGTTATCCCCTACTTCGGCTGGGCACGTCAGGATCGCAAGGACCGTCCACGCGTACCTATCACCGCACGCCTCGTTGCTAACATGCTTATCGCAGCAGGTGTTCAGCGCGTGATGACTATGGGCCTCCACGCAGACCAGATTCAGGGTTTCTTCGATCTCCCAATGGATGCACTCTACGCATCGGGCATCTTTGTTCCCTACATCCAGAAGTTGAACATCCCCGATTTGTCAATCGCTTCACCTGATATGGGTGGTGCAAAGCGTGCTTCATCATACGCTAAGCACTTCAACGCACCTATCATCATCTCTCACAAGGAGCGCGCTAAGGCTAACGTCGTTGGCTCGATGACCGCTATCGGTGAGGTTGAGGGTCGCAACGTCATCATCGTTGACGATATGATCGACACCGCAGGTACTATCTGCATGGCAGCTAACATGCTTATGGACCGTGGTGCTAAGAGCGTTCGCGCGGCTGTTACACACCCTGTGCTTTCGGGCAAGGCATACGACCGCATCAACGAGAGCGCTATCCAGGAGGTTATCACAACCGACACTATTCCTTTGAAGGAGGGTGAGGATTTGTCTAAGTTTACAGTATTGAGCGTAGCTCCCATCTTCGCAGATGTTATCGAGCGCGTTCATAACTACAAATCTATTTCATCTATCTTCTACCGTTAATTAGCGTGATAAGCTGCAATCTGCGGCACATCCCTAAATAGTAAACCACCCAGGGCAGTACATTAAAGTACTATCCCTGGGTGGTTTCTTTTGTGATGCGCCACATCTTACGACTTCTGACGCTCGGCAAAAATGCCGTCGATGGGTAGGCGACCAATTTCTTGTCAGAGTGGTGCAGATGTGGCGATGACATGAAAAAGCCCTGGATGGATAGTACTCGTTGTACATTCCATTCAGGGCTTTGATTGAAGCGCCGCTATCACAAGAAATTAAATTTCGCATCAGAAGGGGCCAGGCTTGGTCTCGACATGAAAAAGCTCCGGATGGATAGTACTTTTTCGTACATTCCATTCGGAGCTTTGATTGAGAGGCCGAGAATAGCCCCTTATTATGCGAAATTAACGCTCGGGACGCATCACAACCAAAGTACGGTTACCATCCTCAAGCATCTTCTTGGCCATAGCCTGAACATCCTCAAGTGTGATGCTCTCAAGAATACCGAGGTACTCCTCCTTATAGTTGTAACCCTCCTCGTACCAACGCTCGATAGCGCTCATCCAACCGCTGTTATTCTCGAGAACGTTAGCGTAGTTCTTCTGGAGGAACTCCTTAGACTTCGCGATATCATCAGCAAGAGGACCGTTCTCCGCGATCTTAGCGATCTCAGCGTCGCAGATCTCGATAAGCTCGTCAGCAAGCTGCTCGTTAGTATCGAATACGATTACTGCGATGTACTGCTCAACGGGGTACTCGTTGATGCCACCCTGAACATGAACACCATATGTACCACCCTTCTCCTCACGGATTGATACCATGTAGCGTGAGTCGAGTGCACGTGTGAGGAGGTCGAGAACGAGGCGGTTCTTTGCGTTATCCTCGATAGCACCAGAGAATGTGAGATATACAGATACCTTAGGCTGCTGCATAGCTACGCGGAAGTCATTAGTAACCTCACCTGTTGCAGTACGTACGCCATCGTCAACAACTGCGTACTCTACCTTCTTAGAAGTAGGAAGTGAACCGATATACTTCTCAACAAGTGGCTTCAAAGTGTTGAGGTCAACGTTACCAGCAATTACGAAGCGGAAGTCGTCAGCGTAAGAGAAGAGCTGGCCGTGTACACTAGCCAAAGTCTCGAGGCTGAGTGACTCGATCTGAGCAGCAGATGTTGCCTGACGGCGAACGTGATTCTGGTAGAGAGTCTCCTGGAATGCCTTACCCATGAGGTAACCAGGATCAGCCTCCATGTTGCGGAAATAAGGAACGTACATGTTCTTCAAGTTCTGAAGATCAGTCTCGTCGAAGCGAGGAGCTGTGAAGTTGAGGTACATGAGCTGGAGGATAGTCTCCATATCCTTAGGTGAACCACCAGCGTTTACAGCGTGCTCGTATGCACCAACACCTACCGAAGCGTATGCGCTCTTACCAGAGAGCTGCTTAGCGAGCTCAGTAGCAGAGAACTTGCTGATACCAGAGTGCTGCATAACCATTGGGAGGTAGTCACCGTGGAAGTACTCAGCGTCGTTCAACATAGACTTACCACCCTTTGCAGAAGCAGTGATGATAACCTCGTCAGCCTTCAATGTAGAGGGGCGAACAACAACCTTGATGCCGTTCTTCAAAGTCCACTCTGTGTAGCCGAGTGACTCGTTAGTAGCAGTAGCCTTAACCTTTGAACCCTTAAGCTTGAGCGATGGGTTGAGAAGTGGCTCGATAACAGTGTTATCCTCGAAAGGTGCGATCTCTGAAGCCTCAACCTCAGCCTTGATAGCCAAGAGCTCAGCCTCAGTAGGAACTGCTACGCCCTCCTTCTTGGGTGAGCGAGCAAGGATTACGAGGTTCTTGTTAGGTGCTGCCATCTGTGCATAAGCCTCGTTTACCTGGTCAACAGTGAGGCTGTTAATGAACATCTGGTCGAGCTGCCACTCAGTCTCAGCATCCATCATAGGAGTGCCCTTAGCGTAGTTATCGAGGTAGCGCTGTGCATACTCAGCGTTCTTTACATCGTTGCGGTTAGTGTAACCACGCTCTGCCCAGCGGAGAATCTCCTGCTTAGCACGCTCGAACTCACCTGCTGTAAAGCCGTGACGACGCATACGCTCCATCTCTGTGTACATAGCACGGAAAGCATCGTCGATGCGACCCTCGTGAGCTGTTGCAGAGAACATTGTTGACTCCATTGTGGGGCAGATACCCATACTACCCTCAGACATACCACCACCGAGGAAAGGTGCATCAGCTGCCTGTGCGATCTCCTCGAAGCGCTCGTTCATCATGAGAGATACGAATGACTGAATGAGGTCGAAAGAGTAACCTACAACAGTGTTGTTATACTCCTTAGGAAGAGCCTCACGACGTGCGAACATCATAACGCTTGACTGAGTCATCTCGGGATCTGTGAAGATAGATACGATAGGCTCCTCTGTTGCGGGAACATAGTGCATAACCTTCTGTGCAGCATCTGCGGGTGAAGCAGGGATGTCTGCCATGAGAGCAACGATCTTTGACTCTACCTGGTCAACGTCGATATCACCAACAATTACCAATGCCTGATACTCTGGACGATACCACTTCTTGTAGAAGTTAACCAATGCCTGCTGGTCGAAAGACTTCAAACCATCGAGGTAACCAATGAGGTTGCGGTGCTCGTAGAGTGAACCCTTGAAGAGGTTACGAATCATGTCGTTCTGCGCACGGAGGCCAGCGCCATCACGTGTACGGAGCTCCTCCATGATAACGCCACGCTCAGAGTCGATCTCCTCGGGCTGCAAAGCGATGAACTGTGACCAGTCGTGGAGGATAAGAAGAGCCAAGTCAACGTTCTCCTCAGTAACAGGAAGATCCATCACCATGTACTGTGTGCAGTCCCATGAAGTGAAGGCGTTAAGGTTGTTACCGAACTGAACACCGATAGTCTCGAGCTTCTCGATAATCTGCTTGTCGGGAAGGTTCTTAGTACCGTTGAAAGCCATGTGCTCGAGGAAGTGAGCGAGACCCTGCTGGTCGTCATCCTCCTGGATAGCACCTACATCGTGGTAGATGTAGAAGCTTGCCTGACCCTTAGGCTTCTCGTTGTGGCGGATGTAGTAGGTCATGCCATTGTCGAGCTTACCTACGCGCACTTCAGGATCGAGAGGCAACTGCATCTCTGCGGGATCCTGTGCACAGATAGTCGTAACACCAATAAAGAGGGCTACGAGTGCAAAAAACATCTTTTTCATAGAAAAATTATTAAGTTAAGTTATGAATTTATCTCTGTCTCAACGCAATCATTATCCATACAACGGATAATAATCCACGCAAATATACTATTTTTTGCCTAAATAGATGCTTTATATCTATATTTTTTTCTTATTATATTATAGGTATTACCTATAAAGCGATGCACATATAACTAACGCACGCCGATAATATTTATTGCACGCCCTATGATAAAACACTAAAGACCAAAGCATTACATAGGCCTTGGTCTTCGCGTGTTGCTCACATTGCGGGCTACTCCTCGCGCTTTAGGTCGCGTGTTGCGTTGATAATCTCGTTGGCAGTGCGTTGTGCCTTAACCAAGCTGTGGACTCCAAAGGCAAGACCGATAGCGAAACCCACAGCGCAGCCTATCAGAACTGGGAGATTATCTGCTTTTAAGATGTCGTAGGCCAGCAGACCACCCCACACCAAAACAAAGGGAATGGAGAAGTATAGCCACCTGATATTCATGCGCTTGTAGCGAACCATGGTCTCGGCAATCTCTACGATGGAGTAGCGTGAGAAGTGCTCATCGCGCAGACCCTTGCAGGTTTGCCACTCGGCGATGGCGGCTATGATAAGGAACACGGCAGCCGCATAGCCGTAAATGGGATTAAAACCGAGGAAACTCATTACCCAGATTTCGTAGGGAGCAAAGAGTAGGGCTATCACGATAAAGAAGATGCTGCGGCGCAAGAGTTTATTTGCCTTCTCGGACATCGTTCTTCGCATCATGCGCTCGGTAATCATACGCTCCGAATTGAGCATATCCTTAAGCTTCGCAAGCTGATCGCGCATATCATTAAGTAGCTGATTATCTTTATATTCATTCATAATATACCAAGTTATTCGTTCGACATATTTTTGAGTTGCTCCTTTATGCGGTAGAGCTTCACCGAGACATTCTTCACCGATATGCCCACTATGGCGGCAATCTCCTCGTAGCTCATATTCTCGAGCCACAGCATAACAATCGCGCGGTCGAAGGGCTGAAGGCGGTGGATGCGTTTGTGGAGCATCTGCATCTGACGGCTATCACTATCCTCTGCGGTGTAGAGGTCGCGGCTCATATCGAGTTTCAGCTTCGACGAGCGATGCTTGCTGCGCTCCAACGATATGCAGGTATTGAGGCTTATGCGCCAAATCCATGTATTTATGTTGCTGCGGTGCTCGAAGCCCTCGAAGCCGTGCCATAGCTTAATGAGCACCTCTTGGAAGAGGTCGTCGGCCTCGTCGCTACACTTGGCAAACATGAAGCACACGGAGTAGATTGTGCTGCGATGCTCGCGAACGATATTAGTAAATTCTCTCTCCTTCTCTGTCATAGTCTCTCTCTTAAGTTTAATAGGCCATTGTTTCAATCGTTTTACTCATTAGACGCACAACACCCATTGTTTACTACAAAAATATGCAAATTATTTTTTGCTGCCATCTCTTTCAGAGGTTGAAGTGTGGTCTATTGGCCGAATTTCGCCATTCGGAGTTTTGCGTTTTAGGGGAATAATTCCTATCTTTGCATATAAATAAGATAAGGCTATGGCAGAGATTACGACATACAAATATCGTGTAGAGCCTCAGGATGTGGACTTTACGCTACGCGCCTCGGCAAGCGCCATCATCAACTATATGCTCAATGTAGCGGGAAGCGATGCCCACAACAAGGGCTTCGGCGTGGAGGTGCTGCAGGATAGCTCCCTCACATGGGTGCTTATGCGCTTTGCGGTGGAGATTGAGAGCCGCCCCGAGCAGTATGCCGACATTGAGATTGACACATGGATTAGCGACTTCAACCGCCTCGCTTCGACGCGCAACTTCCGTATGCGCGTAGGCGACAAGGTTATAGCATCGGGCGTGTCGCAGTGGTGTGTGCTTAACATGGAGACACGCCAGGCGGCAGATATGTCGATGATGAAGGAGGCGCACGACAGATTTATCGTAGCGGAGGCTTCGCCCATCGCAGCCCCTGCACGCCTACGCCCCGTGGAGGCCGCAGCAACAGTATCTCGCCCCGTAGTATATAGCGACATCGACTTCAACCGCCATGTCAACACCTTGCGCTACATCGACATGATCTTTGACACACTGCCCCTCGAGACCATCGAAGAGCGAGAGTCACTGCGTCTCGACATCAACTTCTTGGCCGAGGCACGCTATGGCGAGGTTGTATCGGTAGGCTACCTCGACGCAGAGAACGCACGCCAGTTTGAGATAACATCCGACGCAGAGAAGGTGTTGTGCCGCGCAAAGATTGAGTTCAAATAGCCAACAACATGACACACAAGAGGTTGAAGATAGCCATCGTAGGTCCTGCGCACCCCTATCGCGGAGGCTTGGCATCCATCATGGAGACCATGGCGCGCGAGTATCAGTCGCGCGGCTACGAGGTGCATATCCTCACCTTTACGCTACAATACCCCTCGTTACTCTTCCCGGGTAAGAGCCAGACGGTAGATACCCCGCCACCCGCCGACCTCGATATTCGTCGTAGGGTGTCGACGATAAACCCCTTCTCGTGGTGGAGCGTGGGTCGTGAGTTGTGCAAAATGCGCCCCGACATCGTGCTTATGAAGTATTGGACACCCTTTATGGCGCCCTGCTTCGGCACTATCGCACGCCTTGCACGCAAAAATAAGCATACAAAGGTTATCTGCCAGATTGACAACGTCGAACCCCACGAACACCACATCACCGACCGACTATTCAACCGCTACTACCTACGTTCAGTGGATGGATTTATCTATATGTCGGAGCAGGTACACGAGGAGCTAAAGACCTATACCTCAGCACCTATGCGCTTCTCGCCACACCCCATGTTTGAGCACTTTGGCACGCGCGTGGAGCGCAATGAGGCGTGCGCAAAGTTGGGTCTCGACCCCACAGAGAGGTACGCCATGTTCTTCGGCTTGATACGCGACTACAAGGGTTTGGACACGCTGCTCTATGCGTGGAGCGAGTTTAGGCGCAAGGGTATAAAGTTGCTTATCGCAGGAGAGTTTTACGCCTCGCGAGAGAAATATATCACTCATATAGAGCGTCTTGGATTAAAGGGTGAGGTTATTTTACACGACTTCTTCGTACCAGATAGTGATGTGCGCTACTACTTTTCGGCTGCCGACTGCGTGGTGTTACCATACAAGACCGCGACGCAGAGTGGCGTGACACAGATATGCTACAACTTCTGCACCCCCGTAATTGTCACACGCGTGGGTGGCCTTGCGGAGATTGTCCACGATGGCGTAGTGGGATATGTATGCGACCCAACGGCCGCGGGTGTGCGCGATGCCTTGGAGCGCATCTTCGAGGGCGATAGAATAGCCGAGTTTGCGCACAATATGATTGAGGAGCGCAAGCGCTTCTCGTGGAGTACTATGTGTGATGAGATTGAGGCTGTCTATCGCTCGTTAGTCGAGTAGGAAGCGCATCGTATCTACCCCATCGGCATAGTCCATAAGCGCGGGATACTGCGCACGACCCAAGGACTGCGAGCCCTCAATTCCCAAGTTAGATACTATACACTGAATATGCTCGGCATTGCTATTTAGCCATACCTTAACATCCTCTATATCTGTATATTCACGGAGCGTAACTACGGCCAACGACTGCGCAAAATCCTCGCCTCGGCGCATGATAAAAGCACCAGCATCCCAGAACTCTGCACCCTCAATCGTAAGCGTAGCACGCATAGCTTGAATGTTGTGTCTAAGCTTTGTATTCTCCGCCATGCCACGCTCAAAAGCTGGAACGTAACCCTGTGGCACAAAGAGCATCGACACCGAGCGGCATCCGAGACCAGAGTAAGCAGTGATGTCGTTATACAAGAGGTTCAACTCCTCGGCACTCTCCTCGCCATTTAGCACGGCAACTGAGTGGCGGCTACCGCGCAAGAGGGTGCGTGTATAGGCAAAGTGCTCACGGAAGTAGGCATTGGCATCATCACCTCCTGTGGCGATAACCATGTCGTATGTAGCATCTGCCGAGTAGTCGTAAATAGCGATATTGGGAGCTATATCTCGCAGCTGGTCAACAATATAGCGCATCAAAACACTATCCTTGCTCGAGGGCTTAAGGTGGCACTCGTGACCCGCAGCAAGCACACAGAGCAAATCGAAGAATCCAACCAAGGGAATATTACCCGCCATAATCACTGCAACACACTTAGGATCAATGGCTTTTGTATAGTTATCAAGCCATTTCGCAAGCCTATCACAGTCGAGCATCTCAGAGCGAATAGCCTCCACTGCACGCAGAATGTCCACGCGCGTAAACCAGCCATTAGCAGCGATAGCCTCATCGATAATGCGATTGCTCGCATCGTCGCTACCAAAGCATGCAAGTCGCTCACCAAGTGTGGTAAATATGTCAACAATATGCTTCACAATTACAATATTTTAAGTGCTATAGCTGCGCACGCCTCGGCATCTGCAAGGGCATGGTGGTGCGACGAGAGTTCATATCCACACGCCATAGCCACGGTAGGCAGTCGGTGGTTGGGTAACTCACGGCCAAAGACCTTGCGCGCAGTGCTGCACGTGCAGTGAAACGTATATTCTGGGTATGGCATGTTGTATGCCTCGTGCACAGCCCTCAAGCAGCGCTGCTCGAAGGGGGCATTATGCGCCACAAAGGGGAGACCCGCAAACATAGGCTGCAACTCGCGCCACACCATGGGGAAGCCCACCTGAAAATCGGTATCGCGGCGTGTCATGCCATGCACACGTGTGTTATGGAACGAATAGTAGTTGGGTACGGGACGTACAAGGCGGTGTACACGATGTTGCACCTTACCTTCGCGCACAACAACGATACCCACAGAGCAGATGCTCGATGGGTCGCTATTGGCAGTCTCGAAGTCTATGGCAACAAAATCCCTCATGCTACATCGCCTCGAAGTATGCTATGGCATTCTCGATTTGCGCAACCGAGGTACCATCTTTGATTATGACACGCTTCTCGCCATCAAGGAGATAGAGCGAGGGGATGGCCTGTAAGTTGTAGCTTCGCGCCTCGGTGATACGCATACCAGCATCGTAGCCGTTTATCCAACTTTGAGGGATGTCCGAGATATGGTCGCGCCACGCCACGAGATCCTCATCGGGATATATCGCCAAGACCTCTATAAGACCATTCTCCATCATCTCGTTTATAAGGGGCGAGGAGCCTATCTCCTCGATAATCTCGCGACACATGGGGCAGCCGGGGTTCGAGAACATTACGATAACATAGTCTGAATCAATACTATGCAACCTACCTGTTTTTCCACTTGCTAACGTATATACGATGTCGTTTGCTACATTACCGATGCGGTTTTGGCGTGCAAGCTCAAGGTCGTAGAGTGGCACAATGCGGTCGTACTCATCGTAGAGTGGCGACTCCACCAACACCTCGAGGACGGGGATGTAGAGCTCATCGTTACGCATTGGCGAGTTGGGATCGTGAAGCACACCCTCGGTGACGTATGCGAAGAAGTCGAGCACGTGGCGGCTCTCCTCAGCACGGTGCATAAGGGCTCTTAACAGCGAGTCGCGCTGCATAGGCTCCATGCCCACGTCGATGTATGCAGCATAGTCGGCAAATGCCTGCATGACGCTCACAGTGTCGTACTCTATAACTCGTTCGCCACACTCGAAGTCAAAGCCATCCCAGTAGCGACGTATAGCCTCGTCAAACTCCTCCTTCGAGGTGATGCTATATACGTCAAAGTCTATGTCTAACTGGCGTGTGCCGGGCTCATAGCGCACCTCGTGAGTGTCATTGGTTTCACTCTTCTTAGTCTTGGTATCGCCACACGCCACCAACAACGCTGCCACCAATATAAGTATGTAATATGTCTGCTTCATGGTCTTAAAAATAAGGGGGTTATCCAATACGTATTGGACACCCCCGTATATTGTATTAACCCAATTTGTCGTGAATCACAACAAACTACATTCTCTCAGGAACATTAATACCAAGCAAAGACATCGCTGAGCGGATAACGCGTGCCACCTCCGCTGCGAGCTTTAGGCGCAATGAACGTACAGCCTCGTTCTCCTCCTTGAGGATTGAGTGGTCGTGGTAGTAGCCATTGAACTGCTTAGCAAGGTCGTAGGCGTATGCTGCGATAACCGAGGGTGCGAACTGCTCGCCCGCTGTGCGTACAACTGCGGGGTACTCAGCCAACGCCTTAACGAGCTCAACCTCCTCAGGAAGGAGTGTAGCGTTAACATATGTGCTTGCATCGATGCCCGCCTCCTCTGCCTTACGCAAGATAGAGCGGATACGTGCGTGAGTGTACTGGATGAATGGGCCGGTGTTGCCGTTGAAGTCGATAGACTCGCGGGGGTCGAAGAGCATGGTCTTCTTGGGGTCAACCTTGAGGATAAAGTACTTCAAGGCGCCGAGGCCTACCATCTCGCAGATTGCCGCAGCCTCCTCCTCAGAGCAGCCATCGAGCTTACCGAGCTCGTCAGACATCTCGCGTGCTGTGCCAATCATGTCGGCGATGAGGTCGTCAGCATCCACTACGGTACCCTCGCGTGACTTCATCTTACCCTCGGGCAACTCAACCATGCCGTAAGAGAGGTGGAAGATGTTGTCGCTCCACTCGTATCCGAGCTTCTTCAACACAAGTTTGAGCACCTGGAAGTGGTAGTTCTGCTCGTTACCAACAACATAGATCATATCATCGAGGCTGTTCTCCTCGAAGCGGCTGAGCGCAGTACCGAGGTCCTGAGTCATATATACCGATGTGCCGTCGCCACGGAGCAAGAGCTTCTGGTCGAGACCATCTGCCTCGAGGTCGATCCATACGGAGTTATCCTCCTTGCGGAAGAATACGCCCTTCTTCAAACCATCCTCAACGAGGCTCTTACCCAAGAGGTATGTCTGCGACTCGTAATATACCTTATCGAAGTCAACGCCCATAGCCTTATATGTCACATCGAAGCCCTCATATACCCAGCCATTCATAGTCTCCCACAAAGCGTAAACCTCGGGATCCTTAGCCTCCCACTTACGCAACATCTCCTGTGCCTGGAGCATGATGGGTGCCTGCTTCTTTGCCTCATCCTCAGAGATACCCTTCTCTGCCATGAGCTCCTTAACCTGTGCTTTGTAGTGCTTGTCGAACTCTACATAGTACTTACCCACGAGGTGGTCGCCCTTCATACCTGATGATGCGGGGGTCTCGCCACCGCCATAGAGCTGCCATGCGAGCATAGACTTACAGATGTGGATACCGCGGTCGTTAACGAGGTTTACCTTGATTACGTTGTGGCCATTAGCCTTGAGAATTGTGGCAACAGAGTAACCAAGCAAGTTGTTACGCACATGACCGAGGTGGAGGGGCTTATTGGTGTTGGGCGATGAGTACTCGATCATGATTGTGCGACCCGATGCGGGTGCCATGCCGAAGTTCTCAGTCTCAACAATCTCCTGGAAGCGCGCAGCCCAGAATGATGCGTCGATAGCGAGGTTAAGGAAGCCCTTAATCACGTTGAACGACTTAATCTCGGGTGTCGAAGCAACAATCTTCTCGCCCAACTCTGTGGCTGTAGCCTCGGGAGACTTGCGCGACGCCTTGAGCAAGGGGAATACCACCACGGTGTAGTCGCCCTCAAACTCCTTGCGTGTCTTCTGTATCTGAATGTTGTCGCTAACGCCATACAACTCCTCTGTTGCACGCTTCACGACGCTCAAAATAAACTCTTCTGCATTTATCATAGTTACCTATATTTATAATCGTAGGTGCAAAGGTACGTTTTCTTTGCGAAATAATCGTTACTTACACCAAAAAATTGTTACCTTTGTCCTATAAATATTGCATCTTATGAAGATTTCAGATATTGAGTTAGGCAATCAGCCCCTCTTTCTTGCCCCCATGGAGGATGTCACCGACCCCTCGTTTCGCTATATGTGTAAGCGTTTCGGTGCCGATGTCGTCTATACAGAGTTTATCTCGTCGGATGGTTTGATACGCGATGCGTGGAAGTCGCGCGCCAAGCTCAACATCGCCGAGATGGAGCGCCCCGTGGGCATACAGATATATGGCCACCTCATTGAGCCCATGGTCGAGGCGGCACGCATAGCCGAGAGTGCAAACCCCGATATTATCGACATCAACTTCGGCTGCCCCGTAAAGAAGATTGCTAACCGCGGTGCCGGCTCTGGCATGATGAAGGACCCCGACCTTATGGTCGAGATGACGCGCCAGATTGTCAAGGCCGTAAATAAGCCCGTCACCGTGAAGACACGCCTCGGCTGGAGCGACGAGATGAAGAACATCGAGGAGATAGCACTACGCCTGCAAGATGTTGGCATTGCGGCACTTACGATCCATGGCCGCACGCGCTCGCAGATGTATCGTGGCGAGGCCGACTGGACACTCATCGGCAAGATTAAGAACGACCCACGCATCACCATCCCCATCATCGGCAATGCCGACGTGGACTCTGCCGAGAAGTGTAAACTTATGTTCGACCGCTATGGCGTAGATGGCGTGATGATTGGTCGCGCGACATATGGCCGCCCATGGATATTCCGCGAGTGCAAGCACTACCTCGAGACAGGCGAGCTACTGCCACAACCCTCTGTTATTGAGCGTGTTGCCATCGCTAAGGAGCACCTTGCAAAGTCGTTGGAGGTTAAGGGCGACCGCGTGGGCATACTCGAGATGCGCCGCCACCTGACGAACTACTTCAAGGGTCTGCCCGACTTCAAGCAGACACGCCTGAAGCTCGTAACCTCGTTCGATGTGGAGGAGATACTCTCAACGCTCGACTACATTGCTGAACGCTGGGGCGACTTCGACATGCGCGACACCGTGCCCGCACCCCTCTCGCATGACATTTAGCGATTAAAACCAAGAATACCAGGACTGCCAGACACCCATTTGGCAGTCCTTATTTTTTCTATTATGGGCAAAAAATTAGTCTAAACGATGATAATACTATAGCATCATGCAATAAAATTTTACACTCAAACGTTATATTGGCACGAGAGTTGATATAAACTCATACAGCTGCGTTGGCAACGAGACAACGCAGTTAGGTTTCTTCATTTATTTAAGTTTGGGTTAGTAGTTTTTACAGAATTTGTTTCTGGAACATAGGCGGCAGTTGTGAAACTCCCGCCTATTGTTTTTTCCAGAAACAAACCTGTAAAAACTATGACTGCTCCCGCGGCGTGGCAGAGTAACCTGCAAGCCTTGTATGATAGTTTGGCGTATTGCTACGCAATAAGTGTGGTTGTGCCGTAGGTCTTTTGCAAACAAGTTCACATAGACCAACAACACAACCACACGCCTTCGTCGTCACCAAACCATCATACCTCCTCTTGCTCTGCTCAAACCTTAAGGAGAGTTAGTAGTTTGTTAGCGGTGCTTCGCATATATATATTTATTAGAATTTGTTTCTGGAAGGCGAGCGGCAGTTGTGAGACTCCCGCCTATTACTTTTTTTATATCTGTAAAAACTATGACGCTTCGGTGGCGGCTAGGATAACTTATCGGCGCATTGTGTAGTGCGAAAAGTGGCTTCGCAACTCCGAAAATAAAAAGACAGTAGCCATTTTGAAGTGACCCCAAAAGTTTATACAAAAAACTTTTGGGGTCACTTCAGGTAGCTGACTTTTTATTAGGAAGTAATAGTGTGCCTTTATCGCAATTTTTCGAGAGAGCTAACGCGAGTACCTTCAATATACGATATAGACAAATTAGATGGTTCAACACTGTTACACTTCGACACACGTGTTTCACAACGAGTTAGTGAAAGTTTTCCAGCATGATATACAACGGGGAACGTTGATGTGTAGTAAGCCAATTTCCCTGTGTTTGGATTAACTGCATACACCTCTGTAGAAAGTATCTTTAGCTTTGTACCATTGCTAAGTGTCTCTGTTACAGGAGTTGCAGTAGCAGTATCTCCATTCATTTTGAATACATAGCTAACCATCTTGTCAGTGAAATATCCACGGTTGTTGTTGAGTTCAGCGTATATCAACCATGTAGGCTCATAGCCATCTGCACTTGCATCACCAACAGCCACACCACTTACCAAATTGATATCGCCATTATCAGCAACGTATGCACGTGCTGGATAATTCTTTGCCGAGAGTCCGTAAATCAATACCTCTTCGCTATATGACGGGTGTGGAACAATAGAAATCTCACGCTTAATGTGAGTGTCGTCAATGACAATATCTCCAGACTCCTTAATAATCATCGACTGCGAAGACTCCATATTCCAAACTCCGATCCACTTATCACGTGGAAGAACACTGTAATCTGGATCATCCACCTTGTTATTTTCATAATCATATGATATCATACAACTTGCATATTCTGACCAACATGCAGCAGTCCTGTAATCTCTGCTAGAATCCTTTGGAACGTAAATTGTGAGATTAGACTTTTTAGCGAAAATAGAGCCTGTTGCGGTAGGTGGAATAGTAGTCTTACAATATACCAACATCAATGATGAAGGACTATACAAACTACCACCGATCCATGGGCTATCTATGGTGGTCAAGCCAGCACCAAGGGTAATGCTTACAAGATCAACACATCCCCAAAATGCAGAATCACCAATTGTAGTAACGCTATCTGGTATAACTAGATTTTTTAGATAGAAATTATTGCCAAATGCCCAACCTCTAATTTCCTTTACATTCTTACCAAGTGTAAGTTTGGTCATATTTGCTGTAGTAAATGCGTGATATCCAATAATCTCCACATTATCACCAATCACAACCTCCTCGAATCCTGCATTCTCGAATGACAAATCACCATAATTCAAAGATGTTGTATCAATATTACAATTGATAAATGCTTTGCCACTACAATTCGCAAAAGCGTCAGTGCCAACAACTGTTACACTCTCAGGTATAGTAATCTCCTGCATTGCAGAGCAACCTGAGAATGCTGAATTACCAATTGATGTCACA
This sequence comes from Alistipes sp., assembly GCA_045633045.1. GTDB lineage: Bacteria > Bacteroidota > Bacteroidia > Bacteroidales > Rikenellaceae > Alistipes. The sequence goes on from JAZQXV010000010.1 coordinate 74,339, forward strand.
CTATTAGGAATATCAAGAGTTGTTAAATTTGTGCATAGAGCAAATGCTTGCGCAGGGATAGCTGTAATAGTAGCATCGAAACGCAATCTACCACTATTAGAGTCACTATTATATACATTGCCGAGATATGCAGCACCAAAGCCCTCTGTCTTATAAATATCTACAGGCTTACCGTCGTTAGTGGTGTAAGCAACAATAAAACTTGAGTCTTGCTCTACGTTCAATGTTGCCAAATTATTACCCGATACATCAGTGAACTTAACCTCTGCACTACGGATGTCACCATCTGCCAAAGCAGTTGCAGTGAAGACAATAGTATTGGTAGTTGTTGCACGAGTCTGATCATACGACAACCAAGATGCATCATCAATTACAACATTGTAGTCAATATTTGATGTTACAGCAACCTCTACAGAGCCGCCATCCTTATCGAACATGACATAGGTAGTATCTACCTCGAAGACGATAGTCATAGCTTTTTGAGTAAATTTCACAGTGTGCTTCTTGCCATTAGACATAGTGATAGTGACTATAGCCTCACGTGCTGACAATGTGTCATTAGGGAGCACTGTAAACACAAGGGTTTCACTACGCACAGTACGTGTGTCAGCCAGACTCAACCACGACTTTGCTTCAACTGGAATATCAACTTCGTACTCAAGATTGGTAGATACCTTTACCACAAACTCGCCACCATTCTCTTCCACAGTAAAAGCGGTTTTATCCAAGCTGAACGTTTCATCCTCACCCTGCTGTACAATAACAATAGTCTGCAAAACATTATTATCCTTATTTACAATATTTATATTTGCCTTGCGCTCGTCAAATTCCTGGTTAGCTGCAACAACAAATGTTAGTGTCTCTTCGCGTGTAGCACGTGTATCAGAGAGTGTAATCCAAGACTTTGCAGAAGATGAAATCTCAACAGTATATTCCAAATTAGTCTCCAACTTTACATTTACGTTTCCACCCTTTGCCATCACCTCATACTCACCATTACCATTAATCCTGAATGATGGTTGCTCTCCATTTTGGTGAACATCAAAACGATACGACTTGTCGTTGGCTGAATACATCACAATGTAGCCATCGCGATTATCCAAAGAGTCATTTGCCTTAACATCAACCATAAATGAAGTATCAGACTTAGTGCCAGAAGACTTAGCAACATTAATCCACTCATCCGATGTAGATACTGTCCAGTTTGAGTCTGCATTAAACATAATGCTCTTCTGTCCGCCCTCAGCCTCGAATTGCAATGTAAACGATGTACCATCAGCAAAAGTAACAGTACCCGTAGGCTGTTGCTCAACAAATTGCTCACACGCAAAGCTAAATAGCAAAAGCGCGATGAAATAATATAACTTTCTTGCCATAATAATGAATTTATGATGTTAAATAATACGTTTCTTGTCTCTCATAAGTAACCGTTTAGCTTAATATGACCCCCCCCAAAAAAAGGCATAGGTAATATCTACCGAAAAACTGGACGCCCAAATACTCATACGAACACAAGCATACCAACACCATGGTAGCGTGAGCATTTAACACACTTTTTATTTGTTCGTTTAATAATTTTGGTCGTTTTACTTCACGAAACAATAGCCTAAATGCCATCTAAAACCACTGCGTATCTCGCAATGGTAGTACAAATATACGATTTTTAAAAAAAATCGAAAAAAATGTCTCAAGAATTTGGGAGATTAAAAATAAAGATGCACCTTTGCGCCGTCAAACAATGACAAACATACTTGGTCGATTCATCTAAGGGCTAGGATACCTGCCTCTCACGCAGGACATAGGGGTTCGAATCCCCTATCGACTACTTCAAGAAAAGCTGTCTAACACGATTGTTAGGCAGTTTTTTTATTCCCATAACTTTTGCTTATAGCGCGATAAGAAAATAATTTGTAGGCATATTGTTGAATATTCCATTTTTTTGCTACCTTTGCACCCGAAAACAGATGTGGAAGGATTTGAACTGATTGCAACCACAATAAAAAAGTGCTAAAACGGTATTCTCAAAAGCCATAATTGGTCTTTTTTATCGCAATCACAACAACATATTTTCACCCTGTTTTTATGCCATCAACGTACGATGGCTCGCAATAACTACGTTTATTAATAACTAAAAACAAGGTATATTATGGCATTTTTGTTTACATCAGAGTCGGTATCGGAGGGTCACCCCGATAAAGTTGCCGACCAGATTTCGGACGCTATTCTCGACGAGTTCCTCCGCCACGACCTCAACTCAAAGGTTGCATGCGAGACACTCTGCACAACAGGCCTCGTAGTAGTATCAGGCGAGGTACGCTCGGAGGGTTATGTAGATATTCAGGGCGTGGCACGCCGCGTTATCGACCGCATCGGCTACAACAAGAGCGAGTATCAGTTCGACGCTGCATCATGCGGCATCCTCTCGGCTATCCACGAGCAGTCATCGGATATCAACCAGGGTGTTGACCGCAAGGATGGCGAGGAGCAGGGCGCAGGCGACCAGGGCATCATGTTCGGTTACGCCGTAGAGGAGACACGCGAGTTCATGCCCGCGACACTCATCCTCTCACACGTTATCCTCAAGGAGCTCGCCGTAATCCGCCGCGAGGGCGAGGTTATGCGCTACTTGCGCCCCGACTCTAAGAGCCAGGTGACAATCGAGTATGGCGACGACCGCCGTCCAAAGCGCGTACACACAATCGTGGTATCTACACAGCATGACGAGTTCATCCTCCCCACAAACACTCGCACTGAGGCTGAGGCAGAGCGCGAGATGCAGCGCATCATCGCTGACGACGTTCGTAACATCCTTATCCCACGTGTTAAGGCACGCCTTGAGCGCGCGAACGACAAGCTCGCAGAGCTCATCAACGACGACTACATCCTCCACGTTAACCCCACTGGCAAGTTCGTTATTGGTGGTCCTCACGGCGACACCGGCCTCACAGGTCGTAAGATCATCGTTGACACATACGGCGGCCGCGGTGCACACGGTGGTGGCGCATTCTCAGGCAAGGACTCATCGAAGGTTGACCGCTCGGCAGCATACGCAGCACGCCACATCGCAAAGAACATGGTTGCCGCGGGTGTAGCACGCGAGATGCTCGTACAGGTAAGCTACGCAATCGGTATTGCACAGCCCCTCTCAATCTATGTTGATACATACGGCACATCTAACGTAGAGCTCACTGATGGTCAGATTGCCGAGAAAATCAGCGCGATGTTCGACCTTCGTCCCGCAGCTATCGTTGAGCGCTTCGGTTTGAAGTACCCCATTTTCGAGGCTACAGCATCTTATGGCCACTTCGGTCGTCGTCCCTACACCGAGCTTGTACGCTTCGTAGGTGAGGGTAAGGAGTTCGCTAAGGAGGTTGAGTTCTTCTCATGGGAGAAACTCGACGAGGTGGACAACATAAAGCAGGTATTTGGTCTCTAAGAGTTAAAAATAGCTCGATACATAAAAGGCTCGATAACAACAACTTAGTTATCGAGCCTTAAATTTTATTAAAAAAAGTTGTGTAAAAATTTGCAGAATAAAAAATTGTTACTACCTTTGCACTCGCAATAAAGAATTGCCCAGGTGGTGAAATTGGTAGACACGCCACTTTGAGGGGGTGGTGGGCATTAGCCCGTGTGAGTTCGAGTCTCGTCCTGGGCACTGAAACGGAAGGATAACCTTCCGTTTTTTTTTGTTATATACCCCACCGACACTCTATCGAGAGGTAAAACGTAATAGGGAGCTTAGATAGTTTAAGGAGCAGGCGGCTTTATACAAGCATGCGCATCCTCCCCAAACCCTCTAAACTCCCTAAATTTTTATTCTGGATTATTAATCGAAATGGTAGATAAAAAAAGCAGCGGTAACCTTTCGATTACCGCTTTGTGACTCCGCCAGGATTCAAACCTGGAACCGCTTGATCCGTAGTCAAGTACTCTATTCAGTTGAGCTACGGAGCCATTCCTTTGCTTTTGCGAGTGCAAATGTATAGTATTTTTTTTAATCCACCAAATATTTTTCAATCTTTTTTCAAAAAAAAATGCGGCGATTTTCACCGCCGCACTCTTTACAGTCTGCAAATCAGCATTTTACTTAATATGCTCGGCAAGAATTTTCTCGATCTCCTCACCACGCAAGTTCTTTGCTACGAGCTTACCCTCGGGAGAGTAGAGGAAGTTTGCAGGGATAGCGTTAACATTGAGGTGCTCAGCAACGCTCCACTTACCATTCTCATCGGTACCCCACACGTTTACCCAACGCATGTTATTCTTCTGAACAAAGTCCTGCCACTTCTGCTCTGTACCATTCTGGTCGAACGATACGCCATAGATCTCAAGGCCCTTAGGAGCAAACTTCTCGTATGCTGCAACAAGGTGAGGGATCTCGCCACGGCAAGGACCGCACCATGTAGCCCAGAAGTCAACAAGTACCCACTTACCGCTCTTGCACAACTCTGCTACGCTGATGATGGTACCCTCAGCATCGGGAAGCTGCAAATCCTTAAGTTCTGCGCCAATGGCTGTGTTTGCAGCATTCTCAATATACTTAACATGCTCGTTGTAGAGGTAGATGTGGTCGAAGTCACCCTCGATCATCTCTACGAGCTCTGCAAAGCGAGCGTCGTCGCCACCAAACATTGAGTAGTACTGCAACATGTAGATAGAGGCTGCGTTATTCTTATTCTCAACGACAAAGTTATCGAGGTACGACAAGAGTTTCTCCTCGGTAGCCGCCTCATCATAGAGAATCTCCATAAGGCCATCCATAGCACCACGAAGCAATGTATGAAGTTCCGAGCCCTCCCACTTGAGCGCCTCCTCCTCGGCGTTGTAGCTAACGGTCATATCGTTGCCATCGAGACAAATCATAGCAACAGACTCGTCGTTAACCATGAACGATGCAAACTGCGCCTCATTGATATCCGTCTTAAGCTCGAAAGTGAGATCCTCGCCGACCTTAGCCTCGGCAACGGCATCCTCCTCGCCCATAACTACAACCTTGACAACATCACCTGCTGCAACGTTCTCCATGCCTGTGAAGTCACCATTGATGGTAACGCCACTCTCCTTCTTCACATCACTACCACCGCAAGCAACCATAAGCGCCGCTGCGAGGAACATAAAATACTTTTTCATTGTTATTCTCTTTTTTAGGTTTATACACTATTTTTTAATTCTGTCGGGATTCGACTTTATGAAGGCCTCCCACGACGAGCTACCCTTGCGCGACTTTGTATCGCCACCCAGACCCTTGCGCTTCTCACCTACCGTAGCGCGCGTAAGCACATTTGAGGTCGTAAACCAGTGACACAATGCCACCGCCATGCCATCCGTAGCATCGAGCCTACGTGGCTGGTAGTCGGTCTGGAGTATCGAATTTATTATCGAGGCCACCTGCTGCTTCGATGCCGAGCCACGACCCGTAATCGCCTGTTTGATACGCATCGGAGCATACTCCTCGATTACTATATCGTGTGAGACACTCAACACCGCAGCAATAGCCACACCCTGCGCACGACCGAGCTTAAGCATAGACTGCACATTCTCGCCAAAGAAGGGGGACTCGAAGGCCACCTCCTTAGGGCAATATGTCTCCGTAAGGTTGCGCACACGCTCGAAGATGTAGGCGAGCTTCTTGTGTGCATCCTTAATCTTGTGCATATCTATCTCGCCCATCACCAACGCCTGAGGCTTGCCGTCACGAATCTCGATAACGCCATAACCCATATAGTTGGTACCGGGGTCAATGCCCATTATGCGCAAAGGTGCCTCCACACTACTTCTCCTCAACCTTTACGAGGCGCTTCTCCAACTCGCGCAACTTGAGAGCCATCTCTGGAAGGCTCTTGAACACAGCAAACGAGCGGTGGTACTGCACACCAGGAAGTGCGGGCGAGCCAAAGCGAATCTCGCCATCTGCGACACCCTTATCAATACCACTCTGTGAGCCAATCTTACAGCCGTTACCAACAACGATGTGGTCTGCGAAGCCCACCTGACCGCCTACGAAGCAGTTTGATCCAATCTTTGTTGTACCAGCGATACCCACCTGTGCAGACATAACGGTGTTAGAGCCAATCTGCACGTTGTGGCCAACCTGAATGAGGTTATCGAGCTTAACGCCCGAGCGGATGATTGTAGAATCGGTCTTAGCGCGGTCAACGCAAGTGTTTGCACCAAGCTCCACGTTATCCTCGATGATGACGTTACCGAGCTGAGGAATCTTAGCAAATGTGCCATCCTCCTTGGGTGCAAAGCCGAAGCCATCAGCACCGATAACAGCACCAGCGTGGATAATACAGTTCTTACCCACTACGCAGCCCTCATAAATCTTTACACCAGGATAGAGCTTTGTACCCTCGCCAATGGTTACGTTGTCGCCAATGTAGCACTGAGGATAGATCTGCACGTTAGCGCCAATCTTCGCTGTGCCCTCAACAACGGCAAAGTCACCAACGAAGCAACCCTCACCAACCTCTGCGCCTTCATGGATTGATGCAAGCTTCGAGATACCTGTCTTACGGGGACGTGTAGCATTGTACATCTCAAGGAGATTGAGCACACACTCACCAACGTTAGCCACCTTGATAAGCGTTGTCTTTACCTCCTCCTTAGGCTCGAAGGTGCTGTCAACGAGAACGATTGATGCCTCTGTGGTGTAGAGATACTGCTCATATTTGGGGTTTGTGAGGTATGCCAACGAACCAGCCTTACCACCATCGATAGATGAAACTGTTGAAACTGCGGCGTTCTTGTCGCCAACGATTGTGCCGTTAAGCAATCCGGCAATCATCTCTGCTGTAAACTGCATGATATTATTGATTTTAGTTATTCTTCAAAGTTTAGGTAATCACCAAGCGCTATGCCCTCAGGGAGCAAGCCCTCGACATCGCGACCAAAGGTGTGCAATTCGCGAACAAGCGACGAACTGATATGCTCCACCTCGACGGGGACAAGCACAATAACGGTTGATAACTCCTTGTAAGCAAACCTATTTGCATTAGCTATGGTGCGCTCGTAGTCGAAGTCTGTCATATTACGCACGCTACGCACAATGGTCGTTGCGCCTAGACGTTGCGCCTCGTCTCCCGTAAGCGTAGTATATGTTGTAACCTCTACTCGAGGGTTACCCACATAGACCTTTTCGATGAGTGCCTTACGCGCCTCTACCGTGAGAAAGCCTCGCTTCTGTATGTTATGACCGATAGCCACAACCACCCTGTCGAAGAGTTTTAGTGCCTCCTCAACTACTGCCTCATGGCCTTTTGTAAAGGGATCGAATGACCCTGGAAATATCGCAACTCGTTGCATACCTATGTTATATATGGTTCGCAAAGATAATAAAAAAATAGGATGATTGTTATGATTCCCCCAATAAAATAGTACCCTATCTATACAAATTTGTGCAAAAAGGGAATAAAAAAGAGGTCATCCAACTCTGCGTTGAACAACCTCTCAAACCTTTTCAAGTCTGCTACGCCCTAACTCTTTGCACTATCTGTCACCTTGCCGAAGCGACGCATCTGCGTCTCGGGGCTATGCTTCCAGCGATTGTGTGACCACAACCACAACTCAGGGCACTCCTTAATCATACTCTCCAGAGCTGCAGCGTAGCGGCGTGTAATCTCCATCGGTTCAACCTCCTCAACGCCATCATACAACTCATCGAAGCGTATCTCACAATATCCCGCCTTAACTCGCTTAATATGAACAAAGTAGATTGGCATTTTGAAGCGCAGAGCAATCTTCTCACTACCCCCAATAAAGGTGGTTTTGCGATTCAAGAAGTCAACCCACTCACTATCTTCACGAAGTCGTGTCGCCTGGTCCGAAATCAGTCCAAGCACCGTGCTATACTTGTCGCTGCGCGTCCTCATATATACGCGCAAGGTCTCCTTCATCGGCACCTGGTGATAGTTGGGCGCGTAGGCGCGTAGGCGGCGGTAGAAGTGCTCAAAAACGACACTCTTGAGCGTGTGGTAGACACCCAAAAATTGTCCCTCGCTATCCTCCAGACTCCACAGCGGGAAGTACTCCCAGCAGCCGTAGTGCGAAGCCATGGCTATCCAGTCGCGACCCTTGGTACGCGCAAGGTGCTCATCGCGATTTACCCAATTCACATGGTTTAGCTCGCCGCGGCGCTTTGCTCCCGCTAAACAGATAGTATCAACGATAACCTCGGCAAGCATTGAGTATGAGCCATCTATTATATGCTTAATCTCCTTCTCGCTCTTCTCGGGGAAAGAGCCACGAATATTGCGATAGACGACCTTACGACGATAGCGCAATAGGCGCAGCACGACATAGACAAATGGCTTAAATATGCCATAGCGGAACCAACGTGGCATGTATCCGATAATGCAGCAATTCAACCACAATATCTCCAAAGTAAGTCGCTGATACCAACGTAGTTTATCACTATTTTGAGAGTTTTCACTCATTGTTTTATCACTATTAATTTATGCTCTATTTACCTACAAATATAGTATAAAAAAGTCATTTTGCCAAATTCTACTATGGCAACACGAACTCTACGGCGGCAGCACAAGCATATCCCTCATCGTATAGCGCAAGTAGCTTGCGCGTATCGCGCTCCATGCGTCCCACCTCGATGGGACGCTCGGGGCGTATTACGACAACCTCACCACGTGCCTCGCGCGCCTCAAGCTCCTCAATCTGCTGATTGTATATGGCGTTACGCATTGCGAGTGCCCTGCGCAGCTCCGGAAACTGACGATAGAAGAGGGGCGGAACGTGCGATTTACCCTCCTTGCGGTAGCCCTTGTTGCGCGTTAGCACCACAACACTATTTGAAAAACCCTGCGCACTAGCACGCGCCGTGGGGATCGAGTCACTGATGCCGCCATCGAGCATTTTGCGGCCATCAACCTCAGCAATAGGGCACACATATGGCAGTGAACTTGAAGCCTTTACAATATCTATGATGCGATCTGGATCGTGGTACTCCTCAAAATACTCAGCCTCGCCCGTAACGATATTCGTCGTCACCATCTCGAAACGCTCCTTCGATGCTGCAAAGGTAGCGTAGTCGTAGGGTACGATGCTATTGGGGAACTTATCGAACAGCAGGTCGAAGTCCATGATATTGCGCTTTAGGAGCAGGTACTTAAACCCGATGTAGTGGTACTTCTCGAGCATGTCGATATTGCTGAATTTCCCCCTACCGCGCTGATGTGACATATACGACAGACCGTTACACGCACCAGCACTCACACCTATGGTGTAGGGGAAGCGTATGCCACGATCCATGAAGTTATCCAGCACGCCACACGTAAAGACACCACGCATGCCACCACCCTCAAGCACAAGGCTTGACCTATCGTTAAGTATATGTCGCTTCGAGACCATCGCTATAATTGTATTGTGCAAAGATACTAATTTTACTTTTTATTCGAGAAACTAACACCGCGAAGGTTGCTATTTAACGAATGTTTACTACTTTTGTAGGGTGTATAGTGGCGAAAAACGCGCCACACATGATAAACTTTTTAACGCGATGAAGTGTACAAAGACTTGGCATCGACTCGTTGCCGTGCTTATATCTGTTATACTATTGAGCCTCGGATGGTTAGGCCTAAGTGGCCTCAGCCTACTCGTAGCGCTTGTTCCACTACTCATTATCAGCGAGGGCTATAGCGACTCGCGCCGCGATTGGTGGCGCATGTGCGGCTGGGCAGCACTCACCTTCCTCTTGTGGAGTGTCTCGACCATCTGGTGGGTGTGGATTGCAGCGCCCATTGGCGTATTCACCGCCAGCATCGTGGGCTCGTTCTACAACCTCTGCGGCGTGATGATTTACCACTACACCGCAAAACGAGCACGCCGCGCCTTAGCATACACACTCCTCGTAACCGTATGGCTCGCTACGGAGTGGGCATACAACTCTGCCGAGGTAATGACCTTCCCATGGTTGCTCCTCGGTCACGGTTTCTCGGAGGATATATGGGCGGTGCAGTGGTATGAATACACCGGCATCTTTGGCGGAACACTATGGGTACTATGCTCCAATATCACAATATTTGAGGCCATACGCACACGCCAAACGTCTAAAGTGCTATTGGCTAGCGCTACAGTATTAATCCCCATAATTATCTCTTTGTCACTATATTGGGGATATGCCCCCTCTACTCGAAACGTGAAAATATCGGTCGTTCAGCCAAACGTTCCATGCTATGACGACGAGCGCGCAGAGGCAGGCATGATGGACCCCTCAAAGACAATTTTCAACCTTATGGAAGAGGTTCCTGTGGAGTCAAAATTCGTACTACTCCCCGAGTCCTCACTCGCCTATATCCCCGTAATTGGAACGGTTGACGAGGCCGAAACAGACTACTACACTCCACTCTTTGAACGCTTGCACGGCTCTAATAGCAAGGATATGAAGCTTATCGCCGGAGCATCCACCGTACGTTACTATGGCGACGTTGAAGCAACCGAGACAGCGCGCAAGAGCGACTTCGGCTACTATGACCTCTACAACTCGGCACTGCTTATAGATGCAGCGGGCGATGTTGAGCAGATATACCACAAGCAGAAGCTTGTAATCGGCGTTGAAGCTATCCCCTTCCGCAGCATCCTCAAAAACTACAACGTTGACCTCGGCGGTGTATCGGGTCAGTTGGGCTGGGGCGAGCAACACATCGTCTTCGAGAATGGCGAGGCTAAGGTAGGTCCCGCGATATGCTACGAGGGCCTCTACGGCAACCACTTTGCGGGCTTCGCACGCGAGGGTGCCGAGGCTATGGCCGTACTCTCTAACGACGGCTGGTGGGGCAACACCCCAGGTCACAGACGCCTCTTTGACTTCTGTCGCCTCCGCGCCATCGAGACACGCCGCTCTGTTGCACGTAGTGCAAACACCGGCATTTCGGGCTTCATCTCACCTCGTGGCGAGGTTATTGGAGAGCGCTTAGAGTGGGATGAGCGCGGTGTGCTTACGGCCGATGTAGAACTACGTAACGATGTAACATTCTATATGATGTATGGCGACTGGGTAGCACGCATCGCCACATATATCGCTGCGATGTCACTACTATACTATGTAGCATATCGCGCTAAGCGCCGCAACCACCTTGTTGATTAACCCCTAATAAAATATAGTATGAACTACTCACAGACACTCGAATTTCTATTCACTTCTATGCCGTCGTTCCAGCGTGTTGGTGGCGACGCTTACAAGCCAGGATTGGAGCGTATAGCCTCTTTCTGCCAGCATATTGGCAACCCACAGCGTAACTACTACACTATCCACGTTGCGGGAACCAACGGAAAGGGCTCTGTATCACATATGCTTGCCTCAATACTCCGCGAGGCAGGCTACCGCACAGGTCTCTTCACCTCGCCACACCTCACCGACTTCCGTGAGCGCATCCGCGTAGATGGCGAGATGATACCCAAGCAGAAGGTGGTGAACTTCGTTGACAAGCACCATGATAAGATGAAGGAGCTCGACCTCTCATTCTTCGAGATGACAGCAGCCATGGCCTTCGACTACTTCGACCAGAGCGACGTCGAGGTTGCAGTTATCGAGACAGGTCTCGGTGGCCGCCTTGATGCCACAAACCTTATCACCCCCATCCTTAGCGTCGTGACCAACGTGAGCTTTGACCACACCGAGTTCCTCGGCGATACAATCGAGAAGATTGCGACCGAGAAGGCGGGTATCATAAAGAAGAGTATCCCTATCATCGTTGGTCAGCACTCTGAGGCCTACGACAAGGTATTCGCCGAGCGCGCTGCGGAACTTAACTCGCGCATCATCTTTGCCGAGGACGAGTGGCGACTTAATGGCGTTGAGCACTTCGACGATGATAACCAGCACTTTAGCCTCACACGCATGCGCGACGATAGGAGCTATGAGCTTGACATCGACCTACTTGGCGACTACCAGCGCCACAACATCGTTACTGCGTGTGCCGCTGCTGACTACCTCGCTGAGCATACACCCCTCACCATCTCGCGCCGCGCATTCCGCGAGGGTCTCCAGGTTGCTGCAACCTCTACAGGTCTTGCCGGTCGCTGGCAGGTGCTCTCTCGCGAGCCATACACCGTATGCGACACAGGCCACAACGAGGATGGCATACGCTTCGTAGCTGAGCAGCTCGCAAACCTCGAGTGCGACCGTCTCTTTGCCGTGATGGGCTTTGCCCGCGAGAAGGAGTTATCAAAAATTTTGGCTTTGCTACCCGCAAAGGCTCACTATATCTTTACTCGCGCAAACATCGAGCGTGCCCGCGCCATCGAGGATATTGCAGCCGAGGCTACAAAGTTGGGCCTCGATTTCGAGACAGCACCCTCGGTTAAGGAGGCCGTGGAGCGTGCACGTTGCTTGGCACAGCCCAATGATGCTATCTTTATCGGCGGTAGCAACTATGTGATTGCCGAGATATAAACTCCTATAAAAACAACGATTGGGTGCCCACATGGACACCCTCTCGTTTTATACTCTACAAGGATAGCTCAATGTTTTCGCCCGACCACTGGTTGACCTCCACCCTCTTGCGATAGGCCTGCTCGGTGCCATGTAACACCTCCACAACCATCTCAAAGGGCTTGGCCTCCGCAACATCCGCGGTCATGGGCAGCGTGTGAGGCATTACATATATATATAAGGTAAGAGCCGTAGCCTCCTGGGTGCGAAGCTCCACCCTGCGGTTGGCATTGTAGCCTCGCGGTATCTCCTTTAATTCAGCGCCCACAGGGGCAATCTCCGAGGAGTGCTTCAGGAATTCCACCTCCTGGCCATCGCGCAAAACGCTGCACATAACGACGATATTATAGCGCCAAAGCTCCGAAAAATCGCTATCCAAAATTATGGTGTAAGGTTGCATTGCAAAAAAAATTCTATGTTTTTCTGCTACAAAAATAGTAATAATTTGCAGATTTTAGTTTTTTATCGTAAATTTGCAGACTATTTGTGCTGAAATGGAGCAAATTGGATTGTATACAATAGCCTTTAAGGGGCTTAAGAATGGTGAGCACACCTTTGATTTTCAGGTAGATAACAAGCTTTTCGAGGCTTTCGAGACCGAGGAGATCAAGGGCGGTGACTGCAATGTGCGTGCTAACCTCGTGCGCAGCGAGTCGATGTTGGAGCTAAACATCACCATCGAGGGTGAGGTAATTTGCGAGTGCGACCGCTGTCTTGAGGATTGCCCAATTGCTATTGACTATGAGGGAGACCTCGTTGTTAAGTTCTCGGATGAGACCGACTACTACGATGGCGATGTGATGTGGATATCGCCCGCCGACGATGTTGTTGACCTCACACAGTACATCTACGAGAGCATCGTACTCTCGCTACCCTACAGCCGTGTGCACGAGGAGGGCGAGTGTAACCCCGAGATGTTGGCTTCGTTCACCGAGATTTCGGAGGAGGAGCTCGAAGCACTCGAGGCTAAGGCCGAGGAGAGCGACGTAGTGGGTCTTGACGACTACAACAAGTCGGTACTCGAGGCGCTCAAGAGTCAGATGCAGGAGAAATAGTAATAAATGGGTTCGAGTAGCGGCTTATCCGTCGGGTTGCTGCGAGAACAAAAAGAAACATAAATACTTAAAAATTATATTGTAAAATGGCACATCCTAAACACAAAGTCTCTTCTACACGTCGAGACAAGAGAAGAACTCACTACAAGGCTGTTGTTCCTACTGTAGTAAACTGCTCAAACTGCGGTTCAGCAGTACTCTACCACCGCGTATGCCCCGAGTGCGGCTTCTACCGCGGTAAGCTCGCTATCGAGAAGAAGGTTGCTGAGTAGTCTTCAAAGTTCACAAAGAGCACACCGCGAAAGTGGTAGTGCTCTTTTTTGTATCCATGTGAGTAGACTCCCCTACGCTCACCTTAACGGGGACTGAACCTAAGTCCCACAACACCAAACTACTATGATTAGAATCGGTATTGACGCCATGGGCGGCGACTTCGCTCCCGAGGTTGCCATCGAGGGCGCTGTTATGTCTCTCAAGTTGCTCAACAAGGAGAGCCGCATCGTACTCTATGGTGACGAGAAGCGCATCCGCGAGCTCATCAAGAAGCATGGCGCAAGCGAGAGCAGCTTCGACATCGTGGCTACAACACAGGTTATCGAGATGGGTGACCATCCCGCAAAAGCCTTCATCGCAAAGCGCGACTCGAGCATGACACGCGGCTTCAACGACCTCGCAGAGGGTAAGATTGACGGCTTCGCAAGTGCTGGCTCAACAGGCGCAATGATGGTTGGCTCAATGCAGGTCATCAAGCCCATTGAGGGTGTTATCCGCCCCGTGCTCGCTACGCTTATTCCTACAATATCTACCGAGAAGGGCATACAGCGCGCTGTGCTCATGGATGTAGGTCTCAATGTAGATGCTAAGCCCGAGGTATTGGCACAGTATGGTTTGCTCGGCTCCATCTATGCTAAGTCGGCACTCAACATGGAGAATCCCCGTGTTGCGTTGCTCAACATCGGCGAGGAGGAAGGCAAGGGTAATGCCCAGGCCAAGGCTACATACGACCTTATGAAGGAGGACAAGCGTTACAACTTCGTGGGTAATGTCGAGGCGTCGTACATCTTCACTGGCAAGATTGGCGATGTAGTGGTTGCAGATGCCTTCGTGGGCAATAGCCTCCTTAAGATGGCTGAGGCTCTCTACCGCATCAACTTCCGCCTCGGTGGTGGCAAGCCTCGCCTCAAGCTCTGGCTTCGTTCCATCCTCGGCCGCATCATCCCCAAGCTCTACTGGCAGTATGACTTCTGGGATAACATGAACGCCGAGAGTGTTGGTGGTCTTCAGGTCATGGGTATCAACGCCCCCGTCATGATTGGCCACGGCAGCTCTTCACCACGCGCTATATGCAGCATGATTCTCTCTATGGAGCGCGACATCAAGAGTAACTTCCCCGCGAAGTTGCGCGAGGCACTCAAGGAGACTCAGGCAAACACCGAAGCATAATTTCGAAACACAAGAAAGACTATTGCCTCTCGGGGTGATAGTCTTTTTCACTTAATGCACAACTATGAAAATCAAGAATTTACTCATGCTGCTCCTCGCCTTTACGCTTGTAGCTACGGCGTGTGAGGAGACCCAAACGCCACAGACTCCCGACAACACCGAGGAGCCAGACGACCCTAACAACGACGACCCAAACAAGGGCGATGACGAGAACAAGGAGGATGATAATACGGGTAACGGCAACAACGAGGAGGACAACTCGTGGATGGAGAATCCTACGCCCATGCCCGAGGCTACATACGCGCTTGGTGACCGCATCTCGGTAATTAGCCTTGTAACCTATGCTGATGGCTTGCGCAACGACTACATCACCTTCTACGATGAGGCTACGGGCTATGCTGTCTATACCGACATCTACACTGCCGACAGCAACACTATGCTCCCTACGGGCCGATACCTCTTGTCTAACGACAAGGTGAACACCGTATATTACGAGTGGAGCTACTTTACGCCCTACACCAATAGCGACCTCTACCGCTTTACTGAGGGCTGGCTCGAGGTAATTGCCGATGGTGAGCACTCATCGGGCTACCCCTATCACAAGATTCGTGGCTACTTCGTCATGGAGAGCGAGGAGAGTGTATCAGTGGAGTTCGAGGGCACGATAATCGAACAGAACTAACCAATAGAGGAGACTGAATATAGAAAAAGGGGATGGCTACATTACTTAGTCATCCCCTCCTTCTATTTTAATATCAGGCGATAACCCACGCCTCGCAGCGACTGTATCTCCACGCGGGAATCATCCTTGAGGTAGCCACGCAGGCGCGAAATAAAGACATTCAACGAGCGAAGGTTATAGTAGCTATCGTCGCCCCATATCTCCTTTAGCAACCTCTCCGAGGGTACAATCTCGCCGACATTTGATGCAAGCATAGCAAGCACCGCCGACTCGCGCGCCGTAAGGCGGTGAGTAGTACCGTTGTGTGTGAGTGTCCATAGGCTGCTATCGAGGCGATACTCGCCTATGGTGACTATGCCGGAAGCCTCCACCTCGTCTGGGTGTCGCGCCAAAAGCGCAGCAACACGCGCAAGTAACTCACTAATTGCAAAGGGCTTACGCAGATAGTCGTTACCACCACTCTTAAAACCCTCGCACACATCCTCTACACTACTGCGTGCCGAGAGGAACAACACCTCGCATGCTCTGTTTGTCTTGCGAATCTCGCGCACCATAGTCATGCCATCCATATCGGGCATCATAATATCCGCTACGACAAGGTCGGGGTGTACGCGATGGAACTCCGCGAGGCCCTCCGTACCATTCACTGCGGTATATACCTCGTAGCCCGCGCCACGCAGCGCATCGCCAAGAATACGGATGAGCACCGCCTCATCCTCAACAACAAGAATACGCCTACTTGCCATAGCGAAGAAGTTTTAGTGTAAAACATGAACCCTCGCCGAGCTTCGAGCTTAGCGTGACACTGCCGCCGTGGCGCTCTACGACGCTACGCACAAAGTATAGGCCTATGCCGTAGCCAGATGTAGAGTATCTGTCTCCCGAGGTTATGCGGTAGAACTTATCGAATATGCGCCTCTGCTCCTTGCGCGGTATGCCGATGCCACAATCCCCGATACTTATATAGGTATATCCATTGCGCATCGCACCGCAAATCCTGACCTTAGGTCGCTCGCACGAGTACTTTATGGCGTTATCCACCACCGCTGAGAGCGCACCCTCGAGGTAGAACTTGTCGGCAACAACACCACAACCCTCCTCTACCTCTATGCTCCACTCAACCTTGCGCGAGGCATAGCGCATATCGAGTGACTTCACTACGCGCCCCACCATATCCGCCACACTACACTCCTCGAGGCGTAGCTCTGCCGTTGCGAACTTCTCGGTCGAGCTGCGCAGTATCTCATCTACCATCGTGCCCAAGCGCTGCAACTCGCCATGTGCCATGTCGAGGTAGTCGTCGCGCCTCTGGTCCACAATCTCAGGCATAGTGCGCAGTGCGTCAACCGAGGCGTATGCCGCAGCAATGGGCGTCTTGAGCTCATGTGTGATGTTATGCGTGAGGTCGCGGCGTATCTTCTCTACCTCCTTAGCACGAAATAGCGTGCGCAGCATATAGAGAAAGGCGATGATAAGGAGCAGCACCGAGAGACCCTGCATAACGAGCATGCGCTTCATGTCGCCAAGGATGGCGGAGTGCGGGTCCGTAACGCTCAGGCGCAGAATTAGTGGTGTTAGCCTCTTATCCACCGAGATAATATCCTCATCCTTAGTCAGTTCGCCCATTGTCATAATCACAATAGGCTCGGCATCGGTTGTCGAGAGCACCTCTACCCTAAACTCCGTAGCTAAGCCCGCAGTGCGCAGACCCTCACCCACAAAGGCGTGGAAGCGCGAGATATTGCCTATGTTGATTGCGGCATCACCGCTCATGGAGTTCGTGGCATACTTCCACGCAGCCTCCTCCAGAACGCTACATATCTGCTGTTCGTAGCTCCTGCGCATGTCTCGATAGGTGCGCACGCTCCACATAGCCTCGACGGCAACAAGGAGTGCCAAGGCAAGCACCACAACAACGGATACTATTTTGAAGTTCTGCTCTCTCATAACTGCGTTTCGCTTAGCACAAAGGTAACTAAAATATCGCACACCCCACACCTCTTAACACTATTTAACATTTCCCTTAACACTCTTTAACCTTAAAAATTAGGTAGCACCGAATTATGCTCCTATCTTTGCAATAGAAAACAAGAGCTCTTAAAACCTATTACAGAACACTTAAAACCGAGAGAAATTATGAAACGCTTACTTATAACCATGGTAGCGCTCTTTGCTACCCTTGCGTCATACGCCAATGGCGAGCCACAAAAGCCCCTATATATTATTAATGGTAAGGTGGCCACTATCGAGGAGGTTAAGGACTTGGGCGATGACCTCGAGTCGATGACCGTGCTTACGAACAAAAAGGATGTTAAGGAGTTTGACCACCTCGGTGACACCTCGAATGGCGTTATCGTCATCACACTCAAGGATGCCGAAGAGGAGGATATGCCCTTCATCTCTGCCGATGTTATGCCTCAGTTTATGGGTGGCGACCTCGTTGCGTTCCGCGAGTGGATGATGCAGAATGTACGCTATCCCGAGGCGGCAATGAAGGAGGGTAAAGAGGATATGGTCGTAGCGAACTTCATCGTTAACCGCCACGGATATATCGACTACGACCGCATCAATATTATCCAGTCGGAGTACCCCGACATCTTTGGCGAGGAGGTGAAGCGCGTTATTAGCACCTCACCCCGCTGGACACCAGGCTTTAACAATGGCCACGCGGTATCTGTGTCGTTTATGCTACCTATCGTCTTCAAGTTGGAGTCGAAGCAGAGCAAGATGCCCGCAACAGAGGGCAGTATGGAGAACCAGATTGTTATTATGGCACTTGACGCCGACAAGGAGAGCGTGTCAGACAAGAACCCCGTCTATATTATTGATGGCGTGCCCTCTACCATGGAGCAGGTTAACGCCCTGAAACCCGAGGAGATTAAGGATGTGACAGTTTTTAAGGAGCCCGAGATGTTCTCCTACTATAAGGATTACGGCAATGTGGAGGATGGCGTGGTTATTATCCGCACAAACTCGCTCGACAAGAACATCGAGAATACTCCAGACACGCTGCCCATATTTATGAATACTGACACCATGGCCTTTAATAGCTGGTTATATGAGAATATCCGCTACCCTGAGCAGCTTCGCGATAAGAACCTTGCAGCACACTATGTCGTAAAGTTTAAGGTTGATAGCGCTGGTTATGTAGCAGTTATGGAGATAGAGTGCATCAAGGGCACAGCTCACAAGCTGTTCGAGGAGGAGATTACGCGCGTTATGTTGAGCTCACCCCGCTGGACCCCTGGCGTGAAGAATGGCAAGGCGGTATCATGCCGATTGAGCCTACCTGTAGTGTTTGGCTCGATGGATATTTAGAGCGAGAGGGGAGGTTAAGGAACTTAGGGAGGTTAAGGAATTTAGTGTAGGGAGTATGCAACATCGCTAATCTCTCTAATCTCTCTAATCTCCCTAATCTCCCTAAGCACAACCCAATTTCTTGTCAGAAGTCGTGAGATATGGTGCATCACAAAAGAAATCACCCAAGGATAGTACCTAAATGTACAGCCTTGGGTGATTTACTTTTGGGAATGTGCCGCAGATTGCGGCTTATCACAAGAAATTATGGGAGGGGAACAACGTTGGCAAATCCCATAAATGCCATTGCCAAGAGTCCCGCTGTGATAAGTGCGATGGGCACACCACGGAAGGCGGCAGGAACATCCTCAACCTCGAGGCGCTCGCGGATACCTGCAAAGAGGACGAGGGCTAGAGCGAAGCCAAGGGCTGTAGCCACAGAGTAGATAACACCTGTGAGGAGATCCATATCCTTCTGCACCATAAGAATTGCCACACCGAGCACAGCACAGTTAGTGGTGATAAGAGGGAGGAAGATACCAAGCGCCTGATATAGCGCGGGAGATACCTTCTTAAGTACGATCTCCACCATCTGCACGAGGGCAGCGATAACGAGGATGAAGACGATAGTCTGCATAAACTCGATACCGAAGGGGACAAGAATATATGTCTGGAGGCACCATGTAACGATTGAGGCGAGTGCCATAACGAAGGTCACGGCCATACCCATGCCGAGTGAGGTGTTCACCTTTGATGATACACCGAGGAAGGGACATATACCGAGGAATTGCGAGAGCACCACGTTGTTCACGAAGATTGCGCCGATGATAATAGCGATAAGGCTAATCTCCTGCACGCTAACAGCACCCGTAGCAAAGCCATTAAATACCTCTTGCGAGATATTTCCAGTGGATAGAATAGTCAACAAATTCATAGCTATTATCGTTTTGCAATTTTGTTAAACACAACCATAAGGTAGCCCAAGACGAGGAAGCCACCAGGGGCAAGGATGAAGAGCAAGGGCATCACATCTGGAGCAAAAGAGAAGCCGAAGATAGCGCCCGAGCCGAGCACCTCGCGCACAGCACCGATAACGGTGAGCGAGAGCGTGAAGCCAAGACCGATGCCCACACCATCCAACGCTGAGTCGAAGAGACCATTCTTTGATGCGAAGGCCTCGGCGCGACCAAGGATGATACAGTTAACCACGATAAGTGGGATGAAGACACCAAGCGACGCATCGAGCGCGGGGAGGTAGGCCTTGATCAACATACCGATGATGGTTACGAACGATGCTATGACCACGATAAATGCGGGGATGCGCACCTTATCTGGGATAAGGTTCTTGATGAGCGAGATAGCCATATTCGAGAGGATGAGTACCGCCATTGTTGCCACACCCATACCCATACCGTTGATGGCTGTAGAGGTGACACCAAGCGTGGGACACATACCCAAGATAAGTGCAAAGGTGGGATTCTCCTTGAGAATACCCCTTGTTATAAGTTGAAGCTTACCCATTATTTCTCCTCCTCTGTTACATTATTCTCTGCCTGGCACTCCTCGGTAGTTGTAGCGCCCGAGGCTGTATCAAGATCTTCTGTGACCTCTACATCATCCGCTACCTTCTCAGCCTCTGTGCGCTTTGCATTTGTAGCGCCCGAAGCCGCGTCGGCACCTACGACCTTAGTCTCATCGAGCTCGCCCTTAGCCTGAAGATAGCCTGCATAGGCTGTCTCTACGGCATTTGCATATGCTCGAGATGAGATTGTAGAACCCGTAAGCGAGTCGAACGAGCCATTAGCATCATCCTTCTTAACTTTGAATGTCAACGCCGCAGGGTTCTTCTTGAGGATAGACTTCTCAAGAGCGTTGCCTGGCTGTGTCATGTTAGCACCAAGACCTGGGGTCTCACTCTGCGCCAACACCTCGACACCACTAATTGTGACGTCGCCATTCTCCTCTACGAAGCCTACCATAAGCTTGATGCGACCACCATAGCCAGACTTTGTGATGCTGGGAGCCTCAACAGCATAGCCCAACACCTTGCTGCTATCGTTCTTTGCAACAACAGTGCTTACGACAACCTCAAAATCACCGATAAGGAACACGCTCTCACCTCCCACTACAGCCTCGCTCTCAGCAACATCAAGCACCTTGAACTTCGCTACGTTCTTTGCATTCTGCTCAGTCTGGGCGATAGTATCCTTAGTGATATAATCCACCAAGCCTACCAAAAGTGCCGAAACTGCGGTAATGGTGAAGAGCACCAATACCATATTCTTCAATGAACTCTTCATGCTTTCTCCTACTTTTTAACACCGAAACGCTTCGGACGGAAATACTTATTAATGAGGGGCGTAGCGGCATTCATGATGAATATTGCAAACGACATACCCTCGGGATAGGCGCCCCACAAACGTATGATCATGGTCAAGAGACCGATACCCACACCATAGATCAACATACCCTTGTGCGTCATGGGCGATGTAGAGTAGTCGGTAGCCATGAATATAGCGCCGAGCAATGCGCCACCCGCCAAGATGTGGAACAAGGGGAGCTCGTAGCACAATGCGCCTCCACCGATGCCCAAAGCTACGCAGAGAGCAAATACCGCCATGGTGCCGAGCACTGCGACGGGAATGTGCCATGAGATAACCTTACGCCACAAGAGGTACAAGCCGCCAAGTATAAGTGCCAACGAGGCAATCTCACCCATAGAGCCATTCATGTGGCCGCCGAACATACCGAGGAAATCGATACCCTCGAGGTTCATATTGCCAAGCACGATGTTACCCGCAGCATCGTATGTAGAGCCCTTAACATCGGCAAGCAATGTAGAGCCAGATACCGCATCGGGGACATTTGTTGTCCAGTCGGTCATCTGCACGGGGTAGGCGATAAGCAAGAAGATACGACCTGTGAGCGCGGGGTTGAATGGGTTGCAGCCCAAGCCACCGAAGGTCATCTTACCGATGCCGATAGCTACAAGAGCGCCAACAAGCACAATCCACCATGGAATACCCACGGGGAGGTTGAAAGCTAACAACACGCCGGTAACGATAGCCGATAAATCGCCAATGGTAGAGCCACGCTTAAGCAATAGGCGGCTAATGAGGTACTCGAACACCACGCAGCCTGCAACAGCCACACCAGTGATGAACAATACCCTCCAGCCCATAACGTATGTCGATACGGCGAGGGCGGGCACGAGCGCCAAAATCACGTCGAGCATTATTCGGCGTGTCTTCTCACCACCGTGGATGTGGGGCGAGGGCGCAGCAAAAAGTCTGGTTGCCATATATATCTATTCTATTTTTTATTACTTCTTATTATTCGCTGCCGCGCGTGCACGCACGATAGTCGATACTGTCTGCTTACCGATGCGGATATAGTCCAACAGAGGCAAGTACGAGGGGCATGTGTAAGAGCAGCAGCCACACTCTATGCAGTCAACAGTGTTATGCTCCTCTGCCATATCCCACTTCTGCATCTTTGCCAACTTAGACAAGAGATAGGGCTCAAGACCCATAGGACATACGCTCACGCACTTACCACACTTGATACAAGCCGTCTCCTTACCACGTGCTGCCTCAGCGCCTGTGATAACAGTAAGACCCGAGCAGCCCTTAATCAATGGTGCGGTGATGTCAACCACCGAACGACCCATCATAGGACCACCATTCAAGAGCTTAACATCGCCCTCGGGGATGCCTGCCAACTCGAAGAAGCGGCTTGCGGGAGTACCGAAACGTGCGAGGTAGTTGTGTGTAGAGTTAAGGTGCTTACCTGTAACCGTTACGACACGCTCAATAAGGGGCTTATTCTTCTGCACAGCCTCATAGATAGCTACACATGTAGAGACGTTGCACACCACAGCACCCACAGAGATGGGCAATGCTGGTGGGGGTGGCACCTCGCGGCCCGTTACGGCTGCGATAAGCTGCTTCTCGCCACCCTGGGGGTAGCGCATCTTCAAAGGCATAACCTCGATGCCCTTGTATCCGTCGCGTGCGATAACCTCGCGCAAGTGCTTGATAGCATCGGGCTTATTGTTCTCAACGCCGATTACGGCACGCTCAACGCCTATGGCACGCATAACAATCTCAACGCCAGTGAGTACCATCTCTGCGCGCTCGAGCATCGTGCGGTAGTCCGACGTAAGGTAGGGCTCACACTCCACGCCGTTAATCACCAAGACCTCCGCCTTCTGACCATCGGGGATGGTGAGCTTAACGTGTGTAGGGAACTGCGCACCACCAAGGCCTACGATACCCGCATCCTTAATCTTTGCGATAATCTCCTTAGGCTCGAGCGTACACTCGCGCTTGTGGTCGGGAGTGCGGTCGATAGTCTCAAGCCACTCATCGCCCTCGCGCTTGATGACGACCATCATGCGGCGCTGACCCTGACCATTGGGGAACATATCGACATTTACCACTGTACCCGAGATTGGAGAGTGGATATTTGCCGAAACGAAGCCTGTTGACTGACCTACAATCTGACCTGTGAGCACCTTATCGCCCTTCTGTACTACGGGTGTTGCGGGAGCACCGATATGCTGCACCATGGGCAACTTCACCTCATCGGGAAGCTCCAAAATCTCGATAGCCTTATCCTTGCTCCACTCTTTATTGTCGTGCGGATGAATACCGCCAATTGGGAATGTTCTCATCGTCAACTTTACTATTTAGCGGTTTCACTCTTTACTGCTGCGGGTGCCTCCGCCTTGGGTGCAGTCTCCTTGGGTAGTGGCTCCATGTTCTTGAGCGTTATAGCGCCAGTTGGGCACTCGTTAACACACTTGCGACACAACTTACACTTCTCGGGGTCGATATATGCGAGGTAGCTGTCGATGGTGATAGCACCGAAGGGGCACGCCTTGGCACACTTACCACAACCGATACATCCCGCCTTGCAGACCTTCATGACCACCGAGCCACGGTTCTTCGAGCGGCATGCCACATATACTGCACGGTTTTTGGGCCACTTCTTGCGCAACTCGATAAGGGCCTTGGGGCAGGTCTTGACACACGCACCACAAGCCGTACACTTATCAGGGTCTATCTCCACAAGGCCTGTCTCGGTGTTGATGCTCATAGCACCGAACTTACACGCCTGAACGCAGTCGCCATAGCCGATACAACCGAAGGCGCAGCCCGACTCACCGATGTAGAAGGTGTTTACCACGGCGCAGCTCAAAGCGCCATCGTAGTGGTTAACCTTGGGGCGCTTCTGGCAAGTACCGCCGCAACGCATAGTAGCCACCATGGGAGACTTCTCCGCAGCCGCCTTACCAAGATAGTCCGCAATAGACTTCATAACATCGCCGCCTGCAACAGGGCAGTACAACGAGCCTATGTTATCGCGTGTAACCAAAGCCTCAGACATAGCGCGGCAGCCAGCAAAGCCGCAACCGCCACAATTAGCACCAGGAAGCATCTTCTCCACCTCATCGATGCGAGGGTCCTCTTCGACCTTGAACTTCTGGGCAACGAAATAGAGAATAACAGCCAATACCACACCCAACACACTGAGTGTCAAAACTGTTAAAACTAAAGGGTTCATAACTCTTTTATAATTGTAAATTTTATCTTTTTATCAAACATGTTGCGCATGAGGTACAACGCCACATAGTAGAGCGACATCGCCGCCATGGAGCTGAGTGCCGCTATGCCATCCTCAACGCCAAAGGCCTTGGTACCAAAGAGCACGCCGACCAAGACGATAAGGGGCAACACATAGCTCCACACAACCGAGATAAGGCCCATGCGCTTATGCTCAAGCGCAACGACGACCCTCTCACCAGGCGCATACTCCGCGGCGTAGGGAGTCTTAACCACAATCTCACGCTTCTCGCCACGCTCGCCACATACGCTCTTGGCATGGCAACCAGCGCAAGCGCTCTCGGGCATAACGCTAACGATAACCACATCGCCAGCGACACTCTCCACCACGCCTCTATGTTGCAACGAAGAACTCATAACCCACCTAACCTGCCAAATCGTTTAGTCGCAGTAGTGGTTTACCAAGGGCATCAACCACTCGTGGCCAAAGGCACAGGGCGAGAGACGCAACACGGGAGGGAACTGATAGCGCTTCTTCTCGTTCTCCATAACCATCTTGTGGATCTTCTCCACAACTGCCGAGTCGAAGCCTGCGTTGATAATCTCCTCGCGGTGCTGCTTCTTCTCAATCATGCGGAACAAGATAGCATCGATAACCTCGTAGTGGGGCAAGTGGTCGCTATCCTTCTGGTTGGGACGCAACTCCGACGATGGCTCCTTGTCGATGATAGCATCGGGGATAACATCGCCAAACGTAGCGTTGATGTATCGCGCCAAGTCGTAGATTTCACCCTTGTACAAGTCACCCGTTGGGCTGAAAGTACCCGAAGTATCGCCATAGAGTGTACACCAACCAAGGGCATTCTCGCTCTTGTTCGACGAGTTGAGGAGCATGTAGCCAGTCTTATTCTGAAGGGCCATAAGCATCGTTGTACGGATACGGGTCTGTATGTTCTCCTCCGTAGCATCGAACTCCGTACCACCAATAACGGGCTGGAGTGTGCCAACGATAGCGTTGTAGGCCTCGATGATGGGCAATACGCTATACTCTACGCCGAGATTCTCAGCCAAGCGCTTTGCATCCTCCACACTGTCGTTGGGTGTAAAGGGCGAGGGCATGAGCAACACGCGGACATTCTCCTTGCCGAATGCACCCACTGCGATACAAGCCACAACTGCCGAGTCGATACCACCCGAGAGACCTACGCAGGCCTTAGTGTAGCCATTCTTGTGGAAGTAGTCGCGCGTACCGAGACATGCCGCCTCATAGATCATGCGAGTGCGGTCGTTGTATGTTGTCAAGGGTACATCGAAGGGTTTGTTCTCAGCCTCGGTGTCAAAGATGCGCATATCCTCCTTGAAGCTATCAAGCAACATAACCAAGCGACCCTCACGATTTAGGATGCCCGAAGTACCGTCGTAGACGATATCGCCCGAGCCACCCACCTGGTTCATAAGGATGAGGTTCGTACCCTCAGAGAAAGCCAAGCGGCTCATCTTCTCGAAGCGGCGTGTCATGATGCCCTTGCCATAGCGGCGTGCGTTGATTGAGATGATAGCGTCGATGTCCTCATCTATCTCGTGCATGCGGCTGAGGTCGTCACCCACAACAACACGAAGGTTGCATTCCTTGATGCAGATAGTCTGGCTGCCGACAGATGAGCCTACAATGTAACCCATCTCGCGACGTGCTGTGACGTGGCGCTTGCCGATGTAGTCGATATTACCGTGAGCATCGATGTATGCCGCAGCACTAATGGGGCCCTCAGCAGTGAGATAGGGAGTACCTACAATCGCTGAGATACCCTTGCAGTGGCTAGCGATAGTCTCGACAGCCTCCTCGCAGAGCGTGAGGAATGTTGTCTTTGTAAGCAAGCCATAGGCGGGAGTTCCCGACACAGCAAACTCAGCAAACACAGCAAGGTCGGCACCCTGCTGCTTAGCCTCGTTGATGGCTGCAATAATTTTTGTTGTGTTGGCCTTGATATCGCCAACGGTGAAGTTGAGCTGTGCTAATGCAATCTTCATATCTTGATGTCTAATATTTTTCGCTCGAAAAATCGTCTCTATACCAAAGGTATAGTTACTCGGGCGCAAAGGTAGTAAAAAAATATCTATTTCTTGCAGTTTTCACGAAAATTTATTATCTTATTGCGCAGCGCGAAAACCGACCCTCAAAATAGTAGTTTGGACCGCGCAAAATCACACGACCCACGACCCCAAATATCTCGACTATTTATCGACACAAAACAACGCAACAGAGCCACTAAAATAAAGACCAAACCTCCCAATACTCATTTGAGTACGAGAGGTTTGGTCTATTTTTGCGTATGCAATGTACGCTACTGCAATTAGCGCAACTTGTCGGCTGCCTCGATAAAGCGCTGCTGCTCCTCTACCGACATCTCACCCTTAGAGATATAGACAAGCTCACCAGCCTTGTTTACGAGCATGATGACAAACTTATCGTTGCAATCGCCCAAGCGCCATGCACTTGAAACCCAGTGGTCAGGATCGCAGAGGATAGTAGCACCATTCTTTGCCGTACGCGACTCCGCAATCTGACGGATCACTGCATCGGGCACAGGATACCATGAATCCTTAAGGTTGATGATACCGAAACCCTCGATATTGGGACCAGCAAGACGCTTAGTCTCCTCGATGTGCGTAATGAACTCATCGTTCTGCTTGGGTACATCGGGATCCACGTAGAAGATCATCAAGTTCTTCTCACCCCACCAAGGCAAACGCGCCTTATGTGCGTCGAGATCCTGCACCTCGACGTTGCGAACACGACGGGGCAATGACTGAGCCTCTGCACTTACCGAAAAGAGCATAACGGCTGTAAAAACAAGAAGCAATGCTTTAATTTTCATAATATAATTTGATTAAATTTTAACTACATTATAGTATTAGACTTGGCAAAGATAGGAAAAATATTGTTACTCGCTACACCTCTAATGCAACGATTTGACCATTTATTGTCTAAATAACCACTAATATCGAGAATGATTCAACCAACCCAAAGAATTACTAAATGAAAAGAGCCTCAGAACTCCTCAAAAAATATTATATTTGCAGAAAATATTCAGTAACAATGAAACAAAGAATCCTTTTTGTTTGCCTCGGCAACATCTGTCGCTCGCCCGCGGCAGAGGCTATGATGCAAGTATTAGTCGAGCGCAATGGCCTCACAGATAGCGTAGTTCTCGACTCAGCAGGAACATATGGTGGACATAGTGGCGAGCGCTCCGACCCACGCATGCGACGTGCTGCCGAGGCGCGTGGCATACCCATGACACACCGCGCACGCCAAGTACGCGAGGAGGACTTCGAGCGCTTCGACATGATCATCGCCATGGACGACAGCAACTACGAGAATCTCTTCCGCCTCGCCCCCAACCGCGACTACCACGTCAAAATCTATCGTTTTCGCGAGTTTCTGCGCCAACACAAGGAGTGGTCACACATCCCCGACCCCTACTACGAGGGCCACGAGGGCTTTGAGCTTGTTCTCGACCTCTTGGAGGATGGTTGCAGCACCCTCATTGAGCAACTCAAGAGCGGCGAGATTAAATAGACAACACAAAAAAAAGTAGAGCTATTCAACGTATGCTGAATAGCTCTATACTTTTCTACAACGAACTGTCGAAACCTATCGACTAGTTGTACTTGAATGTTGCCTCGTCTGATACAGTCAACTTCTTGCGACCCTTTGCGCGACGTGCAGCCAATACCTTACGGCCATTGGCAGTAGCCATTCTCTGACGGAAACCGTGCTTGTTGATGCGCTTACGGCGAGAAGGCTGATAAGTTCTTTTCATTGCCATAGTACTATCTGTTTTTTATTGTTTTGTCCTACAAATAAACGCGTTTAGTGCTTCTTTTGCGAGGTGCAAAGGTACAACCTTTTTTTATAATTGCAAATAAAACTCGAAAAAAATCAATTTTTTCAGGCAATATTCAATAATTATCTGCTATAAATTGACACAGCAACCCCTAAAAAAGAGTCGATACTACGCCCTATTAGTAGTAGTATTCATCATATTCATCATACAACGCACTTATCACCAAAGCCTCGCATGCTTCAACTGCATCGATGATGCGATCGCTGTGCTTTTCCACAGCCTTCTCGACCTCATTCCTCTCTTGGCCCTCGAACGACTCACACCACTCTCCGAAATCCTGAAGCGCAGTAGCCGCAGCATCAACATCACCCGCCTCAACGGCATTCTCAATCTTTGCAATGCGCTCCAAAACCTGATCCTCAATAGTATTAGACTCATTTGTAGTTCCACAAGCTACAGCGAGTAACGCAACTGCCAAAATAGCAACCAACTTCTTCATAATTAAATAGATTTTAGGTTAATATTTTATTCCACTACACGTTGTCAACTAATCCTCGAAGAGGTTGATTTCACCGCGTTCGACCTTGCCGTGCATCGCTGCCAACTCACCTATAGCGGGCGAGATTACGGCCAACGTATCCTCGATAGCGCGCTCGCCACCACCCTTGATGCGGTAGAGCATCGCAGCATATAGGGCGCGGAAGCAGAGCTCCGTATCGCTAATCTCATCGTTATCGAGAATTGTGCGCAGGCGTGGTAGCTCCGCAGCAAGGCGCGCATATGTAACGCGATAGTGCTCGCCCACGGGGAGCTTCATAAGCTGCAAATGGAGGTTATGCAAATCGGCCACAAGGTGTAGCGTGTGGTCGATATGACCCTTCTCCTCCTTGCCCTCCTTGCGCAGTAGCTCCACAATCTGCATATACCAGTTAAAGATATTCTCCTTCTGCTGCTCGTCAGCGCCCTCCACCTTGGCCACAAGTGTCGAGTAGATGGCCTCGGGGCTAAACTGCAGGGCACGCATCAGGTCCTCAATCTGCCATAGGTAGAGGATATACTCTGCGATATTCTCTCTACGCTTCTGCAATGCTATAAGCATACTTCTTTTATATTATATAGGGTTTCGATTACAACCAGTCGTCAGCGTTAAAAGTACTCTTAGGCGCATTGGGCACATTCTCGAAATAGGTGAAGCCTGTCAAAGCCTCGAGCTCCTCAATTGAGATTATATCCTTCACCTGGGGCTTGTGACCCTTATCCTGCTCGTGGCAGATAACAAAGGCTGCACACTGCAACTCCGATGCCGAGCAATCCTTGACGCTCTTACCCGAGTTACCCCTCTTTGTGCGGAGCAGCGCGTAGTAGAACATCGTTGGGCGCGACACATCCGAGCGGCCACCAAACGAAATCTTCTTGGGCGTACCCGTATTGCCATAAGCATCGGTGTATTTATCGAAGTAACAACCG
This sequence comes from Alistipes sp., assembly GCA_045633045.1. Classification (GTDB taxonomy): domain Bacteria; phylum Bacteroidota; class Bacteroidia; order Bacteroidales; family Rikenellaceae; genus Alistipes. The sequence goes on from JAZQXV010000010.1 coordinate 104,146, forward strand.
ATTACGGTGTAGAGTGTATCAGCACACACCAAGCCGTCGATATGGTCCTCGAGGTTGTTCCACGCGCCACCGCCAGTGTTAAATGTATCGGAATACTGGGGCGCGATATTCGAGAAGTAGAATACCTGTTTATTGGTCTCGGTAGAGGATGTTCGCTCCGCCGAGCCAAGCATGTGACCATTGTTGCAGCCACTATCGGCATCCTTACGCACATACTGAATATCTGCGGGGATCTTTGGGTCCTGCGTATAGGCATCGGTACGCTTTGCCGAGCCGCTATACATAGAGTGGCGTGGTGCTGCCACCCACACAGGGCAGTGGTGATTAGCCGAGAAGCAGACGGTATAGTTTCGTGCCGAGCCATTACTCTGGGCATTCTTCTCGCCACCAGCACACAAGTGGTGCGCATAGTAGTAGTCGGGGTTCTCATCGTCGCGACCATCCTTATTAGCATCCACCTCGATGGGCAACTCATACCAATCCACGCGATATGTCATACCCGTAGAGGGGGTAGGCTCGGGTTCTGGCTCGGGCTCAGGGTCTGGCGTTGGGTCTGGGTCTGGGTCAGGATCAGGATCGGGGTCGGGGTCTGGTGTTGGGCCTGGCTCGGGTTCGAGGTCAGGCTCCTCATTGACATTCAGCGTTTTGAACGCACCACCCTCGAGCAACCAGCTGTCGCCATTAGCATAGACGATAATGCTATACTCGTACGCCGTAGCGGGCTTCAAATCCTCAACCTCAACCTCTATCATACGGCCGATATTCGAGGGGTAAATCTCATCCTTGCCATTGGTGCTCACCACAAAACCCATGCGGTCGATAGCTCCATAATTTGAAGCATGGACCGTTGCTGTGAGTGTAGCCGATGTCTCAGTTACCCCCTCCACGCCGTGCTCAATAACACGGCAACTGAATGAGGCCTCCTTCTCGCAAGCGACAGCGACAAAAAGGAGCGCCACGATGTAGAATAATCTCTTCATAAGTGATGACCTATTCTCTATTTTTTGAATCTATCCAGATGGTCACAGGGCCATCGTTCGTAAGTTCTATCTTCATATCCGCACCAAAGCTTCCCGTAGCCACCCTACGACCAAGTGCCGCCTCAACCTTTGCGACAAACTCCTCATATAGGGGTTTCGATATAGCCTCGGGCGCAGCCTTTATCCACGAGGGGCGGTTACCCTTCTTGGTCATGGCGTGGAGCGTGAACTGACTGACAATCATCACATCGCCCTCGACATCCTGCACCGAGCAGTTCATAACACCCTCCACATCGTCGAAGATGCGCAGCTGCACGAGTTTCTTCGTAAGCCACTCCAAGTCTTCGGGGGTCTCATCGTGGCCCACGCCAACAAGGACCACTAAGCCCTTGCCTATCTCGCTAAATACCGCGCCATCGATATGGCAACGCGCCTCCGTGACGCGCTGTATAAGCAACCTCATAGGTTAGTTCTCCGATTGTGCGCACTCGAAAAAGTCCCAAAGACCATCACCCTTAGGCGTTGGGGCTGTAACCGAGATGGGCTTGCCACCTACGGGGTGCAAGAACTCCACGCGACGTGAGTGCAATGAGATACCGCCATCCTTATTCGAGCGCTTAGCGCCATATTTGAGGTCACCCTTGATTGAGCAACCAATAGCCGAGAGCTGCGCGCGAATCTGGTGGTGACGACCAGTCTTGAGGTCCACTTCAACGAGTGTGTAGTTTGTCGAGGCACCCAACACGCGGTAGTCCAACAACGCCTCCTTAGCATCGCCCTTAGGCTTCTGGTAGGCGTGTGAGCGGTTGGTCTTTGCGTTGCGCGCGATGAAGTGGCGCAATGAGCCCTCCTCCTCCGCGGGGCGCTCCTCGGTGATTGCCCAGTAGGTTTTTTTGAGCTGTTTGTTGCGAATCATCTCGTTGAGACGCACCAATGCCTTCGATGTCTTGGCAAAGATTACAGCGCCGCTCACGGGGCGGTCGATGCGGTGTGCTACGCCAAGGAATACTGCACCGGGCTTATGGTCGCGAATCTTAATCATCGCCTTAATCTGATCCTCGATAGCCTCCGTGCCGTCGGGATCGCTCTGCACCAAGTCGCCAACATGCTTATTGACGATAATCAGGTGGTTGTCTTCGTAAAGTATATCTTTGATAGTGAACATATTTCGATAATCGTATTACAACTTAAACGTAAATGGCAACAACTTCTCGGCGCTATCTACGACAGTTGCCGAGCCAGCACCCGACATGATAACACGTATGGGTGATTTCTGTCTGCGCTCAACATCTACAATAACCTGGCGGCACTGGCCACAGGGGTAGCACTCCCTCTCGGATGGCACCGAAGCGATGGCCAACGCCTCAATGGGGTCGTTGCCATAGTTTGCCTCGACGTAGAAGAGTAACGAGCGCTCGGCACACAAACCTGCGGGATAGACCTCGCTCTCGAAGTTCGAGGCGTGAAGCGTGCGGCCACTCTTAAGGCGCACGGCAGCTCCCACATGGAAGTTTGAGTAGGGGGCATTGGCCGTTTTTGTAGCCTCTTGTGCCTCAGCAACAAGGTCGCGGTCAAGCTCCTCAAGCTCTGCGATAGAGGTGTAGTGCTCGTAGCTTATGTCAAGAGTACGTTTCATAGTAGCACAATAATATTATTATTCAGTCTGCAAATATAGGCAAATTTTATGAAATATAAAAGCTTATAGGCAGATGTTTGGAATTATAAAAAAATTTTATTATCTTTGCAAAACAAACATTTCAGCTATGCGTAGGCACTGTGACATACGAATTATGATTGTTGAGGCTATGATACACGCCTCAATGCACAGTTCTATGCGAATGTGCCGTTAGGCACTACTATATCATCGTATGACCACGGTCGTACACCTCACCAAACATGCAACCACACAGACGATGATGCTTCTCGAGAGGCCTCATCATAGATTGATTATGAACCTATTTTAAGACCATATAGCTATGAGCGACAGAAAGTTACATTTCGAAACTATACAGATACACGGAGGTTATAAGGTGGATGAGTCATTGGCACGCGGTATTGCCATACACCCTACTGCTGCATACCACTTCTCATCGTGCGACTATGCCGCTAACCTCTTCACACTCAGCGAGCCAGGATATATCTACACCCGCCTGCACAACCCCACAACCGCAGCATACGAGGAGCGCATCGCAGCCCTCTATGGTGGTGTGGGCGCCTTGGCTACCGCTTCGGGCATGTCGGCAATTCTGCTTACCGTAACTGCCCTTGCCAAGGCTGGCGAGAACATCGTGGCATCGCCCTACCTCTATGGTGGCACACACAACCAGTTCGTCATCTCGTTGCGCAATGTGGGCATCGAGTGTCGTCTGGCTAAGAGCGACTCGGCGGAGGATATTGCCGCGCTCATCGACGACAAGACACGCGCGGTGTTTGCCGAGTCTATGGGTAACCCAACCTGTCGTGTTATCGACATCGAGGCACTCGCCGAGGTGGCACACAAGAACAATATTCCACTTATCGTCGATAACACCTTTGGTGCGGGTGGCTACCTATGTAACCCCTTCGAGTGGGGCGCCGACATCATCACCGACTCGGCTACAAAGTGGATTAATGGCCACGGCACAGCCATGGGTGGCATCATCGTAGATAGCGGTAAGTTCGACTGGCGCGCTTCGGGCAAGTTCCCACAGATTGATGGTCCATCGGAGGGCTACCACGGCCTCAACCTATGCGAGGCATTTGGCAATCAGGCATTTATCGTGAAGTGCCGTGTGGATGGCATGCGCGACTTCGGCTGCTGCCCATCGCCATTTGACGCATACCTCATGTTGCTCGGCTTGGAGACCCTATCGTTGCGCGTGAAGCACGAGGTGGAGTCTACATACCGCTTGGCGGAGTACTGCCGCAACCACCCCAAGGTTAAGAGCGTCAGCTTCGTAGGCTTCGAGGAGCACCCCAGCCACGCCCTTGCAAAGAAGTATTTCCGTCATGGTGCATCGGCAGTAATGACCATCGAGCTTCAGGGCGACTTGGACTCTACCGTAAAGTTTGTCGAGAGCCTCAAACTCTCGGGCAACATGACCATGATTGGCGACTCTATAACCGTTGTTACACACCCCGCCTCAACAACACACAAGCAGCTCTCGGACGAGGCGAAGCGCGCGGCAGGCATTACACCTACACTACTCCGCATATCGCTCGGCTTGGAGAATGTAGAGGATATAATCGCCGACTACGAGGAGGCACTATCGAAGATTTAGGCTATGGCGCAGGTTTATCATCATAGCGAGGCGATAACGCTGGAGTCGGGCGCAGTGCTCCCCGCGGTGGACATCACCTACGACACCTTCGGCACGCTAAACGCGGCAAAGGATAATGTCATCTGGGTGTGTCATGCCCTCACAGCGAACTCCGATGTTGCCGACTGGTGGCCACATACCGTGGAGGAGGGACGCTTTCTCGACCCCACGCGCTACTTTATCGTATGCGCCAACTTCCTCGGCTCGCACTACGGCACGACATCGCCCCTCTCGGTTAACCCTGCAACGGGCGAGAAGTACTACTACGACTTTCCGCAGATTACAGTTCGCGACATGGTCAAGTGCCATCAGCTCCTGGCTAAGCACCTCGGCATAGAGCACGTAAAACTCCTTATTGGTAGTTCGATTGGCGGCTTCCAGTGTATGGAGTGGGCAATCGCGGAGCCCAAGTTCATGGAGTCCGTAGCGCTCATCGCAACTACCACATGTACAGAGCCTTGGGCAGCGGCATTCAACGAGTCACAGCGCATGGCGATACGTACAGACAAGACATGGGGAGAGAGGCGCGACGACGCTGGCATTGACGGCATGGCTGTAGCACGCTCCATAGCCCTCATAAGCTATCGCGGAGGTGCGGCATACAACGCCACACAGCAAGACGAGAACCCCGCCGAGGCGAGCTTCACACGCCGCGCACACAGCTACCAGCAGTATCAGGGCGAGAAGCTACGACGTAGGTTTAACGCATTGTCGTACTACCGCTTGAGTGAGGCTGTTGACTCACACAACATAGCGCGTGGCAGAGGCTCCATCGCCGAGGCACTCGAAAAAATCGAGGCACGCGCACTTGTCGTTGCAATCAGCTCGGATATACTCTTTCCGCCCGAGGCACACATACCTTTGAGGGAGCACATCCGCGATGTGGAGTACCACCTCATAGAGTCGGAGTTTGGCCACGACGGCTTCCTCGTTGAACACGAAAAACTAAACACGATAATTCAGAATTTTATTAGATAACACCTTAAAATATTGCAGATTATGAAACAGCTTAATATAGGTCTCTTCGGTTTTGGTAATGTAGGACATGGTCTCTACGACGTACTTAAGCGCATCAACTCAAAGAATGTAAGCATCGTACGCGCCTGCGTGCGAGACACCAGCAAGGAGCGCGGCGATGTAGATGTGGAGTTCACATCAAACCCCGATGACATCTTCAACGACCGCAACATCAACCTCATCGTCGAGGTTATCGACGATGCAGAGGCGGCATACGACATCGTGAAGCGTGCGCTTAAGATGCGCATACCCGTAGTTTCGGGCAACAAGAAGATGCTCGGCCACCACTTGCCAGAGCTTATTGACCTCCAGGAGCAGTACAACACTGCCTTGCTCTACGACGCCTCAGCATGTGGCTCTATCCCCGTAATCCGCAACCTCGAGGAGTACTACGACAACGACCTCCTCTTCTCGGTTAAGGGCATCCTCAACGGCTCGTCAAACTTCATCCTCTCGAAGATCTTCAACGAGAAGATGGGATATAAGGAGGCGTTGAAGCTCGCTCAGGACCTCGGCTTCGCGGAGAGCAACCCCACGCTCGACATCGACGGCTGGGACTCGTTGTATAAGCTTATCATCATCACAATGCACGCCTTTGGCGTATATGTCGCACCCGAGGAGATTCTAACATACGGCATCTCTACGATGAACGACGCCGACATCCGCTTTGCTCACGAGAAGGAGCGCCGCATAAAGCTCGTGGCTCATGTCGAGAAGGTCGAGGACAAGCTTATCATGTGCGTATTACCACAGCTTATCTCACGCAACAAGTATATCTACAGCGTTGAGGATGAATTCAATGGCGTGGTTATCAAGGGTTTGTTCTACGACAAGCAGTTTATGTTCGGTCGCGGTGCAGGTGGTCACCCCACAGGTTCAGCCGTATTGAGCGACATCACCGCATGTGGCTACAACTACCGCTACGAGTACAAGAAGCGTAACGACTCTGTACTGCCCCACTACTCATGCGACCACACCTTCCGCATCTACTTCCGCTATAAGACCGAGGAGCAGCGCAACTTGCTTAACTTCTCGAAGATTCGCGAGCAGTACACATCGGAAGAGTACAACTACATCATCGGTGATGTAAACATCTCGAACCTCAAGGAGCACCAGGAGGAGTTGCGCGTGGCAGACTGCTTCGTAGCGGCCTACCCTCTCGACTAAGGTATTGAGTATAAACGAATAAAGGGATTGCGCTTCGGCACAATCCCTTTACTTTTTTCTCTTCAATTCGACTACTTAAACTGGCGAAACATCTCCCACATCAGTACGCCCGCCGATACAGAGACATTCAACGAGTGCTTAATACCCACCTGAGGTATCTCGATTGCACCATCCACGATGTCGGCGATAGCCTGATCCACGCCGTCAACCTCGTTGCCAAAGATAAGGGCATACTTCTTGCCCTCCTCCGCGCGGAAATCGTTGAGCATTGTCGAGCCCTCAATCTGCTCGATAGCGATGATACGGTAGCCCTCCTTGCGCAACTGCTCCACACACTCGAGCGTAGTCTCATGGTAGCTCCACGCCACGCTCTGCTCCGAGCCGAGCGCCGTCTTGTGTATCTCGCGGTTGGGGGGTGTGCAGCTGATGCCACACAGTGCAACACGCTCAATACCAAAGGCATCAGCGGTGCGGAAGAATGAGCCAACATTCTGTGCCGAGCGCACGTTGTCAAGTACCACGACTACGGGTAGTTTCTCCACCGAGGCATACTCCTCGATTGTAGGGCGACCAAGTTCCTCGTTAAGCAATTTACGCATATCTCAATATTTAAGTTTTATCGGTAGATAAATATATTTTTAAGTAATTTTAATTATTACGCCACAAAAGTAATAAAATATAAAATATTTTTGGTAAATTTGCGCCAAATGTTTTCTATAGGCAACCAATGCGTAGATTTGTAGCATACATACTCCTCACGTTTGCAACCCTCGTTGGGGGGGGGTACGCATACTCTGCGCCAATGTTACTATTGGAGAAACCATTGTTACCAGAACTAAAACTCGAAGCAGACTTCACCACGCTCTTCGACAATACGGAGTACGCCTCGATGAAGGGCGTAAATTCGGAAACGCTCTTTGGCGCCCGCCTGACACCCAAAGTGGGCATCGAGTGGCAATATCGCAACCAGCTGATGGTGGGAGCAGACCTGTACCAGGACTTCGGACACAACAAATTTCTCTCGAAGGCGAAGTTGCAACTCTACTACGCCTACAATGCTCCCGAGGTAAAACTATATGCGGGTATCTTCCCCCGTAGCGCGATGAAGGGTTTGCGTTCGCCACTCTTCTTCGACCCCGCCTACTGCTACTACAATAACAGCCTCAGCGGTGTCTTGGCACGCTACGGCTCCACAACATCTCCCTCTTTTGTGGAGTTCGCGATGGACTATACCGGCATGCGTAGCTACGATGTGCGCGAGTCGTTCGCGATAATGTCGTCGGGCAAGCATAGCTTCTTCAAACGCGGGTGGTTATCATACGGCTACGACTTCTATATGGGTCACTATGCCAAGGACTACAACCCCGAGACCGTGGATGGCGTTGTGGACAACATAATGCTTACGCCATATGTTGAGTGGGAGGATGGCGTGCTTACAGAGATTGGTCGTTGGTGGCTCTATATGGATGTGCGCCTCGGCTATGTGCAGTCGTTGCAGCGCGACCGCATCAATGAGAACAAGTGGGAACACCCGTTTGGTGGTGAGCTATTTATAAATTTCGAGTGGAACGGCTTGGAGCTCTCTAACCGCCTCTATGTTGGTAAGGGCTCGTTGTTGAGCTACTACAACCGCTACGGCTCGGATGTATATCACGGCATGTCACTATACCGTACCGAGAAGGGCATCTACGATGCTATTGCACTATCGTATAGCCGATGGTTCTTTAACAATACCGTGGGTATTAAGGCGGGCATAACAGCCGAGTATGACGGCACAGGCTGGGGCACGCGACAATGGTTGCAGGTGGATGTAGCCCTCGGCACAAAAATCAGTCTAAAGCGCAACCAGACAATAGAATAAATAAGTAATTAAAACATACATAAGACTATGACAACTGAAGTAACAGAAGTAAAGGAGAAGTCTTTGAACTTCGTAGAAGAGATCATCGAGGAGGGTATCGCCAAGGGTAAGACACGTGTGCAGACACGCTTCCCACCCGAGCCTAATGGCTACCTCCACATTGGTCATGCCAAGGCCATCTGCATGGACTTCGGCGTAGCGAAGCGCTATGGCGGCGTATGTAACCTCCGCTTCGACGACACAAACCCAACAAAGGAGGATGTGGAGTATGTAGAGGCTATTAAAGAGGATATCAAGTGGCTCGGCTTCGAGTGGGGTGCAGAGTACTACGCTTCGGACTACTTCCAGCAGTTGTGGGACTTCGCCATCCGCCTCATCAAGCAGGGCAAAGCATACGTCGATGAGCAGACATCTGAGGAGATTGCAGCACAGAAGGGCACACCCACACAGGCGGGAACCGAAAGTCCCTTCCGCAATCGCCCCATCGAGGAAAACCTCGACCTTTTTATGAAGATGACAAATGGCGAGATTGAGGAGGGTAAGATGGTGTTGCGCGCGAAAATCGACATGGCGAGCTCGAACATGCACTTCCGCGATCCTATCATCTACCGCGTTGTCAACCACCCCCACCACCGCACAGGCGACACATGGAAGGTATATCCTATGTATGACTTCGCACACGGCCAGAGCGACTACTTCGAGGGTGTGACACACTCGTTGTGTACCCTTGAGTTCGTGCCCCACCGTCCCCTTTACGACTTGTTCGTGGATTGGGTGAAGGAGGGTGTTGACCCATCAGACGAGCGTCCACGTCAGTATGAGTTCAACAAGCTCAACCTCAACTATACGCTAATGAGTAAGCGTAACTTGCTTATCCTCGTTAAGGAGGGCTTGGTAAATGGCTGGGATGACCCACGTATGCCAACATTGTGTGGCTTCCGCCGTCGTGGCTACTCGCCCGAGTCTATCCGCAACTTCGTCGATAAGATTGGCTACACAACATACGACGCGTTGAACGACATGGCACTCTTGGAGTCTGCCGTACGTGACGACTTGAACAAGCGTGCTACCCGCGTTAGCGCCGTTATCGACCCCGTAAAGCTCGTCATCACCAACTATCCCGAGGGTCAGGTTGAGTCGTTCGAGGCTATCGACAACCCCGAGGATCCCAACTCTGCAACGCACACCATCGAGTTCAGCCGCGAGCTCTGGATGGAGCGCGAGGACTTCATGGAGGATGCACCCAAGAAGTACTTCCGCATGACCCCAGGTCAGGAGGTACGCCTCAAGAACGCATATATCGTGAAGTGTACTGGTTGCGAGAAGGATGCCGAGGGCAACATCACAACCGTATATGCTGAGTACGACCCCGACACAAAGACAGGTCTTCCAGGCTCAAACCGCAAGGTTAAGGGTACGCTCCACTGGGTGAGCTGCAACCACTGCATCAAGGCCGAGGTGCGCCTCTACGACCGTTTGTGGAAGGTTGAGAACCCCCGCGACGAGATGGCAGCAATACGCAAGGAGACAGGCTGCGAGGCACTCGAGGCTATGAAGCAGATGATCAACGAGGATTCACTCAAGGTGTTGACAGAGTGCTACGTAGAGAAACACTTGGCTAACGCTAAGCCCTACGACTACTTACAGTTCCAGCGTATCGGCTACTTCAACGTGGATAAGGAGTCAACAGCCGACCACCTCATCTTCAACCGTACCGTTACGTTGAAGGATACATGGGCTAAACTAAACAAATAATCTATTTATAAGGGATCATCTACGCCCCTCAATCCAAAGAGCGGATAGGCCACACAGCCTATCCGTTTTTTTATCGAGCGATGCGCATCATTTTAGTTACTTTTTCCACTAAATTCACTGATAAATATGGCGTGTTTCAGGAAATATTTATTATATTTGCAGTAGCATCATCTGCGAGAAAGTCAGACGAAACACAAACAATTATAAACATATGAGAATTAAAAGTTATGCATACCGCATTTTGGGTGCAGTATGCGCATTTGCAACCATTGCATGTGTTGACCAATCCTTTGATCTAAACAACGTATCAAAGGAGGTGACCGTAGGTAGTGGCAAGACGACACTACCCATAGGATACATCGAAGACAAGACTCTGGGTGACCTTCTCGAGGGTCAGGACATCGAGGGTCTAACAATCGACGAGAACGGCAACCTATCGTTCAGCTACGAGGGCGAGAGCGAGACAATCAACATCGAGGGCATCAGCACCGAGTTTGAGATCCCTCAGATAGCGAACGCCTTCAAGGTGGAGTATCCTTCATTCAATTTCGATATGAGGGCAATCGCTATTGAGGCCAACGAAACTATTAATGTGGGAGGCTTTGACAGCTACTCTGGAACAAATTTCACAATTCCTGAGGGTATCAACATCCCTATAACAGGTAACTACAATAAGGTATTCGAGGGCGACAATCTCCATATCGAGTTTGACGTACCCGAGCAGATTAATAACATCAACAAGATTTACTTCCGTGACATTGAGGATGGCCACTATGGCGCCCCCATGCACATACATGTAGATTTCAACGGCTTGGCAGATGTTAACGGCGGCGGCGATATTGAATTCGTACTCAACATCGAGGGTGGTTCATTCCGCATCCTTGATGCAGATAACAAGCTAATATGTGACGGCAATACATACGGCAACACCTATCCCGTCGCTTCGGGCACAGACTCTATTGACTTCGTAATATATGTAGAGAGCATAACAAACAATACTGCTCTTGACGAAAACCACCACTTGGATATCCCCTTGAAGCTCACATGCGACATAAACTTTGAGCTGAAAACCCAGGCCGGAACTGTCAATTTGAACTTGCCTCCAATGGTTAAACTCAATGCAGAGTTCAAGTATGGCGATGCTGAGGTGGCTGTAAACTCTGACATAGAACTTATTGACTATGCCGTAGAGGATGGTGAGCCCATCGAGATTAAGGACCTCCCCACAGAACTCAAGAAGGTAAACCGCGTGAGCATGCTTCAGAATGATGACTCTATACTCAACTTCTATGCTCATGGCATGGATTGGCTTGGAGATCTTGCTGAGGATATTGAGGTCGTGGTAGGCTTGCCCTCATACCTCAAACTTCACCATGTAGATGGCGAGAGCTACGACTACAATGAGGCTACATGCGAGATCACAACGACCATAGCGCAGCTCGACAAGGGCGTTAAGATCGCCATCGAGGCCCTCGACTTTGGTGCTGAAGGTCTTGAGCCCGACTCAGCAGGCGAGATAGAGCTAGACTTCGAGCCCTCTATCAGAGCACACTTCAAGGAGGGTGCACAGGTAAACGTATCAGCTTTGAAGTACGAGGAGGAGCTCAACATCGAGGTTGGCATCGAAGAGTCACGCCTTGCAATAGAGTCATTCAGCGGTAAGGTTGACTACACCTATGAGGTAGATCAGTCGTTCGAAATATCAGGTCTCGAAGATCTCGGTCTCAACCTTGAGATTGACGGTATCGGCATAAAGCCCATTATTGAGGTAAACATTACTCATCCTCTCACCATCTCAGCCATGCTTTCAGGCTCTGTTACACCAAGTGTAGGTGGCGTGGCAAACGAGGCTAATGCTGTATCATTCAACAATATCGAGCTTAAGCCTGCGACATATAGCAATGGTGCTATCGAGGATGCGGAGGCGATTCTTATCATTGCCGACGAGAGCCTTCGTGCGAGCTACACTGACGAGCGATACACTTTCGTGGCTTGCGATGTAACACAGTTGCTCTGCGGCTCTATTCCTGACGCACTCGACATCAATCTCGAGCTTAGCGTGAACTCGGAGCAGACACAGACGCTATATATCACCGACAACCTCTCTATCTCTTATGGTTACAGACTGGATGTGCCATTTGCTATTGACGACAGCCTCAAGGTGCGCTACAGCGATGAGATAGGCGACCTTAATTCTCTATTTACACAGCTCGCGGAGTATGACATCCAGGTTGGCGATGTTGCGCTTATTGCAACCATCACCAACACCACACCTTTGCAGTTGGCAGCTCAGGCTACACTCAAAGATGCTGAGGGCAACAACACCGAGGCACAGGTAACAATCGCCGACGGTGCTATAATTGAGGGCTCTGCAGATGGCAAGACACCCCAGGTGAGCACCCTCCGCTTTGAGCTTGAGCTCGGCGAGGATGGCAAGGTTGCAAACATCGCTAATGTAGATGCCGTAGCCTTCGAGCTCGAGGCAACAAGTGCCGCAGGTGAGCAATCTGTAGCATTGAGCACTGAGCAGTACTTAGGTGTTAAGTTGCAGGTGGAACTCAACGGAGGTATCACCGTAGATATTGACAAACTTAATATGTAATAGTAAAACAGAGATAATATGAAGAGAGTACTTATACTGCTTGTAGGCCTAATTGCTTTCGTAGGTATAGACAATGCCTCGGCGCAGTCACGCAACTCATACTTTATGGAGGGTTCATACTTCCGTAACGATATGAACCCAGCGCTTGCTCCCACACGCGGCTACATCGCACTCCCCGCTATGAGTGGCTTGGGCATCAACGTGTCGCAGAACTTTCTATCTGTTGACAACTTCTTCTATCAGCGCGACAATCAGACCGTAACAGCGCTGCACGGATCAGTTACTGCTGACGAGTTCTTTGGCAAGCTTCCCGCCCAGGGTAAGCTCGCCTTGGATACTAAGATTAATGTCATCGGCTTGGGCTTCTATGCAAAGAAGATGTTCTGGACATTTGGCGTAAATACAAACATCTCGGCAGACATGGCGATGTCGATGGACGCCTTCAAGGCCCTCAAGACCCTGGGTAATGGTACCTACGACTTGGGCGACACAGCCCTCGAGGCAAATGCCTATATGGACGCCTACCTCGGTACTTCGTTCCGCGTGCACGAGAATGTAAATGTCGGTATCAAGGCTAAGTTCTTGGTGGGCGTAGCCACAGCAGAGGCGCAATTTAGTGAGCTCTATGCCAATGTTAATCCTGATGCTGTGAATGCCTCTATGAATGGTACATTCCGCGCTAACGGCATCCTCATTGACAACCGCCTCGATGAGATGATTAACACGGACTTGAACTATTTGTTGGGCAACATTAATAACTACGGTGCTGCCCTCGACCTTGGTGTGGAGGTTCGCCTCTTGAATGACCAGCTCAAAATCTCAGCTGCGGTTACCGACCTCGGCTTTATCAAGTGGTCGCAGGGCACAACAAACATCTCTGGTAAGCTAAATGGCAACTTCTACTTCAACGGCATCAACCTCGAGACACAGGAGGCAGATAGCGACGGTAGCTTCAACATGGAGATGGATGAGACACCCCAGGGCGGAGGATATATCTCACGCCTCAACTTCTCGGTAAATGCCGGCGTGGAGTACAACATCCTGGATAACCACATTGCCTTTGGCGTGTTGTCGCACACAAAATTCTGCAACACCATGACCTACTCTGAGCTTACAGCCTCGGTCAACTTCCGACCTACAAACTGGCTCTCAGCGACATTTAGTCACACCTTCCTCAACGAGAATCGCCCCGGCGTATTTGGCTTCGCGCTCAACATCCACCCCAGCGTCTTGAATATCTATGCAGGTGTTGACTATATCGACACTCAGATGGTTAATGGCCCCACACTCGAGGGCATACAGATTCCGCTACCCCGCTACATGAAGTCTATGAACGCATACATAGGCGTAGGCTTTAACTTTGGTCGCCCCAAGTTCATGAAGGAGGCTAAAAAATAGTCGCCTTGTAGCGCAATAATATAGGAGATGTCCTTTCGCGGGCATCTCCTTACTTATTATATATAGTATGCGTTATAGCCTTATGCCTATGCCATACATAAGATTGTGGGTATATTGTGTGCTGTTGAAGCGGTAACCCACATATAGAAAGAGTTGACGCGTGACATGTGCCTTAAGCGAGAAGGTGGTATAGAATCGGCTCATATCGTAGCCCACATTGTGCATATTAACGCCTATACCCACGCCTATGGTAAAGATTGGAGCACGTATCTCACCTCGCACAGATAGTCCCACCTCGGTCTGCTCCCAAAGCGAGGGGCGTGAGTAGGCTATCGTATTACCATTCTCATCCTTGATGGCGCCATAAAGGTTAAGAGAGCTGTCTAATTGCAGGTCGAGCGAGGCACCCACGCCAAAGTAGTCATTTAGGTGGTAGGTAGGCTGAAAATTGAGACCCGCAATAGGTAGAGCCTTGTCAACGTAGAAGAATGCACCATCCTCCATAAATCTGTCGGCGCGCCAGCCTCCATAGGCGATAATGTCGTATGTGATATGCTTTGCAACGCACTTGTTAATAAGTGACTTGCTCGGCTCTATAAATCGTCTTGCCGAAGCTGCTATACGCTCATTGTTGAATAGGTATGTTGTACCTAGGCGCAGACCAAACATATTGGATCCGGCATTCGAGAAGTGAGTGTCGCCATTCGAGAAGTGCGTGAAGTCGGGCGTAAACGAGAACTCCCAGTTATCACCCACACGCCACACAAAGGGTATCGCGACGTTTATCATGACGTTGCCACGCGAGTTCATTGCATCGTTGGGATGCCAGCCCCACGAGTAACCCAAATTCCACTCGTAGCCTATTGAGAGGTTGGGCGCTATGTCAGCGATGCGTGCTCCCTGGAAGATGTAGGCCGCCATGGGCGTACCCATAAGGTCATGTTCCCAATAGGTGTAGGCTGCAATGCCAACACCTTGATATGCAGTGGGGAATAACTCGCCCATACTGCTATCCTTACTAAACGAGAAGCTATAGCGTGCATGCAACGATAGGGCGCTATTTAGAGGATGACTACCCTGGCGCATGGCGTAGTGCGATGCAATATGATAGGCGGGACGCACCTCAACCGAGACCCTATGATGCAACGAATCGCGCCACTTGGGGCTCGCGGCGCTTGCCACCACAACCCCAAATAGCGATGCGATAAGTAGTGCAACGAGGCGTGTTACTGCGCCTCCTGCCATGTGCGTATGTTGTTTGCTACGCACTCGATAAGACGGTCGATGGCCTCGGCTGCCGACCATGCGTTGTGTGGCGATGCCAAGAGGCGGTAACGATCCTTTATATTATATAGAGGTGACTCACGGAGTGGCTCCACGGAGAATACGTCGAGTGCTGCTGCTGCAACCCAGCCATTGTCGAGTGCCTCAGCAAGTGCCGCCTCGTCGATGATACCACCACGTGCTACGTTGATAACCAACGATGTGGGCTTCATGACCTTCAACTCCTCACGACCCACAAGACCACGTGTGCGCTCGTTGAGGGGCGAGTGGACAGAGAGGATGTCACACCACTCCAACATCTCCTTAAGCTCCATTGCAGGGTATGCCTCCTCGCGCTTGGTGCCCGAAGTTGAGAAGTAGCGCACCTCGCAACCAAAGGCCGAGGCAAGGCGTGCCACCTCGCGGCCAATGTTACCGAGGCCTATGATACCCCACTTCTTACCACGAATCTCGAAGGTGAAGCGGTCGTAGCAGAAGGCACGATCAGCCTTAGCGTAGCGACCATCGTGGAAGTACTCGTCGAAATATACTATGTTACGCGCAAGGGCAAGTGCCGAGGCAAGCGTAGTCTCCGCAACCGAAGTTGTCGAGTAACCCACGGCATTCTTCACCACGATGCCGAGCTCCTTGGCTGCCTCGAGGTCCACGTTGTTCATGCCCGTTGCTGCCACGCAAATAAGCTTAAGGTCAGGCAATTGGCACATTGCATCGCCATCAATCATAACCTTGTTCGTAATGGCAACATCAGCACCCTTGAGGCGCTCCACAACCTGCTCCTTTGCAGTGTTCTCGTATGCTACATATTCGCCCTGCGATGTGATGGATGAGAGGTCGCGACCCGCGATGCTGTACTCATCCAAAAAGACTATTTTATTCATATTCTCACTATTTTAATTTTAGGTTATTCAGTTTTCTCTTCTCTGCGAAATTCTCCCACAAGGTCGCGCACAACAACCGAGGCGCAACCTATACCAAACATGGCGGGAATGTATGATATAGTGCCTACGTTGGACTTTTTGTTTTGCTCCTCGCACAAAATCATAGCTCCCTCGCGCACAGCTTCTGGCGAGAATACAGCCCAGAAACCACGCTTTATGCCTATTTTATGCAGGCGTTTGCGAAGCATATGCGCCAGTGGGCAGTGGTGCGTTTTGGCTATATCCTTAATCTCCATAAGCGTGGGGTCGGTCTTTGCTCCAGCACCCATAGAGCTTACGAGGGGTATGCCACGGTCGAGCGCACCCTTGATAAGTGCGAGCTTCGGCGAGAGAGTGTCGATAGCATCTACAACATAGTCGAATTTATCGCTATCGAGCAGCGCGTCGGTCTCGTCATCCTTTATAAAGCGGTTAACCACAGAGAGTTGCAACTCAGGGTTTATATCCTTAAGGCGCTCAGCTAGTATGTCACACTTCTCGCGTCCGATTGTCGAGTGGAGGGCGACAAGCTGGCGGTTGATATTACTCTCCGACACCTTATCAGCATCGGCAATGGTCATGCGACCCACACCCGCGCGGACAATCATCTCGGCAGCATAGGCACCTACGCCACCCACGCCCACAACAAGCACATTAGCATTGCGAAGCAAGTTAAGCTTCTCCTCTCCCAAAAGTAACTCTGTTCTCTCGAGCCAATTACTCATCGTAGTCTAAAAAGTCGTTTATAGTTTTCGTATATGTATCTCTCTAATTCTGCGAGCGTTACGCCCTTAATCTCCGCAACCTCGGCATACACACAGGCGATGTTCAACGAGGGATCATCGTCGGTCTCGCAAAAGAGCCTGTCGAGGGGTGTCGCAACTATCGCTTGTCGCGTCTTTAGCGAACGTAGAGACCTCTCTCCAAACGAGAGATAGTAACCACGGCGTAGTGCCTCTATAGCCTGTTGTTCCGAACCCATAAAGCCATGAAACACAATACCTTCAATGTTATAGTCAGCGAGTATTTTGATGGTTGGTTCGAAGGCTCTAACGACGTGCAGCACAACGGGCTTATGCAACTTCTCCGCAGTCTCGAGGTGTGTCCTAAAGAGTCGCTCTTGAGCCACCCTATCAACCTCGCAAGCAAAATCTAAGCCCGTCTCACCAATGATGTCGCAGTGGTCAAAATCGGGAAGGTCACGCCCACGCTCTGCATCCCACGGATGTATGCCCGCCATCGTTGGCGACACAACATCAGGGCTCGGATGGTGGGTGTGGATGTCCACCAATATTTTGTTCGCATCATTCATCTTCGACCACAAATGTACTAATTTATCTACCAAAATGCAAATATGCGGAGAAATGATTGGTCAATTCAAAAAAAATCCGTATCTTCGTGCGCATTTTATAATGTATATCGGTACACCATAAAGTTTTGTAAGCGATAAAATTACACAATAAAACTATTAAATTAAACTTATAATCTAACAAACAGTTTTTATGTCGAAAAACATTAAATTATGTAAAGGTCTCGACATCAAGCTCGTAGGTAAGGCTGAGGCTCGCTTGGAGAATGCTCCTATGGCGAAGTCATACGCTGTTAGCCCACTTGATTACGAGAACGTTACACCCAAGCTGTTGGTTAAGGTAGGTGACAAGGTAGAGGCAGGTAGCGCCTTGTTCTTCGATAAGAACAACCCACGCATCCTCTTCACTTCTCCCGTTAGCGGTGTGGTTTCAGCCATCAACCGCGGCGAGAAGCGTAAGCTCCTCAACGTTGCCATCGAGCCCGATGCAACACAGGTGTACAAGCAGTTGACTGTGGTAGATGTTGCCAAGGCAGAGCGCTCAGCCATCGTTGAGATGTTGCTCGAGTCGGGTCTCTGGACTCGCATCGTAGAGCGTCCCTATGGTATCATCGCTAACCCAGATGCTACCCCCAAGGCTATCTTCGTGTCAGCTTTCGACTCAGCGCCCCTCGCTCCCGACTACAACTTCGTGTTGAGCAACGAGAAGGCAGCTATCGAGGCAGGTATGGCAGTTTTGGCACGCTTGACCGACGGCAAGGTGCACCTCTCAGCTCGCAAGGGCGACGAGGGCTTCATGGCAGAGGTTAAGGGTGTTGAGTACCACACCTTCTCTGGCAAGCACCCCGTAGGTAATGTAGGTGTTCAGATTCACCACATCGACCGTATCGCTAAGGGTGACATCGTTTGGACTGTAAACATCCAGGATGTTGCTATGATCGGCCGCCTCGTGATGACTGGCAAGCTCGATATGTCTAAGACTATCGCTGTTGCTGGTAGCGAGGTAGAGAAGCCCTGCTACAAGCGCGTTATCGCTGGCGCTGCAGTAGAGTCTATCGTAGGCGAGGTTAAGGATGGCGTACGTATCATCTCTGGTGACGTGCTCACTGGTGTTGCTACAGCTAAGGATGGTTATCTCGCAGCTAACGCAAACATGGTTACTCTCATCCCCGAGGGTGACAAGTATGAGTTCTTGGGTTGGGCAATGCCCCGCTTCCACCGCTTCTCGGTATCTGGCTCATACTTCTCATGGCTCTTCCCCAAGAAGTCTTACAACCTCGACACCAACACTAACGGTGAGGAGCGTCCATTCGTTGTTACAGGTCTCTACGAGAAGTACTTGCCAATGGATGTTTACGTATCTTACTTGCTCAAGGCATGTCTCACAAAGGATCTCGACAAGATGGAGAACCTCGGTTTGTATGAGGTATTGCCCGAGGATTTGGCGCTTTGTGAGTTTGTTGATCCCTCAAAGATTAACATGCAGCAGATTTTGCGCGATGGTATTAACTTAATGATTAAGGAGAGCTAATTATGGGATTGCGTAAATTTGTAGATAAGATTAAGCCCACCTTCTCTGAGGGTGGTAAGCTAAGTTTCTTGCACTCGACATTTGGCGGTTTTGAGACTTTCCTTTATGCTCCAAACATCGTAACTAAGCGCGGTGCTCACATCCGCGACTGTAACGATATCAAGCGTGTGATGATCACCGTTGTTGTGGCTCTTATCCCCGCTTTGTTGTTTGGCATGTACAACATCGGCCGTTTGGCTGGTATGACTGGCGTATGCGACGCATTCCTCTATGGTTTGATCGAGATGTTGCCTATGATCGTAGTGTCATATGTAACAGGTCTTGCTATCGAGTTCATCTTTGCAGAGCGTCGTAAGCACGAGATCTATGAGGGCTTCCTCGTATCAGGTCTTCTCATCCCTATGGTTATGCCTATTGGTACTCCACTTTGGATGGTTGCTGCAGCTACTGCATTCGCTGTTATCATCGGTAAGGAGGTATTCGGTGGTACAGGTATGAACGTCTTCAACCCCGCGTTGTTGGCACGTGCCTTTGCTTTCTTCGCATATACTCCCCAGATGTCAGGTGAGAACGTATGGTACTCAACTGGCAAGATTCACAACCTCTTGGGTCTCAATGCTGAGGGCGTAGCTACTACTACAGGCGCTACACCATTGGCAAACCTTGCTGACTATGGTACTCTTCACGCTCAGGGTGCAGAGCCTATCTCAGCTTTGGATGCCTTCTTTGGCTTTATCCCGGGTTCTATGGGTGAGACATCAACTTTGGCAATCTTGATCGGTGCTGCTATCTTGCTCTTCACAGGCGTAGCTTCATGGCGCATCATGTTGTCAGTATTCGCTGGTGGCTTGGCTATGGGTTACCTCTTCCAGGCTGTTGGCATGACAGACTACCCCGCATACCTCCACCTTCTCGTTGGTGGTTTCGCATTCGGTGCTGTATTTATGGCTACTGACCCCGTTACATCTGCTCAGACAAACACTGGTAAGTGGATCTACGGTTTGATGGTGGGTATGTTGGCGGTCCTCATCCGCGTTATCAACCCCGCTTACCCCGAGGGTATGATGCTTTCAATCCTCTTTATGAATGCTTTGGCTCCGCTTATCGACTACTTCGTTGTTGAGCGCAACATTGCACGTCGTAAGAAGCTAATCAAGAACGTTAAATAATCTGAGGAGCTATGGCAATTAATAAGAATTCAAATGCATATATCATCATCTACACAGTTGTGATGGTGGTTATCGTGGGTGCTTTGCTCGCTTTCTTGGCAACAGAGCTCAAGGATGAGCAGGATGCTAATGTTCTTAACGAGCAGCAGAAGTCAATTTTGAAAGCCTTTGGTGAGGCTGATGCAAACTTCGATGAGGTGGTTACTATTGGTAGCATCACTAATGGTGAGTTCACTGCAGTTGAGGACGAGAAAGCAACATGGGAGTTGCTTGGCGACCGCAAGGCTTTGGCTGAGACACAGAACAACCTCCCCATCTTCAAGATGGAGAAGGATGGCGCAGAGAAGTACGTTCTTCCTATCGTAGGTAAGGGTCTCTGGGGCGACATCTGGGGTTATGTATCATTGCAGAAGGCTGAGGATAACTTCGTTATCACAGGCATCGTTATGGACCACGCAGGTGAGACTCCAGGTCTTGGTGCTGAGATTGCAACCGAGAAGTGGCAGAAGAAGTTCAATGGCAAGGTTCTTTACGATGGTGAGAATATCGCTGTTGAGATGGTCAAGGGTCTCAACGAGACAGACGCAAAGAACGAGGTATCAAAGGTTGATGCTATCACTGGCGGTACAAAGACTTGCGAGGGTGTAAACGCTATGCTTAAGAACTCTATCTCGAAGTATGAGTCATTCCTCCGTGGCAACGCTGAGGTTAAGGCATCATGCGACAAGAAGGCAGAGTGTGAGAAGTGTGCTTCATGCCCCGAGCGTGAGACATGCGAGAAGCAGTGCGACGAGTGCACAGAGTGTGAGAAGCAGTGCGACGAGCAGTGCTGTGGCTCATGCGATGAGAAGAATGTTGAACCTACTAATGTTGTGGAGGAGTAAGCTATGAAATTGAGTAAGAATTTTACAAATCCTTTGGCAGCAAACAACCCCGTTATCGTTCAGATTTTGGGTATCTGCTCGGCTCTTGCCGTAACTGTTAAGTTGGAGCCTGCATTCGTTATGGGTATCTCTGTAACCTTCGTATGTGCATTCTCTAACCTTGTGATGTCACTTTTGCGTAATAGCGTACCTTCACGTATTCGTATCATCATCCAGTTGGTTGTTATCGCAACACTTGTAATCGTTGTTGACCAGGTATTGCGCGCATTTATGTATGATGTATCAAAACAGCTCTCTGTATATGTTGGTCTTATCATCACCAACTGTATCGTGATGGGTCGCGTTGAGGCATTTGCATTGGGTAACAAGCCCTGGGCATCATTCGTTGACGGTATCGCAAACGGTTTGGGCTACACCATCATCTTGGTTATCGTAGCATTCTTCCGTGAGCTCTTGGGTTCTGGTACACTCTTCGGTATGACCATTATCCCTGAGAACTGGTACATTGCAAACGGCGGTTTCTACTCGAACACCGGTTTGATGCTCTTCCCACCGATGGCACTTATCATCGTAGGTTGCATCATCTGGATACATCGTACTATTAACAAGGATCTTCAGGAAAAATAGGAGGGTAGCATATGTTAAATTTGTTTATTAATTCGGCGTTAATTGAGAACATGGTCTTCGCATACTTCTTTGGTATGTGTTCATATATCGCCGTATCTAAGAGCGTAAAGACCGCGTTGGGCTTGGGTGCTGCTGTTACCTTCGTACAGGTTATGACTGTGCCCTTGAACTTCCTATTAAATAAGTATGTACTCTCTCCCGACACTTGTATTTTGGGTGAGGGCATCGACTTGAGCTTCTTGTCGTTCATCTTGTTCATCGCCGTTATCGCTGCATTCGTGCAGTTGGTGGAGATGGTTGTCGAGAAGTTCTCTCCATCGTTGTACAACCAGTTGGGTATCTTCTTGCCCCTTATCGCTGTAAACTGTGCCATCATGGGTGGTTCACTCTTCATGCAGCAGATGGTGGGTACCGAGATCAACAACGTAGGCGACTCAATCGTTTACGGTCTTGGTTCAGGTATTGGTTGGTGGTTGGCTATCGTTATGATGGCAGCTATCCGCGAGAAGATTGAGTACTCACACATTCCTGCAGCTATGAAGGGCCCAGGTATCGCATTTATCATCACTGGTTTGATGGGTATCGCCTTCATGATCTTCTCAGGTATCCAGTTGGACAAGTTGTTCGGTGGCGAGGAGAAGGTTGCAGAGCCCGTTGTGGAAACTGCAGCCGAGGAGCCTGCTACTGAGCCAGTAGAGGAGATTGTTATTGAGAATGTTGAGGAGGCACAGGTTGCTGAGTCATCTGAGACAGTCGAGGAATAACCTTTAATAAGAGTAAAAGATGGAGATTATTATTTATGCAGTAGTTGCCTTTTTGGTGGTGACACTCGTGTTGGTGGCGCTACTACTCTTTGCAAAGGCAAAACTTACCTCGTCTGGTGCCGTTAAGATCGACATCAACGAGGGTGGCAAGGTATTGGAGGTAGAGTCAGGTTCTACACTCCTCAACACACTCTCTGAGCAGGGTATCTTCCTTCCCTCAGCATGTGGTGGTAAGGGTGCTTGCGGTCAGTGCAAGTGCCAGGTTGTAGCTGGCGGTGGCGAGATTTTGCCTACCGAGCGTGGCTTCTTCAACCGCCGCGAGATCAACGAGGGCTGGCGCCTTGGTTGCCAGGTTAAGGTAAAGGAGGATATGCAGATCAAGGTTCCTGCATCTGTATTGAGCATCAAGAAGTGGGAGTGCGAGGTTGTGTCTAACAACAACGTTGCTACATTTATCAAGGAGTTCGTGGTTAAGCTCCCCGAGGGCGAGCACCTCAACTTCCGCAGTGGTGGTTACATCCAGATCGATGTTCCTGCAATCACCGTAGATTACAAGGATATCGACGTAGATCCCGAGTACCGCGAGGATTGGGAGAAGATGGGTGTTTTCAACCTCAAGATGGTTAACCCCGAGCCTCAGGTACGTGCATACTCATGTGCTACATACCCCGCTGAGGGCGATATCATCAAGCTTAACGTGCGTATCGCTACGCCTCCATTCGATCGTGCAAAGAACGATTGGATGCCTGTTAACCCTGGTGTATGTTCTTCATACATCTACTCGTTGAAGCCCGGCGATAAGATCATCATGAGTGGTCCTTTCGGTGAGTTCTTCCTCCCCGACAACCTCTCTGACGATCAGGAGCTCGTATTCATCGGTGGCGGTGCAGGTATGGCGCCTATGCGTTCACACATCATGCACCTCTTCAAGACCCTCAAGACTGGTCGCAAGGTTAACTTCTTCTACGGTGCACGTTCACTCAAGGAGGCGTTCTACCTCGATGACTACTACCAGATTGAGAAGGAGTTCCCCAACTTCAAGTTCCACCTCGCGCTCGACCGTCCCGATCCCGTGGCAGACGAGGCTGGTGTACCTTATGTTGCAGGCTTCGTACACAACGTTCTTTACGAGACATATCTCAAGAACCACGACGAGCCAGAGGGCATCATCTACCTCATGTGCGGTCCTCCGATGATGGCACAGTCGGTAGTAAACCTTCTCGACAGCCTTGGTGTGCCTGAGGAGAATATCTTGTTCGATAACTTCGGCGCATAGCCTTTGTCGTGATAGCGGCGCATTTGCGGCGCTTCAATCAAACCCACCAATGGGATGTACGATTAAGTACTACCCATCGGTGGGTTTTTCATGTCAGCACCACAACTGCACCACTCTGACGACAAAGCATGACACTACACATCCTGGCTATTTTCATGTCGAGGCCAAACCTAATCCCTTCTGACGCGAAATTTCTATGGGGAAGTCAGCCAATGTAAATTTGTTGTCAGAGTGGGTTAGGCTTGGCTTATCGCGAAAGAAGAGCCCCACGGGATAGTACATGAAGTACAGCCCGTGGGGTCTTACTTTGGGGATGGGCCGAGAATGACCCACTATCACAACAAATTACTTTTCGAACTTAGCCTTAGCCTTCTCCAACTGACGCTTAATAATATCCATTGAATTATCTATCGCTTCCTCAAAGGTGAATGCTCGCTCCTCAACACGGATGTCGCTACCGGGAACATGGAGCGAAACTACTACTACTTTGTTGCCCTTTTCTGAGTCGGGATCGAGACGCAATACCACCTCTACATCACCCGCTCTCTCATCGACAAAGCGATCCAATCTATCCATCTTCTTCTGAATGAACTCAAGGAGCTGCTTGCTCGCATCGAATTTTACTGACTGAATCTGTACGTTCATAGGTCATAAAGTATTAAGTTTATATATAGTGTCGGATGCTCGCGTGGCACCCAACTGTCCGTCATGCCCTATAATACCAAACACCGAGCCACTACTCCCTCTCGCGGGGGTGCGCCATGGCGTACGTGTGTTTTAGGCGCTCTATGTCGAGGTGGGTATATACCTGTGTTGCCTTGAGCGAACTATGACCGAGGAGCTCTTGTATCTCGCGGAGATCACCCCCCTCGTTTAATACCCTTGTAGCAAACGTATGACGCAGCACGTGGGGCGATGTTTTACCCTGAACACCAACACCTTTGAGCTTTCTATCCACGATACGCTCTACGGTTCGGCGGCTTATACGTTCACCTTTCTTCGATAAAATTAACGCTTTTTTTTGAGTCGTGCAAATATTTTGCGAAGAAATTTGAATAAAATACTTTTCGAGGACCTCGCGCAGAGAGCCTAAAAGAGGTTGTATTCGCTCCTTTCGACCCTTACCCATAACGCGCAAAGTGGTGTAATCTGCCGACACATCGCCCATGTTTGCCTCGACAAGTTCCGATAGGCGTAGGCCCGCAGTATATATAAGTAGTATGATGAGTGCATCGCGCAGACGCTCGAAGTCGTCGGAGGCTATATCCTCGCGTAACTCGGCTATGACATCCTCCATGCGGCTGTCGGGAACAAAGGTAGGTAGGCGCTTCGGTGCCTTATACTGTCTGAGGGTCTTCATCAGGTCCTTCTCGACGTGTCCGTGCGCAAGCATCCAGCGCCAGAAGGTGCGCAGCGAGGCCATGGTACGGTTTACGCTCGTAACCTTTAGCTTACGCTCGTCGCCGAGATATACCATCCACTCCTCGACATCCTCGCGTTTGATGCTATTAGGGTCGAAAGCCTCATGCGTGACGCAACAGAACGCAACGAAGTCGTCGATATCGCGACGATAGTTGCGCACCGTGAGTGGCGAATAGCGACGCTCCGCCTCAAGCCATAGTATGAATTCGTCGATAAGCATCTACCCCACTACTTAAAGAATTTGTAGTGGAAGAGCAACAAATAGACAACAGCAACAGAGATATAGGCATCGGCAACATTGAATACCGCGCCGAAGAAGTAACCATCCTGACCCACCAAGAAGCTCAAGAACTGGGGGCAGTTCTCCCACTTGAACAATGGGAGGTGTATCATATCGATGACATCACCCATAAGAAAGCCAGCATCCTGACTATCAAGCGTCCAGCCGTAGAACATGCAGTCCACCATATTGCCTATAGCACCCGCAAGGATAAGCACAGCGCCCACGAAGATACCCACAGGGACACCACCGCGCTTCAGTAGTTTGTATATGCCATAGATGATGGCGCCAATCATCACAAGGCGGAAGAGGCTCAAGATGATTTTACCCCACTCGCCACCAAGCTGCATGCCATAGGCGAAACCGGGATTCTCGACATAGCAGAGGTTGAACCATGAGAAGACGGGAGTGACATCGCCCACCTCCATATTTGCGTGCACTAGCATCTTTACAATCTGGTCGATAACGACGAGGATAATGGTCGCAAAAGCTATGATATAGCCCTTATTTATCTTCTTCAAGTCCATAATAATCAGTGTTATAGGTTTTTAGTTTATGGCAGGTGCATAATGCTAATGCACTCATTGCCAAATAAATTTTCGACAAATATACAAAATTTCAAAAAAATATGCTACTTTTGCGCTACGTTTCGATGCCCAGGTGGCGAAATGGTAGACGCGCTCGTTTCAGGTGCGAGTGCTTAACGGCATGTAGGTTCGAGTCCTATCCTGGGCACTCAGTTAAAAAAGAGGAATTTTCGAGAGAATTTTCCTCTTTTTTATTTTTATAACTCTCTGATAACCTTAATATTATAGAAAGAGCCTTATTCTCATCTATAGTTCGATAATTGCCAATCTTCTTATCCCACAAAATTCCGTTTGGAAATAACAAATTTTGGATTTTATGGCAAAGTTCCAACTCTGCATTATGCCATAAACATCCTAATCTACAGCAAGTTGAGGCCATATCTTGTACAGCTGTATCCTGGTTCGATAAATTCTCTCTTACCTTTGACAATTCCAATTCATTTTTTGCCAACTTATCTTGCAGAGTCTCTATCGTTACGGTATATACATCTTCTTCTATCTCACCACAGCCAAATTTTACTTTGCAACTCTTTATCTTATTCTTTAGCTCTGTGTTCTGCTTCCTTAGTGCGGCAAATACCTCTTTTCGCTCCACATCACTCTTATTGAGTATATCTCCTATTACCTGGCAGAATATCTTTTTAAGTGCTTCTGGGATGCTGTATTGGTTTAATAGCTCCTCATACAAGCGATGTACTCTCTTTGCAGATATATTATTGCAGCATCCGTTTTTGTTACATTTATAGTAATCTATCTTTTTTTGAGTATATGCTGTCATCATCGTACCATCGGCAGCACATCTTATATGTCTCTTTAGCGGGAACTGTGGAGTCACCTTTTTGTGCTTATACACACCCGTTCTTCCGCTCAATATCTCTTGTACCTTCAAAAAGTCACTCCATGATACTATAGCTGGATGATTACCGTCAATGATTTCATAGTTGGTGAACTTACTTTTAATCTTGCCAGCATAGAATGGATTGGTTAGTATAGAGTGTAGCTTCTGTTTGCGGAGATTTAATCCAAGCAGAGCAAGTTTCTCTATTATGCGGTAATTCTCCATGCCGTGCAGTTTCCATTGAAAGGCTTTGCGAATAAGTTTTCCAGTGTCATTAATTGTGTACACAGCATTGATGCTCTCACCTGTCTTGTCATACCCCATTGGTCGAACTCCACACCATACCCCACTCATCATACAATGTCTACGTCCACTGACAAACTTATTTGTACGGTTAGTATTATCCCACTGTGCTAGGCTTAACTTAATCTGCATCATCATCAACCCCTCTGCTGTTGAGGTATCCATACCCGTTGATGCCTCAATAATGGTGATATCTATCGCTTTAATATCATTTATTATATTGATGGCTTGTCCAGCATCACGGCTAAATCTATCCGCATGATTTACTATTATATACTTAACAGTCTTATCTTTCTTTACGGCAGAAATCATCTCTTTGATTAACTTACCAGGAGTCTTTGCAGACTCATGCTTACCACCAAAATATCCCTTAATAGTGTAACCGTTATCTTTGGCATACTTTTCACAGCGGCATCTCTGGTCCTCAAGACTACCACCGTTCTCCTCTTGACGTTTAGTTGAAACTCTTGTCCATATAAAACAATTTTTAATCATAGTTTAACTCCTTTTTTAACTCATTATTTTCGTGGTATTCAATACCAATCAAGGCAACTGCCTCTAAAAATTCTAATAGTGTTATTCCCTCTTCTTTAGTAATGTTTAGTTTGCTAAAATCATTCTCATAATCCTGATAATTCAACATCTTAAATCAGGTGTATTGTGCTTATGCACACCCTCTCGGGTTTATTTGTTTTTTACCTCTTGGGGACATAGATGTTATGTGACTCAAGTCTTCTGGTCGGCAGGGATGAGCGTAAAACCCTTTGCACACGGGTGCAATAATCCTTTGTTACGGACTCATAGTATATATATATATTTTAATTGGATTATAGGCGACAGAATCGTCTAACAATACCGTGTTCTTATGTATTGCTGAGCAAATATACATTTTTATTTTAATTTTTGTGAATTTTTAGTTATTTTTTATAAAATTTCTTTCAATTTCCTCAAAGTGTTGATACTAGTTGAGGTTATTGCCTGGATATTACGGAGGCTTAAACCCTTTCTCAGCAGCTGAATCTCCTTCGTGTACTGCTCCCTCATCTGCTCCTCACTTTTGCGGTAACCTACCTTTCTGCCAACAGCTCCATTTTTAGCTCTATGGTTAAGATACCCACTATAGACTCTCTCTCTTATTGTGCTACGCTCAATGCGGGCTACTTCTGACAATATGGTAATCAGGAACTGGCTCATAGCATTTACCTTACCCTCTGGGGTGAGAGTCTCAATGCCGTAGTTTTGGATGTATAGACTAATACCCTTGGTATTGAGAAGCTCTATTACCTCCAATACTTGCAACGTGTTTCTTCCTAATCTACTCAGCTCCGTAACTAACACCTTGTCTATTTGGTTAGCCTCAACGAACTGTACCATCTTCATCAGTTCTGCACGTTCAACATTCTTCTTCGCTCCACTTATCTTCTCTGCAAAGACACCCTCAACACTCCATCCGTTACTCAATGCCAGTGCTGACAACTCATTTACCTGGCGGTCATACTCCTGCTGCAATGTGCTTACTCGGCAAAACAAAACTACATTCATACTTATCATCTTTTGGTGATACTTATGCTACCAAATCTGAACCAATGCCTGGAGCTGGAAACATCTGAACTGACCTCGTTCTACATCAAAATAGGTGCACACCTTGCGGGCATCACCACAACTACCTCTACCATTGATGTGCTCACCCACCAGGGCTGGCATCATAGTTCCATAGGCAATGCGTACTTCACCACTCTTCTTGAGATATGCAAACTTTACAACCTCCCTACTCATACGGCTCTTAAGCTCGTTAATCTTTGCTACTTGCATACCCGTTACAAAGTCATTCTCTACTCTTTCTGAGATTACCGCTGCATGGTACATATCTCTATTTGTCATTGCTACTATAGTTGTCATAACTGTAAGAAAATTTATTACACTAATACATTTTAATAACATCTTCTAATCTGCTTTGGTACTCCCCAACCGTTGAGTCGGTAAACCTCAGTTACTGCCTCCTCATAGGTCCTCACATCCTTTACGAATCTGGCTGTTGAACCAGTCTCAGTTACTGAATCCCATTGCCAGATGCCCCACATCGAGCGGTGTCTTCCAAACTTGTATTTACCAACCTCAGCTTTCATATCGTTATCCCTTTATTTCCACATCAAAGATATGGAATATATTTAATATATCCAAATTTATTTCAATATTTTTATGGAAATCTTTGATTATTTTCCAATTTTAACTAACTTTACATCTAAATTGATATAAACTATGGCAACTGATAAGCAGGAACGTTCGGTAATACACCTTGACCTTGATGGTCAACATCACTACTTTGGTAGCGTGAAGGCACTATGTGATAACTTTGGTAAGGAGCAGATTGGTATTGGCTATAAGAGCCTGGCAAATTACGGCGTTGCTCCAGATAAACCATATAGGAATAAGTATTGTACGATACGTAAAGGTGTCTTGATTACAGCACCAAAGTCAGAATAGTCTATAAGTTGAATTAAGTAGAATGTGATATATGGAACAGAGATTATGTACTTTGCTTAGACGATTAGTGGCACTACCCAAAGAGAATGAATGGGTTGAGTTTAAGCATAATTTTCATAGTGAAGATGAGATTGGAGAGCGCATATCTGCAATTGCAAATTCAGCATGCATTGACAATAAAGCATATGGGTATCTTGTATTTGGAGTAGACGATAGCACTCATGAAATTATAGGGACCACGTTCAGACCTACTCAGAAAATGGTAGGTAGTAACGAGTTGGAAAATTGGCTTATACAAAATCTTACACCTCATATTGATTTTCGTATTTATGAGTTTCAATGTGATGGGGAAAATATCGCATTGTTTGAAATTCCTGCTGCGGAAAATGTGCCAGTTGACTACAAGAAGGTTCCATATATACGAGTTGGAAGTATCACCAGAAGATTGTCAGATTTTCCCAATAAGGAGCGAAAGATATGGAATAACATTAAATATAACTTTGAAACCTCAATAGCAATGGACGGTTGTAGTGCTGCTGATGTTATCAAATACCTCGATACTCAATCATATTTTGATATGATGGAGTTACCATATCCAACTACCCAAGAAAGTGTAATAGACCGTTTAGTAGTAGCAGGGTTAGTTGTAAATAAAGACGACTGTTATGCTATTACCAACTTGGGTGGTATCTTATTCGCAAAGAATCTTCATGATTTTAAGTCATTGGAACGAAAAATCGTAAGAGTTGTACAATACCGTGGTAATAATAAAATAGAGACCATATTAGATGAGGAGTTTACAAAAGGTTATGCAATTGGATTTACTACTTTAGTTAAATTTATAAATGACCTATTACCGAGAAATGAGGTGATAGGTGATGCTCTCAGAGAAGATGTTAGAATGTATCCTCAGTTAGCTATTCGAGAGCTCGTTGCCAATAGTATAATCCATCAAGATTTCAGTATTACAGGAACTTCTACACTAATAGAAATATATAATGATAGAATAGAATTCTCAAACCCTGGTGAACCACTCATTGACCCTATTAGATTTATAGATGAGTATCGCTCACGTAATGAGAAAATGGCATCTCTAATGAGAAGACTGAAAATATGCGAGGAGAAAGGTAGTGGAATAGACAAGGTGGTATTTCAATGTGAATTATTTCAACTTCCAGCACCATACTTCGTATCAACATCCGTGCATACCAGGGTAATTTTATACGCATATAAGCAACTCCGTGAAATGGATAGAGATGATAAGATTAGAGCCGTTTATCAGCATGCATGTTTGAAGTGGGTGTCCAATGACTTTATGACTAATCAATCTCTGCGTGAACGCTTCAAAATTGACACTAAAAACTACTCTATGGCATCACGTTTAATAAAGGAGGCTTTGGTAGCACAAGTGATAAAAGAGGCAGACTGTGATAGTAAGTCCAAGAAATATGCAAAATACCTTCCATATTGGGCATAATCTTATGTGACTGTTATGTGACTGAAACGTTAACATTAACACTGCATTGCAATGTTTAATGCTGAAAAACAGAGAATTACGATATGATGTTTATGTGACTGTTATGTGATTTTAAATATTGCTAGGTAATGATTAGATAAATTAGTTTTATGTCATTGATATATCATTATACAAATGCTACAGCATTATTGGGGATGCTAAATGGTTGCGATAAAGATACGAATTGCATCAAGATGTGGGCAACACACTCTCAATTTCTAAATGACCCTACTGAATATGAATATGGTAAGATAGTTGGACAAAAATTACTTCAAGAGGTTGAGCAGAAACTTAATATTGCTGAAGCAGACCGTTTATCATCCACCATGTACGATGAGTCAATGAAACAGTATTTTGTACAATGTGAACGTGGTATATCATGCTTTGCAGATTCACTATATATGGCAACTCCATTTGTAATTTCGTTCTCAAAGAATTGTGACCTATTGCCTATGTGGACATCATATGGTAAGAATGGCAGTGGTATAGCTATTGGGGTCAATAGGGAATTTCTTGAGAAGTATAATGACCACTTTGCAGTAAAAGACTGCTTCTACGATTATGATGGTTCTGACTATACTACACTGAAAGACAAGATTAGGGCTTGGTACGAGATGATGCTTCAAAAAATAAATGGTGCTTCAGATGGTTATACTCGTGTCTGTCAGATTGAGCTAATCATGACTATAAATGCCCATGTTGCAGCATTCATTAAGCATGAAAGCTATAAGTACGAACAAGAGGTAAGGTGCAAAGCCATGAAGACAAGCGAGATAAAATTCAGAGAATCCAATGGTCTTATTATACCATACACTGAATTAAGAATACCTATTGATGCTGTAGAGGAGATTATTATTGGTCCAACACAGGATGCAGAGCGAATGAAGTTAGCCATTGAGATGCTTCTAAAAACAAACGGGATCTATAGAGATATTAAAATCAAAGAATCAAAAATTCCATACAGAGGATAACAAAAGGGAGGCACATTGATTGCCTCCCTAACAAAGTTATAGTAATTTTTATCTATCAAAGCTTGATGCTAAAAGTCATATGGTGCTACATATGATTTGTAAAAATACCAATAATCCATTTTTGAACCGCTAATCCATCCACTAGTATTAGTGCCTGGATTTGAAGAATACTGAGTATACAAAGTATATGATTCTCTTGGAACATAAATTATCATACCAGGATTTTTGGGCAATGAACAATGTTCTTCTGCGTCATATCCGTATCTGTAAAAACTTAAAATAGGAGGGGTTGTTGGTGTGCAATATATAGTCTGTAAACTACTACAGCCATAAAATGCATCCACTCCTATATCATATACGTATTTCGGGATAGTAATACTTTTTAGACTTGTACAGCCATCAAAAGCATATTCGTAAATTTTTGTTACACTTTCAGGGATTATAACTTCTGATAAACTAGTACAATAGTTAAATAAACCATATGCAATACTTGTAATGTTATTAGAAATTACGACATTCTTTAGGTTAGTACAATTGTAAAATGTGTTATCACCAATACTAGTTATGCTATTTGGTAATACTACCTCCTCCAAACTTTTACAATTCCGAAACACACTATTGCCTAAAGTGGAAACTCCATTATATATTTTTATATTTTTTAGAGATATACAGTTTTCAAAAACTGATGCTCCTATTGATTGTACGTGGCTGTTAATACAGATACTGTGTAGACTACTACAATCACTAAATGCATATTCATCAATAATTAACAGACTACTTGGAAGCGTGATTTTCCATAATGACGTACAACCTTCAAATGCCCTTGTAGATAGTTCTGTAACACCTGTAAAGAATTCAAATTCAGTAAAAGTCATTATGTCTGTATTTTTAGTGAATATAGATCCGATATCTGAAACTGCAGAGGCTTCTGTATAGGATAACTCACCATCGTAATTGGTATCCCAATTCTTGCAGCATATCATCTTAACTCGTAAATCTTCAAACAGAATGTTCTCCTTGTCGTGCTTTGGAAGGGTTATCATTGTTCCATCTGCTAGATTGAAATATACATACTCATCATCTTGGGTTACACTTGAGAAGATGCTATCTCCATCTATGCCATTAACTCCATCATTACCTGATGCTTTACCAAGCTCAAACCACGTTGTTCCCTCGTCATACGACACATACCAATAGTCATTCTCTATCTTCAATTGAGGTGTCACGCCATCTACACCATCTTCTCCATCTATGCCATTGGCTTGTATATTGTTTCCCTTGCCGTCGAGTAACCACTCTCCATCTATTGTCCAATAATAGATACCATCAGTATCCTTCATCACACCGATATTGGGCACATAACCATCCGTACCATCTTCTCCGTTATAGATAGTAATAGTGTCACTGTGAGCAAATGTGATTGTGTAACCGACAACTTCACCATCCTTACGAACTGGTGATACATTGGTGATATAATCGTTTTTCTCCAATGCCTCAACAATAGTCTGTAGAGCAGTGATGTTTGTGTTCATCTGCTTGCACAGCTCCTCTAGAGCTGTGATTCTTGATTCGTGGTCATTGAGTTTGTCCCAAATTTCGGTATCATCAAACTTACTACACGATGATACAGCCACTGCTATCACGATAGCACATAGTGTAAATAGTCTTTTCATAGTAATATAGTTTTTAGTTTATGACTGCTATATTACCATACAACTCCAATATGGTGATGCTATATAAAAAAGAAAGTGTGGAGTTGATTTCGAATATCTGCTTGAAGGTTGTGGAAAGACCTAAACTGAAATAAACGATACAATGCCCCACACCCGTACAGTGCGGGACATGGGCACATTGTATGCCTTTCCCATACATATACAAGGAATGAGTGCTATTCGTATCCCTCAGTTTAGAAAACTTCCACATTTTCAAGCAAGGAGTGCGAAAAACACTTTCAATATGTCTGCTATTTATCCGATAGCACTACAAATTTAGAAAGAATTTCCGAATTGAACAACACTCACCTGGGACATTGTATTAAATAAATTTACTGGGGCTATATTAAACGACAAAAGGGAAGAACTGACTATCTCCCCTTAAGGATAGGTTTAGGCTGCCTATCACAACTATATATCCAGGTTGCTGCACCCTGAATCGCATAAAGACATACTGCCCATATCTTTACACTTGACACCAAGAATACCTCGCCGCCGTATTCCTCTGCTTGATGTCCTCGCTATATATATAAATACTTCCTCAACCAGAAAAACAACCAATATCTAACAAAAAAAATGTACCTGAATTTTCAAATTAATCTTTTAGGTTAAACCGATACAGAAGTTGATGTATTTTTGATAGTATCGTAAGATTATAAAGTATCATTTTTATATTGACACACCTAACTGAGCATATTAAGCAAGTCTTTCTTTGTAAACTGATGTTCACTCATTCTATTAAGTGCCTCACGGTATGGTCTCATTACCTTTGTCAGATTAGTACCCTTTGCATACAGCTGACGCATCTTGACCTCAACCTTGTGTATATCATAATCACAATCCTTAAGAACTAATGCAGTAATGTATGATTGCTTATCGGTTAGAGGTATCGTGTAATCACTCTCCGCGACAACATCATCTAAAAAGTCTCTGATAGGATTCTTTGTGGCGGTGAGTACTGATTGTAGACTGGTATCACTAATGCCCAATGCTTTTCTTATCTGTGCGGTACTGTTGAGGTTTATCTCAAACCTACAGACATTATCAAATGTATTAGTCGGTATATTATATTCGGTCATATATCTTATATTCTCTTGTTTGTTCATCTCCTTTTGCTTATTGTATATCGTTAGCCTCTTCTTATAACCTCTTGTGGTAACGTTCTTCTCCACTACAAAGTTGCCGTTACGGAGAGGTCTGGCTATATACTCTTTATAATTAGTTACGTTACTGCTTATAAATGCAGTGAGGGCAGATATGTCACTACAACACACATCTTGGGTAACATCACATTTCACAATCTCTGAATTCTCCATTATGGCATCAATATCAAGAAGGCATATCCCCATATTATTGATATTTGTGAAGCACTGTTCAATAGTCTCTATTGATATTAGTTTAGGGTACTCATTTCCTAATACTTTACTTGTGAATTCTAACACCAATTCATCATCCCCATAATCTACTTCTATATACAATGAGAACGGCACTTCCTGATGAAATCTAAGAGAGGATATAACATTGTTTTTTAATTCTATGTTGAAGACATTTTCATCTAATATTTTTATGTGTTCAATACTTGTTACTATTTTTAGTTTGTCGAATGTTAACACTATATTTTTTCATTTTTCACTGCTATTATTTTTACCCAAAATGATGACAACTTTACCTTGATAAGTGGTTAACGAGAGGTGTTGAAGTAGTCATCCATCGTTATTGGATTGTGTTTACTGGGCACAGTGCTCCAGTACTTCTTCATTGCTTGGCTGATGTGCTGTTTGTGAGCTGCTGATTTAGCTTTCCCTACTGTTGCTCTACTGATTTTTTGTTTGGTATCAGCATCCAATTCTCGATAAATTCTTTTTCTCTGTTCCATATCTATAAGTGTTTATTAATAAATATAGAATGCATAGAAAAAACAACAAGATTAGTATGAATATTTTTAACTTTTTTCTCATTGGAACCACTGCAAGACACAACACCAACCTATTTAACCTACTCTGCCAGGGGGTAATTATGCGAGGGAGGATACCGTTGCAACAGACAATAGAGGAGGGGGTTATCAACCGTCAAAAGGATGATAACCCATAGCTATTTACTCTCTACAATGAGGGGGATTTTCTCTGGATAGTATTCCTTCAACCACTCAACAAACTCTACAATCTTATAGAAATCCTCTACAATAGTTCGATAATCTGTCAGAGTGTGGCACAAAAAGTTTAAGAGCAGCCAAAAAGTTGCTCTTTTTTTGTATCAAGGATCGACCTATGCAAGACACGCTTTTTCATTGATGAAACTCTTTTGACTATATAGTATTAAGGTATATTGGATTTTTTTTGTATCTTTGTGCCCGAATTTAATAAGAAGAGATTATGGCAGGAAGTAACTTTGTCGACTATGTTAAGATTTTTGCACGCTCAGGTCACGGTGGTGCTGGCTCATGCCACTTCCGTCGTGAGAAGTTCGTAGCCTTCGGTGGCCCCGATGGCGGTGACGGCGGTAAGGGTGGTAGCATCATTCTTCAGGGCGACAGCCAGTATTGGACACTTATCCACCTCAAATATAAGCGCCACCAGTTTGCTGAGGATGGCGAGAATGGTCATGGCGCACGCTCTACAGGTGCCGACGCCAAGGACATCATCATTCCCGTACCCCTCGGTACCGTTGCTAAGCGCGTATTCACCGATGAGGAGACAGGCGAGACTTACACCGAGGTTGTGGGTGAGGTTACGGAGCATGGCGAGCAGCTCGTACTACTCAAGGGTGGACGTGGCGGCTTGGGCAACTGGCACTTCCGCACAGCGACTAACCAGACACCCCGCTACGCACAGCCTGGCGAGGAGGGCGAGGAGGGTGCATTCATCCTCGAGCTTAAGGTCTTGGCAGATGTAGGTCTTGTAGGCTTCCCCAATGCGGGTAAGTCAACACTCCTTTCGGTTGTCTCTGCTGCAAAACCAAAGATTGCGAACTACGCCTTTACAACGCTTGAGCCAAACCTCGGCATCGTGTCGGTGCGCGACGACCACTCATTCGTCATGGCCGACATCCCCGGTATCATCGAGGGTGCGCACGAGGGTCGTGGTCTCGGAACACGCTTCTTGCGCCACATCGAGCGTAACTCGGTATTGCTCTTTATGATTCCAGCAGATAGCGACGACATCGCTGCCGACTACGACATCTTGTTGGGCGAGCTCACACAGTATAACCCCGAGTTATTGGACAAGGAGCGCTTCTTGGCTATCACGAAGTGCGACATGCTTGATGATGAGCTTATTGAGCAGATGAAGGCGCACCTGCCCGAGGGTATCGAGTCGATTTTTATCTCTTCGGTTGCGAACATGAACATCACACAGCTCAAGGATATGCTCTGGCGAGCCCTCACAAAGTAGAACAATCCATAATAATATAAGTGCGCGAAGGCGGCTGTCCACATGTGGCGGTCGCCTTTGTTAATTCGCGCAATAACGACAGATAGACACTAAGGCCGCCGTACCTAAAAATTTGAAAATTCGGAAATTTGATATATCTTTGCATGTATTTTTGCATTTAACTAAAATCAAATAGAGACTATGAAGAAGATTTTTTCAATTTTGTTCTTGGCGTCACTCATTATGGTGGCGTGCGAGAATGGCAGCGAGGAGAACACATCGCCCACAATTACCGTTACTTCAGGCGATGTTGTTGATGTTGCTGCAGCGGGTGGCGAGGCTGAGATTGCCTTTGAGATTGCAAATGGCGATAGCACAAAGGTAAACATTAGCGAGAATGCTACATGGATTGATGCTAAGCAGGATGGCAACGCTATCAAGCTCACTATCAAGGCTAACAACACAGCTGGCGCGCGTGAGGCTGTTGTGACACTTAAGTACTACGCTTCAACAGCAAGCGTTACTGTAAAGCAGGCAGGCAGCGAGTATGACGTGGTATTTGCTGCGAAGCGTTTCGAGGGTATCTACTTCGGCAACAAGTACAGCGACTACCCCAACTACTACGTAATTCTCTCTGACATAGGCGTAAAGGCTGATGCTACACCTAAGGCAAATGGCACATACTACTACTTCGATTTTTACAGCAAGGTTGTGGCTGACGACGCATACCCCATTCTTCCTGATGGCGAGTACATCTTCGACGCTACAAACAGCTATGCAGATAAGACCTTCTCTGATGAGAGCAGCTGGTATGCTGAGACAGGTGCTGATGGCAAGCCTAAATTTTCTGCTAACTTCAAGGAGGCAACCGTGACTGTTAAGGATGGCAAGTTCTCTGCATCTATCGTAATGGAGGATGACACAACACACTTCGTATCATTCGAGGGCGAGCTTTTGGTAGCTACAGGTTATATTCTCACAACATTTACTGAGGATGTTGAGTTTAACGTTGAGGGCGCTGATATTACTGCAACAAACTATGGTGACACCGTAAACTCAGGTGTTCAGAACTGGTTTATCGAGGCAACCAAGGGCAATGACTACTTCTGCTTCGAGGTCTTTGCTACAAGCACCGAGACATGCGACGGCCTCTATCAGGTTCTTCCTGCTGATAGCAAGGACTATGCTAATCGATTTATCCCCGGTCTTATCGGTGAGGGTTTGGTAGGTTCGTGGTATGCGAAGCTCACAGACAACACTATTAAGGGCGATGTTATGGCTCCTTTCAGCGAGGGTTTGATTCGCATCACTACCGAGGGCGATACCATGACTATTGATCTTGGTTGCAAGGATGATGCTGGCAACGACATCACTGGTTCGGTAAAGGGCAGCCTTAAGTAGTAATTACACACTACGAAATTAGACTAACAACTCGCGCGCTATTGAAAAAAATAGTGTGCGAGTTGTTTATTTTGGAAAAAAGTTTTAATTTTGTACTCTGTAAGATATTTTTTGTCTGAGACAATAACTTCAAACACTAAAAAATAACCATTATGAAACTAAAGAATTTATTCTACTTGTTGCTTGCTATGCCATTGGCATTTGCAGCATGTGAGGAGACTCCCGAGCCTACTCCCGAGCCTACTCCCGAGCCCGAGAAGAAGCCTACATTGACACTTACATCTGACGCCACTATGGAGTTCGAGGCTGCAGGTGGCGAGGGCGTTATCACCTACACTTTGGAGAATGCAGTTGAGGGCACTGAGCTCACAGCTACATGCGAGGCTGCGTGGGTTTTGAACCTTACTGATGGTGAGACTGTAACTTTCACAGTTGCAGAGAACGAGACTGAGGAGGCACGTGAGTCTAAGGTTGTTGTTGCTTATGGCGAGCTCTCATTCGAGGTTGCTGTAAAGCAGGAGGGCAAGAAGGAGACTCCTAAGACTCCCGTATTCGAGCTCGTATCTGAGGAGGTTATGGAGTTCGACCAGGAGCAGGCATTGGGTACTATCGAGTTCAAGCTCGAGAATCCTATTGAGGG
The DNA here is from genome assembly GCA_045633045.1 of Alistipes sp. Lineage (GTDB taxonomy): Bacteria > Bacteroidota > Bacteroidia > Bacteroidales > Rikenellaceae > Alistipes. Next base: position 143,508 of record JAZQXV010000010.1, read on the forward strand.
TGTAGAGGTATCTGCAAAGGCTAACGCTGCATGGGTGTCTAACGTAACTGTTAAGGATAACACTATCGAGTTCGTTGTTAATGCTAACGACGGCGCTGCACGCGAGGCTAAGATCACTGCTACATACGGCGTGTTGGAGTTCAAGGTTACTGTAAAGCAGGCTGCTTATGTTGCTCCCGCTCCCGTACTCGAGATCACATCTACTCCCGAGGCATTTGCATTCGAGGGTGGCGAGGGCGTACTCGCTTACGTTTTGGAGAACGCTGTTGAGGGCGTAGAGCTCCAGGCTACAGCAGATGTTGAGTGGATCACTATCACTTCAGCTGCTGATGGCGTTGTAGCATTCACAGTTGCTGCTAACGACACTACTTCTATGCGTGGTGGTATCATCACATTGACTTATGGTGAGATTACTGCAACTGCAAAGGTTGAGCAGCTCTTCGAGGGTTACGATCCTAACGTAACTTACGGTGTATTCAACATCACACAGGTTGAAGCAAGCGCTATCGCAAGCGACACTTGGAACCTCGTTATCCACGAGATCGATCCTGTTCTTGGTGAGATGTACACACGTCTTACTGTTAAGCTTCCTAAGGCTAATGCTCAGTACATCACTGATGGTACTTATAGCGTAGCTGATGGCACAATTATCCCTAACACATCTGAGGATAAGGGTGCAGGTAGCTACTATCGTTACAACAGCAATGGTGCTTCAATCTACGACGCAACACTCACTATCGCTGTTGATAAGGAGAATGAGACTGCTAAGTTCAACGGTGTGTTCAAGGTTGCTGGTGGCGAGTACACATTCAAGTGGGATGGTCCAGTAAACGGTTTTATCTACCAGGAGATTGGTGAAGAGGGTATAACTAATTGGAAGAACGTTTATCTCTACAGCCAGTGGTCAAGTGGCAAGGGTTCATACTTGTGTGCAAAGTCTGCAGAGGGCGTATTTATCGAGCTTTACACCTGGAATGCAGCTGAGCCAGTTTCACAGGGTCTTGGAGCAGGTGTATATCCTGTAGTTGGCAACTACTCTGGTGATATGTATGTTGAGACCAACTCAAAGGTTAATAGTGTTAACCTTGTTGAGGGTGGTAGCATGACTGTTGAGCACGTTAGCGAGGGTTACAAGATTATCTTCGACTTGACTGACAAGAATGGTAACAACTGGAAGGGTACATACGTTGGTGAGCTTCCTTTCACCAGCTACACTCACCCAGAATAACAAATCAATCGCGTTGATTTTAGGGGCTTTCCTTCGGGAGAGCCCTTTTTTTAATTAGTAATTAGTAATGGCGTTGTTGCGGACAGGAGTTGATGGGTTCGATGGGGTCTATGAGTTCTATGGGGGAGGGACTTAAGCTCTGCGCACAGCCGCCCCTACTCACCCCACCGAACCCACCAAACCCACCAAACCCACCAAACTCATCGAACCCACCGAATCAACTCTCCACCTTCAAATTTGCTATTTTGGGAAAATAACCCTATATTTGTGGTCAGTTAGGTTGACAATCAATAACAAACATACTAAAACCACTAAACTATGAGAATTAAAAATCTACTATTCTTACTCTTGGCATTGCCTTTGGCATTCGTCGCTTGTGAGACTCCCAACGAGCCCGTTGACGAGGTGAAGAACCCCACCGTGGCTATCACCGTTGGCGAGACTACAGAGAATTCAATCGCATTTACAATCACATCTACAGATGCTGATGAGGTTAAGTATATCGTCGTTGAGGCATCTGAGGGCACACCCACAGCTACCGAGGTGCTCACAAACGGCACAGCAGCAGAGGTTAATGCCGAGGCTGGCTGCTACGTCGCAGAACTCGAGGCCGAGACAGAATATAAAATCGTTGCTGCAGCAAAGAACGCAAAGGCGGTTGCTAAGGCTGAGGCTAAGATGACAACAAAGAAGGGCAACGGCGACGAGCCTAATCCTCCCACTCCTCCCGTTGATGAGTACGATGTGACATTCACCGCTAATGAGGCTCACATCGAGTACTATGGCGACATGTACTCTGATGCATACAACTACTATATCGTACTCTCGGATGTAGGCGTTATCCTCACAGAGACTGATATGAAATACAAGGATAATGGTGTTTACTACATCCTCGACCTCTATGCTGCAGACTCTGCTGAGAACAACAACTTCACAGTGCCTAATGGCAAGTATAAGGCTGCAACAAGCTCTGCTGCTGGCACATTCGGCCTTGGCGACTATGGCGCTGGTTTGAATTTCGTTGAGGGCGTGCCTACATACTACCTCTACGCTGATGGCGAGGTTGTGGTATCTGACGGCAAGATTGAGGCAGTTATCACCATGGAGGATGGCGCAAAGCACAAGATTACCTTCGAGGGTAGCCTCTACTTCGGTGATAATGGCAACGAGCCCAACCCTCCCGCTGAGGAGTTCACAGCAACACACACAGCTACAAAGTGGCTCTGGGGTGGCGCATCAAGCTATGGTAACAAGTATCAGGTAATTGGCGACAACTTCTCTGTTGACGTTCACTTCCCCACTCAGTTTGCACAGCAGAACACTCTCGCTGAGGGTGACTACATCTGGACCTCAACAACATGGTTCGGTTACAACGACTTCGACAACGAGTTCACAACACGCTCACTCTCTGTTGATGGCACATCTGTAGCAGTTGACGCAGGTTCAGCTAAGGTTGTGGCTAATGGCGACGAGTACCACATCGAGCTTACTCTCGCAGGCCGCGATGGCTTCACCTATATGATTCAGTACGACGGTAAGCTCAACGACAATGGCTCAGTAGGTGGTGGCGAGACCACAGGCAATGTGGCATTCTCAAAAATTGAGTATGTAACATACAACTCAAGCTACGGCTTCTATGAGTATAAGCTCACCAACGCTGCGGGCGACAAGATGTCACTCTATATTAACGAGTACCAGGCAAAGGATAATGTAATCTACTCTGACGACACTTACGAGTGGATCGCACTCTCTATGGCTGGTAACCTCGGTTGCTTCTCAACTGCAAACATCGTTGTTGGCGGCGTATCATACGAGGCTGTATCTGGTGACATGGTCGTAGTAACTGACGAGGCTACATACGCTATGGACATCACCATCAACCTCACTATGGCAAGTGGCGCAGAGATTACATTCACCGTAAATGGCAAGATGAATGAGGAGAATGGCGGTGGCACAACACCTTCAGAGCCTACAAAGCTCGCTACACCCTCTGTATCGGGCATCGTATCGGGCAACACTGCAACTATCAGCTGGCAGGAGGTTGCAGGCGCTAAGGACTACACCGTAACTCTCAACGGCTCACTCGTTAGCACTGTTACCGAGCCCTACATCGTATATAGCGACCTCGAGTATGGCGTAACATATAGCGTATCAGTAGTAGCTAACCCCGCTGATAGCGCAGCAAACAGCGCTTCTAACGCAGGCACTGCAACATTCACTACCGAGGCTAACACTGGTGGCGAAGGTGGCAACGAGGGTGGCAACGACAGCGGTGCAAGCTTCGAGAACTGGGTATTCGACGCATCACTCAACATGGGCGCACGCACTATCACCGTAACTGATGGCTCTCACACTGTTGAGTTTACATTGAACCAAGTTGGTGGCGGTAAGTTCTACATCTTTGACAATGGCGTATTGAACATCACTAAGGTTGTCGTAAATGGCGTTGAGACTACCGATGCATCAGGCACCGTAGATATGAGCTCAAATAACAGCTACTACATTGTACTTGACTGTACCATCAATGGCGTTAAGTACACAGGTAAATCAAACAACCCTGTAGCATAAAAGTGACCTCAAATAGTAGAAAAGTGCTGTTCATGTTGTGAGCAGCACTTTTTTTTTATTACCTTTGCTCAAAACATCAAGCTATGAAAAGAGGCATCATACTTTTTGCGACACTCACCCTCACCACCCTGCTTGTGGGCTGTGAGCTATATAACAGGGGCGAGAATAAGCCACCACAGCCTAATCCCAACGAGGTGGAGTTCAACGCCACATACCTCATCGGCGACTACTATGGCGACATCTACGACAATGGCTTAGGTAACTACTATATCTACCTCTCCAACGAGAACATAGAGGAGGATGGTAGCTTTATGCCACATGGCTGCTACTACATCCTCGATATTACAGCCCCATTGAATAGCTTCCACAACGAGAGAGTACAGATTCCCGAGGGTAGCTACACCCTCGACATGGAGGACAGCAACAGCCAGTACACCTTCTCCTTTGAGCGCTCACTCTACATCGAGACAGACTACGCGGGCGAGCCATTCCGAGAGACCAAGTTCGACAGCGGCTCGATGTATGTTAACAACGCGGGCATCACGCTCACGGTGACTATTGGCAACAAGACTCACATCGTGACCTACGAAGCATCTCCCTATGTGAATAATCGTGGCGAGAATGGCACACACTCGACACTCGCGGAGGATAGAACGCTTCCGCTTAATAATCATGTGCTATACTACTACCCCTGCGGCGACTACTACAACACGGGGCTCGATAATTGGTTACTCCTTATATGGCCTATCGACGACGAGGGTGACTTCCTGCAGTTCGACATCATGACTGCAAAGGGAGGCGACAGCCTCTACGGCGCATATAACATCGGCGACAGTTCCACTGCCAACAGCTTCCTCAAGGGTGTAATCACACCATACGAGGGCGAGAACTACATGGAGGGCTCGTGGTACTACACATCGTACTACACTGACATGGCGCCATTAGTGGGTGGCTCACTGAGTATTAGCGACGATGGCAACGGCAAAACAAAGGTCACATTCTACATGATTGATGATCGAGGAAACAACATCAAGGGTGAATGGAGCGGAATGATGTCTCTCTACCCCTACTAGCCACAACAATAGATAGCTGTCCACCTGGGCAGCTATTTTTTTTTACATACAGCGTCACTCATTGCTATATTTTCATTGGGAAGATTTCGACTAAAATATTTGCATTAATGAATAAAATTGTTTAATTTTGCTTATGCTTTGGCGCAGTATGTGCAAAGAAAATTATCTAACCAAATAACTACAATTATGAAAATCAAGCATTTATTCTACATGTTGCTTGCATTGCCTTTGGCATTCGCAGCTTGTGAGGAGACTCCCAGCGAGGTTGAGAAGCCTGTTGAGAAAGATCCCGTTTTGACTCTTACATCAAACGCAGTCTTGAACTTCGAGGCTGAGGGTGGCGAGGCAGAGATTACCTACACTTTGGAGAACCCCGTTGAGGGCACAGAGGTTACAGCAACTTGCGAGGCTAACTGGGTAAAGGCTGTTGCTGCGGATAAGGTTCGCGTTACCGTTGAGGCTAACGAGGGCGAGGCACGCGAGGCAAAGGTTGTTGTGGCTTATGGCGACTTGAACTTCGAAGTTACTGTAAAGCAGGCTGCTAAGGCTGACGCTCCCGCTAAGGAGTATCTCTACAACGAGGTACTTGCTTTTGGCGAGCGCGTTCCATTGGCTGACTATGGCTTCCCCGACAACTACTACCTCATTGGCTTCTACAATGAGAGTGGCGAGATTCTCTTGGGCGTTGTTATCGTAGGCGCTGAGGGTGAGGAGATCCTTCAGGCAGGCACATACACAGCTGCAAACGGTGGTCTTATGATGGAGGGCTTCGAGCTCTACATTGGCGAGACTGAGGAGTACTTCTTCGAGGGTGGCGACGGCACAATCGTTGTTGGTGGCGACATCGATGGCTACACATTCGACATCGAGCTTACTGATGCTGATGCTCAGAACTTCCACTTCACATTCGAGGGCACTATCACTGGTATGAACCTCAAGGGTGACCTTCCTACAGAGGATGTTAACTTGGTATTAGAGGATCTTGAAGGCGAGTATTACGGCACTGAGTACTCTGACACATACAACTACTATGTATTGCTCTCTGACTTGGGTACAAACGAGGATGGCTACGCATATGCAGGTGGCACATACTACTACATGGACCTCTACAGCATTGAGGGCGAGGTAGATGAGGAGGGTTACATCCACGTTCCCGCAGGTACCTACACATTCGACGCTGACGACACCACTGCAGAGTGGACTATGGGTAACTACTACTCAGAGTATGCAAAGGTTAACGCTGACGGTACAGACTATGAGGCACGCAGCCACTATGAGGCTGGTCAGGCTGTAGTAACTGAGAATGGCATCACTCTTACTGTAACTATCGGTGGCGTTCAGCACACTGTAACATACAATGGTGCTCCTAAGTTCTATGTTGGCACCAGCGGTGGCGGCAGCAGCGAGAATGTTGAGATGGTAGCTAACTACGCTTATGCTAACTACTTCGGCGACCAGTATGCTCCTGGTTATGCTGACAACTACTACCTCTTCCTCTCTGACCTCGGTCTCGACGCTGATGGTTGGGAGCAGGCAAATGGTACATACTATCGCTTCGACATCTATGCTCCTATCTCTGAGGACAACGCTACAAAGATTCCCGCAGGTACTTACACCATTGACATGACCGACTCTGGCGCACTCTGGACTGCAACATTGTCTTATAGCGCATACTTCGTTCTTGACGAGTATGGTTGGGACTATGTTAGCAACGACTACCCCGCAAGTGGTACTATCGTAGTTGGCGAGGATGGCTCTATCGTAGCTGAGGTTACAATGCTTATGAGCGGCGCTACTCACAAGGTTACTTACAACGGTGGCGACATCGTAATTTATGACTACGCAAGCAGCGGTGGCGGCGAGGGCGACGGCCCATACTCAACACTCACAGGCGACTGGAACTGCAACCTCTCGGCACACACACTCTACTACGAGTTCTACGGTGACTGGTATGAGGTAGGCTACCAGAACTGGCTTATTGCTATTATGCCTAACTCACAGGAGGGTGACTTCGTTCAGTTCGACCTCTTGGCAGGTGCAGACAGCTTCACATCATTTGCTGGTGAGTACACCATCAGCGACAGCCTCGAAGCATATACTGCAGGCACAGGCTATATCGATGATGAAGGCTACATGGCAGGTGCATGGTACTACAAGGAGGATGGCGTTACTATGGCTCCATTCGTAGATGGTTGGGTTGATGTTGTTGACAATGGCGACGGCACTTTCACTGTAGAGTTCGACGTATGGGATGACGCAGACTACAACCTCACTGGTACTTGGACTGGCGAGATTGCTTCAGCATCAGAGCTCCAGTCAGTAACACGCAGCAGCTCAATGAAGCAGTTCAAGAGCATCGTTGTAAACGAGGCTGCTCCCGTTGCTAAGGAGCGCATCGTAGCAAAGCAGATTAAGAAGGCTTCTGCAGCAGCTCCCGCTAAGGGCTTGAAGCTCCGCTAATAGCCAAACATACTATCGCCCGAAGGCGATACGACAACACCCCTGCAAACTCATGCAGGGGTGTTTTTTTGCTCATGGGTAGCGAAATAGCGTTACGCTTGCACTGTCATTCTGAACGAAGTGAAGAATCCCAAGGCCTGCAAGGCGGTGGTTGGCAGTGCAAACCTCGAGATCCTTCGCTACGCTCAGGATGACATAAAAAAACCTCGGGCGAGTACCAAAGTACCAACCCGAGGGATTTTCGCTTAAAAGGGTGGCAATGACACCACCCTATGCAATGTAGATGCTACTTGCTATTGTCGTACATCTCAAGACCTGAGCAAGTGAATGTACCAGCAATCTTGTGACCGTTGTCATCCATACAGTCAAATGTAACAACGAAGTTAATACCCTCCTCTGCAATAGTAATAGTACCATCAACGATAGGTGCTACATCGTCAGTGCCGTAGTAGTTATCCACAGCTAAGAAGTACCATGAGCTGCCGAAGCCACGATTATAGTAACCTGCGATAAAGGTATTCTTTGCAGCATCAGCCTCCTCAACACAAGTGTAAGTACCAACGATGTTAGATGCCTCAAATGCATCGCTATCGGTTACGATATCGATGATGAAGTAGTCGCCATTGATGTTTGTACCAGGCAATACCATACTTACAGTCCAGTTTGAAGCGCCGAGACCGTAGTAGTCACCATAGTAGTTAAGGCGGATAGTACCATCTGGGTGGTTGAAGATGAGATCCTCGGTAAGAGTAGAGTAGTAGTCAGGTTCCTCCAATGGAATGTATCCAAGACCCAAGTTACCCTCATATACTACGTGGTGAACCTTACCATTAACAAACTTGATATAAGCCTCAATCTTATTATCAGTAATGAAAAGCACACCATCCTCAATCTGTGACTCAACAAGATCACCATCCTCAAAAGTCTCAATAAGCACACTACGAGGATGACCAAATGTTCCACCCAAACCCTGGTCATAGTAGTCAAAAGTGAAGACACCGTGTGGAAGGACAGGTGCAGAGGTATCTGTTGTAGTTGTAGAATAGAGGTCAAAACGGTAGTAAGAATCGAGGTAGAGGTCGCTCCAGCCTGTAGTACCATTCTTCGAGAGGATAGCGAAGTAGTTGGGATCCTGTGAGTATGCAGTGCCGTAGTACTCGCCATTAAGCGCTGTAGCCACGAACTCTACATCTACTGTCATACCCGCCGCCTGGCTTACAAACACATTGAACGACTGCTCGCCATAAGCCACAACAAGGGTTGCAACACGCGCCTCCTCAACATTGTTAAAATCAACATTGAAAGTGATAGTCTCAGCAACTGTGATGTTGTTAACCCACTCCTGGTTAACAGTTACTGTGGGCTTTGCACCCACCGCGCCGTCAGTGATGGTGTAGTTTACAACGCCCTCACCGCCATAGAAAGCCACATCTACTGACTTCTCTGTAACAGTAAGAGTACCCTTAGCCTCCTCGTTGCCACCCTGGGGACCCTCAGGAGTCTCACATGCTGTAAAGGCCACGAGAGCCACAGCAAGCATCAAAAAATACTTCTTCATAATTTTGTAAATGTTTATAGATTATTAAGTTATTACTCGCAGCTCTGATCCTGGTAGTCGAGGATTGTGCCCTGGAATGTACCAACGATACGGTTACCATTGTCATCGGTGCTATCAATCTCGAATGTGTAGTCGCCAGCGCCATTCTTTGTTACCTTAACAGTACCCGATGTCATAGGTGCAGCCTGCGACATATCCACCTGGCTCTGTACGCACCAGAGATACCATGCGTGCAACTGAAGGCTATCGTCACGAAGACGGCCTACTGGGATGGTATAAGCATAGTCCGTTGTATTCTCATCGTGGAACTTGTACTCGCCAACGATACCGTCGAGGTTAGCAAAGCCACCGAGCTCCTTGGGTACGATAAGGTCAAAAATGATGTAGGCACCATTGTAGGGGTTAGTCTCCGCTACCATGTCGATAAACCACACATCGTAACCTACACCGAGGTGATCGCCACGGTAGCGTGCGTTGATGCGACCATTTGTGACATTGATGTTGATATCTTCAGTGTACTGGCTCACGGGATATACATCGGCATAGGTGTTCTCAGTGTAGTCCTCCATGTAGCAGTCACCCTCATAGACAACACGGTGTACCTCGCCAGTGAAGAATGTAATCTCGGCGATGATGCTTGTCTCGGTAACAGTGAGCGTAGCATCGCTATATGCCGCAGTAGCGTTATCGGTGTAGAGGTAGCTACAGTCGCGATATCCGTCGATGGTGCCATAGTTACCCGAGCGCGAGTGGTCAATCTTATATGTACCTACGGGGATGCGGCGTGGGTTGTCGAACGCAGCGCCTGTATCAGAGTAGATATCGAAGCGATACTCGGTAGAGCCATAGGGCTTGCTCTGGTAGTGCTTGGGCTGCATATCCGAGAGGATTACGAAGTAGTTGAAGCCCTTGGTGTTGATATACTTACCCCAATATGTACCGCCGAGGTGTGTAGCGTTGAACGTAACATCAGCATGCTTCATACCCTTCTGCTTAACCATAACCTGGAAGCTATACTCGCCATACGAAACCTTGATAGTTGCAGAACGCTCCTCACTCTCCTCGTTAGCGGCTACAGTGAAGGTTACCTTGCCCTCCTCTGTGCTTGTGAGGTTCTCAATCCAGTTTACAGCTGTTGCCGCCTCTGCGATGTTTGCGCGTGTTTCATCGAGCTTCTCAAACTCGTATGTGATAACGCCATCGCCACCTATAGCAGCGAAGTTCATAACAGACGAAGAGGTGAGCTTAATCTTAAGGTTGCTATCAACCTCTGCTGGGGTATCGACACCGCCATTATTTGTCTCACATGCTGTGAGAGCAACAGCCACAAGGGCAATCAATGATAGGATTTTTTTCATTTTAGTGTTTGTAGTTTTATTAGGTTATACATCTTATTTCTTATAGTCGAAGCCGACCGACGAGCCAAACTCGCAAATCGACGTTGTCACAACCTCATACTTGCCATTATACTTCTCACTTGGAGCAGAGAGAACCGCAATAAGCTTAAAGTTCTCCTTCTTCCATGTGTTAGCAGCGAAGAGGTCGAACTCCATGATGCGACTCAACGTAGTACCCGCCTCAACATAGCCAAAGTCAATGCCCGAGATGTCTGTGTTTGATACTCCCGTGGGGGCGTCACGCATAACATTCGAGTGGGTATGCATCCACTCTGCCGTCGCTGCAGCCTGCTTGGCGTAGATATCATCCTCGAGCACCCACAACGATAGTTTATAATTCTGAGCAACCGAAGACTTCACCGATGCGCTCACCACAATCTTATCATCGACAATCTTCGCCGCATAGGCGATAGATGCTGCGGGGTTCTCCTCCCACATGTCGTCGATGCGCTGCTCGAGGTTGAACTTACCCGTGTAGTTGAAGCAGTAGTTGGTCGTAAAACTTGGATAGCCCGTGAGCTTATCGCCCGTAGAGCATACGCCGACATAGTAGTTCCAGAGGGTGCGCGCTGCCGAAGAGTAGCACACCTCATTTGAGCTAAACGTATAGGCATAGACCACGTTGAACTTATCCTTGTATGCCTCCTTCTCCTGTGCGGTATGGATTACCTGCTTCACATCGGGGCAATAGCTACAACCAAGACCCGTATGGTCAACAATAAGCATGCGCTGGTTGAAGTCGAAGCTCTCGGGGGCACTATCCTCGGGCAACTCGGGAGCATACGCTGGGACTACCGCCACATTACACATCTTCGACTTAATGCCGTTATACTCTGCATAAAACGCCATATCACCAGCCTCAGTTGGAATATAGGGGTTTGCAACCTCCTCGTTGGTACCGTCAACATAGATTTTAGCATCGGCTGTAACATCCTCCTCCTCGTAGATTACGGTGAAGGCTACCGCCTCGCCACTCTTTACCGCCGTCTTATCGGCCCTGAGTGTAATCTCATTGCTTGCTGCATCCTGATCAACAAATACAGTAAGCTCTGAGCCCATGTAGCTAACAATAATCTTTGCGTTGCGCTTCTGAGTAGCTCTATTTCGCTCTACACTAAATGTTGCCTCAGTAGAGGAGATATTATCAATCGTAAGCCACTCCTTGTCTGAAGTAACCTCAGGGAGCATAGTGGCATAGCCCTTAAGCTCGTATGTGATTGCACCCTCGCCACCCTTAGATGCGAATGTCATCTTACGATCTGAGGTAATATCGAAGTGCATCTCACCATCGGATGTCGCACCCTCCTGCTGGATACCTATAACAACACTCTCCTCATCGTAGGTCAGAGTGACTATACCAACTCGACTCTGAGTGGAGTGGTTGGTATCAACAAAGAGTGTTACGCTCTCGCCAACAGTAATATCTCCAATCCAATCGTTCTCAGAAGTAGCCTCGAGGGTTACTCCCTCCACAGGATTGGTTATTGTATAAAGTATTTCCACGTCACCTCCCTCAGCGCCGACACTAATGATACCCTCGATATCTACCGAGAGGTGTGGCTCTGTTGGTTTAGGCTGTGGCTCTACATTAGTACCCTCACACGAGGCGAAGAGCACTGCAACAAGTGCAAATAGTGTGTATAACCTTTTCATTTCCCTAACTTTTATATAGTCCAATAGATTTTAGTTTGCAGGGCTATTAAGTTTGTGGCCTCCCATATTCGCGAAGAATGAGTCGAAGCCAATCTCGCCAACATAGTGCATCTTCAATACGTCGAGCGTAGCAGTGCGCATATCGACAAAGATGTCATACTTGCCATCCTTGTGCTCAATCTTCATATAGCCATCCAAAACAGGCACCTCATGACCGCGAACATCAGCCACGCAGTACTCTACATCGAAGCACCATCCTGTACCCTCTGTATCACCAATATAGTATGTACCCTCAGGAATTACATAGTTCTCAATAGTCTCGTTACCAGCCGTAAAGTCGAGTGTAAGCGTGATATCATTAGTGATAAGATAGAGGATGAAGTTATTGTATGCGGGCATATATGCACCCTCTACTCTATCCCAGATAATGGGGTAACGACCATCAGGCATAACCCATACCTCACAGTTATCGTCGTTGTTTATGAAGTAGATATCGTACTTCTGACCAGCCTCAACATCTGCCTTGATCTCGTAATTAGAGTCGTTCTTAGCTTCGAGTTTGATAGCTGTCTCCACAGCATATGCCTCGGACGATGCCACGCCCAAAGTGCCAGCCTCGCCACCATTGCAGCGCACTACGAAGGTCATATCCTCAACGAACTTGACCCCCTTAACCACGAGATACTTACCACTCTTCTCAAGTGGCACATCCTCCACGCGGTTATTACCCTCAAATGCACCGAAGATAGACCAACGCTTCTCGGTTGGTTTCAACGCCTCCTCGGCCTCCTCGGGATTGGTGCCCTCGGTCATGATATAGTAGTGCTTTAGGTCTGCGCTGAGGTAGATATCGTAGATGCCATCCTCACCAACGTGGATGTCACTACCCCATGGCTTAGCCTCGTACACGAAGTCGGGGTTAGAAACCTGACCATTACCGCCATAGCTCTTCTCACTGCCGTTATAGATAAAGTTAAAGTTGTCGCTTGCTGCAAGCTCGAAGCCCTTAACCACGAAGAAGTCACCATCCTCGGTCATTGGAGCAGCATCCTTCTTTACCCAGTCGTTCATTGTGCCGTTGATAGCCCAACCCTTAACAAACTCAGGATTCTCGATAGGCTCCTCAACAGGAGCATCGGGGCCCTCACCACATGCTACGAAGAGCATGGGGAGAGCCAAGAGTGAATATAGGAGTTTTTTCATTTGAGTAGTATATTTTAGGTTTTGTAGGTTGAGGAATTTACTCCTCAACCTTGAGATACTTATCCAACCAGCTGAAGAACTCGCGGTTCCAAACTACGCTGTTCTGGGGCTGGAATACCTGGTGTGCCTCGTTCTCGAACGATACCAAGCGAGCATCAAGACCCTGAACGCGTGCTGCGGTGAACGCCTCGAGTGACTGGCTATAAGGAATACGATAGTCCTTCTCACCTGTGATAATCATGATGGGGCTATCCCAGTTTGCCACCTTCTTGTGGGGTGAGTTAGCGTATGAGCGCATTGCTGTAGCGTTGTCCTTCTCCCAGTATGCACCACCGTAGTCGTTAGTCACGAAGAAGAGCTCCTCGGTGTGACCATACATAGACTCGAAATTGAAGATACCGCAGTGTGCGATGAATGCCTTGAAACGGCCCTCGTGTACACCTGCAAGGTAGTATGTAGAGTAACCACCATACGATGCACCTACGCAACCACGGTGATCCTTGTCAACCCAAGGCTCCTTAGACACCTCGTCGATAGCAGCAAGGTAGTCCTTAATGTTCTGACCTGAGTAGTCACCAGAGATCTGGTCTGTCCACTCCTGACCGAACGATGGGCAACCACGGCGGTTAGGCGCTACGATAACATAGCCCTGTGCTGCCATGAGCTGGAAGTTCCAGCGGTAGCTCCAGAACTGCGATACGGTGCTCTGAGGACCACCCTGGCAGTAGAGAAGTGTAGGATACTTCTTTGTGGGGTCAAAGTCGGGAGGAAGAATAACCCATGTGAGCATCTTCTTACCATCAGTAGTAGTGATCCAGCGCTCCTGAACCTCACCCATCTTGATGTGCTCGTAAATCTCGTGGTTTACGTCAGTAAGCTGTGTCAACTCACCACTCTCGAGGTTAACATCGTAGAGCTCAACAGCCTTAGAGATTGTGTTCATGTTTGCCACAATCTTACCCGCAGCGAATGTGAAGTTATTGATGTCGTGGTTACCTGAGGTGATGTGCTTCATGTTACCGTCGAGGTCGATGTGAGCCACCTGGTGAGTACCGCGCCATGGAAGCACGAAGTACATAGCGTCGTTGCCATCCCAAACTACCTCTGTTACGCAGTAGTCCTGGCCACGTGTGATATATGTACACTCGTTTGTGTTAAGATCGAATACCCAGAGACGCTGCTGGTCAGCCTCGTTACCAGGGCGACGCTGTGAGCGGAAGGCAATCTTAGTGCCGTCGGGTGAGAATACGGGATACTTGTCGTAGCCTACGAACTTATCTACGCCAGTTGCCGCAGCCTCCTTTGTAAGGTTTCGAGTCTCCTCAGTCGCGAAGTTGTAGAGGAAGATGTCAGAGTCTGTAGAGAGAGCATACTCAACACCAGTCAAAGGCTTACAAGTATAGGCAAGCAAGCTGCCGTCGGGCGAAAGTGTAATCTCTGCCGTATCGAAGTAGGGAGCAAGAGGTGAGTCGTATGCTGCATCAGCACCGATGACATCCTTGCCGTTTACAATCTTACCATTTTTGTAGTCAGCAGCGAATACATGGAGGTATGAGCCATCATCCCAGTAGTCCCAGTGGCGTACCATGAGGTCGTCATAGATGCGCACCTTAGACTTGTCCATATCGTCATACTTGTTCGAGCCCTTGAGCTTTGCAACCTCTACGCGCTTTGTGTAGAATGCGTGGTCACCAGCGATGCCGAAGCCCTCAACGCCACCAGCAATGTCCGACACCTGCTTAACGTTGTCGCCATTGCAGTCCATAGCCCACACCTGCATCTCGCCAGAGCGGTTAGACATAAAGGCGATAGTCTCATTGTCGAGCCACTGTGGAGCGGTGTTTGTAGAGTTGTTGTCTGTAAGACGTACCTCCTCGCCTGAAGCCATATCGCGAAGGTGCAAAGATGTGATACCACGGTTCTCAGCCAAGTTGTACTCGGTGAGTGTGTAGAGGAGCTTTGAACCATCGGGAGAGAGTGTCTGTGAGCCGATGCGACCCATCTTCCACATAACCTCAGCGGTGAGGATGCCAGCCTCCTTCTCGGCGTCTGTCAAGGCGTTGTTAATCTCAAGAGGCTCGGGCTTGTTAGTCTCGGGAGCCTCACTCTCGCTACAACCGCCCGCAGCGAGTAACGATGCAATAGTCATAAGACAGAAAAATTTTTTCATAATATTTTGGTTATAGTTTTAATAAATTTCCAACACTTTCTTTAGGTTGTCTCCGCTTTTTCGTATCTTTGCACTGCAATATGAACCAGAGCGCAACATATACCATCTATTTCGGTGCTTCGACGCTGCATATCAGCTCGAAAGCCGAGGATTCAAGCGCGTGCATTATGTATGCGCATGCGCAAGAAAAAAATCTGCGTGCGAATATAATAAAAAAAGTTGAATCCTGCAAATCGGTCTTCCTCGTTAGCGACAACCCCAAGGCTACATTCGAGGCGCTGTGCCAAGAGTTCAAGGTTGTTAGGGCCGCAGGCGGCGTGGTTACAAATAGCCGTGGCGAGCTGCTTATGATACGCCTACGCAACCGCTGGGATCTCCCCAAGGGGCATATTGAGAAGGGCGAAGATAGTCGTGCAGCTGCAATACGCGAGGTTGAGGAGGAGACAGAAATAAAGGCAGAAGCGCTTGACAACGAGCCACTTGCAACGACATGGCACGCCTACAACATCTACGGGCCCTGGGAGCTAAAATCTACCGACTGGTGGCGCATGCGAACATCGGAGGAGAACACCCCACAACCCCAAAACGAGGAGGGCATTACCGAGGTGCGATGGATGAATGGCGAGGCACGCGCCGAGGCACTAAACGATACCTACGAGACAATTAAAGAGGTGGTGCGTGCGTTAGATGCTAAAAACGACTAAGACTATGAATAAGATACTTTGGGTGGACGACGAGATTGATCTCTTAAAGCCACATGTGATGTTTTTGACCGCCAAGGGCTACGAGGTTGACACCTGCAACAATGGCTACGATGCCGTTGAGTTGGTGGGCTCCACCTCCTACGACTTGGTTATCCTCGACGAGATGATGCCCGGCATGACGGGTCTCGAGACGCTCCCCCTGATTAAGGAGGCGCGCCCCTCCCTGCCCGTGATTATGGTAACGAAGAGCGAGGAGGAGAACATCATGGATAAGGCCATCGGCTCGAAGATTTCGGACTACATCATCAAGCCCGTGAACCCCAACCAGGTGCTTCTATCGATTAAGAAGAACCTGCACTCGCAACAGCTTGTTACAGAGCAGACTACAGCCGACTATCGCGCAGAGTTTGGACGCATCTCTGCACAGCAGCAGTCGGCCTCAACATTCACCGAGTGGGGACAACTCTACCGCAAGGTTGTGGGCTGGGAGATAGAGCTTGCCGCATCTTCCGACAAGAGTATCCGCGAGGTGCTCGCCTACCAGAAGGATGAGGCTAATCAGGCCTTCTCGAAGTTCGTGCGCCGCAACTACTACGACTGGATAAATCGTCGCATCGACGAGGATGAGATACCCACAATGTCGCACACCTTAATGCGCCACCGCATCTTCCCCGAGGTGGATAGCGCCGAGCACACGACACTGCTCCTTATCGACAACATGCGCTACGACCAGTGGCGCATGATTGCCCCCATGCTCCGCGGCCTCTTCGACGTTGAGACAGACGACTTCTACTGTGCCATTCTACCCACCGCAACGCAGTATGCACGCAACGCACTCTTTGCTGGCTTGATGCCCCTTGCCATTGACAAGATCATGCCCGATAAGTGGCTCAATGACAATGAGGATGGCGGCAAAAACATGTACGAGGAGGAGTTTTTGCGCAGGCTCATCACCCAGTCGGGAAAGAAGTACAAACTCTCGTTTGATAAGCTCGTGCGACCCGAGGCGGGACGTAAACTTTTAGATAACATGCAGCATATCTACGATGCTGACTTCTCGGTTATCATCTACAACTTCCTCGACATCCTCTCGCACGCCCGCACCGAGACCGACATCATCCGCGACCTTACGGACGACGAGGCATCGTTCCGCTCGCTCACACGCTCATGGTTCGAGCACTCGGAGCTATACACGCTGCTAAAGATGCTCTCGGAGCGCGGACACAAGGTTATCATAACCTCGGACCACGGAACAATCCGCGTGGACAATCCCGTGCGCGTGACAGGCGACAAGGAGACATCGGCAAACCTGCGCTACAAGACAGGTCGCAACCTCGCGTATAACGCACGCGATGTATATGAGGTAACACGCCCCGAGGATGTGCAGCTGCCATCGGGACGCCTCACGTCGAGCTATATCTTTGCCTACAACCGCGACTTTTTGGTCTATAACAACGACGCTAACAGATATATACGATACTACAAAAATACGTTCCAGCATGGCGGTATCTCGATGGAGGAGATGATTGTCCCCTATGCTGTGCTTAAACCAAAGAATAAATAATACACACTATGAGTAAGATAATTGAAATCAACTCGTTGGATGAACTTGACTCCGTTGCCGAGGCCGTCATCAACTCGCTAAACGGCCGTACCGTCGTAGCCTTCGATGCCCCCATGGGTGCGGGTAAGACCACGCTCATCAGCCGCATCGCAGCACTGCTTGGCGCCGAGGACTCGGTGACAAGCCCCACCTTTGCCATCGTCAACCAGTATGAGGGCACGAAGCACACCATCTACCACTTCGACATGTACCGCATCGAGCGCGTGGAGGAGGCCCTCGATTTTGGCTCGGAGGAGTACCTATCGTCGGGCGACCTCTGCCTTGTTGAGTGGCCCGAAAAGATTGAGCCTCTGCTACCTGACGACACTATGGTCGTAAGGATTGAGATATTGTCTGATACGGCGCGACGTTTTGAAATTCAATAATTTTGACTACCTTTGCGGCCAAATTCTGATAACATGGAGAAATACGAATCAATACAGCAGCAGATTAACCACCCCGCGGCACTTATCTATCCGCTCATCTCGCGCATGGATATGTTCAGCCCCGCCATCCAGCAGCAGGTTGAGGAGTGGGAGGCTACACCCGACCGTTGCTCATTCAAGGCAAAGGGTATGAAGGTTTGCATGCGCATTGACGAACGCGTTGAGAATAAGCACGTTAAGATTGTTAGCGACGAAGGCGGAATTCCTATCGACTTCGCGTTCTGGATTCAGCTTAAGGAGATTGCACCCAACGACACTCGCGTGAGAATGGTGTTGCACGCCGACCTCAACATGATGATGAAGATGATGATTGGTGGCAAAATCCAGAAGAGCATCGACGACGCCGTTACCCAGTTAGCAGCATCACTTAACGAGTTTAAATAGGGGGCTTAGAATCTCCCTATTATTTGCAAAATAACACGTTGCGAATATAAAAAAGTCGGATTTTGCTTGCAAATTCAGCGAAGTTGCCTTATATTTGCGGACATTTTTTGCTAAAGTTCCCCCATCGGTAGGGCAAAAGATAGAAATATACTGTTATAAATAAACTAAAATAAAACAAATTACAACTATGACTAAGGCCGATATCGTAAACGAGATCGCGAAGTCTACTGGTGTTGAGAAGATCCAGGTTCAGGCTATCGTTGAGGCATTTATGGAGAGCGTTAAGGGCGCAATGATCAAGGGCGAGAATGTATATCTTCGTGGTTTTGGTAGCTTCATCATCAAGAAGCGCGCTACAAAGGTTGCTCGTAACATCTCTAAGAACACAACAATCACTATTCCCGAGCACAATATTCCTGCTTTCAAGCCCGCTAAGAGCTTCGCAGGTGACGTTAAGTAGTTTTTACAAACCATTTAATATTATACAATTATGCCAAACGGAAAGAAGCACAAGCGTCATAAGATGGCTACGCACAAGCGTAAGAAGCGTCTTCGCAAGAATCGTCACAAGAAGAAGTAATTTTTCTTATTAGGACATAGATGGAGCTAAGGCAAGTCCTTAGCTTCACCTATTTACACAGGATTACATTGTAGCATTATGAACAGAGAACTAATTATCAATGTAACTCCAACCGAAGTCTCGATAGCACTATGTGAAGACAAGGTGCTCGTCGAGCTTAACAAAGAGCAGTGTCAGACGGGATTCTCGGTAGGCGACATCTACCTCGGTCGCGTACGCAAGATTATGCCCGGCCTGAACGCAGCATTCGTAAACATAGGTCACGAGAAGGATGCCTTCATCCACTACCTCGACTTGGGCCCCAACTACCGCTCCCTCGAGCGCATCGTACACAGCAGCCAGAATGGCCGCCGTCAGATAAGAGTTGAGGGCATGAAGGTTGAGCCCGTACTTGAGAAGGAGGGTCGCATTGGAGATCACCTCAAGCCTGGCGACATGGTTATGGTGCAGATTGCCAAGGAGGCAATCTCAACTAAGGGTCCACGTCTTACGGCAGATATATCGCTTGCCGGACGTAATGTGGTGTTAGTGCCATTCTCGAATAAGGTGTTTGTATCGAACAAGATACGCTCGAACGCTGCAAAGAAACGACTTCGTAAGGTTGCACAGGAGGTGCTTCCACAAAACTTCGGTGTCATCATCCGCACGGCAGCTGCCGATGCCGAGGACATCGACATCATGCAAGACATACTCTCTCTTGTTGAGAGATGGAACAAGACTCTTGCCACAATGCGCAAGAGCGAGGCTCCCGCTCGCCTGATGAGCGAAATGAGCCGTGTAAATACAATTATTCGCGACTCGCTCAACGACACATTCTCACAGATCACGGTCGATGACGAGACGATGTACAACGAGATCAAGAGCTACGTTCACGCCATCAAGCCCGACATGGAGCACAAGGTGAAGCTCTACACAGGCAAGGTGCCTATCTTCGATAACTTCGATGTCGCGAAACAGATTAAGTCGTTATTTGCAAAGTATGTATCGCTCCGCCGTGGAGCATACCTCATCGTCGAGCACACGGAGGCTATGCACGTCATTGACGTGAACTCCGGTAATCGCACAAAGGCCGAGGACGACCAGGAGCAGACAGCCTTGGAGGTAAACCTTGCAGCAGCAAAGGAGATTGCACGCCAGCTCCGCCTACGAGATATGGGAGGTATCGTCATCATCGACTTTATCGACCTTCGCAAGGCACCCAGCCGCCAGACTCTCTACGAGGAGATGCAGAAGTTGATGGCGACAGACAAGGCTAAGCACACCATCTTGCCTTTGACCAAGTTTGGTCTTATGCAGATTACACGCCAGCGTGTACGCCCAATCGCCATGGAGGAGACATCGGATGTATGTCCCACATGTCATGGCACAGGCAAGGTAGGTCCCACGATGCACCTCGAGAAGAGTATCGAGGAGCAGATTCAGCTCCTTAGCGAGAAGGGTTGTCGCTTTGTAAACCTTAAGGTAAGCCCCTATGTTGAATCGTATCTGCGCAAAGGATTGTTTTCGCTCCGCATGCGTTGGATGTTAAAGTACAAGATGCGCATCAAGATCACCACCGAGCAGAGTGTCGGTATGATTGATGTTGCATACCTTGACAAAGAGGGTAAATCGCTTCTAATGTAGCTAACACGAGTTTAAGGTATAGGAAGCGTGGATTATTTGAAAGGTCTCGTTCGCAACTCCAAACAGGCGAATGAGCTACGAAAATGTTTGGAAAAATTAGGCTCTACCGTCCATCTCGAGCAGATGGTCGGCGGAGCCTATTCGCTTTATGCTGCGGGCACTGTCGAGCGCATGGGAGGCATACATATCTTCCTTACAGACGACCGCGATAGCGCTGCATATCTCGTCAACGACCTCTACAAACTACTTGGTGAAGAGAGAGTTGAGTTCTTCTCATCGGGTTATAAGCGCTCCGCAGCCTACGGTAGTGAGGATGCCCAGGGTGTCGTACGCCGCACCTCGGCACTCAACGCTATCACCAACTTCAAGGAGGGTTGCCTAGCCATATGTACCTACCCCGAGGCTTTGGCCGAGAGTGTTGCCGAGCGTGTTGAGTTGGCCGAGTTGTCACTACACCTTAATGTGGGCGACAAGATGGAGCAGAGCACGCTGGTCAACTGGCTTATCGAACATAGCTTCGAGCGCGTTGACTTTGTCTATGAGCCTGGTCAATACTCTGTGCGCGGAGGTATCGTAGATATCTTCTCGTACGTAGAGTCTAAGCCCTACCGTATCGACTTTTTCGGCGACGAGATCGACTCGTTGCGCCGCTTCGACATCTCGAGTCAGCTCTCGCACGAGAGACCCGAGAGTGTAGAGATTGTGGCCAACACCATGTGCGATGGTGAGAGTGCAAACCGTGTGTCGTTGGCACGCTTTGCCACGGGTGCTACATGGTGGATTTCGGACGGTGACTTTGCGCTACGCAAGGTTGCCGAGGTGCGCAAGAAGGTATTGGAGCAGGCCGAAAGCGAGGAGGAGGCACGCTCGTTAGCCAGCCGTGTGACCTCGCGCCAGGTGCTTCTTAAGGATTGGGAGGCGTCGAGCATCGTGGTGTGGAGGGACAACATCCGCGAGCGCCGCGCTACACACACCATCACCTTCAACACTACGCCCCAGCCCGCCTTCAACCGCAACTTCGAGATGTTAGCCGACGACATCCGCTGGAATGGCGAGCGCGGCTACACGACATCTATCCTCTCGCACAACAAGGCGCAGATGGAGCGTCTAAACAACATCTTCCACCAGATTGGTCGCAAGGAGGTGTCGTTCCGTGCCGAGGATATAGTTCTCCACGAGGGCTTCGTTGATAACGACCTCAAGGTCTGCGTATATACAGACCACAATATATTTGACCGCTACCAGCGCTACCGCCTGCGCGATGAGATTAAGCGCGACGAACAGATGACCGTAGCGGAGCTTAACGCCCTAAAGGTAGGCGACTACGTCGTGCATATAGACCACGGCGTGGGTCGCTTCGGAGGTCTCGTGAAGCTAAACGAGAATGGTCACACCAAGGAGGCTATAAAGCTGATATACAAGGATAACGACATCCTCTTTGTGAATGTCCACGCCCTGCACCGCATCTCGCGCTACAAGAGTGGCGAGGGTGAACCACCAAAGATATACAAGCTCGGAAATGGCGCATGGCAGAAGCTCAAGGCAACGACCAAGAAGGCCGTAAAGGATATTTCGCGCGAGCTTATCGCCCTCTACGCCAAGCGCAAGGCATCGAAGGGCTTTGCATTCTCCGAGGATGGCTACCTACAGCAGGAGCTCGAGGCATCATTCAAGTGGGAGGATACACCCGACCAGCAGACTGCCATTGCCGCGGTTAAGCGCGACATGGAGTCAGACCAGCCTATGGATAGATTAGTCTGCGGCGATGTAGGCTTCGGTAAGACTGAGGTGGCGATACGTGCAGCCTTCAAGGCGGCATGCGACGGCAAGCAGACGGCAGTTCTTGTGCCCACAACAATCCTTGCTTTGCAACACTATCGCTCCTTTTCGGAGCGTCTTCGCGACCTACCTGTAACGGTGGAGTACATTAACCGCACGAAGTCCACGAAGGAGGCTAACCGCATTGCTCAGGAGCTTAAGTCGGGAAAGATAGACATCCTTATCGGCACGCACAAGATGCTCTCGAAGCAGATAGAGTTCCACGACCTGGGTCTCTTGGTTATTGATGAGGAGCAGAAGTTTGGTGTGGCAGCAAAGGAGAAGCTCACGCAGCTCTCTGTCGCTGTTGACACCCTAACACTTACCGCGACGCCCATTCCGCGAACACTCCAATTTTCGCTTATGGGTTCGCGCGACCTTTCAGTCATATCTACCCCACCGCCCAACCGCCAACCTATTGTCACAGAGTCGCATATCTTTAGCGAGGAGGTGATACAGGATGCTATCGAGGAGGAGTTGGCACGCGGTGGTCAAGTTTACTTCGTGCATAACAAGGTCGATGACTTGCCACGTATAGCAGACATGATTACACGTCTCTGCCCCAAGGCGCGTGTCGGCGTGGGCCACGGTCGCATGAAGGCCGAGGAGCTCGAGAAGCTCATCATGAACTTCATCTACGGCGAGTTCGACGTGCTTGTCGCAACGACAATCATCGAGAACGGCATCGATATCGGCAATGCTAACACCATCATCATCAACGATGCGCACCACTTCGGACTAAGCGATCTCCATCAGCTGCGTGGCCGCGTGGGACGTAGCGACCGCAAGGGTTTTTGTTACTTGCTCTCGCCGCCTGACGAGCTTATCGGGGGTGATGCACGCCGCCGTCTGCGCGCTATTGAGGAGTTTTCGGACCTCGGTTCTGGTTTCAATATCGCGATGCAGGACCTCGATATTCGCGGTGCGGGCAACCTATTGGGTGCCGAGCAGAGCGGCTTTATTGCCGACGTGGGCATCGAGACATACCAGAAGATTTTGCAGCAGGCAATCTCGGAGTTGCGCGCCGAGGGTCTCGACACTTCGGGCTTGAGCGAGGCCGAGAACGATGCTATGAAGGATATATCGTTTGTTGATGATGCCACTATTGACATCGATGTGGATGCCTCAATTCCTGATAGTTATGTGCGCTCACAGAGCGAGAAGTTGCGCCTCTACCGCGAGATTGACGCCATGCGCAGCGACGAGCAGTTCGAGGCATTTGCAACGCGCCTCATAGACCGCTTCGGCGCTATTCCGCAGTCCGTGCGCGAGCTTATCGATGTTGTGAAGCTACGCCGCGAGGCTATAAACCTCGGTATGGAGCATGTCAAAGTTAAGAATGGCCTACTCATCGTGCGCTTCGTGGGAGACAACAACTCGCCATTCTTCAAGACCGACACCTTCCTCAACATGTTGCGTAGGGTCGTGGCAGAACCTGATAGATTTGTGGTTAAGCAATACAATAACCGCCTATCTATGACCGTTAGAAAGATATACTCCATAGCGGAGGCTGTAGCTATGCTTCGCCACCTGGCCGAGGCAGCAAAGCCAAACAGTTAATACTCAGAAGGATGAACCTAATAATCGACATAGGTAACAGCCGTGCAAAGGTTGTTGTAATGGATCGTGACACACTCGTTAAGGAGTATGTCGCCGAGGATTTTAGCCTCTCACTCTTCGAGGAGATAATGGAGGCACACCCCGCTATCTCACGCACCATCATCGCCTCGACACGTGGCGACGAAGAGGCGGCAAAGGAGATTGTGGCAGAGCGTCTTAGCGAGGTTGTGATATTCAAGCCCGCGACGACACCCATACCCCTCGAGAACCACTACCACACTCCCGAGACGCTGGGTGCCGACCGCCTTGCCGCAGCCGTAGGAGCACAGGCCATGTACCCCAACTGCGACATCATGATTATCGACTTTGGCACAGCCATAACAATCGACTTTGTCGAGGGCGGAGCCTTCAAGGGTGGCAACATATCGCCTGGCGTTACGACACGCTTCCGTGCCCTAGCAGACTATACCGCACGCCTGCCTCGTTGCTGTGCAACGGACGAGGTTTTAGACTATGGTCGTACGACGAAGGAGGCTATCGAGCAGGGGGTGATGCGAGGTGTTGAGTACGAAATTTTGGGCTACACGGAGGCATTTATGCAGAAAAATGAGAAAAATTACATAATTTTCACCGGAGGTGACGCAAAATATTTTGTAAAGAGAATTAAAAATACGATATTTGCA
Organism: Alistipes sp.; assembly: GCA_045633045.1. Classification (GTDB taxonomy): domain Bacteria; phylum Bacteroidota; class Bacteroidia; order Bacteroidales; family Rikenellaceae; genus Alistipes. The sequence goes on from JAZQXV010000010.1 coordinate 168,219, forward strand.
GACTGTGAGCCGGTTATTTTCGGACTCAATAGAATTTTGAACTACAATGCAGAGAAAATATAAGTCAATACTTGGTTTAATCGTGGCACTTGTTGTCGTGCTTTTGCCCTTTGCGGCTGAGGCGCAGACAAGCAGCATCAACGCCTACTCACCATACTCGATGTATGGTCCTGGCGAGTTGCTCACACCCGGCAATGTGCAGATGCGCTCAATGGGTGGCGTCGGCATCGGCCTCCGTGCTATGAACCAGGTGAACACCCAGAACCCTGCAGCTGCAAGCATCGCACCCCGCAAGAGCTTCCTATTCGATGTTAGCCTCGATGGCACACACTATCGCAACAACCAGATGAAGTTTGACGCTTCGGGTGCCGAGAGCCACAAGGCAAAGACTGCATACAACACCGGTAACATCCACAACATCTCTATGGCATTCCCCTTGGCGAAGGGTGTGGGCGCTACATTCAGCGTCGCTCCATACAGCAGCGTGGGATACAAGATGAACGTTACCGACCAGAACGATGATAACTGGGCAGACATCGGCCGCGTGATGTATGGCTACCTTGGCGAGGGCGACATCACAGAGATTAAGGTCGCTGTGGGCTGGGCACCATGGAAGAACTTCTCGATTGGCGTTGCAGCAAAGTACTTTTGGGGCAATATTGAACGTACTTACACAACATCAATTCCCAACGTTGTCACTGGTACGGGCAACTTCGCCTCAACAAAGGGTGTTGACAACTATGTTGTTAATAACTTCAAACTCCAGGCTGGCTTGCAGTGGAACATTATCTCTAACGAGAAGCGTGTGCTTACACTCGGTGCCACATACGACCTCGGTGGCAAACTAAACCCTAAAGTGCAGAACTACGTATATACCGATAACACCATAAACAGCATTCCCAACGTAGGCACTCCAGTACGCAATGAGTTGTCAACTATGGAGCTTCGTGTTCCACACGAGTATGGCGCCGGTATCTACTATCAGGATCGCATGATAGCATGGGGTATCGACTACAAATACTCTGCATGGGGTAGCAGCAACAGTGACTACGCCGAGAACACCAACAACAAGGATGTTGCGGTGGCATATACCAATACGCACACAATCAAAGCAGGCTTCGAGATTACACCCAAGCGCAGCGATGTGCGCAACTACCTCAACCGCATGACCTACCGCGTAGGTGCTCGCGTGGGCAACTACTACCAGACATTTGCAGGTGAGAACATCAACCAGCTTGCCATCACCGCAGGTTTAGGCTTCCCCGTGAAGATGTGGGGTTCATCATCCATCAACCTCGGCTTTGAGTATGGCCGTATGTCGTCAGCCGCCACAGCGAAGATTAACAACGCAAAGGTGGGGCTCGTGACACAGAACTACTACAAACTATCGGTGGGCTTCACGCTCTTCTCGCTCGACACATCAGACTACTGGTTTGTACGACAGAAGTACGATTAATGAAGATGCTTACTAAGAATATACAGAAACAAATACAATAAAAAACTGAATTTATGAAAAGTGTAAAGGTTATTTTGGCTGCTGCCGCGCTCTTCGTGGGCTTCTCGGCTTCAGCACAGGATTTCAGCGACGACAAGGCCTACGGCAAGTGGGGCGCAACCGTCGAGGAGCGTAAGGAGAACATCAGTGCTAGTAACTACCTCAAGGAAGCTATCGATGCTAAGGATTTCAAGCTTGCTACTGAGTACTTCCAGCAGCTCTTGAACAACTGCCCCGCAGCATCACAGAACACATTTGCTCGTGGTGTGACAATCTACAAGAACAAGGCTCAGCGCGCTCGTAGCGTACAGGAGCGTAAGATGTACATCGACTCTATCTTGTACATCTACGACCAGCGTGTCATCTACTTCGGTGACCACTCAAAGAATGGTAAGGACTACATCCTCGACATGAAGGCTCGTGATATGCTCCGTTACTGCACTACTGACCGTCCCTTGTTGCGTGCAGGTTTGAAGGATGCGGTTGACGCTGGCATCGAGAGCGGCAAGTCTCACCTCGACATCGCAGCAAGCTACTTCAAGTATCTCTGCGAGGACTACGAGTATGATGATAGCGTTACAAGCGACATGATCTTGGCAGAGTATGAGCGTCTCTCACCTCTCTTCGCTGAGGTATCTGCAGAGGATGAGCAGTATCGCGACATGTTCGAGACAAGCTTCGGTACTAGTGGTGCTGCAAGCTGCGAGAACCTCGAGGCATTGTTCAGCCAGAAGCTCGCTAACGATCCCGACAACGAGGCTCTCCTTGCACAGGCTGTAGCTCTCATGTCTCGCGCACAGTGCTCAAGCGACTTCTTCTTCGCTACAACTGAGAAGTACTACGCTATTAAGCCATCTTCAGAGACTGCTTTGTTCCTTGCTCAGGGCTTCAAGAACCGTGGCGAGAACGATAAGGCGTTGAAGTACCTCCGTGAGGCACTCGCAGTAGAGGCAGATCCCGCAAAGAAGGAGCCTCTCTACGTTCAGATCGCTCTTATCGAGATCAGCAAGCACAACTACTCTGCAGCTGTTGAGGCAGCACGCGAGCTTCGCGGCATCAACCCCGACAATGGCTACGCATACTTCATCCTCGGTCAGTGCTACGCAGCAAGCACATGTCCCGATGATAAGATTGGTGGTACATCAGTTTACTGGGCAGCATACGACGCTATGTCACAGGCTGTTAACCTACTCAAGGATGAGCCCGAGGTACAGAAGGCTGCACAGCAGATGATGAGCGCATACCGCGCAGCATTCCCCGTACAGGAGTCATGCTTCTTCGCTGAGCTTACTGCTGGCGATCGCTACACTATCCTCTGCGGCTTTGCAGCAGGTCAGGTGACTACAGTACGTTACCGCTAACAAATAGGTGCCGAGATAGATTCTATGCACCATATATTAAGAAGATATGCAGTGATAGCACTCTCCGCACTGGGGAGTGCTACATTGCTATTCTCGTGTAGCAACAAGCCCGAGGCTACACAATATGACTATGAGACGCTAATGACAGAGTCGAGCGAAAACCGTACCATCACTATGATGGAGAACGGCAAACGCTCCTACTCCTTTGTCACGCCTCTCATGGAGGGCTACAGCATGGCGACAAACCCATATCAGGAGTTTCGCCGTGGCATAAAGATGACGACATATACCCAGGACTCTATAAATCTTGTCGATGCCACAATCACAGCAAATTACGCCATCTACTACGAGAATCAGAGGCTGTGGGAGGCGAAGGGCAATGTCACTATCATCAAGAATAACCGCAAGGATGGCGACACAACCGTAACAGGTCACACCGAGATATACACGCAGCAGCTCTTCTGGAACGCTACGACAAAAAAGATATACTCGAATGTTGACACAAAGATCTTGCAGCCCGACGGCTGGCACTTCGGTGTTGGTTTCGATGCTGACGAAGATTTGAAGAATATCCACTTCCGTAAGTATAGCTCCGAGATGGAGTTTGATATGAGTCAGCCCACAGCAGAGGAGCTCGAAGCAGAGAATAAAAAACGCGAGGAGGAGGCATCAAAAAAGAGCAACAACAATAATAAGAAGGACTCTAACAAAAATACAAATAAGGGTACGTCGGATAAGGATAATAGGTTTGACCCTACTAAGGGTAATCGCCCCTCGAACAATACGATTAGGCCCTCTGATAGCCGCCCTAGCACTACACCCAATAGCATAACACCCAACCCCAATAATGGTCGCCCAACACAGACGCCACCAAGCATTAAGGGGCAAAAACCTACAGATAGTAAGTTGAACGTTGCGCCTGCGAATAGTCTGAAGAATAACGCACTTGTCAACACAGAGCCTTCGACAACGTCGAATGTTAAGATGGAGAGAGCCACTTCAACAGAAGAGAGGCCCAATGGTGCGCTGAACACATTAAAGAAAAAGTAAGAAATAGAGTGCTTAAAGAAGCAATATATAATATAGTATGCAAAACCTATCTATATTAAGCATAGTGATTATCATTGCCGTGATGTTACTCTTCTCGGCATTCTTCTCGGGGATGGAAATCGCCTTCCTCGGGCGTAATCGTCTGCGCGAAGAGATAGATAGAAAGCAGAGCCCGATGTTTAACTACATCGCCGATATATTCGCGCGTAACTCGAGCAACTACATCACTACAATCCTTGTAGGTAACAACATCGCGCTGGTCATCTATTCAATGACTATGGCGCTGATAATTGAGCGCGTATGTGGACTTGAAAACCCTCTCACTCAGACAATTATATCTACAATTGTCATCCTGTTTATTGGGGAATATATCCCTAAGTCGGTAGTAAGGCGCAACCCCAATTTCTACTACTCGGCACTCTCGCCCGTAATCTTCTTCTTCTACATCATACTCTACCCCATCACTCTGCTCTCGACGCTTATCTCCTATGGTCTTATCCGCCTTACGGGACGTCGCATCGAACAGCGCGAGGAGCCCACGGAGTTTAACCGCGACGACCTCGCATCGCTAGTGGAGGATGAGAATGTGGAGGTTAACGACGAAGAGGAGGAGGATATACGTCTCTTCCAGAATGCACTGGACTTCGCAGACTTGCGCGTGCGCGACTGTATGGTACAGCGTGTCGATGTCGAGGCAGTGGATCTCGAATCGACGACCATAGAGGAGCTTACAGCACGATTTGTTGAGACCAAGTTCTCGCGCATCTTCGTATGGCATGACACCATTGATAACATCATTGGCTACGTCAACTCTAAGAGTCTCTTCGAACAGCCCAAGGCTATCTCGGACATTATCATAAAGACGATATATGTCGCCGAGACAATGCCTCTGCAGGATATGCTCGAGACCTTCACAAAGCGTAGAGCTAGCATCGCCGTTGTTATCGACGAGTTCGGAGGTACGGCGGGCATCATATCATTGGAGGATGTCTTGGAGCAGATCTTCGGCGAGATTGAGGATGAACACGACGTTCAGGAGCTTATAGAGCGCCAACTCGCTGATAACGAGTGGCTATTTTCGGCACGCCACGAGGTAGAATACCTTAACGAGACATACAACCTAAACATCCCCGAGAGTGACGAGTACGACACCCTTGCAGGCTATATCATAGCCGAGCACGGAGGCATTCCTATTGAGGGAGAGGTGCTGCACAATGAGAGGTTTAGCATCAAGATTGTAAGCCGCGAGCAGTCGCGTTTGGATGTGGTTAACGTACGCATAAACGAATAAGATAGGCTATTATTAGACCTATGCTTAAGCAACAACCGAGATATAAACGGATTATGTAGTTAACAATCTGTGATTTTTCGGTCATAAAGTATCGCTGTTTAATAAAAAATTACTATCTTTGGAGGCTTAAACGGAATTATTAACAATAAAAACATAAAATTAATATGGCTTCATTAAACACACTTAAGACCAAGTTCGGATTTATCATTTCCGGATTGATCGCTGTTGTACTTGTGGTTTTTGTTCTTAACCTTGACCAGAATTCATTCCGCGACCAGCCTACACAGGAGGAGTTGGCGGGCCACACAGTACTCACTATCAATGACACAAAGGTTTCACAGTCTGAGTATGCTCAGTACATGCAGGATGCAGCACAGTCTCCTATCGTAGAGTACTACAGAATGATGTACAACATGAATGAGATTGACCCCAACATCATCGCATCACTCGCATACGAGAACATCATGTTCGACAAGTTCCTCCACCCTGCATATCAGGCAGCAGGTTTGGGTTACTACGCTGAGGACGAGGCTGCAGTTCGCGACATCTTCACAAAGCAGTATATCACAAACCTTCCCAACGCAGGCGAGATGAGCGCACAGGAGATCGCTGACGCTATCAACGCTGAGTGGAACTCAATGGTAAACTTTGGCGACATTGCTTCTGCAATTACAAAGGCTAAGGTTATGAACGCTTACGCAGCAGGTAAGTATGCTAACAGCCTTGAGATTAACGAGACACTCCGTAACGCTAACCTCACATTCGATGGTCACTACGTGATGTTGCCCTACTCTGCTATCACATGCGAGGAGGCTACTGAGGATGAGATCGAGGCATACTACAAGGCTAATCGCCAGGAGAACGCAAACTATGGTGCACGCACACTCTCATATGTTCGCTTCAACATCGCAGCAAGCGAGGCAGACAAGGCTAATGCAGAGGCTGCAGTAATGGCTGCAGACGCTGCTGCTAAAGCTGCAACAGACTCTAAGTCTATGAAGGATGCTCTCCGTAGCGTAAACGGCAAGATTGCAAACTATGTTGCTGTCAGCTCTTTGAGCGAGGATGAGGCTAAGGCTATCAAGGCAGGCGAGAGCTACGGACCCGTACTCAACTTCAACACTTGGACTGCAAAGTACATCGTATCAAAGGTATCTGCTCCCGAGAGCTATACATTCAGCGCTATCACAGCTGAGTCTAACACTGAGGCTGAGGCTCTTGTAGAGGAGATCAAGGCTGCAAATGGCAACCTCGCAGAGCTTGAGGCTGGTGCAAACGCTACAACTGTGACTATCAAGATGACTGATCTCAACGAGCGCGGTGCAGAGAAGTTTGTTAACGCTAAGGTTGGTGATGTATTCACATACAACTACCAGAACAAGCCCACAGCTGTTGTTATCACAGAGCTCGGCAAGAAGGATAACTTCGTGCTCACAGCTAACGTAAACTATGAGGTTATTGCAAGCCCCGAGACACACAGCGAGATCGACGCTAAGGCTAAGACCCTCATGAACAAGGCTGGTAAGACTCCCGAGGCATTTGCTGCTGCAGTTCAGGAGCTTGGCACATTTGCCATCCCCACAATCGTTAAGCGCGACGCAGATCCCCACAGAACAAATCCCGTTGTTAACGGCATTGAGGGCTCTCGCAACATCGCTATCTGGGCATACGACGCAAAGGTTGGCGACAAGAAGACTTGGAGCGCAAAGAACGTGACTTATGTTTGCATGATTACAGACATTAACGAGGAGAAGTACGAGGCTAAGAACGAGATGGCTATCAAGCGAGTTTTGGAGAACGAGAAGAAGTTCAACGCTGCTAAAGAGACTCTCACTATGGACTCTAAGGCTGAGGGCGTTAAGAGCGGCAAGTTCGAGGGCGTGAACTTCGGTTCAGACTTCGTAGGCGACATGTCAGACGCTGTTGTTGCAACTGCTATCGCACGTAGCTCAAAGGTTGGCGAGCCTACAATCGTTAAGGGCAACACAGGCGTTTACCTCTTCGTAGTTGACAAGATCAACAACACTGAGGCAATAGTTAACGCAGATGTTGAGGCTAAGCGTAAGGAGATTAACGAGGCACGCAAGGTTGACATCCGCACAAACCTCGAGAACTACATGTTGGATGGTGTTAAGGTTGTTGACAAGCGCGGTGTTAGCGAGTTGTAATCTATAACACAATACAAGAGAGAGTTGAGTCCGCAATATATGTGGACTCAACTTTTTTATTGCCGTATTTCCAAAAATTTAGTACCTTTGTAGTGTGCTAGGATGCACAAATGGTACGCTTTTCGTCAGCCATAGTGGGAGTAAAACATTTGAAACTATATGGCAACGATTAAGACTATAGGCATACTTACCTCTGGAGGTGATGCCCCAGGCATGAATGCTGCAATCCGCGCTATAACGCGCGCAGCTATCTATAACAACATGGATGTTGTGGGCATACGACGCGGCTACTACGGTTTGGTTTTCAACGACATGGAACCGTTTAACACCAAGACGGTAAGCAATATCATCCAGCACGGAGGCACAATACTAAAAACGGCACGCTGCCGAGAGTTTACAACAGCAGAGGGTCGCGCCGAGGCCTACGAGAATATGTGCGCTGCAAATATCGACGCACTGGTTGTCATAGGCGGCGACGGCACACTCACCGGAGCCCGCATCTTTGCCCAGGAGTACGACGTGCCCATTGTGGGTCTTCCAGGAACTATAGACAACGACCTCGGAGGCACAGATGTCACCATAGGCTACGACTCGGCGCTAAATACCATCGTCGAGGCGGTTGACAAGATACGCGATACCGCGACAAGCCATGAGCGCCTCTTCTTTGTTGAGGTCATGGGGCACATGGCGGGCTACCTTGCACTAAATGGTGCGATAGCATCGGGTGCTGAGGCAGCAATAATCCCCGAGCGCGAGACCGAGATAGACCAGCTTGCCGAGCTTGTAAACCGCGGCTTTCGCAAGAGCAAAAACTCTGCTATCGTCCTTGTGGCAGAAAACCCCGAAACAGGTGGTGCATTCGGACTTGCGGAACGCATAAAGAGGGAGTTTCCAGAGTACGATGCTCGCGTAACGATACTGGGACATTTGCAACGCGGAGGCTCACCCACGGCTGCCGATAGGATACTCGCATCGCGCATGGGTGCCGAGGCCATCACAGCCCTTATGGCAGGGCAGCGCAACGTGATGATAGGCACGAAGAATGGAGAATTGGTCTATACGCCACTATCCAAGGCTACAACAGAGAAGAAACCGATTAGAGAGACAGATATAGAACTAGTTAAGCTGTTATCAATATAGAAAAAAAGCTAAACACTAACCCATGATACGAAACATAATAGGCATTGGAAATGCTCTTACCGACATGCTTGTAAATCTCTCCAACGACAAGGTATTGGAGGAGTATCAGCTTGCCAAGGGCTCGATGAGCCTCGTAGATAACCAACTGCAAACAGCAATCTCGAAGAGTGTTGCGGGCTGCCCCTACTCACTATCACTTGGTGGCTCGGCAGCAAATGCCATTCGCGCCATGGCACGCCTCGGCTGCGAGGTAGGCTTCATTGGCAAGGTAGGCGAGGATACCACGGGAGAGTTCTACGAGCAGGCACTACGCAACATCGGCATCGAGCCATTCATGCTTCGCTCGGAGCATCGCTCGGGCAAGTGCGTGGCACTCGTCTCTGCGGATGGCGAGCGTACCTTTGTCACACACCTTGGTGCTGCTGCAGACCTCCAGGCAGATGATATCGACGGCGCTATCTTTGATAGCTACGATTGCCTTTATATCGAGGGTTATCTCGTTCAGGACCACGACCTTATCCGCCGAACTATAGAGCAGGCCAAGGAGCATGGTCTAAAGGTTGCCATCGACCTTGCGTCGTTTAACGTCGTGGAGGAGAATCGCGACTTCTTGCACAACATCGTCGAGAAGCATGTAGATATACTCTTTGCGAATGAGGATGAGGCACGCGCTTTTACTGGCGAGAGCGACCCACACAAGGCCCTCGAACATATCGCTGCGATGTGTGAGTTGGCTGTTGTGAAGATTGGTATGCGTGGCGCACTTATCAAGCGCGGCGAGGAGGTCGTACACGTCGGTATCATGGCAGCAGCAAAGCGTGTTGACACTACGGGTGCGGGAGACTTCTACGCCGCAGGCTTTATGTATGGTCTTACTCAGGGACTATCGCTCCGAGCATGCGGCACCATTGGCGCTATCGCAGCAGGCAAGGTTATCGAGGTCGTAGGAACAACCTTTGGTGAGGAGGTATGGCACGAGATAGGCACTCTTGTAGAGCAGGTACGCGCAGATAAGTGTCTATTCTAAACATATACCACTTCTAATATAATAGGCTGTTACCGAGATGGTAACAGCCTATCTTTTTATCGTTTCTTATTTGGGCGATATGGTGATGAACCACGTCGTTGTGCTTTGTGGGCATCGCCCCTTCCCCTTGTCTGCGCCTCAGGGAGTTTGCCACCAAAGAAGTAGCTCTTCTGCTTACGCTTATCATCCTGCGAGCGAGCAACATATACCTTCTCGCCAGTATAGGGATTCTCACCCATGTAGAACATCACCGACGATAGCGTCATGGGTGTAGGCGTGAGATCCTGCACCTGCTCGAGGTTGAAGTTTAGCTTGCCCAACACCTTAGATGCGAGGTTCTGCATATCGCGCTCCGTGCAACCAGGGTGCGACGATATGAAGTATGGAATAAGCTGATACTTAAGCTCATTACGGCGACATATCTGGTGGAAGCGCGAGTTGAGTCGCTCAAACATTGTGAACGAGGGCTTACGCATAAGGTTTAGCACATGGTCCTCGGTATGCTCAGGTGCCACCTTCAAACGACCCGATGTGTGGTGCTTAACCACAGTCTCGAAGTACTCCGACTCATCGAACAGGTCGTAGCGTATGCCGCTACCTATAAATGCTCGCTTCACACCCTTTGTCTCGCGCACGCGGCGGTACAACTCCAACAGCGGAGCGTGGTCGTTATTCATATTGGGGCAGAGCTTGGGATGTAGGCACGAGGGGCGCTTACACTTCTGGCATAGCTCCTCATTGCGTCCCGACATACGGTACATATTTGCCGAGGGGGCACCGATATCCGAGAGGTAGCCCTTGAAGTCCTCCATCTGCGTGATACGCTCCACCTCCTTGAGGATTGAACGCTCCGAGCGCGAGCTGATAAACTTACCCTGATGCGCCGAGATAGTACAGAATGAGCAGCCACCAAAGCAACCACGGTGGATATTCACCGAGTGCTTAATCATCTCCCATGCAGGGATGTCGCCCTTACCCTTATAACGATAGTGTGGCGCACGCTCGTAGGGAAGGTCGAACGAGTGGTCTAGCTCCTCAGTTGTGAGGCGCTCGTAGGGAGGTGTTATCACAACAAACTTATCCTCAACGGGTTCTACGAGCGTGGTCTCGCACTTCATCATATTGCTCAAAACCTCTATCTCGCAGAAGTTCTTACCAAACTTTTTCTTATCCTCGACGCACTGTTCAAAAGAGTTGAGCACGATTGTCTTGCCGTTATATAGACGCTCAACATACTCCTTATCTGCCATAAAGCCCACTTGACGCAAGCCACGCAAAAGCTTCATATTAAAGCCATTACGCATAGCCTTTGCCACATCGCGGATAACCTTATCACCCATACCATAAATCAGCAAGTCGGCACCCGATGTAGCGAGGATTGAGCGCTGCAGCTTGTCGCTCCAGTAGTCGTAGTGTGTAAGGCGGCGCAACGACGCCTCGATACCACCTACCACAACGGGGGTATGGGGGTACAACTCCTTGAGAATCTTCGTATAGGTATCTACCGTGCGGTCGGGACGAAATCCCGCCTTACCGCCAGGCGTATAGGCATCGTTAGAGCGTAGGCGAAGGTTTGCCGTGTAGTGGTTGACCATAGAGTCCATCGCACCCGCCGTAACTGCAAAGAAGAGGCGTGGCTTGCCCAACTTCTTGAAGTCGCGAAGGTCATCGCGCCAGTTTGGCTGTGGCACGATGGCAACCTTGTAGCCCTCTGCCTCGAGGATGCGGCCAATAACCGCAGGGCCAAATGCTGGGTGGTCGATGTAGGCATCGCCCGAAAAGATGATGACGTCCAACTCGTACCATCCTCGCGCCTCAATCTCCTTTATTGTTGTTGGTAGAAACATAAGCGTCTCTGTTTTAGTATGCTAAGCGATTAAATCTCATCCATATCGAGTCCCACAGCATCGGTGTAGGTATCCCACTTCTGCAATACTGCCTTGAAGTCATCAGGCAACTCCGACTCGAACTGCACATATTTGCCTGTTGTGGGGTGCTCGAAACCTAATGCACGAGCGTGCAGTGACTGACGAGGTATGAGTTTGAAGCAGTTTTCGATGAACTGCTTGTACTTCATGAATGTTGTGCCCTTAAGGATGCGGTTACCGCCATAGCGCTCGTCGTTGAACAAGGGGTGACCCTGCCATGACATATGCACACGAATCTGGTGTGTACGACCTGTCTCCAAACGGCACTCAACAAGCGTCACATAGCCATAGCGGCGCAACACCTTGAAGTGGGTAACGGCGTGCTTACCATCCGAGCCATCCTCAAAAACATACATCTGTAAGCGGTCCTTGGGGCTACGGCCGATGTTACCGATGATAGTACCCTCATCCTCTGGAATGTTACCCCACACGAGGGCGACATAACGACGATAGATAGTGTGGTCGAAGAACTGCTTTGCAAGGGCGGCATGGGCGCGCTCGTTCTTTGCTACGACCAACAAGCCCGACGTATCCTTGTCAATACGGTGCACAAGGCCCGCGCGAGCATTACCCTCGGAGAACATCTCTAACTCGCTCAGGTGATACGACAATGCGTGTACCAACGTGCCGCTATGGTTGCCGACACCAGGGTGTACAACCATGCCTGCAGCCTTATTTACCACGATAACATCATCATCCTCATAGACAATGTCAAGAGGGATATTCTCGGGCACAATCTCCTCCTTGTGGCGGGGATAGGGCATCACGATAGATATCTGGTCGAGAGGCTTTACCTTGTAACTCGACTTCTGGGGCTTGCCGTTTACGAGGATGTTCTTGCCATCGGCTGCCGTCTGTATGCGGTTGCGAGAGGTATGCTCAAGGCGTATGGTGAGGTACTTGTCGAGACGCATCTGCGACTGTCCCTTATCCACCGTCACCGAGAAGTGCTCATACATCTCGTCACCCTCTTCAACGCCATCTGCAACGCCATCCAAGAGCTCTATATCCTCCTTGTTGTATAGTTCTTCGTTCAACACGTTATAATATCATTCTTAGTTATTTGCATCAATTGTTGCAAGGCTATCTACCTCGCGCTGCTTTGCTAGCTGCTCCTTACGACGCTTCGCCTCGGCACGCTCTGCATCCTTATCTGCCAGTAGTCTCAATGAATCGACAAGTGCATCGTCCGCCGAGAGGTGAATATCTACCTTCGAGCCACGACGGAGCGACGAGCCGATAGCTGAAGACTGCATATATACGCGCGCTGTGCGGCGCTCGATGATGTCGCCTACGCTCTCGTCGTAGGTAATTTTGCCGACATTCAAGCCGTGATCCCAGAGCGTTGATTTAGCCTTAGCCAACGAGAGGCCCACGATGCGTGGGGCAATGGTGTATTGGTCGTTACGATGATATGTTACATGGAGTGTCACACCCGTACCTACGGGGACGCTACGCTTAGTCGATGGACCAATCTCCTTGCCTCCAACGACCTGCTTCTCGACATAGTCCGTAGATGTCATATCTGCCTCATAGACAATTTTATCGATTGTAAGTCCCGAACGCTCAACTTGATTGAGGGCCTGGCGCAATGTCTGCTTAGCAACGTATGGAACATCTACCTGACGACGGCTATAGGCGTTGATTGTGACGTAGATTTTGCGACCTGGCTTAACCGTAACATCACGCACATCTGATGTACCAGGCAACTGATCGACAATAGTACCGCCAGGAAGATCGACATCGAAGATCGAATCGCGCACAACGATATTAAGGTCTTTGTTTTCGGCGATACGCTGGGCATCATCTATGTTCTTACCCACAAAGTTGGGCACTACGATAGTCTCATTATGACGCGTACCACTCTTCAAGCCAAAGTAGAGAACCATGACAAGCATCATGCAGAATACGGCGATAAATATTATGTGAGAGGTAATCTTGAAGTGCCTATAGAAGCCATTGCAGAAGCTCCACAACTTCGATGATTCTCCCTCGGAACCCTTTTTACTCCTCTGCTGAGCCTTAGGCTTTGCCTCGCGCTTAACGCTCTCCTGCTTGGGTGTAATCTTATCCTCAGTCATACTCTTATTCTCCACTTTATTCTCTTTAGGTTTTTCATTTTCCTCACTCTTCGGCTCCTCTACAACGACCTCAGCTTTAGCAACCTTAGGGTTACCGCGCATAACGACATTGTAGTGCGAGTCACGCTCCACTGGCTCCATGCCCGCAGCACGCACCATATATTCAAGCTCCTCGACACTCATCGATGGGCGCTCCGTGCCTCCCGCCATTGAGTATATCTTCGTTGTGTCGCCAATCGTGCCATCGATGTCGTCAGCACCAAAGGCCAATGCAATCTCCGTTGTTGCCTTGCCATACGACACCCAATAGGCCTTGATATGTGGGATGTTATCCAGGAACAAACGGCTAATGGCTATCGTGCGCAAGTCCTCCTCTACCGAGCACTCGCCTGCTGCCGAGAGGCGGTTGTTGCGACTGTGGTACTTAAGCGGAATGAAGGCGTCAAAGCCTGGTGCCTCATCCTGCAACTTACGCAAGCGCTCCAAGTGATCTACGCGCTGCTCGAGGGTCTCGATATGACCATAGAGCATCGTGCAGTTTGTCGAGATGCCCATGTTATGGGCAGCACGGTGCACTGCGAGCCACTCATCAGCACTACACTTATCGGGGCATATCTTGCTACGAAGCTCCGCATCAAATATCTCTGCACCACCACCAGGGATACACTCCATACCCGCATCCGCAAGACGGCGCAAGCCCTCAACAATCGAGATACCCTCGCGCTTAATCATGTAGAATATCTCCACGGCGGTGTATGCCTTGACTGCGACATGCGGAAGCTGACGCTTAACCCTGCGCACCATCTCGATATAGCTATCGAGGTCGTGCTTGGGGTGTACGCCACCCACGATATGCACCTCGGTGATGTCGGCACTACGCAACTCCTTAGCGCGTGCCTCAATCTCATCCATAGTCATCGCCCACGCATCGGGGTCTCCCTCCTTGCGACGGAACGAGCAGAACTCACAGTTGAAGAGACAGATATTCGAGGGCTCAAGGTGCACGTTACGATTGTAGTATACCCTGCGACCGCTCTTCTTAACTTTGCACTCGGTAGCCAACTCTCCGAGTAGCCACAGCGGTGCCTCGCGCCACAATACAAGGGCATCATCAGCCGAGAGACGCTCACCACGACGTAGCGAAGCGACAATATCGTTAACTTTCTGCATGACTATTTTGGTGCTTTACGATAGACAAAAATTGCAATTATGGCAAATATGATATTGGGCAGCCACACTCCAATCCAAGGCTCTATGGAGCCGCTTATGGCAATCTGCTCCGACACTCGACCCACCATCAAGTAGCTAAAGCACAAGGCGATACCTACACCGATGTGCATACCCATACCGCCACGCACCTTGCGCGAGGCGAGGGCCACGCCGATAATCGTGAGGATGAATGTCGAGATGGGGTACGAGAAGCGTGCATGGCGCTCTACCTCGATGAGGAAGACCTCATCCGAGCCCTTGCTACGCTGCTGTGCGAGGAAGTCGTTAAGTTCCTCGTATGTTAGGGTCTTAACCACGCCCGATATATCACCCAACTCACGAACATCGAGGTTAACGAGAGTGTCAAGGTTACGATACTGCTTACCGCTGAGCGTGCCATCCTCACCACGCGAGTATATCATATAGCGGGGTGCTGTCCAGCGCTTAGACTCCACGTCAAATGTTGCATTTGCAGCATCGAGCGTCTCGACAAGCTCTGCGCCCTCAAAGCGCTCCATCGCAAAGAAGGGAACACGCTCCATGCCTGGCGAGTAGCCTCGTACGTAGGCATACGTATCCGGCTCAATCTGTCGATATACATGGTCATCATAGACCACCAACTGCTGGCTCTTGAGATACTTGCTTTGAAACTCGACACTCGCCTTCTGTCCCTCGGGGATAATCCATAGGCTAAGCGCAAGGCTCATCGCCGTAATTAGCGTTGCACCAACAATATAGGGCCACATGAAGCGGCGGAAGCTGACACCTCCCGAGAGTATCGCTACGATCTCGGTCTGCATGGCCATCTTCGAGGTAAAGAAGATGACGGAGATAAAGGTGAATAGGGCACTAAACTGGCTGACGAACTGCGGGATGAAGTTCATGTAGTAGTCCCAGATAATCTCCTTCCATGGTGCCTTAAGCTCTGTAAAGTCATCGACCTTCTCCACATAGTCGAACACAACCAAGATGATAATCATCATCAGGATGCCGAATATGTAGGTACGCAGGAACTTACCCAAGATATATTTATCGAGGGTACGAAGGCCTGGTAGCGATGGTAAAATTCTTATTCTCATCGTGTTATTAGCACATTGTTACTATTATAGTCTGCGACCGAGCTTCACAACCATCATCTCCTTCCATGGCTTGAAGTCACCAGCGATGATATGCTTGCGTGCCTCACCCACGAGCCATAGGTAGAAGGCCGTGTTGTGAAGCGATGCTATCTGCGCTGCGAGCATCTCCTTGCACACGACAAGGTGGTGGAGATAGGCCTTAGAGTATTGGTGATCTACGAAGGTTACACCATTGGGGTCGATGGGCGAGAAGTCTGTCTCCCACTTCTTGTTGCGGATGTTGATTACACCCTCCGACGTGAAGAGCTGACCATTACGGCCGTTGCGCGTGGGCATAACACAATCGAACATATCAACACCGCGATCTATGGCCTCGAGGATATTGATAGGCGTTCCTACACCCATCAAGTAGCGTGGCTTATCCGTCGGTAGCACCGCATTACACACCTCAATCATAGAGTACATAACGTCGGTGGGCTCACCAACTGCCAAGCCTCCAATAGCATAGCCATCGGCGTTGTACTGCAGTACGTTACGTGCCGCCTGCTCGCGCAAATCGGGGTAGCCAGCACCCTGCACAATGGGGAACAACGACTGGTAGTGACCCCACTTTGGCTGTGTCTGGTGGTAGCGATTGAAGCAGCGGTCGAGCCAGCGCTCAGTGAGCGCCAACGACTTCTTAGCATAGTCGTAGGGTGCATCACCCGGAGGGCACTCATCGAAAGCCATCATAATGTCGGCACCTATGGTACGCTCCGTGTCGATAACGCTCTCGGGCGTAAAGACATGACGCGAGCCGTCGATATGCGACTGAAAGTGGCAACCATCCTCCTTGAGTTTGCGGCATGCAGCCAACGAGAAGACCTGAAAGCCACCACTATCCGTAAGCATAGGCTTCTGCCATGTTGAGAACTGGTGTACACCACCCGCCTTCTCAATTATATCCATACCAGGACGGAGGTAAAGGTGGTAGGTGTTAGCAAGGATAATCTGCGCCTTAGCCTCGTTCTCCACATCGCGATGAAAGATACCCTTCATCGCCGCTGCAGTACCTACGGGCATAAAAATTGGGGTCTCAATTGGACCATGGTCGGTCTCAATAAGACCGGCACGCGCCTTCGATTCTGGCGCCGTATGTTGCAATGTAAATTTCATAACGTATATATAACGTGCAAAGATACAAAAATAATTGTTAATCACCAATTGCAGATGTTAATTGTTTTTATTACCTTTGTACGCTTATAATTTTATAGTGAAAATGGAGTTTATTACCAGCATATTTGACCACTACTCTTGGCAGGGCATAGCACTTGTGCTTCTGGCAGTTACGCTATTTACAATACAGATTTACTACTACGCAATTGCATATAATCGCATCATCAATTTCCGCCTTATGCGCGAAAGAGAGAAGCGTAGAGAGAGTCCTGCCGTCTCGGTAATTGTACCGATGCGTGGTGAGAGTGAGCGTTTTTTGGTTGACGAGCTCCCTGCATTGCTACATCAGGAGTATGACCACTACGAGGTAGTGGTGGTCTATATCGGCAGCGATAACGACTACTATGACGAGCTTCAGCGCATACGCGACAACCACTCCTACATGCGCATCACAAGAATGGGTAGCAACGAGCGTTTCTACATCTCGACAAAGCAGGCCCTCAACGTAGGTATTAAGTCGGCGCAGTACGACTGCTTGCTCTTTACCATCCCTGGCGCTATGCCCATATCTAACGAGTGGGTGGCGACAATGGCTAAGGGCTTCGAGCGCGGCTCGGTGGTTATCGCTCCTGCTGTACCCCACTTCGAGAGCGACAACCTCTCGACATACCTCATGCGCATGATCGAGTTCAACCAGATGCGTAATGCCATGGCATGTGCCGTAAACGGCATGCCCTACTACGCCCCACGCAGCAACTACGGCTTCGACCGTAAGCTCTACGATAGCGTACGTGGCTACAACTACCTCGGCATAGACATCGGAGAGAACGACCTATTCTTGCAGGAGATTGCCTCAGCGAAGCGCACATCTGTGGTTATGTCGCGCCACTCAATCGTCAAAGAGGAGCGCATAGACTTGACATCGGAGTGGAAAGAGCAGATGCGTTACCTCGGCAATACACGCCAACACTACCCCACCGATGCGAAGTGCTTCACTGCACGCGAGTTGGGTAGCCGCACTCTCTTCTTCATCGCCACTCTTGCAATTATCGTCATACTACCCCTCGAGTTGAAACTCGGAGCAATAGGTTTGCTTTTGTTGCGTTATGCTATTGTGGTGTGGTCATCACGCCGCGTAGCGCACAAGCTCGGTGAGCGAAATATGGCGCTTAAGTACTGGATGTATGACCTCTTGGGCCCCATGTTGGAGTGGATACTCTGGAGTAAGAAGAGCCGTAATCTACCAAACACCTCGCGTATATGGAAATAGACGACTACATCGTAGCCTCCGACACCGAGTTGGTGGAGCTGGCTTCGAGAGGTGACCAACAGGCCTTCGAGTATCTCTTTACGCGCTACCGCGAGGCACTAACACGCCTCTTTGAGCAGAGGCTGGGAGATAAGGATACGGCTGCGGACCTCCTGCAGGAGACCTTCATCAAGGTCTATCTACACCTCGGAGACTACTCGCGTAGCTACACCTTCGGACAGTGGATATACACCATTGCACGAAACACGCTTGTAGATCACCTACGCCGCCGCACCAACGACCTCTCGATAGATGACCGCTTTCGTGCGCCACAGGCCACAACGCCATCACCCGAGGAGTCGGTCATCATGAACCAGAGCCGCAGTCACTTCTATAGCGCCGTGGAGGAGCTATCGGAGGAGTATCGCCAGATTATCGAGATGCGCTTTTTGGAGGAGTACTCCTACGAGGAGATAGCCGAGAAGCTTGGCAGACCGATAAACACCATAAAGACGCAGATACGCCGTGCCAAGGCCGCCGTGTGCAAACTGCTCCTGGAGAAGGAGTCTATTAGATAGAATAAACCACAGCATAACAAAGCAAAGCATGAATAGCGACCTGATAATAAAATATTTTCCCGACATCACCGAGCGCCAGAGACAGCAGTTCGAGAGTCTCGGTGCGCTCTACGAGGAGTGGAACGCACGCATCAACGTAGTGTCGCGCAAGGATATGGAGCACCTCTACACACGCCACATCCTACACTCGTTGGCCATCGCCAAGGTGTGCCAGTTCGAGGCGGGAGCGCGTGTTGTGGATATAGGCTGTGGCGGAGGCTTCCCCTCTGTGCCCCTCGCCATCATGTTCCCCGAGGTCGAATTTGTGGGTTGCGACTCTATCGCCAAGAAGATTCGCGTTGTGGAGGGCATTAAGGCAGGTGCAGGCATCGAAAACCTCACCGCCGTAAACTCACGCGCCGAGCAACTTGGCCAGAAGTTTGACTATGTGGTATCGCGTGCCGTTACGGAGATGGCGCGCTTCATGCCCTGGGCATGGCCACTACTGCGCAAGGGACAGAAGGGTTCACTCCCCAATGGCATCCTCTACCTTAAGGGTGGAGAGCTCGCCGAGGAGCTTGCCGCAACACGCCGTCACTGGGATTTGTACGACATACGCACGATGTTCGACGACGAGTTCTTCGACACCAAGCGTGTTGTTTACACTAAAAAGGATTAACAACCATGAGTGCCAACCGAAGAGTACTTAGTAGCGAGGAGCGCGTGCTGCTTGAGCAGCGCGGATGCTCTGCATTGTCGTGGGATGATGTCACCGTAAGCGATGACTTCCGCCCCGAGCAGTTGCGCAACGTACGCTTCGAGGGCCGCACATCGATAGGTTCACGCACACGCATCTCGGACTCTACGATTGCCAACTACATCATCGGCGACGACTGCCACATCGACGATGTGCTACGCATGGAGTGCCGCCACGCCTCGACATTTGGTGAGGGCGTGGGCGTCGCTGCTGTGAACGAGAATGGTGGCCGCACGGCGATTATATACCGCGAGATGACATCGCAGATAGCCTACATCATGACCATGATGCGCAACCGCAAGGAGGCTGTGGAGCAGCTCCTCAAGATGGCCACAGAGCGCGCCGAGGAGCATCGTAGCAACATGGGCATTGTGGAGGATGACTCAACCGTGATGGGCGCACGCTTCATCCGCGAGGTGCGCATCGAGCGTGGCGCAGTGATTGAGGGCGCTTCGCACCTCGAAAATGGCACGGTGGGATGCAACGCCCATGTGGGCATAGATGTCCGCGCCAAGGACTTTATTTTTGACAACGACACCACGATAGATGGCGCATCGAGCATCGAGCGCTGCTTCGTGGGCGAAAATACGAAAATAGGCAACGGCTTCACGGCTGTTGACACACTCTTTTTTGCCAACTGCCACTGCGAGAATGGCGAGGCGGCATCCGTTTTCGCGGGCCCCTTCACCGTGTCACACCACAAGTCGTCGCTGCTTATTGCCGGCATCTTCTCATTCTTCAACGCAGGTAGCGGCACCAACCAGTCGAACCACCTCTTCAAAAGTGGCGCTGTGCACCAAGCCGTACACCAGCGAGGCACTAAGTTCGGAAGTAGCGCCTATGTTATGGCACCCTCGATTGAAGGCCCTTACACCGTGGTGTTGGGTCGTCATACACGCCATCACGACACGCAGGATATGCCCTACTCCTACCTCGTAGAGGAGGATGGCTACACGCTGCTCATGCCCGCACTCTCGTTGAAGAGCTACGGCACGATACGCGACATTGAGAAGTGGAAATCGCGTGACAAGCGCAACCTTAAGCGTGACAATATATGCTTTGAGGAGTTCAACCCCTTCATCACGGGTAAGATGATGCGCGGTGTGGATGCTCTTACACGCCTTGTGGAGCGCGACCCCGAGGCCAAGACATATAGCTACAACCGCACTACGATACGCGCCTCTATGATACCCCGAAGCCTCAAGCTCTACAACAGTGCCATTGCGGCATCGTTGGGTGCGATGCTCCGCGCGGGTGACTACCTCAAAGAGGAGTACGACCACACCGAGTGGATAGACATCGCGGGACAGTACCTCCCACTCGGCACTACGGAGGCACTACTGCGTCGCATCGCAAAGGGAGAACTGACACTCGAGGCTATTGCCGAGGAATTAAACGATTGGCACAAGCGCTACGACAACATGGCGGCGGCATACGCCTACGATGTACTAAGCTCGCTAATGGGTTACGCACCATCGAAGGAGGAAATAGACGAGACCATCGCTGCGGCGGAGAACATCCTCAAACGCATGCGCCAAGAGACCGAGGCAGACCGCGAGCGCGATGCAGGTCTCGACATGATGGTGGGCTACGGCTACGACTTCCGCGACGAGGGCGAGCAGGTGGCCGACTTCCTTAACACACGATAAAACTAACACGAACACAAATAACTAACACATTAAACAACCAGAACTATGGAGAAAGTAAAAGTTTTGATCATTGGTAGCGGTCCTGCAGGTTTTACCTCAGCTATCTACACTTCACGTGCTAACCTCTCACCCGTACTCTACGAGGGTATCGAGCCAGGCGGTCAGCTCACAACAACAACTGAGATTGAGAACTTCCCCGGTTATCCCCAGGGTATCACTGGTACAGCTATGATGGAGGACCTCCGTCAGCAGGCATTGCGCTTTGGTGCTGATGTACGTCGCGGTATCATCACCGACATCGACCTTTCGAAGCGTCCTTTCAAGGCTGTTATAGATCACGAGCACGAGATCGAGGCAGAGGCTGTTATCGTATGTACAGGTGCATCGGCTAAGTACCTCGGTTTGGAGTCTGAGGCTAAGTATCGTGGTATGGGCGTTAGCGCATGTGCTACTTGCGACGGTTTCTTCTACCGCAAGCAGGATGTAGCAGTTGTAGGTGGTGGTGACACCGCTTGCGAGGAGGCTACATACCTTGCATCTATCTGTAAGAAGGTTTACCTCATCGTTCGTAAGAACTACCTCCGCGCATCTAAGGCTATGCAGGAGCGTGTGTTCAACACTCCCAACATCGAGGTATTGTTCGAGCACAACACCGCAGAGGTTCTTGGCGACGAGGATGGCGTAATCGGCGTACGCGTTGTTAGCACCTCTGGCGAGGAGCGCACACTCGACATCTCTGGCTTCTTCCTCGCTATTGGTCACCACCCCAATGTAGAGGTATTCAAGGGTCAGCTCGAGCTCGACGAGCAGGGCTACATCAAGGTTGTTCCTGGCACATCTAAGACATCTGTTGAGGGTGTATTTGCTGCGGGCGACGTTAAGGATCCTCACTACCGCCAGGCTATCACTGCTGCTGGCTCAGGCTGTATCGCAGCGTTGGACTGCGAGCGTTGGTTGCTTGCACAGTAATAAATGGGGTTTAGCATAACCATACTTGGTAACTCGTCTGCTAAACCTACACCACACGCACACCCATCCTCGCAGGTAGTAAACCTCAACGAGCAATACTACCTTGTAGATGCTGGTGAGGGTGTACAACAGCAGCTCATAAGGCGCGGCATAAATCCGCTGCGCCTTAGGGCTGTATTTATTTCACACCTACATGGAGACCACTGCTTCGGTCTCTTTCCGCTTATCGCTACCCTCGGTCTGGAGGGTAAGCGCACACCCTTGGACATATATGCTCCCGCGCCTATGGGCGAGATATTGGAGTACCACCGCCGCTACTTCTGGGATGACCTCCCGTACGAGGTTAAGTGGCACGAGGTGCGTACTACGGAGCATGCAATAATCATGCAGAACAACACCCTCGAGGTGTGGTCGATACCCCTGCGCCATAGGGTACCCACCGCGGGCTACCTATTCAAGGAGAAGCAGCCAGGGCTCAACGTCGATAAGTTCAAAATAGAGAAATATGGGCTCTCAATAGCCCAAATCGTGGCAGCAAAACGTGGTGAGGACATCACACTAGAAGATGGCGAGGTCATCAATAATGAGGAGCTGACCTACATCCCCTATCAGGCACGCTCCTACGCCTACCTCTCCGACACCGCCTACTCAGCGAAGGCTGCGGAGCGCGTACATGGCGTTGACTTGCTCTACCACGAGACGACATACTCCACCAGCGAGGCGATGTTTGCCAAGGGCCGTGGTCACTCCACAACCGTAGAGGCAGCAAAGGTAGCCGTAAAGGCGGAGGCTAAGAGACTTATTATAGGACACTTCTCGTCGCGTTATAAGAGTCACGAGACTCTTGTCGAGGAGTGCAGAACAATATTCCCCAACAGCGACATTGCCGCCGAGGGCATGACGTTTAATATAGAGGAGAAGCGATGATTAAGGCCGACATACAATTTGTGCGTTCACTCGCCGAGAAGCGTGTGCGCGACCAGGAGCGACTCTTTGTCGCCGAGGGCAGTAAACTTACCGAGGAGATACTCGCCTCGAAGTTCGTTGTGCGCCGCATATACACCACACGCACCGACCTCAAGGGTAAGAACATCGAGGTCGTTGACCAGCGCGAGATGGAGCGCATATCGCAACTCAAGAGCGCAAACGACACCCTCGCCGTGGTGGAGCAGCCCAACCACAAACTGTCGTTAGCGAACCTACGCGGCAAGCTAACCATCGCCCTCGATGGCGTGCAGAACCCTGGCAACCTCGGCACTATAATACGCCTTGCCGACTGGTTTGGCGTCGAAGACATCATCTGCTCGCGCGATACGGCCGACTGCTTTAATCCCAAGGTCATTCAGGCAACCATGGGCGCTATACTTCGCGTGAGGGTACACTACACCGACAACCTCCCCGCGCTGCTACAGGAGGCACACCGCGAGGGACTTAACATCTACGGCACACTCCTCGACGGAGGCAATATCTACGATGAGAGGCTCGACGCGAGCGGCATCATCGTTATGGGCAACGAGGGTCGTGGCATAACCGACGAAACGCGCAAGGCGTTGACACACCGCCTGTTAATTCCTCCATACCCCGCTGATACGCCCACCTCGGAGTCGCTAAACGTGGCGATGGCAACGGGCATAATCCTCGCCGAGTTCCGCCGTCAGCAGAGATAACCATCAACCGAAATAAAACTAACTACAATATGAGACGACTATTATTAGCTATTGTTGCCATTGCGGCAATCTTCACTGCCGAGGCGCAGACACGCACAGAGCAACTCTTGGAGCGCGGCTGGCGTTTCACGCGCGAGGATAGCGCAGAGTTCGTAGCCGAAGACTACGACGACAAGGCATGGCAGGAGGTTACAGTGCCCCACGACTGGGCAATCTATGGACCCTTTAGCATCCACAACGACCGCCAAAATGTAGCCATCACACAAGATGGCCAGAAGGAGGCTATGGAGCACGCGGGACGCACGGGAGGTCTCCCCTTCGTTGGTGTGGGATGGTATCGTCTCGACTTCGAGGCCCCCTCATTTGAAGATGGTAAGTGCGCAACGCTTATCTTCGACGGTGCGATGAGCCGCGCACGCGTATATATAAATGGTATGGAGGTCGGATTCTGGCCCTATGGCTACAACTCCTTCCACTTCGACATCACCCCCTACATCAAGGCGGGGGAGGTGAACACTCTCGCTGTGCGTCTCGAGAATGAGAACGAGTCGTCGCGCTGGTATCCTGGTGCGGGTATCTATCGCAATGTACACCTCGTAGTAACCGAGGATGCCTACGTTCCCGTGTGGGGCACGCAGCTCACAACGCCCATCGTAACCAAGGAGTTGGCAAAGGTGGAGCTACGCACAAAGCTCACAACACCCGAGGGCGCTGACCGCAGCATCTACCGCATCGTAACCGACATCATAGACCCCGCGGGCGATGTTGTAGCGACAAACGAGGCTACGCTTAGTCGCTACGACAACACCCTCTTCGAGCAGGAGTTTGACATCGCCGTGCCCGAGCTTTGGAGCGTTGATAACCCCGCGCTATACTACGCAAAATCAAAGATTTACGCAGGTGACGAGCTTAAGGATGAGTACTCTACACGTTTCGGTATCCGCACGCTCGAAATCATCCCCGACGAGGGCATGTTCATAAATGGCGAGCCCGCGAAGTTCAAGGGCGTATGTAACCACCACGACCTCGGTCCTCTTGGTGCTGCAGTGAACGACGCTGCCATACGCCGCCAGATACGCATAATGAAGGAGATGGGCTGTAACGCCATACGCACATCACACAACATGCCTGCACCCGAGCTTGTGGAGGCGTGTGACGAGATGGGTATGATGCTTATGCTCGAAACCTTCGACGAGTGGCGAACACCCAAGCTCTCGAATGGCTACCACAAATATTTTGATGAGTGGGCAGAGCGCGACCTTGTGAACCTCATCCACCACTACCGCAACAACCCAAGTGTCGTGATGTGGTGCATAGGCAACGAGGTGCCCGACCAGGGTGACAAGATGTGGGGCCCTAAGCTCTCACGCTTCTTGCAGGACATTTGTCACCGCGAGGACCCAACGCGCTATGTCACACAGGGCATGGACCAGCCACACAATGTCGTATATAACAACATGGCAGCAATGATGGATGTTGCGGGCTTCAACTACCGCCCATGGCACTATGGCAATAGCTATCAGGCACTGCCACAGCAGATTATCCTCGGCACGGAGACCGCCTCAACGGTAAGTAGCCGCGGTGTATATAAGTTCCCCGTTGAGCGCCGCTCGATGGCGACATACGACGACCACCAATCCTCATCATACGATGTGGAGCACTGCTCGTGGTCAAACCTTCCTGAGGATGACTGGATGTGGCACGAGGACTACGACTGCTGCATCGGCGAGTTCGTGTGGACAGGCTTCGACTACCTCGGCGAGCCTACACCCTACTACACCAACTGGCCAAGCCACTCATCGCTCTTCGGTATTGTCGATCTTGCAGGATTGCCCAAGGATCGCTACTACCTCTACCGCAGCCACTGGAACAAGGAGGTGGAGACGCTCCACATCCTACCCCACTGGAACTGGGAGGGTCGCGAGGGCGAGGTAACCCCTATCTTCGTATATACCAACTACCCCTCGGCTGAGTTGTTCATCAACGGCGTGAGCCAGGGCGTACGCACTAAGGATACATCGGTGACACTCGAGAACTCATGGGGCGAGGAGGCAGAGAAGGCCCTTAAGCGTCAGTCACGCTATCGCCTTATGTGGATGGATACGAAGTATGAGCCCGGCACAGTGAAGGTTGTGGCATACAACGAGGCGGGCGAGGCAGTAGCCGAGAAGGAGATAAAGACTGCGGGCAAGCCCCACCATATCGAGCTCTCTGTAGATCGCGCTACTATCAAGGCCAACGGCAAGGACTTGGCATTCGTAACCGTGAGCGTGGTGGACAAGGATGGCAACCTCTGCCCCACAGCAGATAACCTTATCGAGTTTAGCGTAGCGGGCGAGGGTCACTACCGTGCAGGTGCTAATGGCAACTCTGTATCGTTGGAGCTCTTCCACGAGACAAGAATGAAGGCCTTTAGCGGCATGATGACAGCTATTGTCGAGAGCAACGACAACCCTGGAACTATCACACTCACAGCACGCTCAAAGGGTTTGAAGAGTTCTAAGATTGTGATTAAGAGCGAGTAATACGGATATAACACAAAGAATATATGCAACTTATTAAGAGATTTTTTGCGGCAAGCCTATGTCTTGCTATTCTATCATTGGCGGGCTGTGAGCCACAGATCGATCCCGACAATCCACCCATCATGGAGCTCGACACCTACCAGCTTAACGTGACGGGTGAGGGTGGTGATATACCCATCTTCTACGCCGTGACAAACCCCGTGAAGGGTGCTATGCCCGAGGTTAAGTCTAATGTCGATTGGATTACACTCATAGACATAGACAGCTACCAGATTATGTTACGCATTGCCGAGAGCGACGCCCCTACTGAGCGCATGGGCTTTGTAACCATTAACTACAGAGGCATGGAGAAGCCTGTACGCGTATATATTACGCAGGACAAGCAGCCACTGAATGACTTTAAGTTTAGTGTATCGGATGTGACGTACAAAAGCTGTAAGGTTAAGTATATGCCGCGCGACACTAAGCGCCCATACATGGCCAATATCATCGACTCTGAGTACTTCAAACAGACAGGAATTACCGATGGTTCGGTATTCGTAGCCAAGGAGATGGAGAGCTACCTCGCCCTCGCCCAGCGCAACAACATGACCCTCGAGGAGCTTATGGGACGTGTTAGCCCCCAACTCATTTACAAAGGCGATGCTGAGCGCGAGTTTGTGGGCATGCAGCCTGGTGCTACATATACTATTTATAGTTATGGCGTTGAGTTCAATGGCAATAGCTACACTATGACGACACCATTGCATACCTCAATCGTTGACATCCCCATGCCTACGATGTATGACATAGACTTCCACGTTACGGCAACACTCTCGAATGGCACTGCCACAATCAACGTGACACCCGAGAACTGGAATGGCTACTACACCGTGCAGGTTGCTCCCGATGACAACGTTCTCTACACTCCTCCTGGTGAGAATCTCAACGAATACACCATTAAGAGCATAGCAACAAACTTCTACACTAACGCACGCAATGCCATTAAGAGTGGCTACAGTGTGGAGCAGTACCTCAACGCAAACTGCTACAAGGGCTACAAGAGCATCAACATGCCGCTCTCGGCAGATAAGAAGTATATGATTATCGTCTTTGCCGTAGAGTCAAAGGATGGCGAGGTGCCCGTGATGCACTCTATGCCAGTTATTAAGTATTTATAGTTATGCGTAAGCTCATTTCTATCCTCCTTATCACCCTATGTATCGCCTCATGCACCGAGCATGTGACAGATACGAAGCCCTCGTTTGGTGTCGAGCCTACAACAATTGAGACAGCGGCCTTAGGCGGCTACTTTGAGGTAGCATATACCATAGCCGAGACCAACGGCATAAACCCTATTGCTGTTACAGAGGCTGAATGGATAACAGATATAGATAACTCCACCCTTGGCACTATCGGCTTTAGGGTATTGCCCAACAACGATGCTACGCCACGCGAGGCGGTAGTTACGTTGCGCCATATATCTACGTCAGAGACACCTCAATTTGTGGTTAAGCAGAGCGCTTCGGAGGGTGAAAATCTAGAGATTGAGGTTACACGCCTCGACTACTCGGAGTGTGAGATAACGATAACACCCCAGAACGACGATATGCTCTATGTCGTTGCCATGGCTGAGAAGAGCTACCTCACGGAGTCGAATATAACCACCCAGGAGGAGCTCGTTGCGGCAGACTTCTTGCAATATAGCAGCTACGTTACATGCGAGGATAACCTCGAAGATTTTTTAATTAAGAGCAAGGTTGCCGTGCGAGGTAAGCAGGTGCGCATATGGCAAGACCTATCCCCCGCACGCGAGTATGTTGTCTATGCATATGGCATCTATCTGCGTGGCGACACCTACGAATGTATCTCTCCCGTGGCCTATACCCTTATTGACGACCGACTACCCGAGCGCACTGCCGAAGAGTTTGATATTAATATTATGGCTGAAGGCCCCGAGGTGACCTTTAACATTGCACCAAAGAGCTGGAATGGCTACTACGTTGTGCAGGTTATCGAGGATACTGAGGCAGGATATATCGAGCAGGGACTACCCTTTACCGAAGAGAGCGAGGTTGCCGTAGCCGAGGCATTCTTCTATATCACCGACCACCTCTACTACTTTGAGGGAAAGAGCCCCGAGGCTATAATGCAGCAGCTTGGATATAAGGGCAATACCACATTCCACAAGACCCTTAATGCTAACCACCGCTATATGGCACTAACCTATGCCGTAGCCTCCGACGAGGGTAATGTGCCAATGGTAGTATCGAAGCCTATCGTCACATATTTCACTACGGGCAGCGTGGAGCGCTCAGACATGACCTTTACAGCGAGGTTCGAGAACATACGCCCACGCTCTGTGGATGTGACTATTACCCCCTCATGCGACGAGCCCTACACCGCAGTGTTGATCTACGCCAAAAACCTTCCCGTGGGAGATAAAGAGGAGCAGTTGAAATGGGTGATGTCGAAGTATGCACCCCTCGAACTTACGGGTGAGTATAGCGAGCATATCACGCAACTACCCCCAGCGACGGAGTTTATATTGGCCGTATATGGCTACTACGCGGGTGCTGCAACCACCGACCTCTTCCTCTACCGCTTCACGACACTCGAGGATGGCGAAGGCAAGAACTACATCACCAAAATAAGCACCACAGCCTACGACCTTGGCGAGGTGGTGGCACTCGAGCCCTACTACGGCTCATTTATGGGCTATGCCGACTACTTCATGTCTATAGAGTTGGAGACTGCAATGCCTTCACCCTCACTCCATTTCGACATCTTCCGTAGCGATGTTGTGGAGGAGTACACCGAGGCAGAGATACGCCAGAGCCTGCTTGAGTACTCCTACACCTCGTCACCCGACTGGGCACTCTGCACCTACGGCAACGAGTATGTCGTGTGTGGCTTGGCAGAAGATGAGAACGGCTATGTTGGCGAACTCTATATCTCCGAGCCCATACGTTTTGAGCGTGCAGATGTGAGCGATGCAGCCTATTTTGTGGAGCTCTACAGCGACTATGTCACGCGAAAAGGGCTGAGACAGAGTAATTTTTAACGCACTTTTTTTGTAGAATAAAAATAATTGCATACCTTTGCAGCCCGTATCAACCTCTTATAATGGGTGTAGGTGCAATTTGCGGGTGGCCGTTTGGCGAAAGTTAAGCAGGTCTATCGTGCAAGGATTATTGTCGAAGGTGGCAATATGGTAGCGCCGACACAGCGATAATGTTGAGCGATAAACATTTAATTATTTTGTTGCAACAATGAACAAAGATGCATTGATCAGACTCGTAAACGAGCAGATGTGGGCAAAGGGCGAGAACGATGTGCCCAAGTTTGAGGCTGGTGATACTATCACCGTAACTTATCGTATCGTCGAGGGTAACAAGGAGCGTCTCCAGAGCTTCCGTGGTGTAGTTATCCAGATTAAGGGTTCAGGCCGTACTAAGATGTTTACAATCCGTAAGGTATCTAACGGTGTAGGCGTTGAGCGTATCTTCCCATTGTACTCACCCCACATCGACAAGATCGAGGTGAACAAGTATGGTGTAGTACGTCGTGCACGTATCTACTACTTGCGTGACCTTACAGGTAAGAAGGCACGTATCAAGGAGCGTCGTATGAAGAAGAGCGAGTAATCGCCCGCTACTTGAACAGAAACAGGGACTATCCACAAAGGATGGTCCCTATTTTTTTAATGTCGTCGGCCGGACTTACTGCAACCTCATCTTGAAGAATTTGCGCTTTATCCAGAGGTAGTAGCCCGTGAGCGGAAGCGTTGCGCCGAGCATCGCAGCCAAGAACCACAACACGCGCGTAAAGATGCCACCCCAGCTGCCTACATGCACGGAGTACACCCACCCCTTTGTCTTGCTCTCGCTCGCCTTGTCGGCATAGCGCTCTACGGAGGTTATCTCACCCGTAGCGCTATTGAAATGGTAGGTATCCTTGGCGCGCTGGTTACCGTAGTTAGAACTCTTCACGTCGACCTTACCCTTAGATATTGTCATCTCGACATAGTTGTCATTGCGACTCTCCACCTCACGCACGACATCCGACCAATGGATATAGGGGTTTTCGATATTGCTCTTTGCACCACCCTTAGTCTTCTTGCCACTACTCTTGGATGCAACTCCTGCACTCGCCTCCGTATCTGCACCAAGCAGTTTATAAAATCCTTTGCCGTACCACTCGAACGACCATGTAAGCCCCGTGAGCGCCATGGCTAAAAGTAGCAACGTAGCGTAGATGCCACCTACTACATGTAAATCGTACCAGAAGCGGTGCCAACCCTTGCGTAGCGCAATC
Source organism: Alistipes sp. (assembly GCA_045633045.1). Lineage (GTDB taxonomy): Bacteria > Bacteroidota > Bacteroidia > Bacteroidales > Rikenellaceae > Alistipes. The sequence continues at coordinate 198,872 of JAZQXV010000010.1, forward strand.
TTGGAGCGCTTCTTCAAGGCCTTAAGGCTCTTGGGAAACCACAGCACTATGCCCGTGAGTATGATGATGACCATCAGCAGCGTACTGGTACCCACAATAACCTTTCCCCAGAATACCGCATCCTTATCCTCGGGGCGCTCATCCATAAGCCAGCGGTGGAGGCTGAACATATCCTTGAAGAACTGCAAGCGCCCTGGCTCGCCGAGCACCACGCCCGCATATTGGTCAACAAATATCGCGGCATGCTTAGGAGTGTTTATGTTGACCTTGTAGCTACGCTCAGGGTCGTCAGAAATTGTAACGCCCGTAATCTTACGCCCCTCCTCCAACGTAGGCTCTACGCGCTTCAGGAGCTCATCCACGGGAAGTGGCTCGCCCTCGGCATGAGCAACATAGTAGTAATCGCGCTGTACCACCTCCGTAATCTCGCGCTCGAAGATGAGCATGGCCCCCGTAAAGCAGGTTATCGAGATAACCACGCCAAGGGGTATCGAGAACCATATATGGGCTTGCTTCAGAAACTTACGCATGGTTGCTTAGTATATGGGAGTTAAGCGGCCTATGCCGCGCACCTGCGTAGCCTCAACCGTGAGTCCCTTCTCGGCTACTGCCGTATCGGTGTCGATAGAATAGATTGCGGGATAGTCGTCGGTGAGCGTCACTGCGATATAGCACTTGCCTCCCTCTGTGTAGGGGGCATTGCCGAAGCCCGAGATGCGCTCCGCCGAGGGTAAGCCCTCAACGTATGATAGCGTAGCGCTCTCAGCATCGAATATCGCAAGACGCGATGCCGTCATCGTGGTTGCTGGTGCCAGGGGCATATCGTACATGAGCATCAGGAACTTCGAGCCGCCAATATACCATGTGCGCAAGAAGGAGATGCAATTAGTAAGTGCCTCGATATTAACATAGTAGTTGGGGTCGAAGGTCTCCGTGCCCGCCTTTATGCGCACTACACCCGCAGGGAGCGTAGTCTGCTGACGCTCATCGGCCATGCTCTTGGCATACGAGGGTGAGAATACATAGACATCGCCACTCTCCGCAGTCCAAATCATCTGATAGTACTGCGACTTGTTTCTGCCACAGGCGTAGCTAATCTTGTCCGTGCGGATAAGCTTGCGCTCGGCGAGGGTCTCATCCTCAAATATCGCCACCCAGCACTCGTCGGGATACTGCGTCCACTGCAACTCGCCCTCCTTGTATGATCCCGAGCCAGAGCCTCCAGCCTCGGTCTTTACAAGGTCCTCATTACCTGGCTTTACCCACTTGCCACTCTCGGCTTTCACGCCATACTGACTCAAGCCCATGGGTACGGCAGCCGAGAAGATTTTGCCATCCACCTCCTCAACGCCCGCCAAGGTCACGAACTCGCCATTGCCGAGGAAGTTCTCCGAGAGGTAGTGCTCCTCGAGGGTGTTGTTTGTGGCGTAGGTCTCGGCCTCAACATCGAGGTACGACACGAGGAACGACTTGGGGATGAAGCCATTAGCATCTGCCCACTCCGCTGGGCCGTCACCCGTCGAGAAGGTTATGATGTAGCGGTCGTAGATGCCATAGGTGGTGAAGCGTCTTACGGCATACTCCGCAGGGCGCGCCGTGAGCGTATAGTCCTCGTTCATAACATAGGAGCGCGTTGTACCCGCATTGCCCTGATTGTAGGTTAGGCCATAGAGATACTTGTCGCCGTAGAATACCCAGTACGATGCACCGTCGTTGACAAGACCGTTTGTCATGCCCACCACGCCGCTATCAAGGTTGGATGCCGTAACGAGGGCGTTTGTTGTGTTACCCGTGAATGTGCCCTGCGTAGCAAGGACATAGGGGCGCACGGCATCGTCATCCTGTGTGCCACCCGTGGGGATGTTTGTGTTTGTCTCACACGCCGCCACAACGGCCAGCGCAATTGTCGATAGTGTAACTACCGCAAACTTTCGTAAAATCTTGTTGATCATAGTGTTTTATTTTATATTATTTCTAATTGCTAATTGTATTATCTGCCGCCAAACGCTACGCGCAACTTGACATAGTATGCACGGCCCGCCTTCTGTAGGCTGAAGTTGTCGTAGAGGCGCTCGTTCGTGAGGTTGCGGCACTCGAAGGCGATGTTGTAGCGCCCATCCTTAATCGTGTAGCTTAGCGCAATGTTGTGTGAGAACTGCGTGGGCACCATGTAGTCATTCTTGTTCGAGCCTATGCGTGAAGAGTAGTAGTAGAAGTTGTGCAGGTACTGATTGTCGTAGGTCAGCTCGAGGGTGTTGCCCCTCCATCCACAGTCGTGCCACGAGAGCGTCACGAAGCCATCAGCAAAGAGATAGGGGATGTTGGGCATGCGGTCGCCATAGCCGAGGTTGGGCATCGACGAGCCTATCGCCGTGGGCTGGTTGTCGCGCACATCCATATAGGTGAAGTTGCCACCTATGGTCAACCATCGCTTATAGTCGTAGCGCGCCGAGAGGTTGATGCCCCATGTTCGCACCGAGCCATAGTTTATGTAGCTCGCCGCCGCCTTACCGCCACTCATATCCACGATGTTGCGCTGTATGTAGTCCTGCGTGCTGCGCCATACGAAGCCACCCTCGAGGTATAGTCCATGCTCCTTGTTCTCTCCATAAGCACCCGTATAGCTAAGGCTAACATTTACATTATCACTGCTCTCGGGGCGTATGCCGATGTCACCCATCTCGAGGTCCTCATCGCCGAACATCTCCTCGATGGTGGGCAAGCGATATGCCTTTTCGTAGGAGAGCTTCGCCTGCAATTCCGGGATGATGAGGTATGTCGCTGCGGCGCCATAGCCCAAGGCATCCTCACTGCGCGAGGTGAGCACAAACTCCGTGGCGTTGCTATCTGTAGCTATCGGGCCACGAACCTTGAGCGAGTAGTACTTGGCAAAGAGCGAGGCGTTCCAGCGCTCCGACAAGGCGAGGCGATACTGCAAGCCCGTGATGTTCTTCATCGTCTGCTTGTCTATGGCATCCTCTGCCGCCTCCTTCGCCAGTAGCGAGGTGTTTGCGCGGCGGAAGTGGTTCAGGACATGGTTTAGCGTGAAGGTGTGGGCATCGCCCAAGCGGTAGTTTAGTGTCGCCGTAGCATTCCAGTTGTGGTTTGCCGAGCGCGTATACTGGTATGACTGCTCACCAGGCGAATTGAGGCGCTTGGTCTCGCCACGCCAGTTGTATTTATACTGCGCGGTGTCGATGTTGTAGGTTATGTTGTGGTTGTAGTTTGTTGTGAGCGTAAGATCGAGGCCCTCGACGCCGAGGTTGCGCTTCTGATACTCCACCGAGGGCATCAGCGAGTGACCCCTGCGCAACTTATCGCCATAGACAATCTCCTGGCGCACACCCGTCTGTATCTCCTTGTACATCTGCGAGTAGTTCATCGCAAACATCAGCCTATCTGCCCAGGGCTTACCCACTACGCCCACCTTCGCCACGACGCTCTCGTTGTGGTAGGTGTCGTGGAAGCGCTCCATGCGCTCGAGGTGCGTGCGGTCGATGCGCCCCGTGGCGAAGTCCTCAACGGGGACATCCACCTTATAATTGTTGTCGGAGTAGTTCTGAAAGGCAAACACCTCCCACGACAGGCCATTTTCGAGTCGCTGACCCGCATTTACACTTGAGCGGTGGGTGTTGAACGAGCCAAAGGAGTATGAGGCATCGGCCCACCATGTGCGGTGCGACTTGTTCGTCACGATGTTTATCACGCCACCCAAAGCATCGGCACCAAAGCCCACGGGCACAACGCCTCGATATACCTCCACCCTATCGGCATATCCCGCGGGGATGTTGTTGAGCGAGAAGGCACCTCCAACGCCCTCCTGAGGCACGCCGTCGATGAAGACCTTAACATGCTTTCCCGCAAAGCCATCTATCGTGAGCGACATATCGGAGCCTACGCCACCCGACTCGCGGAGTTTTAGACCAGGGGCACTCGAGAGTGCATCGGCAAGATTTTTTGTCGTATTCTTCAGGGGCTGCATATCCACTGCCACAGCGTTGAAGGCCGAGCGCTTGATGTTACCCACACCCGAAGCCGATACCACAACGGCATCTATCGCCATCGCCGACTCCGCCATCTGGAAGTCGATATTATTGTTGCTATGCAGCTCTATATCGCGTATTGCGGTCTCATAACCCATCATCTGCGCCGTAAGCCTTGTGTCGCTCTCGGCGATTTGTAGCGTGTAGTGGCCATTAGCATCAGTTGTTGTGCCACACGATGTACCCTCCACAAAGATGGTTACATAGGGCAACGCCCTACCCTCGTAGTCACGCACCACGCCGCTAACCTCGATGCTTGCGGGAGGCTCTGTCGCCTGAGCAGCAACAGCCGCCAGCAGCGCTATTATTAATATAGTGTATCTCTTGAATGCACCCATAGCCTTACATTTTAGTAATTTTCTGGATGCAAAGGTATGGCAGTACTCGATTTTGGGCAATCGCCTGATTTTGGGAAAATATATGCACCCTCTCCCCAAATCATGGGGGTGGATTTGGCAGAGTGAAATATTTACGCTATCTTTGCACCATCGGAGCACGAAATAGTGCACGCACCGATAGATAAAAATAACGGAAAGAACAGATACTGCACGGGCGGTTGTGGCGCATGCCATGCCTACCCAAGCAGATTGTTGTTTCCGTTATTTTATTTATTGGTGTTTTATTATGAGTAACACAACTTATGAACTTGTCGCCTCACTCAGGGGCGACCGCCTCAAGGCGACGCATGACATTATCTATGTCATCTTCAGCAGCTATGACCGCGATATAAAGCGTTCATACGAGAGGCTGCGTAACCCCTACCTCCAGGCGCACCACGCCTCACTCGCTGCCGAGCGCAAGGCGCGCATGATGAAGATGTGCGGCTACTGGCACGATGTGGCTGAGGCATATCGCGATGCCGCATGGCACGCCGCGGGGCGTAGCACAAAGCCCAAGCGCAGGTGCGAAAGCTATGAGCGCACGCTTGCGGAGCGTGCGAGGAAGTACACAGCCCTAGCCGAAGAGATTGAGGCCATGGAGTAACTGATAGTTGCTCCGCACCTCACCACACCCAACTTCTTGCCAGAAGGGGTTAGGCTTGGCCTCGACATAAAAATAGCCCGGATGGGTAATACTCTGACGTACTTCCCATTCGGGCTATTGATTGAGAGGTCGAGAATGACCCCTCGTCATAAGAAATTCAATTATTTGAGGAAGATTGAGACTAGAAGCTCATTCTCGCCAAGGGCAACAGTCTGGGTCTGAAGCTCGCCCGCCTCGTTGTAGTAGCGAAGTTCATACTCCGTGTTCTTGGGAAGAAGCACAGAGAAGAAGTCGTTCATATCGCGATGCTCACCAGCGGTGAGGCCACCACCCATCTGCTCTGTGCCACGGAAGATGTCAACACCCATAGCCACACGGTCGTCAGAGTGTTCAATCTTGCCCTTCTGCTTATATCCAGCTATGCGTAAGAAGGTGTGTGTACCCGCCTCGAGGTGACGTGTATATTGGTCGTATGCGAGGTCGATATAGTGCTGCGTAACATTCTCCGCACCTACCCACTTAGGTAGATCCTCGATTGCCACATTCTCCTCTTCGCCAGCCCAGACCATGGGGAACCAGTCGTCGCCACCCGCAAAGCGCGTAGCGTAGATAGCGTAGGTGCGATCCTCGGCATTTGCCTTTGCTGCGTCGGCCATAAACCATAGGTGGTCGAGCTGCGAGGGGAAGTAGTACTCCGTTACGCGCCACTCGCCATCTAGCCATACCTCTGTCCAGCTGTGGTTACCACGGTTGTCGTGCCATGAGGCGGTGCCTGCAAAGCGTGCAGGGATGCCGACAGCACGATAGGCATCAACGAGTAAGATAGAGAGACCCGTGCACGATGCCATACCCTGGCGGATAGACTCACTGGGGCTCTGGTTTGTCTTCTCGCGCTTGGTGTTGTAGTGCACACCTGTGAGTGCTGGGATGTTGGCATTAACGGCGCAGATAGCGTCGTACATGGTTTTGCAAGTATCTACCGCGGGGGCGAACAACTCATACATATCCTTACGCCATGAGTCACGCACCTCATCCACAACGCAATAGGGCAACACATCGCAGAGATATACCTCCTCGGGGAGCTCCTTTGCCCACGCATACTTGTTGCGCGCGATGTTTGCGTATGTGACATTCTCCTTCAAGAGTTCAAGGTCCATAGCCTCGCGGTCGTGCTCGGGCATATTTACGATAAGGTATGCCATGTCGCGCTGCTCCTCTACAGGGGTCTCTGCAACGAGCTTGCGCAACTCCTCGCCACGCTCCGACGCCTCAAAAGCAGCCTGTAACTCCTTATCGTTATCGGGATTGTAGGCCTCCGACTTCTTGGGCCAGTAGGTTATTGCAAGTGCCGCAGCGACAGCGACAGCAAGCAAGATTAGGTACTTGTTTCTATTCATCGTCGTATAAGTTTAAGTATCTCCTTTACTTCGTTCTCATCCACGGTGCGCAGGGCGTACTCATCCACCGCATCGCTACCACCCATCGAGATGCGAGGGTTGCGATACTCCATAGCTCCCGACACCATGCACTTAGCACTAAAGTGGAGAGCATCAACCCCCACCTCGGCGAGCTTTGCGGCATTTGCTGCCACCACACCACTACCCGCCATAATCTCTATGCGGCCCTGGGCAATCTCCACGGCACGACGAATGTTCGCGATGCCATCTATCGCTTTGCCGTAGCTTCCCGAGGTGAGTATGCGGTTGCATCCCGCCGCTATAACAGCCTCAACAGCAGCCTCATAGTCCGCCGTCATATCTACTGCACGGTGAAACGTTGTCTCCATGCCCACAGATGCCTCAACGAGCTGGCGTGTGCGCTCCACATCTACCTTGCCGTCGGCTGTGAGGATACCAAATACTACGCCCGTAGCACCCGCCTCACGCACATAGGCTATATCACGAAGCATAGTCTCGAACTCATCATCCGAGTAGAGGAAGTCGCCACCGCGGGGGCGTATCATAACGCTTACATCTATACCCTCAATCTTAGCGACGCGCTCTATGGTCGCCATAGATGGGGTCACACCACCCTCTGCGGGCGATGCGCACAACTCCACGCGGTCAACGCCGAGGCGCGCAGCGATGCGACACGCATCAACTGAGTAGGCACAAAGTTCTGTCTTCATATCTCTAAAGTCGTTCACTATCAATAAATTTATTCAATACTGCATATACCGTAAGACCCGCCACTGAGCGTATGCCCGTCTTATGCACGATGTTCTTGCGGTGCGAGATCACAGTGTGGGGTGAGATGTTTAGCTCCGAAGCAATCTCCTTGTTCGTAAGTCCACGCGCCACAAGCACCAAGACATCGCGCTCACGCTCCGAGAGTTCGTGGCTCTCGGCATAGTTATGCTCCGCAGGCATATCCGCCGCATCTATTATCATGCGGTGTAGCTCCTCCTCCGAGGTGTAGAGCGTTGCCACGGCCGTAAAGCGACGCAACACCGCAGCATCCACTATGGCACTCTGCAAGCCTATCACGGGCAGCGACTGTAACTCCGCAACAGACTCTATATCACGTGCTAATCCCACTGCTGCAACCACAACATCTACCTCCGTGTTACGCATCAGCGCCTGCAACTCTCCCAACGTCGCCACAGCACCCGCAACACGTAGGCTGGGGTTATGGCTTACGATGGTCGCCACGCCCTCCATGATTATGGGCGAAGGCTCAACTATGGCTATCGAGATACGCTTCATGGCTATCGCTTTTTAAGATACTTCACTACAAGGGGGCGCAACAAATAGGTCTCGATATTACTATGGCGACGTAGGTCATCGCGCAACTCATAGACATCCTTAAGCATATCGCAGCGTAACGATGTGGGAGCAGACTCTGGGAGGCTCTTTACGATAAGCGAGGCTATGTCGTTCGAGCGGTCGTCAATGTCGGCATGAGGCATGTCGAAGAGGGCGAAATTTGCATCGCGCTCACCACCACGCTCCATAAGTGTGAATATCTCGCGCTCCTCCTCCTCGAAGTGGCTTTTGATGTAGTGGGCATAGTCGTCATAGAAGCGACGCAGCACACGCTCCGAGAGCTCGTCGCAGTGCGAGAGCACCTCCTCGAGGTGGCGTGCTGTATGGGGCAACATGCGCTCGGCATAGTAGCGGTGTGAGGCACGTAGGTAGGCGATAACCTCGGGCAACATATCCTCGGTCATCTCCTCCTGCGAGGGGTGATAACGCGAGTCTATATGCATGGCACACAGCATCATAAAGAGCTGAGTGTTATAGCCGTCGCGACGACACATCTCGGCTATGGATATGTCGCCAAAGGGGAGGTGTATATCGAGGCGCGAGAAGAGCGAAAGCAGCATGGGCGCTGCATCTATAAGCTCGTATATCTTCATCTCGGGGGATAGCGCCACCGAAACAGCTGAATTATTTGCTTTAGTCATTGTATATCAATACGTTGATTTATTATCACTATTATTTATCTATTATATATGCAAATATAGCGATAATTTTTGGAATATCAAAATAGCTACAATGAGGGATATTTATTTTGCAAAATACCCACATTTTGCGATTGTGAGGTTTGCGATTAAGCCCCATCTTTGCAGTGTGGAAAATCGCTCATTTTGAATGAGCTTAATAGGCGCGATTATGGAGTGCGCACCACACATGTAATTTGAGATAAATCTTTTTAGTTTTTTATTGGGTGTTGCTCCTCGGAGCACAAGAGACCGCCAAAGGGTGGTCTCTTTTTTTGCATATTAATACAATGTAATTGAAGTAGTTAACACCACCAACCAATTACCACTCACCGATTTGTTGTCAGAAGGGGTTAGGCTTGGTCTCGACATGAAAATAGCCAGGATGGGTAGTACTCTAGTGTACATCCCATTCTGGCTATTGATTGAGAGGCCGAGAATGACCCATTATCACAACAAATTATGCGTTGCCTTTGTGACCAAAGGGATCAACCATATGCTTGGTGGGGATGTTGATCTTGCCCACGTTGTTCTCGTAGCGCGTAATGTTCTCCTGGAGTGAGAGGAGGAGACGCTTTGCGTGCTCGGGAGTGAGTACCACGCGGCTCTTTACGCGTGCCTTGGGAAGGCCGGGGAGCATAGTTGCAAAGTCGAGGACGAACTCAGAAGTTGAGTGTGCGATAATTGCGAGGTTGCAATAGTTACCCTGTGCGACCTGCTCGTCGAGCTGTATCTCGATACCTGTTTTATTATTCTCGTTCATAGTTTTACTGTATTTAAGATTCTATAACTGCAAAGGTACAATTTTTTTGGGAAACCACAAATTCTCCACACTCCAACTCCCATACGAAGTATAATGTTGGACTTTTGGTGGCAAATTTGCTTAATTTATTGTGGCGCATAGCCGGGATATTCGCTAAAATTTTGTATATTTGCACCGATATGTCGGCTTGTAGCACTACATTGTCGGCGGTCAATAAAATGGGTAAAAAACATGATTGTTGAGATTATACAGATACTCATCGGTGGTCTGCTCGTAGGCCTCGCATCATCGGTCACAGTGGGCCCTGTAGCAGTGTTATGCATACAGCGCACATTGAGCAGGGGCTACCTCTCGGGCGTCTTCTCGGGTCTGGGCGTTGCCGTTGCCGACACGTTGATGGCTATTTTAGCATTTACACTCTACGCGCTACTAAAAGAGTATATCGATGAGTATAAGACAATTATCATGCTTTGCGGCGGTATCTTCGTGATTGTGGTCGGCATATTTATCTTCTTCAAGAACCCCGTACCCCAGGTGCGTAAAAACCGTACAGACAAGAACGAGCTATGGCAGGACTTCGCCTCGATGTTTGGTTTTACGCTGGCCAATTTCGCAATTATCATACCCTACATCCTCACCTTCTTCACGATGTTCAACATCGAGCTTTCGAGCAGTGTAGAGGTTGCCGATGCCAATATTGCAGCTATTGACGACTACTACGACAGTGATGCCGTTTCGCATAGCGACGAGCATAAGGCGACCGATTTCCATAACATCTTCGAGCAGGTGGAGCAGAAAATGACCGAGGAGGCAGAACAGAGGGCAGAGGCTGAGAATAGAGTGTATAAGATACCACGCATGATACGCAATGTTATGATTTTGGGCGGTTTCCTACTCGGCGCTATGGTATGGTGGGTGAGCCTCACCTCGCTTATCAACCTCTTCCGCCGCGACTTCAGGCCACGACACCTCATCATGATTAACCGCATTGCAGGCATTATAATTTCGGCCTTGGGAGTATATACCCTCATCTCCGTAATCATCGACCTTTAGAGACATATGAGTTACACACACAAGATAATCATTGCCATCGACGGCCACTCGTCGTGCGGCAAGAGCACCTTCGCCAAGGCTATCGCAGCACGCCTCGGCTACATCTTCATCGACACCGGCGCAATGTATCGTGCCGTTACGCTCTACGCCTTGGAGCATGGCGCAATACCCTCAGGCATCGCCAATGAGGAGCTTATCGAGGAGATGCTCAAGGATATAAACATCGACTTTAGATTTAACCCAGCACGTGGTGCGAGCGACATATACGTAAATGGCGACCTTGTTGAGAGTAAGATACGCACCATCGAGGTTAGTAACTGCGTGAGCGCCGTAAGCTCTATCGGTGCTGTGCGCCAGAAACTCGTAGCCATGCAGCAGGAGATGGGACACAAGGGCGGCGTTGTTATGGATGGTCGCGACATCGGCACCGTGGTATTCCCCAACGCGGAGCTTAAGATATACATGACCGCAGACCCCATGGTACGTGCCGAGCGCCGCTTCAAGGAGCTCTCGGCTAAGGGTGATAACGTAACACTCCAGGAGGTATATGAGAATGTCGTATCGCGTGACAAGGCAGATATGACACGTGCTATATCACCACTACGCAAGGCTGACGATGCTATCGTCTTAGACAACTCCGTTATGACGGTGGAGGAGCAGATGGCATGGTTCGATAGAGAGTTCGAGCGCGTAACATCACGCTAATAATCAGAAATCGCTATGGAGGTTATTATCGACGACAACTCGGGTTTCTGCTTCGGTGTTGTAAGGGCTATTGGTGAGGCTGAGAGCGCCCTGGAGCGCATTGGCGACGTCTATTCGTTGGGCGACATCGTACACAACCGCGTGGAGGTACAGCGCCTCGAGCAACTCGGCCTACACACCGTGTCGCACGAGGAGATGCCAGGCTTGAGCGGTCGCACACTCCTTATCCGCGCACATGGCGAGCCTCCCCACACCTACCGCATGGCCGAAGAGCTGGGCATCACAGTTATAGATGCTACCTGTCCCGTTGTGGCACGCCTGCAGCGTCGCTTGCGCGAGGCTTATGACAAGATGCAGGAGGTGGGCGGCAGCGTGGTACTACTCGGCAAACGTGGCCATGCTGAGGTCATAGGTCTCACGGGTCAGGCCGACGACGATGTCGTGGTTATCGAGAATGAGGGCGACCTCGACAGCGTAGATTTCTCTCGTCCAATATACTTCCTTTCGCAGACAACACAGAGCATAGCACTCTTCAACCAGCTTGCCGAGGAGATTAAGGCGCGCGCAAAGGGTATTAGTGTCAATATCGACGACACCATCTGCCGACGTGTTGCGGGCCGCGAGGCTCTCCTTGCCGACTTCTCGCGAAGTGTGGATGTTGTAATCTTCGTTTCGGGCCGCAAGTCCTCGAATGGCCGAGTGCTCTACGAGGTATGTCGTGGAGCCAACCCCCGTAGCTATAATGTCGAGGAGAGCTCCGAGATAGATTGGTCGTGGCTCGAGGGTGCAGAGCGCGTAGGCATATGTGGAGCCACCTCAACCCCTCGCTGGCTTATGGAGCAGGTTGCCGAGGCCATTAAGAGCAAAAACCTATAAGAAAAACTTATCATTATGAAATACCTTATTCGCTCAGTAAAATATTTGATACTCCTCTGCGTTTTGTACGTAGCATTGGAGTGGGTGATGCTTTCGTTCTTCCCCGAGCCAGAGATTGTGGGCAAGACACTCGATGAGGTGCTTGCAATGCGTTTCGAGGGCCAGCGTGGCATGCTATTTATAGCAGCCTTTGTAGGACTTGCTGCCTTCTACCCTCTCTTTGGCTTTATGAAGATGCGCGTGGATAGCTGCATCTACGAGCGCGACGCCATCCGCTTGGAGAATGCGATGCGCACCTTCGGCTTCAAGCTCAAGGAGGATCGCGGCAACGTTAAAATATATGGTGCCTACAGCATCTTGCGCCGCGCACTTCTCATGTTTGAGGACGAGATCGAGGTGCACATCTTCGAGAGTGGCATCGAGCTTCGCGGTTTGCGCCGCACCGTGGCACGTGTAGGCTACCAGCTTAGCGCCTACATCCACAACAGCCGCTTCGAGGAGGATAAATAGAGTGAACAAAACTGTATTAGAGACTAAATGAGCAAGATAGAGAAGAGCATAGCGAGACTTTTGCGCGGTGTGAGCATGGCACTACTCCTTGGCTTTATGGCCATTGAGAGCGCATCGGCACAGAGCACCGAGCGCAGTCGTCGTGACTTCGAGTTGGGTAAAGCGACCGAGATTCTCGCCAACATAATGCGCGAATTTGAGATGGGCCATGTCGATAATATCAAGGCGGGCGACCTTCTCAATAGCGCCGTGCAGGGCATGATCACCGCAACGGACCCCTACTCGGAGTATATCCCCGAGGAGTCTATGGCCGACTTCGAGATGTTGACTACGGGACGCTATGCGGGTGTCGGCTCTCTTATTCGCAAGAAGGGCGACTATGTACTCTTCGCTCAGCCATATAAGAACTCGCCCTCGGATGAGGCAGGCGTGAAGATTGGCGACAAAATACTCGCAATCAACGGCGAGGATATGAAGGCCCGCCCCGTGGAGGATATCAGCTCACGCCTACGCGGTGAGCCCGAGACGGTTGTAGAGGTAGTTGTTGAGCGCAGCTACGACAGCACCATAGATACCTTAAGGCTTACACGCCGCCGCATATCCATTCCAAGTGTAGGTTACGCGGGATATATCCGCAACGGCATTGCATACATCATGCACAACGACTTTATCGACGGCAGCTACAACGAGATACGCAACGCCCTCGAGAATATTATAGCCACAGATACACTTCGTGGCATCGTTCTCGACTATCGTTCAAATGGCGGAGGTGTGATGACCGAGGCGGTGGATATAGCATCGCTCTTTTTACCCCGTGGCCAGCGCATCGTATCTCTTATGGGTCGAGACTCTTCGTCGTTGCACCACTACGCAACAGAGCATGCCCCTATTGCTGCTGACGTTCCTATTGTGGTACTCGTAAATGGTGCATCAGCCTCAGCATCTGAGATTTTGGCCGGAGCACTTCAGGATACCGACCGCGCCGTAATCATGGGCCAGCGCACCTATGGCAAGGGCTTGGTTCAAGGCACTCGCCACGTCGGTTATAACGGCTATCTCAAATATACGACAGCTAAGTACTACATACCCTCGGGGCGTTGCATACAGTCGCGCAACTACCAGAGTGGTGGCACTGCGACAATGGTGCCCGACTCACTAATCACGGAGTTCCGCACGGCGGGAGGCCGCAAGGTCTATGATGGTGGTGGCATTGTGCCAGATGTCAAGATTGATGCGGAGTATGTAAGTCGCTTCGCCCTCACGCTCTATGCCATGGGCTACATGGAGGATTGGGCAGATGAGTATATGCGCAAGCACTACGGTGAGGTTATCGACGTGCGCACCTTCAGCCTTACGGATGAGGATTATGCCGACTTCTGCCGCTTCATAGAGGAGAAGGATGTACCCTACGAGTCGGAGACACGTCGCGCCCTTATAGCATTGGAGAAGGCGGCAAAGAGCGACCGCTACGATGAGAGCCTTAACGAGGCAATAGAGTCACTCAAGAGCCTCATCAAGGATGATAAGATGTCAAATATGGAGACCTATCGCGAGGAGATTGAGGAAGCTATAACCTCCGACGTGCTGCTTCGCTACGCCTACCGCGAGGGTGTCATGGAGCACTCGGCAGTAAACGACGCCATGGTGGAGCAGGCCATAGAGCTACTCCTCAACCGTGAGGAGTATGAGCGCATACTCCGCGAACAGGATCTCGACATGCACTAATAGCGCACTACGCATACGATGAAATTACCCCGCATAAATATTCCCTTTCTCTCTGCACGCCGCCGCACCGTGGTCATAGCCCTCGGTCTGGCACTTGCGATGTTGTCCATTTACTACACATGGACCGTGTCAGTAGAGATGAAGCATGAGGACGAGGCTGCCGTGGCACAGCTACGCCAGGATGAGCGCAACGCCGTGGAGATGTGGGAGGATATACTTCGCTCGACAAATATCGGAGGTTTCGGCTACAACTACGAGCTTATGGATAAGCTCGCCGAGCATACAAACGTACCCCTTGTGATTACGGATGAGCGCCTCAATGTGCTTGTCACAAACCTCCCCGATGAGGTTACCAACGACAAGGATGCTCTGCGTGCGGAGATTATGAAGATGAGCAAGACGAATAAACCCATCTCCGTATCGCACCGCATAACACAGCAGACGACATATACCATCTACTACGGCACTACAGACTACGAAGGGTTGGTAACCAGCGCCCACAGCGAGGCCTTAGTCTTCTTCCCCTATGTGCAGCTTATCATCATCCTCATCTTTGCAATCTTCGCATACATAGCCTTCTCCTCAACCAAGCAGAACGAGCAGAACCGCGTATGGGTAGGTCTGGCAAAGGAGACGGCACACCAGCTCGGTACGCCGACATCATCACTATTGGGCTGGATAGAGTACCTACGCACGCAGCCCGTCGATCAGATGGCTGTGGAGGAGATGTCTAAAGATCTTGCACACCTCATGAAGATTGTGGACCGCTTCTCGAAGATTGGTTCAGAGACACAGCTTACGCCCATGAATATCAACGAGGTGGTGGGCGACACGGTTATGTACTTCCGTCGCCGCATACCTCGCAACGTAACGCTCAACTACAATGGCCTCGCCATAGCCCCCATACGCGTATCTATGAACTCAGCACTCTTCGAGTGGGTCGTAGAGAATCTGATGAAGAACTCGTTGGATGCTTTGCAGGGCCACGGCAGCATAGATGTCACCGTAGGCGAGAGTGGCAATAGTGTCTTTGTCGAGGTTAGTGACACGGGTAAGGGCATAGCCAAGAGTAACTGGACACGTATCTTCGAGCCAGGCTACACCACCAAGACACGTGGTTGGGGTCTCGGTCTCTCGCTCTCGCGCCGCATAATCGAGGAGTACCACAAGGGTAAGATTGCCGTTGTACGCTCCGAGATAGGCAAGGGCACAACAATACGCGTAACACTTAAACGTCGTGAGGGAGATGAATAACGATACACTTACATACTACGAGGAGTGTGGCTACAAGAGTGTCAGCCCCGCACGACTATATGGTCGTAAGTCGGAGCTACAGTCGGGTGACGCAAATACCGAGGGTGGATATATCGAGGTGACACCCGAGGAGATGTTCGGCGAGGCCTCAGTTCAGGGTACAGGTGGCACATACAGCTCGGCCGAGGAGTCACTAACGGCGACACCTCTCTTTCAGTCTGTTGTGCTTGCTACGCTCGTTGTCTATCTCACCATTTTGCAACGTTCATGGGGCTTTATACGCTCGATATGGAGCGACGCCTTCAAGACTAATAGTGACCAGCGTATGGTCTTTGAGGGTGGCGAGCTCCCTCTCCAACGTTTTAAGCTCACAGCAGCACTCCTTGGTCTTGCCGTTTTGGCACTCTCCATTGTGCGCATCACAGAGGGCGAGATAGCCTCATCATCGGATATATACTCCTCAGTGCTCCACGCCACTGCGCCACTTGCAGCGCTGGCCGTGATACTCGTCATCGTGTTATGGAGCTACGCCTATCACAAGATTATGGGTTGGATTATTGAGAGCGATAGCCCCAACTCTCTTGCACTTATAGGCTACACCAACTTCGTACGCCTTGTTGTCTTGCTCTACCCCATCACCGCTGTATGGCTCTTGTCAGACGCAGGAGATAGTTACGCATTCTCAATTACGCTAATCATATGTTGTAGTGTGCTGTTATTGCTGTACTTAAAAGATACTTTTGTATTCTTTCTTGGAAAAAAAATTTCGATTTTCTATTGGATTTTGTACCTTTGCACCGCGATTTTGTTACCATGGAGCCTGCTTATAAAGCTATTAGCTTCACAAATTAATATATAACAAACTATTAATGCACTAATACACAGTAGTATAAGATTGTTATTCATCACAAGATTTAAGCGTAACTTATTGCAAAAGAGAGTAAGAATACAAGTATAAAATTAGAACAGAGGGTGAAAGTTAGTAAGATTTTAGTGTCGCAGCCTCGTCCTGCAGTTATAGAAAAGTCGCCTTTTTTCGAATTTTCTGAAAAAAATAATCTCAACGTAGATTATAAGCCGCTCATCAAGGTCGTGGGCGTATCTCTTAAAGAGTTCCGAGCACAGCGCACGGAGATTCTCGATCACACAACAATGATCTTCTCGTCACGCACAACCATCGATAGCTTCTTCCGCATCTGCGAGGAGGCACGTATCACTGTGCCCGAGACAATGAAGTATATCTGCAACACCGAGGCCGTAGCCCTCTACCTGCAGAAGTATATCGTATATCGCAAGCGTAAGATCTCGTTCGCTGACGGCACGTTCAACTCTCTCGTTGAGCTTATCGTAAAGCATAAGGACGAGAAGTTTATGCTCGCGCTCACCGAGCCCTTCAAGAGCGATCTTCCCGACACACTCTTGAAGCTCAAACTCAAGGTATCTCCCGTAGTCTTTGCGCGCACCGTATCTGCTGACTTGGCAGAGCTTAAGCCCCTCGACTACGACATCATCGCACTCTACTCGCCCAACGACGTTAAGGCACTCACAGAGAACTACGAGCTCGACAAGTTGCCCATTGTTGCAACCTTTGGCGAGGCAACACTCCGCGCAGCTAAGGAGGCTGGTCTCAAGGTTAAGGCTTCGGCACCATCGCCCGAGGCACCATCAATGGTTAAGGCTCTCGACATCTACTGCCGCAAGGTAGAGGAGGGTCTCGAGGTTGAGGATGCCGAGATTAAGGAGAATGCCGAGAAGGAGGAGTTCATCCGACAGCAGCAGACAAAGTTGCAGAAGAAGACACGCACTCGTACTCCTAAGAAGGCGTAACAACAATGGATAAGCCCCACGCACTCCCCAAGTCGGAGCGTCTATCGTCGCTCACGGCAGTGCGTCGCCTCTTCGCAGATGGCGCGTCGGGCTTCGTATATCCATTCCGCTATATGGTATTAAAGAGCGAGAGCACCACGCCCACGGTCGAGGTGCTCTTCTCTGTACCCAAGCGCAACCACAAGCGCGCAAATAAGCGCAACACGCTGAAGCGCCGTATGCGCGAGGCATATCGTCTAAACAACGACGCCCTCCATACCGCAATCAAGGAGCATGGCCAGGATATAGACATCGCATTTGTCTATTCAACGAAGGAGTTACTCCCATATAAAACTATCGAACATGCAGTCCGCAGGATTTTGGCCGAAGTTGCTGAAAACATGTAAGCGCATCGCCATCTGGCCGCTTGTCATGTTGGTGCGCTTCTATCAGGTGTGCATATCGCCCTTGAAGCCACCCTGTTGCCGCTTTACCCCCACCTGCTCGACATACGCCATACAGGCTCTACGCAAGCATGGTCCAATTAAGGGCTCGCTTCTTGCCATCTGGCGCGTACTACGCTGTAACCCCTGGGGAGGCTCGGGCTACGACCCAGTGCCGTAAATAATAACAAGGGTGTAGTTTGTGATAAGTGGGAGGTAATATAAAATGCCACAAGCGCGTGCTTGTGGCATTTTTCGTTTAGAGCAATGAGATTACTCGCTTACAACCAACGAGTGAGGTATATCGAGCGATGAGCGCGTTGCGCTATTTAGACTCTCCACGAGTGCGCGGAGCTCCTCGATATTACTCTTATTCTCAGCCGTAGCACAAGCATAGCAGCGGCCAATCTCGCCAACCTTGCCGTTTGTGTCGACGCAGTAGGCCAAGGCGGTCATGTCGGCATTCCACTCCGAAGTGTAGAAGCCATAAGGCTGCGACATTGAGCATGTCGCCCAATAACCCGTAGCCAGGGTCCAGAGCTCACGATCGGGATAGCTATTGACGTTCGAGCAGTCGCCCTCGAGCATTGTTGTAAAGAGTGTGCGGGCGTTGTCGAGGTTAGTGTACTTAACAACGATGATGGCCTTACCCGCCGAGAGGGCTGCATTGCCAAAGATTGAGCCCGCCTCATCATCACCAGAGTAGTAGCCTACGATCTCCACCTGTGGGTTAGCCTCGCCGAGTGTCGAGGTGCGCGCCACATTCTCAAAAGTAAAGGTCTTGACTATCTCGCCTGTGCGGCTATCCAAGGCGTAGATATATGCCATAATCTCGGTATCGGGCAGGAGTCCCGACACCATAACGCTGCTCGAGCCGTTGTAGTAGTACTGATCGAGAACCTCGGCGATAGTGATGCTCGGATTAAAATCCTTCGAGCCGTTGTAGTAGTAGTCGAAGGCCTCTCTCTCCCATGCCATATACTGCTCCTCGTTATACTCCGCGGGCACGCAAGCACCTGGGATATAGTAGATTGTAGGATCCGACGAGGTGATATTCATATTAAAGCCATAGGGCGAGATGTTCGATGCAGCAATCGTAAACTCCACCTCCTCGACACTGCCACCAGGGAGCGTACGGAAGGTCTTCATATAGGCATCGGTGGTGATACCGCCATCGTAGCCAAAGGCGATGATATAGTAGTCGGTATCGGCTGCTGGGAGCTTCATAGCGCTGCTGCCAGAGTGCTCAACCATACCCTTATCGTCCGCCATAATCTCCATCCAGCCACCCCACTGGTCAACAATCTTGTGCATAACCTCGTCGGCAGTAGAGACGCCATCCCATGGCTGGCAGAGGGCGCAATATTTGTCGTTGTTATTCGAGGGGGTGATGCGGAACGAGGCCTCCATCTGCTTCACATCCCACACCTCAATCTCGAATGTCATAGCCGACTTGGCAGCCGCCTCGGTGGTGTAGCTATGCTTAGCGATGTCGGTGCAGATGACGATGCCCTCCGAGTCCATAATAAGGCCCGCAACGAGGATATAGTACTCCGTGTACTCATTGAGGCCACTCGCCTGAAGCTGTAGGTCACCACGATGGATAAGCGCATCGATAATCTGCTGGTCGGTATATCCCGCGCCACGGTATGCGTTGATATCCTGCTGGAAGTAGTACTCATAAAAATAACCCTCCGACATCTTGTAGCCATTCTCATCGGTTACATAGTAGTCGTAGTTGCTCTTAGGCATGGTGCAGAGATACCAGTATATCTCCTTGTCCGAGGGCACAACACTGATAGTCACGCTATTATCTACAACTTCTGTAGCAACCTCGAATGTGCAATCGCTCTTCTCAACAGCCAAGGTCTTAAACGCAACCTTAGTAAGCTCGGTGCACGCCTCATACTTCTCATCGACACCAAACACCAAGATATAGTACTCCGTGTCGAGCGACAAGCCCGAGAAGGTAGCACCCTCAATCACTCCATTATCCACCACCGTGGGCATATACTCTGCAAGAGTGAGACCCTTCGATGAAGCCTCCTCCGTAAGCTCCTGGAACACAGTAGCGATAACGAATTTATTCTGCGTGAACTCATCCACCACGCTGCGCTCCTCGACAACACATATATAGTCAGCAATCTTCTCCGAGGGTGCAACGCTTACGGTGACGGTAGAGCGCGTTACATCGTCAATATTCACACGGAAATCAGGAATAGGAGTAGGGGGTGGCGGTGGGTCAACTTCGCTACCACAAGCAACTGCGACAGCCATAAGCGCCACAACAGCCCACAATTTAATAAGTATGTTTCTCATATCTTCAACTTATTATTAAGGGCGTGCCCAAAGGACACGCCCCAAATAGCTACTATTAAATGTCGATTAGAAAGCAAAGCCCTTAACGACTGCAACATTCATAAGGTCACTCACGGGAAGCTCCAAAGCCTCTACCTCGTGGTAGATAACCTCTGCGCCGCGCAAAGGAGCAACCTCCTCGCCCCAGATGCACTCAAAAGCGGGAGCTGCCTCGTTGTTCACAACGATTGACTGGCACATAGCCGATACCGCAGCGCTGTTACGCTCCTCGACATATGCGCGAAGCTCCTCGATGTCGCGAACCTGTGAAGGTGTAACGCCCATACGCGCTACCTTACCCTCTCGGCCCTCTGCATCCTGAGCGTATGATACGATAGTCTGCTCGATATCCCACTCGGCGATGAAGAACTCATAGGGTACATTGAGGTTTGCAATCTCGCTCCAGTAGCCACGGAACTCAGAGATGATATAGCGGTCAGCGAGAGCGTTTACATCAGCAAATGGATCTGCGCTGATTGCTGTGAAGAGAGCCGAAGCACCCTCGAGGTTCTTGTGTGTAACAGCAACGATAGGCTTGCCAGCAGTCATCGCAGCATCGCCGAAGATGCTACCTGCCTCGTGCTCGCCATTGTACACGCCCAAAATCTCGATTGCGGGGTCTACATCACCTACAGAAGTTGTTGTAACAGTAGAATCCAAGTCGAAGTAGCACTTCGCAAACTTACCAGTCTTAACGTCAATAGCCAAGACATAACCCATATAGGTCTTGTTAGGATCGAGGTTAGCAACATAGAACTTAGCGCTGCCATTGCGGTAGGGGTAGCCCTGCTGCTTGAGCTTGTCCAAAGCCTCCTGGTGTGTGAGACATGGGCTCTGACCCTCCATACACATCTGCATTACGAGAGCGAGCTGGTCTGCCGATGCTGCCATAGCCGCCTCGGGGCTGAAGCCATCAGGATATGCGATACCTGGCTGGTAGTAGATTGAAGGATCGCTAGACTCTACCTCGAATGTAAAGTCGTAAGGACCTACCTCTGTAAACTTAAATGTAAACTCTGCATTGTAAGCATCACCATGCTCAGGAGTCTTGAACGATACATATACGGGGGCTGAAGAGATAGCACCGGGGTTAGAATCGTACTCGCCAGTCTCCTCGTTGATGATAGTACCATATGTTGGGTTAGCCTCGAAGCTGAATGCTACGATGAAGTACTCAGTCTCAGCAATGTTGAGCTCATAGCCGCTCAAGTCCGCTACACCAGTGTGGGGCTCACGAATAGCGAGCTGACCATTCTCATCCCAGTAGTAGAGATACTCTGTGATAGCAGCGTTAGCGATGTCGATAGGCTTCATGCTCTTCTTCTTTGAGTCGATGTAGCCGATGTAGTAGTAGTACTCAGCAGTAGCATCCGATGGTGTGATCTTGATGTCAGCAGAATAGTGCTCGATGTTTGTAACCTGGATATCGAAAGTGAGTTCGCTGTTAGCAGCCTCACCAGAGTTGTAACGCAACTCCTTAAGTTCGGTAGTTACAGCAACGCCAGCAGCGTCATACTGAACACCAGCTACGAGGACTACATACTTAGTCTTAGGCTGGAGACCAGCAGCGTTGAGTGTGCGGTAGCCAGTGTGGATGAGCTTATCAGTAATCTCCTGCTCGGTCAAGCCATCAGCCTGGAGTGTCTCAATCTCGGTGTTAAGGTAGTACTGGAAGAACTCCTTCTGTGACCAGCCATACTCGCCATCCTCCTTTGTGTATTTCTGCATCTCCTCTACGGGGACATTCAAAAGGTGCCATGTCTGCTTGTTATCTGATGGAGTAACAGTAAGAGATGCTGTTGTGAGGTATACCTCGCTCTTGATTGTGAAGGTACATGCCGACTGCTGAACATTCTGAGTCTTGAACTTTACAGTAGCAACCTCTGTCGATGCAGCGTACTCAGCCTCAGCATCAACGCCGAAAACGAGCAAGTAGTAGTTTGCGTTCTGCGCAAGGCCCTTAACCTCGTGGTTCTCCAACGCGCCACGCTTAACAACCTCTGCCATGTACTCCACGAATGTCTTCTGCTGAGAATCAGCGTATTCTGCGAACTCGGCGTAGATCTTCGCTACGAGCTCAGCATCTGATGCGCTCTGTTCAACTACCACAGCGGGATATACTACTGCGAGGTAGTCTGCCTCGAGATTCGAGGGAGTGACATTGATAAATGCCGAGGTGCGTGTAGTCTCGCTAACTGAAACCTCGAAAGTGAGGTCCTCTTGCTGTGGAGGCTCGGGCTTCTGCTCGGGAGTAGGCTCTGTACAAGCTGCAAATGACAACGTGAGTGCTGTCATAAGCATCATCAACCAATTAAGTCTTTTCATAGTTTGTTAGTTGTATTAGTTTGTAAATTATTAATTTCCAAATATTTACCTTGCATTTAGCCGAAGATACACATCTAATCCAATGTCATATAAAATTATTTTATTGGGGACAGTTAAAAACAAAGCAACAATTCTCCGATACAAAAGTAATTTTTTTTAGTGTTTTCACCAAATTTTCAGCAACTTTTCTACCCCGAACCAAAACATAAAGCGGGTGGCTAAAAGATATTTAGCCACCCCAATTCATTAGGAGGTTGAATAAATAGATTACTCCGCCGCCTCACCCGCGCTTTGGATAATCTCGATGGTGTCGTGAAGCATAAAGCTCTGCACCGAGATCTTCGCCTTGCGCTCGTAGCCAGTGGCGTTTGGCTCAACGACGATACTGATGCCCGAATCCCACTTTGCCAATGCTCGCGTTGGCACCTCGTATTCATTAATAACCTTAACAATCTTAATCCAACCCTCCTGGGGTGTAAGGTCGCCATTCTCTTCATCGACCTCCCAGCGGTCAGAGTAGTCAAATATAATCTCCACATTATCCACGCCCGTAGATGTCACGGGGATAATCACCTCGCCACCCTCAGCACCAACTGTCATCGACTCCTCGAAGAACTCCACGAATGGCTTATCCTCAATCTTACCGGGTACAAATGTATTCTCACAACTTACGCCCAAAACTGCAATTGCAGCAACTGCAACAAAAAATAACTTTTTCATAACTTATAGTTTTATAATGTTTTACAACTGTTCAACTTTCATTACATGATACTTATAACCAGAGGTCAACTCAATCCATAGCGTACGGGGTTTGCCAGTAGTATTGGGCTGGGCGATAATCTTCAACCTTTTACTACAATCCGACTCCGCGCGTAACCACTCATACTCGCAGTAGCCACCCTCGCCGTCATTACTTATAAACATACCCTCGCCCGCAGTTTTATAGTCGATGACGGTTATCATACTGAACGCCTTAGCATCATCCACAGAGATAGTCTCCACGCCACCCTCCTTTGAAAATGTTACTGACTCGGGATAACCCATGTTAACCTCCTCAAATGCCCCACATGAGAGCAACACGAAAGGCAATACAATGGCAAATAATACACGTTTCATAACATATTACTTTAGAAATACTTAAGTCAAATAAAAACTATCCTACTCCAACATGTGCTTCACTGCATCAACCTCGCAGTTCCACACCTTATCGTCACCAAAGTCAAGCGCAATGATGGCTCTATCGGCAGTAAGTTCTGCACTGAGCGAGACAAACGTATGCTCTCCGAGATTGATCATGCCGACCACATTCTCGGCAGCAAGCGGCAAAGAACCATCGACCAAGTCGCCTTCGAGATTCTTGAATATAATAAACTGTGGTTCATGCTGGATGTCCGTGCCTTCTGGACCGAGCGTTAACAAATAGCGACCATCATCCTGCTTGTGCAACTCAACATGAACAAAGAAGGTAGTATGCTCCTCGCCCACCTGCTGCACTAGGTCGCCACTGTAATACGCATCCTCAGGGAACTTCTGCACCTCATAGACCTGATTGAGATTGGGTTCACATGCCATAGTTATAACTGCTGCAAACGAGAGCAATAAGAATTTAATGTACTTCATAATAATTTAGTTTTGATTGATAATTAGTTTTCACTTGTGCTTTTCGCTACTGCAAAGTTAGAGCAGAAGCATGCGCAAAACCAAATTTTTGAGGTTCAAATTTTTCCGCATGGGAGGGGTAACTCACTGATAATCAGCACCATGAAAAACCCGTTTTTGCTAATTTTTCATCTTACTGATTATCAGGCAGTTACAAGCGCGACTAAACACAAACGCGGAAATCCACGTAAAGCACTGATATTCTGCACCTTACAAGTATTGACTAAAGATTATGGACACGCACATAAAAAATATTGGCTTATTGGTCAAAATACTCACATATGTTCTGCGTGTACTCTAGAAACACCTACATGTCAACACACACTGTCATCCTGAGTGCAGCTAATAATCTCCTCACCGACAACCCTAAGCCAAAGTCATCAATCACGCCACTACTAAGAACACAGCTCTCTCCGTCATTGCGAGGAGGGTTTACCCGACGCGGCAATCTCACTACTCATAGTTACACCATAATACTGTCATCCTGAGCGCAGCGAAGGATCTCCTCGACGACAACAATCATTGATGACAATGGCGCCGCCACAATCAAAAAAATAAAAGAGATGAAAGGGAAATAAGAGACTTAAGAGAGGTCGCAGACAATAGCTAATAGCATAATCCTTAATTTCACTAATTTCCTTAATTTCCCTAATGTCTATTATATCCCTTGAGACACTTGACTACTCCTGCCATCGGCAGGGTTGCCCCATAGGGCAACAACAAAGCCCCTCCTTTTCAAACGGAGGGGTTTGGGGAGGATTATAAGCATAACCGGCTATAGCCGGCTCTTTAAGCCTTAATCCGGGGTTCGGAATTTGTGTGTAAACACAAAAAAGCCGAACCCTTACGGATTCGGCTTAAAG
>JAZQXV010000011.1:0-58523 GCA_045633045.1 Alistipes sp.
GCCATTAAGACCTGCGATATACCACTCGCGACTTGCCTCGTCGGTGTCGATGTGATTATCTGCCATAACCTGCACATATTCACCTATCTTGCTGTCCTTCGAGAATTGCTTGCCAAGGTTCCATTTGGTGGGTATCTCGGCGAGGAACTTGGTGAACTCGGGCTCTTTCTCGTAGTTGGTAGGCGAGTCGCAGAGCATAGTGAGTGGTGCATAGTAGGCGATATACATCGCAAGCTGATGACAGCGCGTACCCTGGCTCATGGGGCGTGAGTAGTCGGGGTAGTAGTGACCCTTCGCAGCGTTGCGCATAGCGCCCGGTGTGTAGTCCACAGGTCCTGCCGCACCACGAATAAATGGCAAGGTTACATCGTAGGTTATCTGGTCGTGCTCTCGGCCGAGCCACTTCATCGTCTCAAGGCCGTGTACACCCTCAAAATTGATGGCATTGGGGTAGGTTCTGTTTAGCCCTGTGGGTTTGTAAACACCGTGATAATCAACGAGCATATGGTATTTGGCTGCTATCTCCCCCAAGTCGTAGACAAAGCGCACCATCTCTTGGTCGTCACGGTCGAGGAAGTCGACCTTCCAGCCCTTAACGCCAAGCTCTGAGTAGTGCTTACATAGGCCCTCAATATCTCTGTTTAGTGCCCAGTAGCCCGCCCAAAGTATAATGCCAACATTGCGCTCGGCGGCGTAGTCAACCAACTCTTTAATGTCAATCTCGGGCACTACCTTCATTAGGTCTGCTTCACCCTTGACACTCCATCCCTCGTCAAGAATAACATACTCGATGCCGTAGCGCGAGGCGAAGTCTATATAATACTTATATGTATCGTTGTTGATGCCAGGCTCGAAATCAACGCCCTCGAGGCCCCAGTCGTTCCACCACTCCCAGGCTACCTTGCCAGGCTTAATCCACGAGGTGTCCTCCAAACGGCACTCGTCGGCAAGCTCCCACACGAGGGCGTTGCTTATCAAATCTCTGTCCTCCTTGCCAATAGCCACCACTCGCCAAGGGAAGGTGCGAGAGCCGTGGCACTCGGCGATATAGTCGTGGCGCGACTTTACCATGCCCTGCAACATGTTGTAGCCACCTTGCTCCACCTCCTTGGGGCGTGGTGCAAACTCGGAGTCGAGGACTCCATCGCCATCCCTATTTGACAGGAACATGCCCGGATAATCTTCGAGATTAGACTCTGATATCCATAATTTTAGGTCGTTGCGTTCAACAACTATTGGCGCGAATATCAAGCGTCGCCAGTCGATATCCTTGAGGGCTGTGTAGGTGTAGGTATTCTCGAATGATGTCTCGTATTGCGTTGCGTAGTCCGATGTTGCATCGGGGCGGTAGTTGACGTATGGAACCCACGCCTTATCCCTCTTGTTGAATGAGAATTCGGCCAACTCATCTATAATTTTATAGTCGCCATCAATGTTTGAGATAAAACGGTAGGCAACACCATTGTGATATGCACGAAGTTCTACGCTATAATCGCCAAAGTCAACAACGGTACAGCTATAATTTATGTAGTCGGTATGTTGAATAATGCTAGCTTGGGTGATATTCTCGCCCCACACTCCGCGGTCGGTCACCATAGCAAGGCGTGAGGGTGCAACGACCTCCTTGTGGTCGTGATATGCCGACCATCGTAGTGTGCCATCGCTCCAGTCGAGGATGATGCTCTGTTCACCTCCAATATATCTTGCATTGAATTTGAGCTGCACACACTTCTCTTGGCCATGGGCAAAACCTACGGTAAGTAGTAAAAGAGTGAATATAGTAAACAACTTTTTCATAACATATAACCTATTATGTCGCAGTGTGTTACTTCTTCTCTGCGGTCGATAGTAGTCCGCATGCCGCCTCGATGTCCTCGCCACGCGATGCGCGCAGTGTTGTCTGTATGCCACGCTTGGTTAGCGTGTCGCGGAACTCGATAATCTTCTCAAGGTCGGGAGAGAAGAATGGCGAGTCGGGAATCTTGTGGAAGCGGATAAGGTTGATGCGACACTTGATGCCGTCGAGTAGGCGCGATAGCTCCTTGATATGGCGGAACGAGCAGTTCATGCCCTCCAAGACGATATACTCGAACGAGACGCGGCGCTGGTGCGTAAAGTCGTAGCGACGCAAGATGTCGCATACCTCCTTAATGGAGTATGCGTTCTCGATGGGCATAATCTCCTTGCGCTCCTCGGGGAAGGGGTTATGCAACGATACTGCGATGTGCACCTTCGACTCATCCAAGAGGCGGGGAAGAGTCTTGGCAACACCCGCAGTAGATACCGTGATGCGAGTAGGCGACCACGCCATGCCCCACTCCGAGGTGAGGATGTCGAGGGTGCGCATAAGGTTGTCGATATTGTCGAGGGGCTCGCCCATGCCCATAAATACAAGGTTGGTGAGCTTGTCGCGCTCGGGGATAGAGAGTATCTGGTTGATAATCTCCGTTGCGGGGAGGTGGTGACGGAAGCCCATGCGACCCGTAGCGCAGAACTTACAGCCCATTTTGCAACCCGCCTGCGACGATACGCAAAGCGTCATGCGCTCGCCATCGGGGATAAGTGCCGACTCGATATACTCACCCTCTGAGGTGCTGAAGAGATACTTCTTTGTGCCATCGGTCGATGTCGATACCTTGAGTGGTGCCGAGAGACCGAGGTCGCAACGCTCCTTGAGACGCTCGCGAGCTATTTTCGACAGGTTGGTCATGGCGTCGATGTCGGTCACGAAGCGTGTATATAGCCATCCGGCAATCTGCTTTGCGGCAAACTGCGGAAGCTCAAGTTCTTTGCACAGAGCCTTCAACTCCTCGAGTGATGAGCCATAAAGGCAGGGTTTTATATTCTTTGTCATAGGGTTTCTACTACTTTACCGACTACAAAATTAATAAAAATTAAACATTTTTCGGTCTAAAATGAGTTTTTTTGGAATTTTATATATATCTTTGCATAGTGTAGTGCGCACATAATGCGCGTACGCGGTGCCTAAGTGACGTAGCCAAGTGACGGGTTGCTGCTCACGTGTTGCGAGAATTTGGGTGCTGTAACTGGAGTAAGTAATTAAAAACTAAAAAAATATAATTACATGGAAGTTAAAAAATCTCCAAACGTAAACCTTCAGAATTATAGACTTTTGTTCTTGCTTGGAGGTCTTGCATTAGTATTGGCTATTACAGGCGTTGTGCTTTCAATTCCCTCAGCACGTGTAAGCGGTGAATATACACCTCCCAAGGCTGAGACTACCGAGGTAGAGCAGATTGATAACACTCGTCAGGACATTCCTGAGCCCGAGGTACAGCCTCAGAAGGCACAGGCACAGGTTGTGACAGACGTGCTTAACATCGTGTCTAACGACCAGAAGATTGAGACAAACATCGTCTTTACTGATGATGCTGACGACTTCGACGACTTCGATATCGTAATCGAGGAGAAGGAGGAGGAGATCGAGGAGGAGGAGATCTTCGTAACCGTAGAGGAGATGCCTACATTCCAGGGTGGTGGTCTTCCTGAGTTCCGTAACTGGGTTCAGTCACACGTTAAGTATCCTCAGATCGCTCTTGAGAACGGCATCCAGGGTAACGTAGTTATCCAGTTCGTCGTAGGTCCTGATGGTAAGATGACAAACTTCAAGGTGCTCCAGTCTCCTGATAAGACCCTCTCAGATGCTACCATTGCAGTTCTCGAGGAGGCTAACAAGCTTAAGAAGGGTTGGAAGCCAGGTAAGCAGCGTGGTAAGGCTGTAAAGGTTTCATTCACATTGCCCGTGAAGTTCGCGATCCAGAACTAACGAGAATCGTTGAATCAAGTAACACAAGTAACGCACGAACGGGTATGTTGTCGTGCGTTACTTATTATATATAAGGTATAGGTGGGCACTAAAATTGTGGTCAGCGTCGTGCGCAATGGTTGTGTGTAGGGCAATGACCGCCTCCCCCATGTACCGCTAACATCACACTAATTAAGACCCCTTTGGATGAAAGAGGATAAGGTAAGCATAAAGCAGCGCCGCGAGGAGCCACTGCCCACAGTCGAGGAGCGCGAGACACGCGCGGTGCTCGTAGCAGTAATCCGCGATAGCCAAAACCCCGCAACAGCGGTGGAGTATCTCGATGAGTTGGAGTTCCTGGCCGAGACTGCAAACATAAAGTCGGTGAAGCGCTTCACGCAGCGTCTGCCACAGCCACTATCAAAGATATATGTGGGCCCTGGTAAGCTCGAGGAGATCGCCGAGTGGTGCAAGGAGAATGAGATAGATGTTGCCATCTTCGATGACGAGCTCTCGCCCGCGCAGACACGTAATATCGAGCAGGTTATGCCCTGCCGCATCATGGACCGTACGCGCTTGATTCTCGATATCTTCATGTCGCGCGCGCAGACGGCATACGCCAAGACACAGGTGGAGTTGGCACAGCACGAGTATATGTTGCCACGCCTTGCCGGCTTGTGGACGCACCTTGAGCGTCAGCGTGGTGGTACAGGTACACGTGGTGGTGCCGGTGAGCGCGAGATCGAGACCGACCGCCGTATCGTGCGCAACCGCATATCGAAGCTTAAGGAGGACCTCAAGAAGATCGACCGTCAGATGGCGGTGCAGCGCTCGAACCGTGGACAGATGGTGCGTGTGGCATTGGTGGGATATACCAACGTTGGTAAATCGACGCTTATGAACCTACTCTCTAAGAGTGAGGTATTCGCTGAGAATAAGCTCTTTGCGACACTCGATACTACGGTGCGAAAGGTCGTATTTGACAACCTCCCATTCTTAATGTCCGACACCGTAGGTTTCATCCGCAAGCTCCCCACAGAGCTAATCGAGTCGTTCAAATCCACGTTGGATGAGGTGCGCGAGGCAGACTTGTTGCTCCATGTTGTGGATATCTCACACCCTGGCTTTGAGGATCAGATTGCCGTGGTTAAGCAGACTCTTGCAGACATCGGTGCGGGTGATAAGCCCACGTTCTTGGTATTTAATAAGATTGATGCCTACACATATACTCCCAAGGAGGAGGATGACCTCACTCCCGCAACGAAGGAGAACTTGTCGCTCGACGACCTCAAAAAGAGCTGGATTGCGAAGGCTAACACGCCATGTATCTTCATCTCGGCACGCGATAAGACGGGTGTTGACAAGCTCCGCAGCGACCTCTACGGCATGGTGCGCGAGATACATGCAGGCCGCTATCCGTTTAATAACTTCTTATACTAAAGTGTTAATAACCAATACGATATAGTTATGGTAAAGATACTAAACTCCGAAAATACTATTCTCAATAAGTTCCTCTCGCAGATGCGCGATAAGGGCGTGCAGGGGGACTCTATGCGCTTCCGTCGCAACATGGAGCGTGTGGGCGAGATTATGGCTTACGAGATCTCGAAGAAGCTCAACTATAAGACACGCATGGTGGAGACACCCCTCGGAGTGGCAGCGGTGGAGGAGATTTCGGACAAGGTTGTTGTGGCTACCATTCTGCGTGCGGGCTTGCCCTTCCATCAGGGTTTTCTCAACTACTTCGACGATGCGGAGAATGGCTTCGTGTCGGCATATCGCAAGAGCCGCCCCGATGGCTCGTTTATCGTCGATGTGGAGTATGTTTCGACCTCGTCGCTTACAGGTAAGACCCTTATCTTGGTTGACCCTATGCTCGCTACGGGAACATCGTTGATGCTCGTTTACGACGCGCTTATTCGTCGTGCTGGCGAGCCTGACCACACCCACTTTGCTGCGGTGTTTGCCTCGGAGCAGGGTGTGGACTATGTTAAGCACCACTGCAATACGCAGAAGTGTACGCTGTGGTGTGCCGCTGTAGATCAGGAACTTACATCGAAGTCGTACATCGTGCCAGGCATTGGTGATGCGGGCGACCTGGCTTACGGAGTTAAGCTTTAAGTATCGTTATAGCCCACGAATGGTGGGAGCGCATAGGAGAGATATCGTCTTTTTGAAGGCGGCATCTCTCCTGTTGTTTATATCCAAAGGATATATATTTTGGGTCGTTGGTTGAGAAAGGAGGGAAAATATTTCGCTGTTTGAAAAATTTTGCTTAACTTTGAAGATGCGTAATAGTGCAATAATAAAAACAGATCACAAACCTAAAAACTATACTAATATGAGAAAACTACTTCTCGGTGACGAGGCTATTGCTCAGGCCGCTATCGACTCTGGTCTATCGGGTGTCTATGCTTATCCTGGAACGCCTTCAACCGAAATTACAGAATTCATTCAGCTCCGCGAGGAGAAGCGCGGTGATGCAGAGAACAAGATCTGCTGCCGTTGGGCTACTAACGAGAAGACCGCTATGGAGGGTGCTCTCGGTATGTCGTACATGGGTAAGCGTGCCCTTGTATGTATGAAGCATGTCGGTATGAACGTTGCTGCCGATCCATTCGTTAACTCAGCTATGACTGGTGTTAATGGCGGTTTGGTAGTTGTTGCTGCTGACGACCCATCTATGCACTCATCACAGAACGAGCAGGACTCACGCTTCTATGGTAAGTTCGCCATGATGCCCATCTTCGAGCCCTCGAACCAGCAGGAGGCTTACGACATGACACGCGCAGCATTCGAGCTCTCGGAGGCTGTTAAGTTGCCCGTGTTGATGCGTGTAACAACCCGCATGGCACACTCTCGCGCTGTTGTAAACGTAACTGAGGAACCACGCAAGCAGAACGAGATTAACCGTCCTGAGGATGTGCGCACATGGATCTTGTTGCCCGCATTCGCAAAGAAGCGCTACGTGCAGCTCTTGGCTCAGCAGGATGACCTTATGAAGGCATCGTTGGAGTCGAAGTACAACTGCTACCGCAAGGGTACTAACCCCGAGCTTGGCGTAATCTGCACAGGTATCGCATACAACTACTACATGGAGAACGCTGCAAACTGCCAGGAGCGTAGCGTACTCAAGGTATCACAGTACCCATTGCCCGTTGAGCTCATCGAGAAGATGGTAGCGGATGGCGCAAAGGAGATCCTCGTTATGGAGGAGGGTCAGCCCGTTGTTGAGGAGATGGTACGCGCTATCGTGCCCTCGACAGTGGCAGTCAAGGGTCGCTTGACAGGCGATCTTCCACGTGTTGGCGAGCTCAATCCCGACAGCGTACGCAAGTCGTTGGGTATGGAGGCTTTGGAGAACCTCGAGGCGGACGACATCGTTGTAGCACGTCCACCCGCATTGTGCCAGGGTTGCGGTCACCGCGATATGTACAAGGCGTTGAACGAGGTTGCTGCAGAGTATGAGAATCCTCGCATCTTCGGTGATATCGGTTGCTACACCCTCGGCGCATTGCCTCCATTCCAGGCATTGCACGCTTGTGTAGAGATGGGTGCTTCAATCACCATGGCTAAGGGTGCTTCGGATGCTGGTCAGTTCCCCTCATTCGCAGTTATCGGTGACTCTACATTCACACACTCAGGTATGACAGGCTTGTTGGACTGCGTTAACTCTAACGCAAATGTTGTTGTTGTTATCTCTGATAACCTCACAACAGGTATGACAGGTGGTCAGGACTCTGCAGGTACAGGCAAGATTGAGGATATCTGCCGTGGCGTAGGCGTTAAACCCGAGCACGTACGCGTTGTGGTGCCCCTACCAAAGAACATGGAGGAGATCAAGGCTATCTTGCGCGAGGAGATTGAGTACAAGGGTGTATCAGTTATCATCCCACGTCGCGAGTGTATCCAGACAGCTAAGCGTCACGCTAAGGCGAAGGCTGCGGCTGCAAAGAAGGAGTAAGTCCGCTAATGCTAATATATAACTAAGAAACAATTATGAAGAAAGATATCATTTTGGCAGGCGTCGGCGGACAGGGTATTCTGTCGATTGCTACGGTCATTGGCGAGGCTGCCATGGCCGAGGGTTGGAACATCAAGCAGGCTGAGGTTCACGGTATGAGTCAGCGTGGTGGCGACGTGCAGAGTAACTTGCGTCTCTCTACAGAGCCCATCGCATCTGACCTTATCGCTAAGGGTGGTGCCGACATCATCATCTCACTCGAGCCTATGGAGGCGTTGCGCTACTTGCAGTACTTGAAGAAGGATGGCTGGGTAGTGACTTCAAACGTCCCCTTCATCAATATTCCTAACTACCCCGCAGAGGAGGAGCTTAACGCACACCTCGCGGCTTTGCCACACTGCGTGTCACTCAACGTTGAGGAGTTGGCTAAGGAGGCGGGTGCGCCCCTTCAGGCGGCAAATATGGTACTCTTGGGTGCTGCTATCCCCATGCTCGACATAGAGTATGAGAAGATCGAGGCAGGTATACGTCGTATCTTCGCTCGTAAGGGTGAGGAGGTTATCGAGAAGAACCTTGCTGCAGTACGTGCCGGTTATGAAAACTCAATTAAGAAATAATAGCATGGAGAGACCATTAGATAAACAGACCGTAGACAATATCTGTATTGCCAATGGACTCCGAAACGCTAAGGAGCTTGGCGCGGCATCTATCCGCCAGTTCGTGAGCGTTGTTAAGGACATCGAGGCTAAGATGGGCGTGGAGTATATCCGCATGGAGATTGGTGAGCCAGGCCTCCCCGCCGAGCAGATCGGTATCGAGGCTGAGCACGAGGCGTTGCTCGCAGGCGTGGGCTCAAAGTACCCTCTCATCACTGGTATCGAGCCTTTGACTAAGGAGGCATCACGCTTCATCAAGGCTTTCATCAACCTCGATATCCCTCCCGTGTGCATCGTGCCCACGGTAGGCTCTATGCAGGGTGCTTTTGCTACCTTCATGGCGCTTCACCAGATGCGCGAGGACCGCGACACTATCCTCTTCATTGACCCCGGTTTCCCCGTGCAGAAGGCACAGTGTAAAGTGCAGGGCATCCGCATCGAGTCGTTCGACGTTATCGACTATCGTGGCAAGAAGCTTGAGGAGAAGCTCGAGGAGGTGCTCTCATCGGGTCGCATCAGCGGTATGATATACTCTAACCCCAACAACCCCACATGGATGTGCCTCAACGAGGAGGAGTTGGAGATTATCGGTCGCATGGCTACGAAGTATGATGTTATCGTTGTCGAGGACTTGGCATACCTCAACATGGACTTCCGCGAGGACCGCTCGAAGCCCTTCGAGGCGCCATACCAGCCCTCTGTAGCGCGCTACACAAACAACTGCTTGCACCTCTTGTCAGGCTCGAAGATGTTCTCATACGCAGGTCAGCGTATCGCCATCGTGGCTATGAACCCCGCACTCGCGGAGCGTTGCTATGAGGCTCTCGCTGAGAAGTATGGCAACGATGGTGAGTTCCGCCGTAACTTCATCTTCAACATCCTCTATGTGTTGTCGTCGGGTGTTCCTCACTCTGCGCAGTACGCCCTCGCTGCTATGTTCCGTGCAGCGTCGGATGGTCGCTTGAACTATGTTGAGCACACTCGCGAGTATGCACGCCGTGCACAGAAGGTTAAGGAGATTATGGTCAAGAACGGCTTCCATATCGTCTACGACAAGGACTGCGACCAGGATGTCAGCGATGGTTTCTTCTTCACCTTTGGCTATAAGGATATGACAGGCGAGCAGCTTATCAACAAGCTCATCTACTACGGTATCTCGGCTATCACCCTCGCACCTACAGGTAGCTCACGTCAGGGCTTGCGTGGTTGCGTATCGATGATTTCGGACTACCAGTATGATGAGTTGGATAAGCGTCTCCGTTTGTTCAGCCAGGACTATTAAGATTTTGAATAGCAGGTTGCTATACAATTTCTTGGAAAGTAAATGTTAAATAAGGTAGGGCTGCCCCCAACAAGGACAGCCCTTTTCAAAGAATAGTGCGTATGAATTTAGTAAGTGCGGCTGAGGCCGTCAAGCTTATCAAGTCGGGTGATTCGGTATATATCCAGGGCTCGACATCTATCCCCGAGGTCTTGGTGCAGGCGATGACAGACCGTGCGCCAGAGCTTCGCGATGTTAAGGTATATACAGCATTCGCTATCGGTCGCTTCGATGCTCCATATGCTAAGGCGGAGCTCCGCGACTCTTTCGAGCCATTGAGCTTCTTCGTGGCTAACAACCTCCGCAACGCCATCAACTCGGGCGTGGCGCAGACAATTCCCGCATTCTTGGGCGAGATTCCCTTCCTCTTCCGTTCGGGTCAGGTGCCCCTCGATGTTACACTCTTGAACGTCTCGGAGCCCGATGAGGAGGGCTACTGCTCGTATGGTGTATCTGCTGACCTCGCATTCTCGGCTGTGGAGTGCTCTAAGGTCGTTATTGCGCAGGTAAACAAGTATATGCCTCGCACCTTCGGTGACCCCGTAATCCACGTATCTAAAATTGACGCTATGGTACGCGGTGATGAGCCACTAGTTGAGGTGCCCACTGTTGTGCCCAACGCTGTGGAGCGTGCTATCGGTAACTACATTGCAGGCGAGATTCCTGATGGCGCAACACTTCAAATTGGTGTAGGTGGTATTCCTAACGCTGTGCTTGATGCACTCCAGGGCCATAAGCACCTCGGTCTCCACACTGAGGCGATGACAGATGGCGTGGTGCCCCTCATCCAGAAGGGTATCATCGATAACTCACTCAAGAAGATTTACCCCGGTAAGTCTGTAGCGTGCCTCTGCCTCGGTAGCCAGCGTCTCTACGACTACCTCGATGGCAACCGCGATGTCGTAATTCGTGACGTGGCATGGACAAACGACCCACAGAATATCCGTCAGAACCCCAAGGTTATGGCTGTTAACTCAGCTATCGAGATCGACCTTACGGGTCAGATTTGCGCAGACTCTATCGGTGAGCGCATCTTCTCGGGCGTAGGTGGCCAGCACGACTTTATGTATGGCGGTGCACTCTCAGAGGGTGGTAAGTGCTTCATCGCTCTTCCTTCAATCACCTCTAAGGGTCAGTCTAAGATCGTTCCTACCCTCACAAAGGGTGCAGGTGTTGTGACTACACGCTTCCAGGCACAGTATATCGCTACTGAGCATGGTATCGTATATCTCCGTAACAAGTCACTTGCTGAGCGTGCGAAGCTCCTTATCTCTATTGCTGATCCCTCAGTCCGTGAGGATCTCGAGCGTGCAGCGGTAGAGCGTTTTGGAGTGGGATTTTTGCGCCTAAAGTAATTTCTTGTGATAAGCCACATCCCACGACTTCTGACAAGAAATTGGGTCGTGGGGCCAATAAAAAAGTCCACTCCTTTCGGGGTGGACTTTCTTCTTCTTATGTTTGGTGAAGTCGTTATGAGAACAACTCTACATCCGATGCCTCCGAAGCATTGATATATGCTGCAGCCTCGGCAACCTTCTTTGCAGCGTACTTCACGAAGATCTTTGTGGGGTTCAAGTAGTCAGCCTCGCACTCTGCAGCCTGGCGCAACATGATGTGAGACATGATGATGTAACCAGCAATCTCAACGAGGCGGCGTGAGTGAAACTCCTTATAGCCGTTTGCCTCCTTGTCGATAGACTCTACGCGCTCAACAACCTGCTCGTATGTCTTACGCAACTCCACCAACTGCGCGCCCATAGCCTCAGTAGCCTCAGTGCGAGCGTTTTCCTCGTAGCGCATGATCTGCTCGAGGTAGGTGCCCTTAGTTACGTGGTTGATAGCTGCAACAACCTGAAGCTGTGTAGTACCCTCGTAGATATTCATGATACGTGCATCGCGGTACAAGCGCTCGCAGGCGTAGTCCTTCATGTAACCCGAACCACCGTGAATCTGGATAGAGTCGTAAGCTACCTCGTTAGCATACTCCGATGCGAACATCTTTGCAAGAGGAGTAAAGCCATCTGCCAAGCGGTTGTAGAACTTCATTTCCTGGCGCTCCTCAGCCTCGAGTGAGCGGTCGTGAGAGATGTGAGTGAGCTGCTTATAAATATCCACGAAGCGTGCTGTCTCGTAGAGCATAGCGCGTGATGCGAGGGTCTTGGCCTCCATGTTCTTGAGCATCTCGCGTACGGCAGCAAACTCATAGATAGCCTTGCCGAACTGCTCACGCTCCTTAGCATACTTCAATGCCTCGCGGTAGGCGGCCTCGCACAAGCCTGTTGACTGTGCTGCGATACCCAAGCGTGCGGCGTTCATCAACGACATGACATACTTGATAAGACCCATCTTGCGGTCGCCAACCAACACTGCGGGTGCGTTGTTGAAGACCAACTCACAGGTGGGTGAACCCTTGATGCCGAGCTTATTCTCGATGCGGCGAACCTTAACGCCACCATCGCGCTTGTCGTAGATAAGCATCGAAAGGCCTCGTGCATCCTTTGTGCCCTCCTCGGTACGAGCCAAGACGAGCGAGATGTCGCCATCACCATTGGTAATGAAGCGCTTACAGCCGTTCAAACGCCATACGCCAGCTGCCTCATCCCACGATGCCTTGAGCATAACGGCGCCAAGGTCGGAGCCTGCATCGGGCTCTGTAAGGTCCATAGCGCAGGTCTCGCCAGCAGAAACGCGGGGCAAGAAGCGCTGCTTGATCTCCTCAGAGGCGAACTCGTTGATGGTCTCGGCGCAATCCTGCAAGCCCCAGATGTTCTCGAAGCCTGCATCGGCGCGTGCTACCATCTCGTTAGCCATAGCGAAGCATGTTACGGGCATGTTCAAACCGTCATACTTGCGGGGAAGGGTCATGCCACCCAAGCCTGCAGCGTTCAACGCCTCGATGTTGCGTACTGTGCCCGAAGCATACTCCACGTGGTCGTTGACAACGCGGGGACCCTCATGGTCAACGCTCTCGGCATTCGCAGCGATAACCTCGCCACAAACATCGCCCACGATCTCCAACACACGGCGGTATGAGTCGAGAGCATCCTCCGTATCCTGGGGTGCATAGTCGTACTCCTTAGCGTCGGCAAAGTTGCGCTCCTTGAGCTCGATAATCCTCTTCATCAAGGGATGAGAGAGGTGATACTGCAAATCCTTATTATCTATATAAAAGTTAGCCATTGCTTCTCCTATTTTGAGTTCTGTTTGTAATACTTAATCATCTTGGGGATTACCTCCTCCACGCTACCTGTGATGGCGTAGTCGGCAATCTTGTTGATGGGGGCCTGGGGGTCAGTGTTGATTGAAACAATCATCGCCGAGCCATCCATACCCGCTGTGTGCTGAATCTGACCAGAGATACCGCAAGCGATGTAGAGCTTGGGGCGTACAGTAACACCTGTCTGGCCAATCTGGCGCTCATGCTCCGTAAAGCCTGCATCTACCGCAGCACGCGAAGCACCTACCTCACCACCAAGAACATTTGCGAGCTCGTGTACGAGCTTGAAGCCCTCCTTAGAACCTACGCCGTAACCACCAGCAACGATGACTGAAGCACCCTTGATGTTAATCTTGCGCTCCTCGATGTGGCGCTCTACGATGCGTACTGCAAGGTCGGTATCCTTGACCATAGGCTGCCACTCAATCTCGCGTATCTCGCCAGCTGCGGGTGTAGCAAGCGCCTCCTTGCGCATAACGCCCTCACGAACGGTTGCCATCTGTGGGCGGCACTCGGGGTTAACGATTGTGGCGATGATATTACCACCAAAGGCGGGACGAATCTGGTAGAGAAGAGAGTCGTACTCCTTGCCGCTCTTAGCATCCTTATGCTCACCGATTACGAGCTCTGTACAGTCGGCGGTAAGACCGCTGTGGAGCGCTGACGATACGCGGGGTGCGAAGTCACGACCTACGGGTGTTGCACCGAACAATGCAATCTGTGGTCTCTCCTGCTGGATGAGGCCAACCATAACTGCCGTGTGGGGCAATGTGCGGAAGGGTGCGAAAATCTCGTTGTCGGCAACCCATACGGTGTCGGCACCATACTTCGCCAACTCGGGGGCGAGGCCCTTGACATCGTGGCCGATAACCACAGCCTCGAGCTTTACGCCGAGCGTATTAGCCAACTCACGACCCTTGGTAAGGAGCTCCAACGATACGTCGGCAATCTCACGCTCCTCAATCTCGATATATACAAATACGTTATTCATACTCTTAATTCTTAGGCTTTTTAACCGAGCGTGTGGCTCGCAATAAGCTCCTGCATGAGAGCCTCGATGTCGTTATCCTCGGCAGTAAGAGATTTAGCCTCCTTAGCCTGGAATACTACGTTCTCAATCTTCTTAACCTTGGTAGGTGAGCCGCTGAGGCCGAGCTGCTCGGGGTCGGGGTTTACATCTGCTGCCGCGAACTCCACGATGTGCAAGTAGGGGCGCTCCTCGATGAAGGCGTTCCACTGTGCATCTACGTTTGCCATCTCCGATGTCGCAAGGGCGCGCTTGTACTTCATGACGCGCTTAGCGTTGCGGGGACGGCACTCCTTAGCCGATGAGTTTACGGTGATAAGTGCTGGGAGGGGGCATACAACAACCTCCGAGCCACGCTCCAAGCGGCGCTTGATGGTAATCTCGGTGTCGTTGATGTCGATGAGCTCCTCGGCGTATGTAATCTGTGGGAGATCGAGCTTCTCGGCAACCTGGGGACCTACCTGTGCGGTGTCACCGTCGATAGCCTGGCGACCTGCTACGATGATGTCGGGCTCAATCTTGCGAAGTGCCAACGACAAGGCGTACGATGTAGCCAACGTATCAGAGCCTGCAAACTCCTTGCCTGAGAGCAAGTAACCGCCGTCAGCACCACGGAACATAGCCTCGCGGATGACGTCGCTTGCGCGCTGGGGACCCATGGTCAACACATAGACCTCTGAGCCTGCAATGCGCTCCTTCATTTGCAGTGCCATTTCGAGGGCGTTGAGGTCCTCGGGGTTGAAGATTGCAGCGAGAGCAGCACGGTTTACCGTACCCTCCGGAGTCATGGCATCCTTGCCCACATTGCGTGTATCGGGCACCTGCTTTGCCATAACTACAATTTTCTTAACTCTTTCCATAACTATATTAATATATGTATATTTTCACTCTCTGATTGCCTTGCCCATCGTGGGGTTAGCCTGGCAAAGATACTTATTTTTGCCTAAATGGCACTATTTTTACCTCACTAATTTGAGTTTTTGGCGGTAACGGTCTATGGTTTAAGTATTTGTGCGTAGTCCAAATTTGCCAGTTTTACTCTTTGCTATCCGCGCACATCTACATCGAGGTGGCGGTAGCAGTTGATAAGGTTGTATGCCACAACCTCGGGGCGGAAGCGTGTTGCGTGGCGGTGGCCAAGTGTCGTTAACACCTGACGTAGCTCACCCTCCTCCATGAGTAGTCCTATGGCGTTCACCAACTCGTCGCGATTGTCAGGGTTGATGAACATCGCGGCGTTGCCTGCCACCTCCTCCATGCTAGAAGAGTGGGTAGTGATAACGGGTGTACCTACTGTCATGGCCTCGGCGATGTGTGTCGCGAAGCCTTCATAGCGTGAGAGGTTTACGACCATCGACGCGTGGCGATATAGTGCTGGCATGTCCTCCTCCGCGATCTGCTCGATGATGTGCAGACGGTCGCTCACGCCCAGCTCCCGCGCTGCGCGCTTAAGGCGTGTTGTGTGCGACGTTGTGCGGCCCACTATGACGTAGTGGAGCTGATTATCTATGAGGGGTAGGGCGTTGATTACCTTGACCATAGAGCGGCGTTCAAGCTGCGTGCCTACGCTGAGTATATAACGTTCGGGGAGATCGTATTTCGCCTTTACTGCTTCGAGATAGTCTGTGTTGAGCTCCGCGTCGTAGCATTTAGCTACGCCGGGATATACGACATCTACCTTCTCGGGGTATATGCGGAAGTGCTTTGTTATGTCGCGCTTCACACACTCGCTTACCGCTACAATGCGATCTACGCGGTGTAGCATGCGGCCCATGTATATGCGGTGTAGAAGGTGTTCGGGTGAGTTGGTGAGTGTGTTATCGTAGAGAAACTCCATGTTGTGTATCGTCACCACGCTGCGTATGTTACGCTTGTCGAGGCCCATGGGTATGTGCTCAGCTAGGCCGTGGTATAGCTCCACGTTGCCGTTGTGTAGGTCGTGGCCTATGCGCCATACGCGCCATGGTAGGCGTAGCTTGCGCCATACTGTGCCATCGGGCTCCATAGTCTCGATGTTGTGCAAGTGCTCGAGCTGCTCGTATGCTTGGTGCGGAGCGCGTAGTGGTATGTATGGACGGAAGTATGTATGGCGGGGTGCTGCGAGTGCCATTGCTTCGATTACGAGACGGCTGTATGCACCGAACTCTTCGTGGTCGGTCATCGCATATCGTGCGTCGAAGCCTATGGTGATGCTACGTTTCATTCTTTTTGCTCGGCCTACATAGTAGTAGGCACATATACCTCGCAAAGATAGCAAAAAATATGTGAAAATGAAAGGGTAGAGGGGGTGATTAGGGAATTTAATCGTTTTAGCATGTTTAGGAAGGTTTATCGTGTAGAGTTAGGAGCGTTTGATAGGCTGCATAAACTCTCGCTTAACCGTAAAAAAAATGAGGCAACCGAAGGGTTCTTATGACATAGCCCGCATCTTGTAAACTCTTGGTTTTCAAGAGTGCGACCTGTGTCATACCCATCGATTGGCCTCTCCAACCTAAAACTACTAACCTAAATGAACCTTAAAACTTCGCTGCAAAGGTAAGGGGTATTTTTTAATTATGCAAATAATTTAATAAAAAAAATTATTAATTTATGTAAATTTTTATCAAATCGCGGTTATAACGCTATCTGAGAGGGGGTTGCGGGTGTGTGACAGCCCTGCAGGGTGGCAATCTCTATCGCGTGGTATGTCAACCAAATGTAATGACGGTTCTCGCGGTACGCACGGTCTTCATCGCCTCTGAGGCCTCGAGAATATTCCCCGTGTTTAGCATGGCATTCAAAGCATCACTCCTAATTACTCATTGCTAATTTCACTTTATCACACAAATCATAGGGGGTGGGTATGTGTTATTTCATGTGATAATTTCCAATTTATAATATTTTTTACTATCTTTGCACCATTGTGCATATATATACTAAGGTATAAACAACTAAAAATATAAAAAACTAAGATTATGGGAAGAGCATTTGAGTATCGCAAGGCGAGAAAAATGAAGCGCTGGGGACACATGGCGCGCGTATTTACGAAGATTGGTAAGGAGATTGAGATGGCTGTGAAGGCTTCGGGTCCCGACCCATCATCTAACCTCCGCCTCCGCCTCCTTATGCAGAACGCTAAGGCTGAGAACATGCCCAAGGAGAACGTGGAGCGTGCAATCAAGCGTGCTACAGATAAGGATGCTGCAGACTACAAGGAGATGATCTATGAGGGTTATGGCCCCCACGGTATCGCAGTCCTCGTGGAGACAGCTACCGACAACACAAACCGCACCGTAGCCTCTGTACGTATGTACTTCAACAAGTATGGCGGCACACTTGGTACATCGGGTTCTGTGGGCTTCATGTTCGAGCACAAGTGCGTATTTAAGTTCAAGCCTACCGAGGGCGTTGACCTCGAGGAGATGGAGCTCGAGATGATTGACTTCGGCG
Source organism: Alistipes sp. (assembly GCA_045633045.1). Taxonomy (GTDB): domain Bacteria; phylum Bacteroidota; class Bacteroidia; order Bacteroidales; family Rikenellaceae; genus Alistipes. The sequence goes on from JAZQXV010000011.1 coordinate 17,381, forward strand.
TGGATGAGTTCTACGCTGAGGAGGGCGAGGTAACAGTATATGCTGCCTACGAGTCATTCGGCCAGATTCAGACATGGATTGAGGGCAAGGGCTTCGAGCTCGTATCGGGTGAGGCTGTGCGCATCCCTACCGACACCAAGGAGCTTACTCCCGAGGAGCGTGAGTCAGTAAACAAGCTCATCGAGCACCTCGAGGAGGACGACGACGTTACAAACGTATATACCACAATGGCCGAGTCTGAGGAGGACGACGAGGAGTAATACCTACAATTAGCATTTAACTATGGCAAAGTTCAACGAATATAAGGGTCTTGACTTGGCTGGCGTAGCTGATGAGATGTTGGCTCGCTGGACCAAGGACGACACCTTCCATAAGAGCATCACAACACGTGAGGGGCACCCCACGTTCGTATTCTATGAGGGTCCCCCCTCAGCAAATGGTATGCCCGGTATTCACCACGTTATGGCGCGTACCATCAAAGACGTATTCTGCCGTTACAAGACTCAGCAGGGCTACCTCGTACACCGTAAGGCGGGCTGGGATACACATGGTCTCCCCGTAGAGCTCGGCGTAGAGAAGAAACTCGGCATCACTAAGGAGGATATCGGCAAGAAGATTACCATTGAGGAGTACAACCAGCAGTGCCGCGAGGCCGTGATGGAGTTCACCGACGTATGGGAGGACCTCACACGCAAGATGGGCTACTGGGTGAACATGGACGATCCATATATCACCTACGACAACAAATTCATCGAGACCTTATGGTGGCTCTTGAAGCAGCTCTACGAGAAGAACCTTCTCTACAAGGGCTACACAATCCAGCCCTACTCACCCGCAGCGGGCACAGGTCTCTCGACACATGAGCTCAACCAGCCAGGTTGCTACCGTGATGTTAAGGATACAACATGTACTGCACAGTTCCGTATTCTTGAGCCTAAGGCTGAGATGGAGGGTTGGGGTACTCCCGTGTTCCTCGCGTGGACAACAACACCCTGGACATTGCCTTCAAACACTGCGCTCTGCGTGGGTCCCAAGTACGACTATGTTGCAGTACGCACTTTCAACCCCTACACCGCAGAGAAGATTACAGCTGTAGTAGCTGAGCCTCTTCTCTACTCTATCTTCAACAAGAAGGGCGAAGAGTTGAAGCTTGAGGACTACAAGGCCGGTGATAAGATTGTCCCATTCGAGGTTGTAGGCAAGTGGAAGGGTACAGAGCTCGAGGGCATGCGCTATGAGCAGCTCTTGCCATGGGTTAAGCCCGTTGAGGCAGATGAGAATGGTAACTGGACAGAGGCTTCGGCTAAGGCATTCCGCGTAATCTTGGGCGACTATGTAACGGTGGAGGATGGTACAGGTATCGTACACATCGCGCCAACGTTTGGTGCTGACGATGCCTTCGTAGCACGCCAGGCAGGCATCCCATCACTCTTTATGATTAACAAGCGCGGCGAGACTCGCCCCATGGTTGACTTCACCGGTAAGTTCTTCCTCACCGAGGAGCTCGACGAGAAGTTCGTTGCGGAGTGCGTAACTGCCGACTATAAGGAGTATGAGGGTCGCTTCGTGAAGAACGCCTACGACCCCCAGTACACCGTTGATGGCCGCTATGACGAGAAGGCTGCAGCTGCTGCCGAGAACCTCGACATCTACATCTCAATTCGCCTTAAGGAGACTAACAAGGTCTTCAAGATTGAGAAGCACACCCACAACTACCCACACTGCTGGCGTACAGATAAGCCTGTGTTGTACTACCCCTTGGACTCATGGTTCATCCGCACAACTGCGCTTCGTGAGCGCATGATGGATCTCAACAAGACCATCTACTGGAAGCCCGAGAGCACAGGCACAGGTCGCTTTGGCAAGTGGCTCGAGAACATCAACGACTGGAACCTCTCACGCTCACGCTTCTGGGGTACTCCGCTTCCAATCTGGGCTACTGAGGACCGCACAGAGCTCAAGTGCATCGGCTCTGTTGAGGAGCTTATCGCCGAGATCGAGAAGGCTGTAGCTGCTGGTGTGATGACCGAGAATCCATACAAGAACTTCGTGGTTGGTGATATGTCTAAGGAGAACTACTCGACTGAGAACATCGACCTCCACCGCCCATATGTAGATAACATCGTGTTGGTATCATCTAAGGGTGAGCCTATGCGTCGTGAGCCCGACCTCATCGACGTATGGTTCGACTCAGGTGCTATGCCCTACGCACAGGTACACTACCCCTTCGAGAACAAGGAGGGCTTCGACCAGATATACCCCGCAGACTTCATCGCTGAGGGTGTTGACCAGACACGTGGTTGGTTCTATACGCTCCACGCAATCGCTACCATGCTCTTCGACTCTGTAGCGTTCAAGAACATCATCTCTAACGGCTTGGTGCTCGACAAGAACGGCAATAAGATGTCTAAGCGCCTCGGTAATGCCGTAGATCCCTTCGAGGTATTGAAGAAGTACGGTGCAGACGCTACACGCTGGTATATGATATCTAACTCACAGCCTTGGGATAACCTCAAGTTCGACGTGGATGGCGTTGACGAGTGCCGCCGTAAGTTCTTCGGCACGCTCTACAACACATACTCATTCTTTGCGCTCTATGCTAACATCGACGGTTTCACAGGCGCCGAGGCAGAGATTCCCGTGGAGAACCGTCCCGAGATCGACCGCTGGATTTTGTCGGAGCTCAACTCTCTCATCCGCGATGTAACCGCATCGCTCGAGGAGTACGACCCAACACCTGCAGCACGCCGCATCGACGCATTTGTTAACGAGAACCTCTCTAACTGGTACGTGCGCTTGAACCGTAAGCGCTTCTGGGGTGGCTCGATGAACGAGGATAAGCTCGCAGCATACCAGACTCTCTACACTTGCTTGGAGACTGTAGCTATGCTCGCTGCGCCTATCGCACCATTCATCACCGACCGCATCTTCTGCGACCTTAACGCAGCAAGTGGTCGCCACGCAGAGTCTTCAGTACACCTCGCGGAGTATCCTAAGTGCAACGAGGCGCTCATCAACCGTGAGCTCGAGGCACGCACTGCGCTCTCACAGCAGGTGTCATCTATGGTACTCGCATTGCGCCGCAAGGTGAACATCAACGTGCGTAAGCCACTTTCGAAGATTATCATCCCCGTACTTGATAAGGAGATGGCAGCACGCATCGAGGCTGTTCGTGCACTTATCATGAACGAGGTTAACATCAAGGATGTAGAGCTTATCACAGATACTACTGGCATCATCACTAAGCGTATCAAGCTCAACTTTAAGCACTTCTGCCAGCGCTATGCGCCACACGCTAAGGCTATGTCGGCACTCATCGCGCAGTTCACACAGGAGCAGATTGCAGAGATCGAGGCTAACGAGGAGACAACACTCGACCTCAATGGCGAGAAGGTTGTCGTTACAACTGCCGACTTCGAGATCACATCGGAGGATATGCCTGGCTGGTTGGTGGCATCGGAGGGTAAGCTCACTGTAGCTCTCGATATTACCATCACTGAGGAGTTGCGCCGCGAGGGTGTTGCCCGCGAGCTCGTAAACCGCATCCAGAACATCCGTAAGGAGTCTGGCTTCGAGGTTACCGATAAGATTCGTGTGGAGATTGAGTCTAACGACCTCACTGCTGCTGCAGTTGAGAGCTTCGCACAGTACATCGCACAGCAGACACTCGCTGTTGATGTTAAGGTTGCAGCGGCTCCTGCAGGTGCTTTCGTTGTTGATACAGACATCGACGAGGTAGCCCTCAAGATTGCAGTTACTAAGGCCTAATAGCTCGATATAACAACCAAAAGAGTGCAGTCACACGACTGCACTCTTTTATTATATAATAGGTAGCAGTAGAATCCCTATCCACACCTCATTTCTCTTTTTTTCCGAAGAATATTTGCATGTTTCATAATTTTTGCTTAACTTCGCTTATTATAAGAATGATAACCGTACTAAAACATACGATTATGGCAGAGGAGAAGACACGTTACAACGACGCAGAACTTGAGGAGTTCCGTCTATTGATAGAGCAGAAATTGGCGTCAGCACGCGCCGACTACGATATGTTGCGTACCGCTACAAGCAACGAGAATGATACAGAGGACTCATCTCCCACCTTCAAGGTGATGGAGGAGGGTGCCACAACGCTCTCACGCGAGGAGTATGGCTCACTCGCGCAGCGCCAGGCTAAGTTCATCCGCAACCTCGAGATGGCCCTCGTGCGCATCAAGAACAAGACCTACGGTATCTGCAAGACCACCGGCAAGCTCATCCCTCGTGAGCGCTTGCTCCGTGTGCCCCATGCTACCGAGTGTATCGAGGCAAAGCAGGCGCGCAAGTAATTTCTTGTGATAGTGGCGCAGTAGCGGCACATCCCAAAAGAAAACACCATAGGCTGTACTAATATGTACTATCCTATGGTGTTTTCTTTTGCGATGCACCACTACCACACCACTCTGACAAGAAATTGGTCTCGGGCTAATGGGTGTGTTGCTTAGGGAGATTGGTGTATATACTCTCTAAACTCCTTAAACTCCTTAAATTCTCTCTGTTCTCTTAAAGTACAAAAAAGGCTGTTGCTACAAAGCAACAGCCTCTATATATTAATCAGTTATGACTACTTAACATTAATGTCCTTGTTTACATTCTTAGAGCCTACCAATGCGTAGAAGAGTAAGTATGCAAGACCCGCAACGATTACCCAGTAGCTGGTCAAGTAGTTGCCTGTCCAGTCCACGATACCGTTCTGCAACAATGGCAAGATACCACCACCGCAAACCAATGCCATGAAGATGCCCGAAGCACGCTCGGTGTACTTACCCAAGCCCTCTACTGCGAGGTTGAAGATACCTCCCCACATAACCGATGTGCACAAACCACACAACACGAGGAGCGCTGCATTTACTGGTACCTCAGCCATACCGAAGCCCTCTGTGCCCTTGAATACGGGGAGGTTAACGGTGATTGAGGGGTCGAGGATCATAGCACCACCAACCAATGCCAAGCCGAGGAGTGATACCGCTGTGAGCATGCTCTTAGCAGAGAATACTGAGCCGAGTGCTGCACCACCAAGACGGCCGAAGAACATCAACAACCAGTATGTAGCAGCCACGGTAGCCGCGATGCTCTCAGCGTTGCCCATAGGCGAGCCGCACAAGGGACATATATCTACGACGAGGCCACCATTTTGCAACCACTTCTGCAAGACGTTGGGGATGCCCACCTCTACACCTACATAGATAAAGATAGCGATAGCGCCCAACACAAAGTGGCGGAATGACATAGGACCAATCTTCGACTCATTCGCGCTTGCAACCTTCTCAACGCGCTCATTCTCAGGTACGTTGGTAAAGATGATAACGACGAATGCGAGGGCGAAGATAGCCAATGCAATAAACATCAAGGGGAATACCTGCTTGATCTGTGCATCGGCAATGCTGGGCACGAATACGCCAGTAAGGAAGATTACGGCAGTACCCATGAACGAGTTAAACGAACCACCCACCTGCAAGAGCTGGTTGCCACGGTTACCACCGCCAGCAAGTTTATTCAACATGGGGTTAACGACGATGTTAAGCATACACATTGAGAAGCCCGCGATGAAGGCACCGAGCAAATATACGCCGAATGCGAGGTTGCCATCCAAGAGGCCTGCGATGGTCTGTACGCCAACGCCTGTGAAGCCTACAACAACGGCTGCCAGTGCGGTAAATTTGTAGCCACGCTTCTGGAGAAGGTTACCCGCGGGGATACCCATGCAGGCGTAAGCGATGAAGTTAGCAAATACGCCAAGCGTACCCATCCAGTTAGCCACGTCGAACTGGTTCTTAAGTACATCACCCATGGGCGATGCGAGGTTGGTTACGAACGAGATCATTCCGAAGAGCAGAATCATCACGATGATAGCCAAGAAGTTGCCTTTCTTTTGTGTACTCATGTCTTATTTTATTTAGTTAATATTCAGTGCGTTATGTAACTATTTATCGCGCTCGGCAACGAAGGTGCAGAGGTCTAACAACGCCTTGCGGTAGGGCGTATCCTCATACTTCGATACAAGGTGCATTGCACGTGAGAGGTATGCCTGCATAGTCTCTGTTGCGCGCTCTATACCACCCTCGTTAAGCACCATGTTGTGAAGAGTGTCGAGTGCCTCGTTGTCGTCGTTACAACGCTCGATAAGCTTAATTATTGCACCTCGCTCCTCCTCTGTTTTTCGCTCTATAACCTCGATGAGGGGGAGTGTTATCTTGTGCTCGCGGAGGTCGTTGTTCACGGGTTTGCCGGTGTTGTTCTGGCGGTTGTAGTCGAGGATGTCGTCCTGAATCTGGAAGGCTATGCCTATTGCCTCGCCGAACTTGCGCATGCGCTCTACATCTTCGCGCTGTGCACCGAGCGACATGGCACCCAACGCCGCACATACACCAAGCAGACTTGCCGTCTTCTGGTAGATGATTGTGAAGTAGTCCTCGCGTGTGGTGTCAAGACTCTTAGCATGCTGGCTCTGAAGTACTTCGCCCTCGCATAGTGCCGCCATCGCCGAGCCTACATACGACACTATGTCGTACTGTGCCGATGCCATACCTATGGACATTGTGCGTGCGAGGATGTAGTCGCCGAGGATGATTGCGAGGTTGCTCTGCCACTTAGCGTTCACCGAGGGCTTGCCACGTCGCTCATCTGCCGAGTCGAGCACGTCGTCGTGGATGAGTGATGCTGTGTGTATCATCTCCATCATTAGTGCCGCGAGGTATGTGCGCTTTGTGCAGTTGCGCTCCTCGGGGCGGTATGTTGCCGCTGTGCATGTCAGTGCCGAGAGCATGGTGAGTATGGGACGTATGCCCTTACCACGCGACGATAGTGCGTAGGTGAGCATCTCCTGTAGCATCTCGCCCTCTGCGTTGAAATTGTCCGCCACGAACTTGTCGAATGCTTCGAGGTCGGCGCTGATAGGTCGGCGTATGTCGTCAATTGTAATCATACTAATATATGGTCAAAGTATTAGGCAAAGATAGTGATTTTTTTAAGAGAAAGGATTGAGAAACGCACTTTTTTTCGTAACTTTGGGCGATTTATTACTATGATATAACCTACATAGGTTTAGGACTATGAATTTTTTTGGTGATAATATAGAGCGTTATACGTTTAAGTGGTGGCTACACAAGGCCTTACCATGGGTTGTCGGCTTCCTCCTCTTCTGGGCTGTTAGCGCCATATTCTTTGCTCCTCAGTTCGAGGATAAGTCGCTGGGTCAGGGCGATATAGCGCAGTATTCTGGTATGTCGGCAGACATCCACAAACACCGCGAGGTTACGGGCGAAGATCCCCAGTGGACGGGAGGTATGTTCTCGGGTATGCCGGCCTACCTCATCGACGTGGAGTACCCCTCGCAGGATGTAAAGCAGACGGCAAGCGGCATAGCCAAACTCTTTGGCGACCCCATGAATATGATATTTTTCGCCATGATATTCATGATGATGGCGGTAGTGCTCATGGGTGTGAACCCATGGATAGGTATCATCGCGGGTTTGGCATATGGTCTTTCGACCTACTTCTTCCTCATCATTGACGCGGGACATATCACCAAGATGTGGGCTTTGGTCTATGCGCCACCTTTGGTGGGTGCCGTATGGTACGCTTTGCGCAAGAATATGTGGGTGGGTTCTGCCCTTGCGGCATTGTTCGGCTCGTTGGAGCTCGGAGCTAACCATCCGCAGATTACATACTATTTCCTATTTGCTTGTATTGCGCTATGGATTAGTGAGTTCGTGTGCTCTATTATCGCTAAGCGCCTCAAAAAATACCTGCTCGCTACTGCTATGTTGGCCGTAGCGGCGCTATTGGCCGTAGGTTCAAATTTTGCCCCATTGTACTACACCCTCGAGCATAAGGATGCTACCTCGCGTGGTGGCTCGGAGGTTGTGGACAAGGAGGCTGCGCGCCAGGCAAAGATTGAGTATAACACCATGTGGAGCTACGGCAAGGCCGAGAGCTTCAATATGCTTGTGCCCAACTATATGGGCTCAAGTTCGATGGATATTGACCCGCGCGTCGAGGAGTACTTCGCAAGCGATGCAGCGCAGGATGCACTCTTCAATTCGGCGATGGACGATGCCGTGGCTATGTACCAGGAGTACGACCCCAGCATCACCTACGACGACCTGATGTACTACCTCGAGCACGACGAACAGCTCTATGGCGACGTCATGTGGCTCTATCAGAATAAGGCGAACGAGGCCTTTGCAGCCTCGACGAACTACTGGGGTTCGCAGCCCTTTACTGCAGGCCCAACATATCTCGGCGCTGTGGTTATCTTCCTCGCTATCGTAGGCATCGTGCTTGCCCCTAACGCCTACCGTTGGTGGTTGCTCGCTGTGAGCCTCTTTGCGCTCCTCTTGGCGTGGGGTAGCAACCTTATGGGCTTCTACGAGGCTATGTACGACCTACTCCCCGCATACGACAACTTCCGTACGGTGTCTATGGCGCTTGTAGTCTTAGAGTGGAGTATTCCCCTATTTGCCACTATCGCCTTGTGGCGTCTGCTTAGTAGTGAGGTATCGGCAAAGATGAAGTATATCGCCCTCGGCATTTCGGGTGGCGTTGTGGTGCTGTTTATCATCATCATGGTGGCTATTGCCGACTACGGTATGGCAACCTTTGCTGAAACTTTGGGAGGTGGCTATTGGGTTGAGCAGTTGAGACTTATTGTTGAGGAGGTGCGCCGCGATGCCTTTATCTCAGATGCCCTTCGCTCGCTGGCCTATATCGCTGTTACTGCGACTATTATCGTTGTGTACATTGTCCTTGCTAAGCGCTTTAATGGTAAGGAAACCATTGTGGCGCTCGCTATGTTGTGTCTGGTTGGCGGCGTTGTCATTGCCGACCTCGGAGGTGTTGATAAGCGCTATATCAACGACGAGAAGTGGAGTAGTGCTTCGCCCACGGAGGTTAAGGTTACAAAGGCCGATAACGATATTTTGAGAGATAAGGAGCTTGGCTTCCGCGTCTATGATGTTGATAGCAGAGGTAGTGCTCGTGCCGCAAACTTCCACCGCTCGGTAGATGGCTACCATGGTGCTAAGTTGCAGCGCTATGATGATGTGCTCAGCCGCTATATCTACACCAACAACACCGAGATCTTGGCTATGCTCAATACGAAGTATATCATCTCGGGAGGCCAGGCTCATGAGACCTACTCGTTTGGTCCCGCATGGTTTGTGAGTGCCGTGCAGAGCGTTAAGACCCCCGCCGAGGAGCTTGATGCTATCAGCAACGTTGACCTCGCAACTACGGCAGTTATGAACGAGAGCGTTAAGGGCTTGGATGAGTGGTACGATGCTTCGGGCGATATAGAGTTGGTGGAGTATGCCCCCAACTACCTCAAATATGAGTATTCTACCTCCGCAGAGGCGTTGTGCGTATTCTCAGAGATATACTATCCTAATGGCTGGACGGCATATATCGACGGTAAGGAGGCTGACTACTTCTCTGTTGACTACATCCTCCGCGGTATGGTACTACCCGAGGGTGAGCACACCGTAGAGTGGCGCTTTAAGGCTCCAAATTGGGCTATGGCGAACGCTATTACTGGTATCGCCTCATGGCTTATAATTTTGTCGTTGACTGCGGTTATAACATTGATTATTATTAGATTAATTAGAAATAAAGCATAATAGAAAAATATATGACAGAGGGAAGAGATAAGCGTTTGAGCCGCAAGGTGCGCCGCTCATACACCATATCAACCATCAGCATCGCCTTGGTATTGTTCATGCTAGGCGTTGTTAGCTACGTCACCTTTACTGCGTTATCTGCAACCAGCGATCTGCAGACAGGCGTTGTGGTGTCGGTAGAGGTTGCCGATGACCTTACGGAGGAGCAGAGTGCTGCTATCGTAGAGGGCATCGAGGCTACGGCTATGAGCACCGATGTGTGCTATATGACTAAGGATGAGAAGTTTGAGGATGAGGCCTTCCGCGAGCAGTTTGAGGTGGATCTCGACTTGTTGCTTGGTGAGAACCCTTTGCGTAATAGCTATGAGGTCACCATAGGCCAGAAATATGCAGATAGAGCCTCGCTCGATAGCTTCATAGAGGCTGTTGGCGGTGTTGAGGGTGTAGAGTATATCGCTGTTCCTCCCGTCGATGTGGTGGAGAGTATGCACAACACGTTGTCGTATGTTACTATTGGACTTTTGGTCTTCCTCGCCGTGTTGCTCGTTATCTCGCTGTTGCTTTTGAACAACACTATACGTCTGGCTATATACTCTAAGCGTTACCTTATCAATACCATGAAGCTCGTGGGCGCTACGAAGTGGTATATCATGCGTCCATTGTTGGCAAGCGCCTTGAAGCAGGGTATCATCGCTGGCCTCGTCGCTGCCGTAATGGTTGTAGGCGTTGTATATGGTGTCAATAGTTACACTCCAGAGGGTCTAACGCTGCTCAACTACACCGAGGTGGGTATCATCGCAGGTGTACTCTTGGTTGTGGGCATCGTTATAACCACGCTCTTTAGTGCCTTTGCGGTCAATAAATTCGTGAATATGAAGTCGAATAAAATATACTTATACTAATATGATAGAGAATAAGCAGGACGATCAGAAGAAACCTATGCCATTTGGTGCTAAGAACTATGCACTTATGGGTGCGGGTCTCTTGGTCGTTGTCGTAGGATTCATACTTATGTCGGGTGGTGGCGATCATACCGTTACGGAGTTCGACGAGTCGATTTACTCCGCACGCCGCATCACCATTGCCCCCATCATGGTGCTCTTGGGCTTCGTGATTGTGGCCTTGGGTATTATGATACGCTTCAAGCGTAATAACAACGAGGAGAAGTAGGACGTATGGAGGTATTTGAGTCGATAATATTGGGTGCTGTGCAGGGGCTTACGGAGTTTCTGCCCGTATCGAGTAGTGGCCACCTGCAGTTAGCCAAGGAGCTTCTCGGTGTAGAGTTGGAGGAGAACCTCGCCTTTGATGTTGTGCTCCATGCCGCTACGGTGTTGAGCACCATCGTTGTGCTGTGGCGCGAGATTGTGAGCGTGGGTAAGGGCCTATTTACTCGCGGTATGAACGAAGAGAAGGCTTATGTTTTGAAACTCATCATATCTATGATACCTATCGGTATTGTAGGCTTTACGCTTAAGGATCAGATAGATGCGGTGCTTGCTTCGAACTATGTTATGGTAGTTGTGGGGGCGATGCTTTTGGTTACCGCTACGCTCTTGGTATTCGCCTACTACGCTAAGCCACGCCAGAAGGAGTCGATCTCCTATCGCGATGCCCTAATTATAGGTGTGGCACAGGCTGTGGCGGCAACTCCTGGTCTCTCACGTTCGGGTAGCACCATAGCTACGGGTCTGCTCTTGGGCAACCGCAAAGATGTCGTTGCAACCTTCTCGTTCCTTATGGTCTTGGCTCCTATCATGGGTGAGACATTGCTACATATTATAGATGATGGCTTTGCTATTGCGGGCATCTCCACTATATCGCTCGTTGCAGGTTTTGTGACAGCCTTTGTTGTGGGCTGCCTCGCCTGTCGCTTTATGATAGACATGGTTAAGCGCGGCAAGCTTATCTGGTTTGCCCTCTACTGCGCTGTGGTGGGCGTGGTAGCTATTGGTTCGTATATATTCTAAATAATAAATAGTAGTAAATGGAGGAGTTTACATTACGTGGGGTTGAGTTCCCTGAGGGCTATGTCGCTGTTATCGATAAGCCCTATGAGTGGACAAGTGCCGATGTTGTGCGCAAGATAAAGTTTCAGTTGCGCAAGTGTGGTTACCCCAAGATTAAGATAGGCCATGCTGGTACGCTCGACCCCTTGGCTACGGGTATCTTGCTCGTGTGTATAGGTCGTGCTACGAAGCAGGTCGAGGCGCTTCAGGCTGAGGAGAAGGAGTATGTTGCAGAGCTTATGCTCGGTGCGACAACACCCAGTGGCGATATGGAGCATGAGGTAGATAACACCTACCCCACAGAGCATATCACACGCGAGATGGTCGAGGAGGCGCTCAAGAGCCTTGCGGGTGAGCGTGAGCAGCTGCCCCCGCTATATTCGGCAAAGAAGGTGCAGGGAGTGCGTGCCTATGAGTTTGCACGCGCTGGCGAGGAGATTGAGCTTAAGAAGGCTCTTATCAACATCTACGAGATGGAGTTGTTGGAGTATGATATGCCCCGCATCAAGATTCGTGTTCGTTGCAGCAAGGGTACATATATTCGCTCGTTGGCATTCGAGATTGGCGAGGCGCTCAATAGTGGTGCCTACCTAAGCTCATTGCGCCGCACGCGCAGTGGTGGCTACACCGTCGAAAAGTCGCACACGCTCGACGATTTTATGGAAAAGTTGCGTGAGTGTGAAACAAAATAGAAGTTTTTGCGTATATTACTTGATTATTACACGCTTTTTTTTGAAAGAAATATGAAGTTATCGCAGTATGGTTACGACTTTTCGCAGGATATGATTGCACAGTATCCTACGACAAATCGTGACGATGCACGCCTAATGGTGTTGCATCGCTCGACAGGCGAGATTGAGCATCGCACATTCAAGGATATTATCGAGTATTTCGACGAGAAGGATATGTTCGTGTTTAACAACACGAAGGTATTCCCCGCACGTCTGCAGGGTTGCAAGGAGAAGACTGGTGCCGACATCGAGATCTTCTTGCTCCGTGAGCTTAACCGTGAGTTGCGCTTGTGGGATGTGTTGGTTGACCCTGCACGAAAGATTCGTATCGGCAACAAGCTCTTCTTTGGTGATGATGAGCTTATGGGTGCTGAGGTTATCGATAATACCACCTCACGTGGCCGTACCCTCCGCTTCTTGTTCGACGGTTCGTACGAGGAGTTCAAGGAGGCGCTCTACGCTATGGGTGAGACGCCACTTCCCCGCTGGGTTCGCGCAAAGGTAGAGCCCGAGGATGAGGAGTGGTATCAGACTATATATGCTGAGCACGAGGGTGCTGTGGCAGCCCCCACAGCGGGTCTTCACTTCTCGAAGCACCTCATGAAGCGCATGGAGATTAAGGGTATCGACAAGGCATTCCTCACGCTCCACGTGGGCTTGGGCAACTTCCGCACTGTCGATGTTGAGGACTTGTCAAAGCATAAGATGGACTCTGAGCAGTTCTTCATCAATGAGGAGACTGCGGGTATTATCAACGCAGCAAAGCGCGATGGCCGTAAGATTGTAGCTATCGGTACTACCGTTATGCGTGCTATGGAGACAGCAGTATCTGTTGGTGGCATGATTAAGCCCATGGATGGCTGGACAAATAAGTTCATCTTCCACCCCTATCAGTTCACTGCAGCTGACGCCTTTGTGTCAAACTTCCACCTTCCATACTCAACACAGTTGATGATGGTTGCGGCATTTGGTGGCTATGACATCGTTATGAATGCCTACAAGGTGGCCAAGGAGGAGGGTTATCGTTTTGGCACTTACGGTGATGCGATGTTGATTTTGTAGAAAAAAATAGCTATCTTTGCATAGTTTAAGGGTTGCGTAAGCCGCCCCAAAAAGAGTAGATTATGGCAACAAATAAGATATTGTATGTGTGCCAGGAGATTTCTCCCTATTTGCCCGAGAATGAGCTCTCGAAGCTCAGTATCGAGATGGCACGTCAGATGCAGGAGCGCGGCGCGGAAGTGCGTACGTTCATGCCTCGCTATGGTTGCATTAATGAGCGTCGTAACCAGCTCCACGAGGTTATCCGCCTCTCTGGTATGAATCTCATTATCAACGATAACGACCACCAGCTTATCATCAAGGTGGCCTCTATCCCTGCTGCCCGCATACAGATTTACTTCATTGATAACGACGACTATTTCTCACGCCGCGCAATCCTTCACGACGAGGAGGGCAAGATGTTTGAGGATAACGACGATCGCGCGATATTCTTCGCACGTGGCATGCTCGAGACCGTCAAGAAGTTGCGTTGGTCTCCAACCATTGTGCACTGCCACGGCTGGTTCTCGGCTGTTGTGCCCATGTATTTGAAGCATGTGTTGTATGACGACCCCTTGTTCCGCGACGTAAAGATTGTGTTGTCGTTGGGTGCAGACAAGTTCGAGGGTGCACTCGCTGCCGACTTCAAGCAGAAGCTCGAGGGCGAGGGTGTCATGGAGAGCAAAATGTCTATTTTGGAGGAGCCCACGTACGAAAACCTATATCGCTACGTTATAGATTATGCCGACGGTATTATCGTTACCTCGGCAGATGCAGATGCCACAGTGTTGGAGTATGCGCGCAGTACAGGCAAGAAGATTTTGGAGTACGCCGAGGGCGATGCTAAGGAGATCTTCGATAACTACAAAAAATTCTATGATGAGTTGTAAAAGGAGCATAGTCTATATGTTGGCGTGTGTGGTTATGACCGTTTTGGCCATTAGCTGCACCACCGAGGTGGACTATACCTTGGGCTCGGAGTTCGTGCCCACAAAGCAAAATATGGAGCTTAAGCGTCGTGTCTATAGTAAAGGCATGTGGCAGGAGGGTGAGAACTCAGAGAGTTGTCAGCTTCTCAAAACACGTCTCTACCAGACCGACTCTATCGCTTCGGCAAACCTCGAGATGGGCTACTTCGGTGCTGAGCGTAGCGATGTCTATGGCGAGCGCCGTGCGGGCTTCATGACGCAGATGGTCTTTGGCGTTACTCTTGGCGAGGAGCGTGGCTGGGGCTATCGCCCTATCTTCGACTCTATGGTCTTGGCGTTGTATGTCATGGATTTCCACGGCGATACCACTAAGCACCACAAATTCAATGTCTATGAGATCACCTCGAACGACTACTTCAAGGAGTCGGAGGATACAACCTTCTATATCAACTTTGATCCTACGCCATACATCGCTAGTGAGCCAATCTTCACCTTCGAGTATCCTAACCAGGAGAAGGGTGTATATGTTGGCGATATGGAGGATCCGTTGAGCGCACGCGTTAAGCTCGAACATACAGCCGCTACACGAGAGTATATCTCGCGCTTGATGTTTACATCCGACGAGGAACTCGCAGAGAATGGCGGCTTTGCCCACGATAACGACAGCCTCTATGTTGAGGGTAACGAAGCGAAGTTCGTTGAGCAGTTTCGAGGCATCTATATTGAGCCTGCCGAGGAGATTGATGGCGAGGGTGCTATGTTCGCTACCGATTTGGAGCATTCGGCACTCATCCTCTATGCGCGTAGCCGCTACGAGGAGGACCCCACTATCATCCGTGATACTGCGCAGATGGTCTATAACTTCTTTATTGACCCTGCTGAGCGTGATATGGAGGCGGGTAATGTCTCGATTAACCGCGTGTCGCACGATTTTGCAGGCTCGGTGGTCGCAGATGTGGAGAACAATCCCGAGGTGCGTGTAGGTTATGTCGATGGCATGGGTGGCGTTGTTACTGAGATTTGGTTTAGCGACGAGTTTATTCAGTCGTTGGCAGATATTGCACATAGTGAGCAGGACGCTGTGGTCTCTGTAAACCAGGCACGCCTTATGGCCTATCTTGAGGGCTCGGATTACGATCCCCTCAATCTCGACCCCATAAAGATGGGTGAGGTTATGAACACCACAATGAGCCGTATGGGCCTATATGCTTCATATGGTAATCTCGTTGGTATCTCCGACTATGCCTATGGCTATGAGTCGTCATACACCTTGGATTACAACGGTTATCTCAATCGTTCGTTGGCGGCATATACCATGGATATATCTACAGCAATTCAATCGCTGATGATGGCGGCACAGGAGAATGTCGATGAGAATGGTAAGGTGCAGTTGGAGAAGTTCGAGGAGGGCTACGAGCCTGAGAGCGAGTCGCTGGTAAGCTACCGCCGTATATATCTCGGCCCCGAGGCTGCCGACTGCTTCGGCTTCAACCGTCAGGCTATCTATGGTGGCGACTATGGTGCAGAGAGCGAAGGTACGGCACCTATCACATTGGATTTAACTTATACCATTGTGAGATAGTGAGTTAGCGTAATAAATGAGTGTGATTTAGCAAACCTATGTGTCGCTACATAGGTTTTGCTGTTTGAAATAAAGATAAAAAAGAGTAATGGAGAATTTGGTTATTGTAGAGTCCCCCGCCAAGGCGAAGACCATCGAGAAGTTCCTCGGTAAGGACTTCAAGGTTAAGTCGAGCTTTGGCCACATCCGCGACTTGGCGAAGAAGGGACTCGGTATAAACCTCGATAAAGATTTTGAACCCATTTACGAGATACCCGAAGATAAGCGCAAGGTTGTAGATGAGCTCTCGCGCATGGCACGTGAGGCAAAGACCGTGTGGTTGGCATCCGATGAGGACCGCGAGGGTGAGGCTATCGCTTGGCACTTGGCTAAGGTCTTGGATTTGCCCATCGATCGCACTAAGCGTATCGTCTTCCATGAGATTACACAGCGTGCTATCCTCGATGCCATCGAGAACCCTCGCACCATCGACCTCAACCTCGTAAATGCGCAGCAGGCACGCCGCGTGTTGGACCGCTTGGTAGGCTTCGAGCTCTCACCCGTACTCTGGAAGAAGGTGCGCCCCGCACTCTCGGCAGGCCGTGTGCAGAGTGTCGCTGTACGCTTGATTGTTGAGCGTGAGCGCGACATCATCAACTTCAAGCCCGTGGCTCAGTTCCGCGTTGTGGCACAGTTCTATGCTGCTGAGGACCAGGAGAAGACACTCTTCAAGGCTACCTTGTCGCAGGGCTTCGATACACGTGACGAGGCTGAGCAGTTCCTCAAGGAGTGTATCGGTGAGCGCTTCACCGTATCTAAGGCCGAGGAGAAGCCCGTGCAGCGCTATGCAGCACCACCCTTCACCACCTCTACATTGCAGCAGGAGGCTGGTCGTAAGCTCGGCATGAGCGTGTCGCAGACAATGTCCGTAGCACAGAAACTCTATGAGCAGGGTCTTATCACATATATGCGTACCGACTCTGTGAACCTCTCACAGATGGCCATTACGCAGTGCAAGAATGAGATTACCCGCCTCTTTGGTGCTAAGTACTCCTATCCACATAACTTCAAGACGAAGTCTAAGGGTGCGCAGGAGGCACACGAGGCTATCCGCCCATCATATATCGAGCGCCACGAGATTGAAGGTACAGCGGCAGAGAAGCGCCTCTACGACCTTATCTGGAAGCGTACTGTAGCCTCGCAGATGGTACCTGCGGAGCTCGACCGCACACAGGTTGTCATCGATCTTTCGAAGCGCTCGGAGCAGTTTATCTCACAGGGTGAGGTCGTACGCTTCGACGGCTTTATGCGTCTCTACTCTGAGAGCGTGGATGAGGATGCACAGCAGGAGGGCGATAGCGGCATCTTACCAAAGATGCAGGTGGGTGATAACGTCATCGCCACCACTATCGTAGCATCTGAGCGCTACACTCAGGCCCCTGCACGCTACAATGAGGCGGCACTCGTAAAGCGCCTCGAGGAACTCGGCATCGGCCGCCCATCAACATATGCTCCTACCATCACCACAATCATCAACCGTGGTTATGTCGTAAAGCAGAACCGTGATGGCCAGAAGCGACAGATTGTGCAGCTCACACTCTCGGGAGAGAAGATTTCGGAGAAACTCGTAACGGAGAGCTATGGCCGTGAGAAGAGTCGCCTTGCTCCAACAGATATAGGCATGATTGTGAACGACTACCTCGAGTCGCAGTTTAAGTCTATTATCGACTACCACTTCACTGCGAATGTCGAGAAGGAGTTCGACCGCGTAGCCGACGGCGAGATTACTTGGACCTCTATGATATGTGACTTCTACAGCCCGTTCCATCAGCTTGTGGATGCGGCCGTAGGCACACAGATGGAGCGTGGCTCGCAGGCAGTACGAGTTTTGGGTATCGACCCCAAGAGTGGTCAGACCGTCAAGGCGCGTATCGGCCGCTATGGTCCTATGGTAGAGCTAGAGAGCGCAGATGGCGAGAAGGGTCAGTTTGCATCCTTGAAGAAGGGACAGCTCATAGAGTCTATCACCTTGGAGGAGGCATTGGAGCTCTTCGCATTGCCACGCAACTTAGGCAACTACGAGGGTGAGGCCCTTATGGTAGGCTTGGGTAAGTTTGGCCCCTACGTTCGCCACGGCAAGAGCTTCGCATCGTTGACAAAGACAGATGATCCCTATACTATCACTTATGAGCGTGCTGTAGAGCTCTTGCTGGAGAGCATCGCTAAGCAGCGTGCAGCATCTGAGCCCATACGCACCTTTGCTGAGGATGCTACTATGGTGATTAAGAGTGGTCAGTATGGTCCATACATATCATATAATGGCAAAAACTACCGCATCCCCCGTGGTTCTAAGGTTGAGGCCCTCACTTATACCGATTGCCAGCGCGTTGTAGCAAAGACAAAGAAGTAATATGTGGATAGGGGAGGCTCACGATGACTAACCTCTCCCACAATGTTGAGGCTTAAAAAGAGTACAGATAAAATAATTATTTACCTTAAAACTAGTTTTTATTATGAAGAAAATCTTTGGTTTGGCACTCGGCCTTTTGATGGCTACAGGTGCTATGGCTCAGGAGTTCACTCCCGAGTTCACAGTTGTGAAGGAGAACCCTATCACAAGCATCAAGAATCAGAACCAGGCGGGTACTTGCTGGTGCTACTCATCTTTGGCATTCATCGAGTCTGAGCTTTTGCGTATGGGTAAGGGCGAGTACGATTTCTCTGAGATGTTCATCGTACACAACACCTACCTCGAGCGTGCTGAGAAGGCAGTTCGCACTCACGGTGACGTATCTTTCGCACAGGGTGGTTCATTCTACGATGTAATCTACGGTATGGAGGCTTTCGGTCTTGTTCCTGAGGCTGAGATGCGTCCCGGTGTTATGTATGGCATGGAGCTCAGCAACCACAACGAGCTTTCAGCTGTTAGCGACGCTGTTGTTGCTGCTATTGCTAAGGGTCACCACCGCAGCTTGCAGGTAAGCCCTGAGGGCGAGATGTTGTGGAAGAAGTCTATCGAGGCGATCCACGATATCTACCTCGGCGAGCGTCCTGAGTCATTCACATATGAGGGTGTAGAGTACACTCCTAAGTCATTCTACGAGTCTTTGGGCTTGAACGCTGAGGACTATGTATCTTTGACTTCTTACACTCACCACCCCTTCTACACATCATTCGCTATCGAGATTCCTGATAACTGGCGTTGGGCACAGTCATACAACCTTCCTATCGATGAGTTGATGGAGGTATTTGACAACGCTATCATGGAGGGTTACACTATCGCCTGGGGTAGCGACGTAAGCGAGAAGGGCTTCACTCGCATGGGTACAGCAGTTCTTCCCGACGACTCTAAGGGTGCAGATCTCCAGGGTTCTGATATGGCAAAGTGGCTCAACCTCACTGAGGAGGAGAAGAAGAACACTCCTATGCCTTCATCACAGAAGTGGTGCACACAGGAGGAGCGTCAGCGTGCATACGACAATTGGGAGACTACTGATGACCACGGTATGCAGATCTATGGTATCGCTAAGGATCAGAATGGCACTGAGTACTACATGGTTAAGAACTCATGGGGCGAGGCTGGTACTTACAAGGGTTTGTGGTATGTAACAAAGGCATTTGCTCGTTACAAGACTATGAACATCATCGTTCACAAGAACGCTATTCCTAAGGATATTCGCAAGAAGCTTAACATCAAGTAAGCATTTTCGGTTATGAGGCAGAGATCTACTGCCGCTAACAATATGCCGTCAATGGGTAGTACTTTAGCGTACGTCCCATTGATGGCATTTTTTTGCTGAGTGTTGTATCCACGCTCTATTGCACCCTTAACACCTTTTTATCTCCAAGAATCTATTTGCAAATCGAAGAAATTTTACTATCTTTGCTTTAGGAATAATCTCAAACACCCAAACAATGGAACTTAAACCAGGTGCTCTCCTTCAGGATGGTAAATATGAAATTCGCAATACACTTGGCAGCGGTGGCTTCTGTGTCACCTATCTTGCTGAGTACCATATGTTGAATAAACTGGTGTGTATCAAAGAGTTCTTTCCACGTGAGTATTACAATCGTGACGATAATGCGCATAGCATATCGCTTGGCTCGCAGGGTAGCGCTCAGTTGATGGATGTATATCGCAACAAGTTTATTAAGGAGGCACGTACCATTGCGCGTCTTCAGCACAATAACGTTATCTCCATCTATGACGTCTTTGAGGAGAATAACACTGCATACTTCGTGATGGAGTATATCGAGGGAGACACCCTTGCTGGCATTGTGAAGCAGCAGGGTCCTATGGATGCCGATACAGCTAAGGAAATTATCTTTAGCGTTGCTAATGCATTGTCATATATCCACAGCAACAACCTTCTTCACCTCGATGTGAAGCCTGCAAATATCATGGTGCGCCGTTCGGATAACCATGTCGTACTTATCGACTTTGGTCTTGCTAAGCAGTACGACGGCGATGGCAACCAGACTACAACCACCCCTATGGGCATCAGCCAGGGATATACCCCTCCTGAGCAGTACGAGGTGGGTGCAAGTGCAACGTTTACCCCCGCTACGGACATATATGCTCTAGGTGCTACGCTCTACCATATCTCTACCGGCAAGGTGCCGCCATCATCAAGTGCTATAATGGATGGCTGTCTTCCAGACTTGGTGCAGAACCTTGAACCAGATATTCAGCGTGCTATCTTGAGTGCAATGCAGCCCTCGCGCCGTAACCGCCCAGATAGCATCAAGACCTTTTTGTCGCTCTTCGATACCAATGCTGTCACTACACCAGTTCAGTCTGCTGCTCCAGTTCAGCCAGCTACACCTGTACAGCATATTCACCATGAGGTTGTCTATGTTAAGCAGCAGGAGGTACAGCCGCAGCCACAGGTAATATATGTTCACCAGACGGTTGAGAAGAAGAAGAAGGAGAGAGAGCCTATCCCCGATTGTTTGCGCCCAACCAGCGGTTTGGTAGTCGCTATTTTTGCTATGGTTTTGTGTACATTACCCTTTGGTCTTGTCGCCCTCATACGTGCTGTCAAGGTTAATAAATATTGGGAGGCAGGTATGCGTCATGAGGCAGTTGACTTGGCAAGATCTGCCAAGCGTTGGGCGATTTGGGGTATTATCCTCGGAGGCATCTTCTGGATTGTGTCTATCTCGATTTCAGACATCTTCGATTCTTCGTATGGTGATGACTACTACTATGAGGATTACTACGATTACGACTATGATGACGATTATGACTACTACTATTAATTAATAACTTAAAATCTACAGATTATGGAGAACAATCAGATTCAGAGACCAAATAACAACTTGGTTTTGAGCATCATTGGTACAGTTTTGTTCTGGCCTATCAGCCTTTGGGGTCTTCTTAAGGCAGTTAAGGTAGACCGCCTTTGGAATGAGGGTAACTACCAGGAGGCTATCGATGCTGCTAACTCAGCGCGTAAGTTGGGTATCGTTGGCATTATCGTGGGCGGTATAACTTATGTTATCGTATTTATTGCATCTTTTGCTATTAATATGGCTATGTACGACGCAGTGGATGACTACTACTACGATGATTACTACGAGGACTACTACGACTATTACGATGACGAGGATTACGACTACTACTATTAATCAATAACTTAAAATTTACACACTATGGAGAACAACCAGAATACTCAGCTTCAGAAGCCCGAGAACAACTTGCCATTGGCTATTGTTGGTACAGTTTTGTTTTGGCCAGTAGCACTTTGGGGCCTTCTTAAGGCGGTTAAGGTAAATAAACTTTGGGATGAGGGTAAGCATGAGGAGGCTATTGAGGCGGCTAACTCAGCTCGTAAGTTGGGCCTCGTAGGTACTATTGTCGGCGGCGTTTTGAACTTATTGGTTTTCTTGAGCTTCTAGTCTCTTAGTACACAAAACAGGTGCGCAAACATTCTGCTGTCTGCGCACCTAATTTTATAATATTATGGAGAGGGATTCACGAAAAATGGTAGTATGGGTGTTACTTATATTTGTTGTTGTCACCATTGCTGTGCCCCTATACTTCTACTTCGACCCTACGCACGCACATCTCGCTCCAAAGTGTCTATTTCGCCTTGTCACGGGCCTCGATTGCCCCTCGTGCGGAAATCAGCGTGCACTACATGCTCTCCTCAATGGCGAGGTGTGGCTATCATTTCGCTATAACCCCTTTATGTGGTTATGTTCCCCATATTTTCTTCTTGTCATCCTCTCGGCACTCATTCGAACACCACGTATGCAACACCTCTTTGGTGTGCTCACCTCTAACAAGGTCCTTATAACCTTCCTTGTATTATACTGTCTATGGTGGGTTCTACGCAACCTTACCTTCTGGCATAATCTTGTGGACCTACCTCGTTAGTCGCGGTAGTTGTATAGCTGGTCGCGTAGGCGTGGCGTAAATCCGGCACGGCGTATCGTTGCCTGCATAGCCTCGCGGTCGAAGCGTGTCGTAGCACCTGCCGACGACACCACATTCTCCTCAATCATTATCGAACCCATGTCGTTTGCACCGCTCTTAAGCGCAATCTCCGCAACCTCCTTGCCTACAGTCAGCCACGATGCCTGAATATTGGTAATGTTGTGTAGTATGATACGGCTCATGGCTATGATACGCAAGTACTCAGTAGCCGAGAATGGTGGCGCTATGCCCTCACGCTCAAGCTGTGTGCCCTTAGGGCAGAATACCCAGGGTATGAAGGCTGTAAATCCACGTGCCTCAGCGGGCTTTGCTGCCTGGAGGTCGCGTATGGTGATAAGGTGGTCAACTCTCTGATGTGGCGTTTCCACGTGGCCATACATCATCGTTGCAGTAGTTGGTATGCCCATCTTGTGTGCCTCGTGCATCACACGTACCCAGTCGCGTGCTGAGGGCTTGGCGGGTGAGATACGCTTACGCACCTCATCTGAGAGAATTTCAGCGCCGGCACCTGGTAGGGTGTCGAGTCCCGCAGTATGTAGGCGTTCGAGTGTCTCCACGGTGGTGATGCCGCTAATATGTGCAATGTGTGCCACCTCGGGTGCTCCGAGTGCGTTTAGGCGAAGTGTGGGGTACTCCCTCTTGATCTGCTTAAATAGCGTCTCATAGAACTCGATGCCGAGTTTGGGGTGCATACCACCCTGAAGCAATAGCTGATCAGCTCCCAAGGCGAGTGCTTCGTCGATTTTTTGACGATACTCCGCCATGGTTGTGATGTAGGCCTTCTCGGTCTCGTGAGGCTTGCAGTGGAAATTGCAGAAGCGGCAACCCGACTTACAGACATTCGTGATGTTCACGTTGCGGTCTATCTGCCATGTCACCACTGATGGGTCCTTAACGGCGCTCTTACGCAGCGTGTCCGCTACGTCGCAGAGCAACTGTAGGGGAGCCTCATCGTAGAGGGTGTATGCCTCGTTGCGCGATAGTGGCTCACGCACCAGGGCGCGCTCTATAATCGAATCTAATGACATTTTTATACTTATCTTCTGTTTAATAACAACTTAAAGTCGAGTGTGCGGCGGTTGAGGTCCACGCTCTTCACGCGAATACGCACGGGAGAGCCCAGTGTAAGGCGTATGCCCGACGAGCGACCCACAATCTCGTAGCGCGCCTCGTCGAAGCGGTAGTAGTCATCGTCGTCGATATCGCGAAGGAAGGCCATGCCCTCGACATGCGTGTCGTTAAGTTCGACATATACACCCCATTCGGTCATTCCCGACACCACGCCATCGAACTCCTCGCCGATGCGGTCGCGCATAAACTCCGCCATCTTATACTTGATGCTTGCGCGCTCTGCCTCAGACGCTACAATCTCGCGCTCGGTAGAGTGTACGCACAACTCCTCCAACTTCTTCTTATCTGCGTGCTTCTCGCCCTCGAGGTATGCTGCCAAGAGGCGGTGTACCATCATATCGGGGTAGCGGCGTATGGGCGATGTGAAGTGTGTGTAGTAGGGGAAGGCGAGACCATAGTGGCCGATGTTGTCGGTGGTATATACCGCCTTTGCCATGCTTCGTACGGCGAGTGTCGTAATGGCGTTCTGCTCGGCACTGCCCGCAATCGTATTGAGCAGTTTGTTCATCTCCTTGGCTACGGCGCGACCCTTCTGTGCCTTGAAGTAGTGGCCAAAGCGTAGTGCAAAGTCGCGGAAGCGCTCGAGCTTATCCTCCGAGGGCTCGTCGTGCACACGAAAGACCATGGGGCGGGGCACCTTGCGACTATTCGAGATGCGGTGTGCGCAATACTCCGCCACGCGGCGGTTGGCGAGGAGCATAAACTCCTCGATAAGCTGGTTAGCCTCCTTCTGCACCTTGGTATATACACCCACGGGGCGGCCCTTCTCGTCGAGGTGGAAGCGCACCTCGTCGCGTGCAAAGGCTATTGCACCATGCTTAAAGCGGTCGTTGCGCAACTTCTGCGCAAGGGTGTTGAG
This sequence comes from Alistipes sp., assembly GCA_045633045.1. Classification (GTDB taxonomy): domain Bacteria; phylum Bacteroidota; class Bacteroidia; order Bacteroidales; family Rikenellaceae; genus Alistipes. Next base: position 41,740 of record JAZQXV010000011.1, read on the forward strand.
TGTGAGTATCTCCTCCTTGTAGTCGCCCTCGCCAGTCTCGATTACCTGCTGTGCCTCCTCGTATGCAAAACGGCGATCGGAGTGTATGACGGTGCGTCCAAGCCATTCGTCCTGAACCTCGGCATTCTCGTTGATGGTGAATACCGCCGAGAAGCAGAGCTTATCCTCGTGGGGGCGTAGCGAGCAGAGCTCGTTACACAAGCGTTCGGGGAGCATAGGCACGGTGCGGTCCACCAAATATACAGATGTGGCACGCTCCACGGCTTCGTTATCCACCACCGAACCAGGTGTTACATAGTGTGTTACATCGGCAATATGTACGCCCACCTCCCAGAGACCGTCGCTGAGGCGCACAATAGAGAGTGCATCGTCGAAGTCCTTGGCATCTGCGGGGTCGATAGTGAATGTCGTGCGGTCGCGCATATCGCGGCGGCGTGATATCTCCTCCTTGGTTATCGTGCCGTCGATGCGGTTTGCTGCTGCAATGACCTCCTTCTCGAAGTGGTAGGGTAGGTCGAACTCCGCGAGTATGGCGTGCATCTCGGTGTCGTTCTCACCCGCCTTGCCGAGGCGCTCTATAAGCTCACCCTCGGGAAGACGCTCTCCATCCTCCCACGCTACGATGCGCACCGCCACCTTATCGCCCGTCTCCACCTGTGGATAGGGCTTGCGGGGTAGGCGTATATCGACACCCACGCGGCGTGAGTCTGTCGTAACGAAGATATTGTTTGTCGTAACCTCCGCTGTGCCAATATAGGGCTGACGGCTGCGCTCAACGACCTCGGTGATGGTGCCCTCAAGCTCTCCATCGCGTGTGCGGCGTGCCACGGCAACCATGACGCGGTCACCGCTCAGTGCGCCACCGCCATTGCGGCGTGATACATATACATCGCTCTCCAGCGCCTCCACCGTAACGTATAGCACACCTGGCGACACCGTTGCCACCACACCCTCGTAGCGGGGCATTGCGGCGTGTGCAAGGCGATACTTGCTGCGTGCCACCTCCTCCACGAAGCCATCCTCCATCAACTGGCGGATGATAGCAAAGGTCATGGTGCGACCATCACGGTCGGCGCCTCCCGATGCTGCTGCGAGGTGTTTTAGTGAAAATTTTGTATCGGGGAATTCGCGGAACATGCCAACGATGAATGAGGCACGCTCATCACGATTATTTCCACGTCTATTTTTCTTCTTTCCCATTTATCCTTATTGTATGTTACTTGTTGAGGATGTGGAGTGCTATGCGCTGCATCATGCGCACTCCAACCTCTATGGCACCCTCATCGGGGCAGAATGTTGCAGTGTGTGAGCCTCCCGCCTTACCTCCCACGCCCAAGCGATAGAAGAGCGAGGGGTAACGCTCGGTGTAGTAGCCGAAGTCCTCGGCTGTAGTCATGGGCTGCAACTCCCTGACTGTGATGCCCTCATCTGCCGCCACGATCATTGCCTCGTACGACAGAAGTACGTTATTAGTAACGCAGGGGTAGCCGCGATTAATATCTACATCTACCTCCACGCCATACTTTTCTGCCACCATGCGGGCGTTACCGTGGATATGTGTGTAGATGCGCTCACGCACCTCGCTGTCGAAGGTGCGCATGGTGCCCTCAGCTGTTACTGTGCTGGGTATCACGTTCGTAGCACCATCGGCTATCATGCGTCCCACCGATACTACTGCGTCGGGAGAGTTGAGAGACGTTGTACGTATTACCATATCTGCCATTGCAGTTACCGTATCATCGATCTCTTTGCGGCGTGCAGCGTGTCCGCCACGTCCCAATACGCGGAAGCGTAGCTCGTCGTTCGATGCCATGAAGCGACCAGGGCAGATGCCTATCTCGCCCACCTCGAGGCGTGCATCAACATGCTCACCAATCACTGCTGCCACGTCGTAGCCCTTGAATGGCTCCTCCTTAAGCACCAGTGATGCGCCCCCAGGGTTCAGCTCCTCGCCAGGTTGAAAGATGCCGAAGAGTGTGCCCTCAAAGTTGCGCTCGCGGTTGAGGTTCTGCAATACGCCAAAGAGTATCGCAGCGTGCATGTCGTGGCCACAGGCGTGCATAACGCCCTTGTTTTCAGAGCGGTATTCGATGTTGTTAAGCTCCTCGATGGGGAGTGCATCAATATCGGCACGAAGCACCACGGCGCGCTCATGGTTGCCGCGCTTACCCTCGATAATGGCCAACACTCCCGTGCCCGCAATCACACGATAGGGTATGCCCTCGCTGTGGAGTGCATCTATTATAAACTGCTGTGTCTCATGCTCCTGGAACGATAGCTCGGGGCGACGGTGCAGTGCTCTACGAAACTCTATAGGTGTCATACTACTTGCGGGGTTTATAGTGGCGTGCCATCTGTGCCACGCCGCGTGTGTACTCTACTGTTGTGCCGCAGCAACCGCCCACGATGCTCAATATGCCGCGCTCTGCCGCAGTGCGGAGTGTCTCGGTATGCTTCTTTGCGGTCTCGGGGTGGCGACCCTTCGCGTCGGGAATACCTGCTGAGGGAGCTGCGTATGTGGGTAGTGATGTGAAGCGTGTGAGAAGCTCGATGTTGTCCACCACGTTCTTCACGCCATACGAGCAGTTGAAGCCTATGGCCAGGGGCTCAAACTTCGACACATCCTCCACAAACTTCTCAATGGGGCGGCCCGACACGAGCAAACCGCCTATCTTTGAGAGTGTTGCAGAGATTATTATGGACAACTCGGGTGCTATCTCGCGACACAACTCCGCCGCTATCTCGGCATTGCGCACATCGGTGACGCTCTCAATGAGGAGGATGTCGGCCCCCTCGCGCTTGAGCGCCTCGATAAGTGTGCGGTACGATGCGCGAAGCTCATCCTCCGTAAGGTCTATCGCAAGTGTGATGTTGCGTGTTGAGGGACCTATCGAGCCCGCAATGAATACCTCCTTGCCACTCTTCTCGCGCGCCTCGCGCGCTGCGCGCAGTGCTGCTGCCACGATCTCCTCTGTAGTGGTCTCCACGCCACACGATGCGAGCATCAGCGGGTCAGCCATGAAGGTGTTTGTGGTGATGATGTTGGCCCCCGCCTTGATGGATGCCTCGTACATCGCCACTACGCGGTCGTAGTCGCTAAGCGATAGGGTGTCGGGCACTATGTCGCGGCGTGTGCCAGTGAGTGTTGTGCCTATTGCGCCATCCTTTACGAGTATGTGTCGCTGCATCAATTCCTTGATGCGCTCTTGTATATTGCTCATATTCAATCTCTTATTTTATAATCTCTATCTCGAAGAGTCTGTTCCAGTCCTTTCCCGTAACGTATAGGTGCTTTGTCGCGGGGTTGTACGCTATACCATTCAGTGCCTCGGCCTCGGGATTATTCTTAAGCATTGCGCGTAGTGGGGATAGGTCAACAAAGCCTATGACAGTGCCATTTGCGGGGTCTATCTCTACGATGGCGTCCGAGAGATAGATGTTTGCCCAGATGCGACCCTCTATCCACTCCAACTCATTTACAAAGTCGAGGGGCATGCCGTTGAACATCACGCTTATAGCACCCTCTGTGGCGAAGGTCTCAGGGTTTATGGTGCGTATTACGGGTGTGCCATTCGACATAAAGAGGCGTGTGCCATCTGTTGTTATTCCCCAACCCTCACCCTCGTAGGGGATAGTCTTGATAATGTTACCCTTAAGGTCGTAGACGAAGGCCTTTTCGCTGAGCCATGTTAGTTGGTAAATGCGGTCGCCGAAGTGTGTTATGCCCTCGCCGAAGTCGCTCTTGGGGAGTGATGCCACGATGTCGCACTTTCCCGTTGTGAGGTCTATGCGCTGCAGGTGCGATTTGCCCTCGCGTCCTGTGCCTTCCCACATCACGCCATCGACATACTCGAGTCCCTGTGTGTAGCTATCTGCGGAGTGTGTATGCTTCGCTATGATGCGGTAGTCGTACTCTGTTGCTAGGACAGTTTTCTGCTCTGTTGTTTTATCCTCTTCGCTTGTGCTGGTATTCTTGCCGTTACCACACGCTGTAAGGAGGGTAACAGCAGCTAGTATAAGCGGTGTTATCATCTTTATCTTGGTCATATACATATATTTATATAATAGCGCACTGCAAAGATAGTTTTTTTCGAGGAAAAACGCTATCTTTGAACCAAAATATTGTCATAGAATGATACACTACATAGACTTTACTACCTCTACGAACGATGAAGCACGTGGCTCGCAGTATGGCCATATGGATGTCGTGTGGGCTGAGCGCCAGAGTGCGGGCCGTGGTCAGCGTGGCCATACGTGGCATAGCAACGAGGGTGTTAACCTCACATTTTCTGCTGTGCTTAAACCCTCGTTTCTCACTGCTGTTGAGCAGTTTATGCTCTCGGAGGTCGTCGCCTTGTCGCTCGTCGATACGCTTGCCGATTATGGCGTAGAGTGCCGCATCAAGTGGACTAACGATATATATGCAGGCGATAGGAAGATTGCTGGCGTGCTTATTGAGCAGTCTCTTGCGGGTGATAGGATTGCGCGCACTATCGTTGGTGTTGGTCTAAATGTCAACCAACGCGAGTTTCCTGCCGACTTACCCAACCCTACCTCTATCGTTGTCGAGCGTGGCGCGGAGTGTGAGCGCAGTGAGGTCCTTAATGCTTTTTTGCGTCATCTCGAGAAGTGGTACACGCGCTTGGAACAGGATGAGCGTGAACTTGTTGAGACTGCATATAACGCTCGCCTATACCGTCGCGACGAGTTTCATGAGTATGCTCTGCCCTCGGGTGAGAGGTTCGAGGCTGCGATACGTGGCGTCAGGGCTACGGGACACCTGTGTTTGGAGCATCGCGATGGTACATTTGGCGACTATGCCTTTAAGGAGGTGGAGTTTGTGATAGGGCGCAAAGCGTAAAAAGTTGCATAAAATTTTGTAAATCGGCGAAATATTCCATATATTTGTGGTTGCGAAACAATACAAAACTTAAATACTACTTGAATTATGGCTAATGTACCTGCAAATTTGAAGTACTCTAACGACCATGAGTGGTGCCGTGTAGAGGGTGATGTTGCCGTTATCGGCATTACAGATTACGCACAGTCACAGCTTGGTGACATCGTTTTCGTTGACGTTCCCACTGTAGGTGAGACTATCGAGGCAAACGAGGTTTTCGGTTCTATCGAGGCTGTTAAGACTGTATCTGACGCTTTCTCTCCCGTTAGCGGCGAGGTTATCGAGTTCAACGAGGCTGTTGAGGCTGACTCATCACTTGTTAACAAGGATCCATACGGCGAGGGTTGGTTGGTAAAGATTAAGATGTCTAACCCTGCAGAGGTTGATGGTTTGTTGGATGCTGCGGCATACGAGGCTCTCATCGGCTAATAGGTACAGACCTCAATAATTATGCGAGTGGAGCGCGCTTTAGGCGTGCTCCACTCGTTGTTTTAGGGATATTCTGCGCATATACATAAGTATTGTTGTATTGAAAAACAAGAGCTAATCTGAAATTATTTATTGAAAAAATATGGCGGATTATTGCATTATTTGAAAATTATTCTATATATTTGCATTGATAATCGCGGTTTTTTTACGAAAGCCGCCTTTGTCATACGTGAAACAGAACACAATTATTTTATTAACCATTTCTAAAATTTCTAACACTATGAGGAAAATTTATTCATCCCTCAAGTCAGTTGTAGCTGCTACTTTGGTTGCTGCTATGACATTTGCTGCGTCATGTTCGTATGACGATACTGGCGTTAAGAATCAGATTGAGGAAATCAAGACTGATCTTGCAGCTTTGACAGAGCGTGTTGACGCTTTGGAGGATAAGCTCGACGAGCAGGTTGCTGGTTTGACTGAGCTTATCAACGGTAAGGTTGTTGTTACTGATGTTAAGACTGAGGGTGACAAAACTACTGTAACTTTGTCTGACGGTACTTCATTCGTTATCGACAACTCTAAGTCTGTAGCTACTACAGATGGTGACGACTACACAATCGGTGCTTACGCAGAGGATGGTGTTTACTACTGGGCTGTATTCAAGAACGGTGAGTTCGAGAAGTTCCTCGAGGTAGAGGGCCAGAAGGTTCTTGTATTCGCTGAGGGTTGCGACTGCGAGGAGCAGGTTCCAGCTGAGGGCTGCACTTGCGATCTTAAGATGGAGGTTCGTGAGGATGGCTTCTTGTATGTATCTATCGACGGTGGTGCAAACTGGGTAAGCACAGAGCTTCCAGCTGCACAGGTTTCAGGTGCTTGCGTATTCACTGGCGTTGTTGTTGACGGTGACAAGGTTACTTTCACTTTGGCTGATGGCACATCATTCGATGTTCAGAAGGCTGAGCTCGTTGAGTTCGAGGCTGCAAAGTCTGCTATCTACGTTAAGACAGCTCAGACTAAGTCTATCGCTTTCGCTATCAACGATGCAGTTGAGGATATCAACGTTATGAACCAGCCTCTTGGTTGGAAGGCTTCTGTTGAGACTCCTACACGCGCCGTAGGTGGTATGGACTATGTTTTGAACATCACTGCTCCTGCTAAGGATTTCGCACAGTACGCTGACAAGTCTGGTAAGGTTTCTATCCACTTCAACACTGCTGCTGGTGCATGTAAGGTAATGTCTGTTGATGTTGAGTTGGCAGCTATCGACCTTCAGGTTGACAAGGCTGGTAACATCACTATCACAACTACTCTTGTTGATGAGTATGACTATACTAACTGGTGGGGTGAGACAGAGCACATCGTAGAGTTCAACAACTTCTACCTTGCAGTATTCGATCTCGATCAGTACTATGAGATTAATGGCGACCTCGAGTCAGTTTACAACTCAAACTGGAACGAGTTCTACATTCCTGCAGCTGCTGGTATGATCAACAATATTTTCGCTAACATCGGTGACAACTCATATGAGGGTATTAAGTATGTTGACGGCGTAAACGAGAAGTGGACTATCAACGCTACTGTACAGAGCGTTCTTAAGAACCTTGACTGGGAGGGTCTGTTGCCATATGAGGGTAACTCATTCATGGTTTGCGTTATTCCTACTGATATCAACGCAAATGGTGCTCCTGTATGGGCTGAGACTATCGCTGTTCCTTTCAAGCAGCTCTCTCTCTCTATCGTTGAGAACGTTGATAACCGTGCATTCAACAATGCATACTTCAATGTAGCTCTCCGTGGTGGTTCTGCATACAACCTCTACCCAGTATCTCAGGCTGATATCGATATGTACGTTAACGAGTATAAGTACTACGCTTCTGCAGAGGAGTACTTCTGGGCAATGTTGCAGGATTACCTCCAGTATCCTGACTGGTACTCATTCGGTTTCAAGATTGAGTCTGACGTAATTGAGGAGAATATTGCTCTTGCTGACCTTTTGGCATACACTCGTGACTACTACTACTTCGAGACTAAGCCTGCTACTGAGTACGTTATGTGTCTCTTCGTAGAGGAGGAGGGTAAGACTGAGTACACTATCGAGGATCTCCGTCTCTATGAGTTCGCTACAGCTGACCTCGTAGCTGCAGAGCCTGCTTATGAGGTATCTTACGAGATGGCTGATGACTGGTCACTCTACACTATCGGTGTTGATGTAACTGTTCCTGAGTCAATCGTTACTGTTTACTCTCGTTGGTACAATGAGAGCATGCCTGATGAGGATTTGAAGGCTGACCTTATCGATAATGGTTATACTCGCACTGAGGACGACTTCGAGGAGGATGGTTACACTTACTACCTCGGTACAAACTGCGACGCTGCTGCTACTACTAAGTACTTGGGTCTCTTGCTTATCGACGCTCAGGGTAACTACACTTTGAAGCAGTTAGAGCTTAAGAGCAAGGAGGTAGTTATGAGCGATGCTGAGTTCACTATCAATAGCGTAGAGTTCACTCCTGATGCTGTTACTGTAACTCTTGCAGGTCTCGAGGATCGCGTGGTTAAGGCTTACAAGTACTACTTCATCTCTACAACTGGTAGTTCATCATATCAGAAGACTGAGGAGGAGTGCCAGGACGTAGCTTACAGCAACAATTGGTTGTACAAGTCAACTACAGGTTATCCTATCATCATCACTTCAACAGCTGACTACAAGTACTCATTCTCTGATGGTACTTACAAGCTCGCTGTAGGTGTTGAGTTCGCTGATGGTACATTCTCTAAGTGCGTTTATGGTGAGTACGAGTATGTTCAGCCCGCTGAGGAGTTGGCATCTGTATCTGCTGCATACCAGGAGAGCAATCCTAACTGGTACGCTTTGACTCTTACACTTGCTGATGGTCGTGTTATGACTACAACTGCAGGTAACGGTGGTGTAAACTACCTTGAGGAGGGTATTTGGGACTACAACAGATACTATGACCAAGGCTTCGCACTTGGTAACACTTATCTCGACGGTGCTTGGGTTGGCGAAATCAAGATCACTGTTGCTTACGTAGAAGGCAAGTACGACTTGACAGTTAACACATCAAAGGGTAAGTTCCACTACTATGGTGACATCGAGGGTCTCGTAGTTCCTGGTTACGAGCCAGAGGAGCCCGAGCAGCCCGCTGAGCCTGAGGTTGTTGAGTTTACATCTGTAGCTGTTGCAGCTGTAGATAGCAACTTGAACTACCACAACCTTACTTTCACTGACGGTACTTACACAGCTATTATCAAGCTTTGTACTCGTGGTACTACTGAGTACGTAGCAGGTCTCTACGATCAGAATGGTAGCTTCAGCGATGCATCTACATTGTACATCGGTGGTTATGCTACTGATAACACTTGGAATGGTGCTGAGTGCTGGCCTGTAACTATGGAGGTTATCGACAATGGTGATGGTACTGCTACTTTCAACCTTGCATACAGCGAGTATCCTTCAGCTGTTACTCACAACGGTACTTACACTGGCGTTCTCGAGGGTTTGACACTCGTAGAGCCTGAGCAGCCCGAGCAGCCTGAGCAGCCTGAGGAGCCTGGTGATGAGGCAGATTGGTCAGATGCTGTTGTTTTGACAAAGGTTGTTGAAACTTGGTACGGTGGTAACTCTGCAGGTTGGAATACACAGTACTGCCACCACTATCTTTTGAGCGATGAGTCTGGTGACAATCAGATTACAATCTTGGCATGTGACTATACTTTTGCTCAGTACTGTGCTGATGCTGGTACATATGCATATGTAGATCCATACACAGCTAACTTGGCAAATCCGGGTGAATATAAGTTCTCAGCTGCAGATGCAGTTGTAGCTGGCGCAGCAGTAGAGCTTGACTACAACACAACTAATGGTTCACTCGAGATCACTAAGGACGGCGACTATATTCACACATTCAAGTTCACTGTTCCTGGTGCTGACGGTAACACATACAAGTTCATTGCAGAGAATATCTCTTGGAATGAGTAATAAATGTTAGTGCATAGCACTTCTCTTTCGGAGCTTCCCTTTTCGGGAGGCTCCGATTTTTTTTTTGTGGGTTCTGTGGGTTTCTGTGGGTTCTGGAGAGTTCTTGTCCGCGGCAACGCTCCCCATCGACCCCATGGAACTCATCGACCCCAGTACGCCCTCCCCCTCCTCAAACTTTTCTTATACTTTTCTATCTTGGAAATTTGTATTTTCTACCCTTTTTGCGTAACTTTGCGTATTCGCAATATGATTGAATGACAAACAATTATAACTATTACAAAATGAAAATCATGAATTTCTTTAAGAGTGTGGCTATCGTGTCGATTGCAGTGATGGCTTTTGTGGCGTGTGAGCCTAATAATGTCCCAGTGACCCCTCCCGATGAGCCTACTCCCGAGGAGCCCAAGACCGAGACGTATTTGGAGCTCACATCATCAGATGTTATGGAGTTTGCCGCTGAGGGTGGCGTAGGTGAGATTACATGGCAGGAGAAGGAGCGCGAGGTATCGCGCACAGATCCTTATGTAGGTACTGTAACAACCGAGGCAGTGTGGATTACTCTTGAGCAGACAACAACAGGTTATGGTTCAACATCGTTCGTGGTAGCAGCGAATGAGGGCGAGGCACGAGAGGCTAAGATTGTCATTACCTACCATGAGCAGGTAATAGAGGTTGTAGTGAAGCAGGCAGCAGCACCCGTAGAGGCAACACAACTTGCTGCTGCAGTGCGTATTCCCAGCGCAGACCTCGGCTTGGAGAACAACAACTTCGTGCTAATGTTCGTTGACGACCAGGAGAACCTCGAGCTCGGCATCTTCCTTATGGGTGCAGAGGGCGCAGAGGTGCTTGCAGCAGGTACATACAACGTTGACAACGAGGGTTTGGTGGCGGAGGAGTGTGTGCTCCAGTTCTACACTGACAATGGCCTCGAGGAGTACTTTTACGCTGATGGCGAGGTTGTGGTTGCAGTAGAGGGCGAGGACTACGACTTCGATATTACACTTACAACAACCGAGGGCGAGGTACAGCGTTATACCTATAGCGGCGTTGTCGTGGATATGGTCCCCGAGGTTAAGCCTGCGGAGCCCGTAGCGTTCACTCCCGCAAGCGTTAAGGCAGAGCTATATGAGGAGGGTAACTTCTTCCTTCAGCTCTACATCAACGGTAACAACTACCACGAGCTCGACATGGTGGATACAATCGCGCCAAATAGCGACTACCTCTCGGCTGGTACATATACTTTTGCAAATGAGACAATCGGCTCATGGTCAACATATTATCTCGGCAATGACCAGACATGTGCATTTGTAGATGCCGAGATTACCCTTACACACAACGATGATAATACCACAAAGATTGTAGGTTACATCAAGTCTGAGGAGGGCGACCATATCACTATTGACTGGATAGGCACTGTCGAGGGCTTCGTATTCCCCGCACCAGAGCCCATGGAGTTGACTATCGTTAGTCACACAGCTGAGGTTGTCGAGGCAAATGAGACTGAGGTGCGATTTTACGAGGCGGATGCATCATGCCATATTATCGACTTCTGCATGGACGGCTTGACACCTGGTAGCTATAATACGGCAGATAATACCATCATCGCAAAGTATTGCAAGTATAAGTATGGCACATCTGAGGCGACAAATATCAAGGATGTTGAGGCTACAATCGTTGATAATGGAAATTCATCATACACATTCGACGTGCGCTTCACAACAGTTAAGGGTAGTACATACTACTTTACCTATACATCGGCTGCGGAGCTTCCCGACGAGCCTGGTGTGACAATCTTAACATCTAAGGGCGAAGCAGTAAAGGGTACCTTTACTACATATTTCTTGTTGTCGGATGTCAGTGGTAATAACCAGGTTAAGATTACCTTTGATAATTCTGTAGTTGATGGTGAGACTATCACCGCAAATACCTACAGTGTTTTTCAGAGTGATCCATCGTTAATATTGACAGGTTCGCATTTCTCATTTGAGAGAAATAGCTTGGTAGTCGGTGGCGTGTCATACTCTAACAATGAATTGAGTAAGGTTAGTTGTGTGGTAGCAGAGGATGGCAGCATTACCATTAAGTTTACCCTAAATAAGGTTGAGACTACATTTAAGTATGTTGGCTAGGTAGTCCATTGCTTGTTATTTCGGAACTTCCCTTTTGGGAGGCTCCGATTTTTTTTATCTTTTCTCTCTCGAAATTTTGATTTTATTATCTTTTTTCGTAACTTTGCTTGATACGCGTTTTTAGAGTACGAAAGATTAAAACTATAATAATATGAAACTTGCAAAACTTTTTATGGGTGCTGTGCTCGCAATCGTAGCAATGGCATTCGTGGCGTGTCAGCCCGACAATCCTGCGGACAAGCCAGCAAAGGAGTATGCCTTCGAGCTTAAGTCAGAGACATCGATGGAGTTTCCCGCCGAGGGTGGCGAGGGTGCAATCGTGTGGGCGCTCAACGAGGTGACACGCAATTCGCCCGTTCCCGAGGCTTTGCCTACATTCTACACTGAGGCAGGGTGGATTACACTTGACGCCGAGACGTTGGGCGCTTTCGCTGTTGCAGCCAACGAGGGCGAGGCACGTGAGGCGGTTATCAACATCGAGTATAAGGAGCAGAAGTTCGCTGTGACCGTAAAGCAGGCAGCACCAGCTCCTGCGCCAGTAGAGGCTGTGGAGCTCGCTTTTGCTATGCGTGTCTCAAATGTGGATATAGACGTGCCTGCAAATAGCTTCGTACTATACTTCACTGATGAGGAGGAGACTCTTGAGCTCGGTATCTTGCTTATCGGAGCAGAGGGTGACGAGGTGCTTCAGGCTGGCACATATAGCGTTGCCAATGGCGGCTTGGTAGCCGAGGAGTGCGCACTTCAAATCTACACCGACGAGGGCCTTGAGGAGTACTTCTTCGAGGCAGGCGAGGTGGAGGTTGTAGTTGAGGGTGATGATTACGACCTTTCTATCGCACTCACTACTACCGACGGCGAGGAGTTGCGTTATACCTATAGCGGCGTAGTTTTGGACATGGTGCCCGAGACCAAGCCCGCAGAGCCAGTGGCATTCACTCCCGCAAGCGTTAAGGCGGAGTACTCTATGATTGGTAATTTCTTCTTGCAGCTTTACATCGACGATACACGCTACCACGAACTCGATATGCTCGATGAGGTTGCCCCCAATGACGACTACCTCTCGGCGGGTCTCTACTCTTTCGCTAAGGAGACTATCAGCTCTTGGTCTACATTCAGCACCGGCAACGACCAGACTTGCTCGTTGACCGATGCTGAGATTACACTTGTTCACAACGATGACAACACCACAACCATCACCGGCTACATCAAGTCGGAGGAGGGCGACCATATCACCATCAACTGGACTGGCGCAGTTGAGGGTTTCGTTTACGAGAAGGAGACTGGCAAGACATTCACCGTGGAGGCGCTCTCAGCAAAGGTGGAGTACGACAAGGAGGGTCAGAAGGATATTCTCTTTATGGTCGATGAGTTCTCGGGTCACAAGTTCAGCTTCAAGGGCGCGGAGCTTATCCCTGGCAAGCCTCTCGCTGATGGTGAATACTCATCTGAGGCCGCTACAATCGACATCGCATATTGTGTGCATGGCTATGGCGATGTATATGGCGATATGACAAGTGCCAAGGCAACCGTTGTAAACGACCTCGATGCTGCAACTACGACATTCAATGTCGAGTGGGTCTATGAGGGTAACACTTATCAGCTCTCATGGAGTGGCGCTGTTGCGGGCATCAACTACGCCGACGATGTCGTTGCCGAGCCTCTCGACTTCGCTCCAGTATATGTCGAGATGGTCAAGGTGACTAATAGTGATAGATACTTTTACTTCTACGATAGATACGAGAATGAGTTGGTTGTAAACCTCTACAATGGCAGGATTATCATGCCTTACATCAACTATGAGGGTGCGAAGATTGACATCGACACCAACGACTTTACATTCGAGTACTCGGATAATGACCTCGGCAAGGAGACTGGTCTTTATACCTACAATGTCCGTCTAGTGACGTTGGATGGTCGCCTTATCGAGTTCAAAGGCAATATCTTAACTTATTACAGCAATAACTAATAATATAGATATTTACCATGAGAATTTTCAACTATTTTAAGCAGTTTGTAGCCCTTGCTGTAGTGGCAATGGCATTTGTGGCTTGCGAGCCCGACAAGCCTACTAATGACACCCCAAAGGAGTATGCCTTGGAGGTTACATCAGAGACAACAATGGAGTTCCCCGCCGAGGGTGGCGAGGGCGTTATCGCGTGGACGTTTAATGAGGTGACTCGTAACAGCCCCAATCCAGCTCCCGAGCCTACACTCCAGTGTGATGCTGGGTGGATTGTGCTCAGTGCCAGACATTTGGGTGCATTTGAGGTTCATCCTAACGAGGGTGAGGCACGTGAGACTGTAATCGCCGTGTCATATGCCGAGCAGACTATAAATGTGACAGTTAAGCAGGCTGGTGTTAATGAGGATCCACAGCCTGAGACCTATTTCAATATCGACGTTCAGGAGGTGCACGCAGCATCGGCAATCACTCAGGTGACACCTTCGGATAGCGAAATGTACTACGTTATGTTCCTTGATGAGGTCTCATACTTGCAGTTCAACGGCATCAACACTGCCGAGCAGTTGTGGGAGGATGACTACGCAGCGTTCGAAGGTGGCGCGGTTGCTAACAACATGAACCTCAAGGCTTATATGGAGGCTGCGAATGTGCTTTTCAAGGGTACGAAGCGCGTTCAGTGGAATAGCGTACGCCCTGGCACAGCGTCTGTTTTGTATGTTTATGGCGTCAAGTTCGATGAGGATGGCGCATCATATAAGCCTGTCACAGATATCGCATGGACTGTAATCTGCCCCGATCGTGCTCCCTTGCAGGATGTAGAGTTTGGCCTCGATGTAGAGGTTAAGGGCGCAGAGGTTAAGTTGAATGTGCAGCCAGAGAATTGGGATGGCTACTACCTCGTTAAGATTGTTGACTACAACAACGAATTCTATGTAGGTGAGGGTGTTACATTCGGCGAGGATTATATGAATGCAATCTCTGATGAGTGGATTGATGTCTATTCGTCGAACCTTAGCGCTGGCCACTCTATGCAGGATATTCTCGACAATATCTGCTATAAGGGTGACATGACTTTGGAGTTTGCGCTTGAGTCTTATGTCCTCTATTCGGCACTCGTTTACCCCGTTGCTGAGCATGATGGCTTCGTTCAGGTTGTGGGCGAGCCCTCGTATATCAACTTTTCAACCGAGGAGGTAGGTCAGTCGGATATGGATATCAATATTGAGGTGACAAATTGCTATGTTCGCGTTGCGGATATCAGAATTACCCCCTCAAATCCCGATGAGTCATGGCTCTTGTTGATTACTCCAACTGAGTATTTGCCATCAAATTATGACGATGCAACACTCCTCGATTACGCCTTGGGTGAGTTCATCTACTACACCTACGAGTTTAAGGGCGAGATGACAACTCACATGAATACACTCTATCCCGATAAGGAGTATATCATCGTGGCATTCGGCTATAGCGGTGGTGTGGTTACTACCGATGTTTGCTCAAAGGTATTCAAGACTCAGAAGGAGGGTAAGTGTGAGTTGGAGGTTACTGATGTCATCGTTGGAGGCCCTTATCGCGTGTCGGATTTGTATAAGTACGACCCCGTAACATTCAAGTATTACACCGAACCATACTATTACGATTCTTCACATTTCGTGATAACAATGGAGGTTAAGACAAGTGCGCCAACAACCGACATCTTCTCGGACTTTATCTATAAGGCAGACTACGATTACCATGGTTATGACCTTATGTTCTACGATTTGTTGATCGACACTTGTGAGCCTTATTACTTCACAACCGTCGAGTGGGAGTGGACTGATACGGATATATTTGCTAACTGCTATGCTTGCGCAGCCGCCTTCGACTATAAGGGTGATGTTACCCCAATGTGGATGTCGGAGCTCTACGAGTGGACCATGGATGACATTCGTCCTATCGAGGAGTTTATCGAGAAGTACGAGGCGCAGACCAATATGATGGTTCTTGGCGTTAATGCCGATGGCGCTATCAAGCCTTTGAGCAAGTTACGATAGACCTTGTGCTCGTAACTTTGTGAACTATTAGTACTAACAAAGATGCGCTCGCGCGTAACGCGTGTATGTGTATAATATATAGGTGTGGGAAATACGGAACAAAAGTGGTCAAATTGCGAAATTGACTGTTTTGGCCACTGTTCCGAGTCCTTAGAAAATGACCTAAAAATCACAATTCGCTATAAACCAGCGTGTTGTGATTTTGGTCATAAATTGTTGCTTATAACTTTGAAAATATGATAAGAAAAATATATCGGTTTTTCACAAGTTTTCAACATTTTGGTACGAAAAAGTGGCCTATATATATTGTGTGTCAAAAAAAATGCGTATCTTTGCGGGCAATTTCTCGCAAAAGGGAATTGAAATAGTTAACAAAAATTTAAAGGACAAAAAGTTTTAAAGATGCCAACTATTCAACAGTTAGTAAGAAACGGTCGAGTGAGCATGGTTGAGAAGTCAAAGTCACCAGCCCTCGCAGCGTGTCCTCAGCGCCGTGGAGTTTGTACTCGTGTGTACACTACAACTCCTAAGAAGCCTAACTCGGCTATGCGTAAGGTTGCACGTGTAAGATTGACTAATGGCAAGGAGGTCAATGCCTACATCCCAGGTGAGGGCCACAACTTGCAGGAGCACTCAATCGTGCTCGTTCGTGGTGGTCGTGTTAAGGACCTCCCAGGTGTACGTTACCACCTCGTGCGTGGTGCCCTCGATTCAGCAGGTGTAGACGGTCGTCGTCAGCGTCGTTCTAAGTACGGTGCTAAGCGTCCAAAGGCAGGTAAGACTGCAGCACCAGCAAAGGGTAAGAAGTAAAAAAGAAATTTAGGAATTGTATTTAATTAATTAGCAAGTAACAATGAGAAAAGCTAAGCCAAGAAAGCGAATTCTACTTCCGGATCCTAAGTTCAACGATGTAGAGGTAACTCGTTTCGTGAACAATCTTATGCTGGATGGTAAGAAGAGTATTGCTTACACTATCTTCTACGATGCGTTGGAGTTGGTAGGCAAGAAGATGAAGGATGCTGATAAATCTCCCGTTGAGATCTGGAAACAGGCTCTCGAGAATATCACACCTCAGGTCGAAGTAAAGTCAAAGCGTATCGGTGGTGCGACATTCCAGGTTCCTACGGAGGTTCGTCCCGAGCGCAAAGTTTCGATTTCCATGAAAAACCTTGTCCTTTATTCACGTAAGCGTTCGGGCAAGTCAATGGCAGAGAAACTCTCAGCAGAGATAGTAGATGCCTACAACCAGCAGGGTGCTGCCTTCAAGCGTAAGGAGGAGATGCACCGTATGGCGGAGGCTAACAAGGCATTTGCACACTTCAGATTC
>JAZQXV010000012.1:0-56168 GCA_045633045.1 Alistipes sp.
GGGGTGAGATGTGTTAGAGATTTCCATCTTATACACGGGATAGGTTTCGCCGTTCACCTCGATGGTCTCCTTTGTCGAAACGGCGGACCTGCACAAAAACACGTGGTCATTCGACATATCCTTGAATGCCACTAAACGATAATTCTCTGGATGAATACCCTTTTTCATTTTCGTCTTTTTGTTATAATTAATATTGCAATAATTAATTCGGCGGCAAAGGTAACACTTTTTTTCGTTTCTGCAACACCCGCGCGCATTTTTTCTCCTTTTTCTTGCGTGGCAATATTTTTTTTGCTATCTTTGCACTGATATTGTGGTGTCGAAGAGCGCCACAAAGAGTGTCTAACAAAGGGTAAGTAACTATGGACGATGGTTTTCATTCCAAAAATAACCGCAGTGTCGTATCTCAATACGATTCCCTTCGTCTATGGACTAAAGCACGCAGATAACCTACGTGCCGAGCTCACGTTAGCCCCTCCTGCCGACTGCGCACGCAACTACATAGAGGGCCGTGCCGACATCGCCCTACTCCCCGCAGCCGTCGTCCCAACACTCACCGATACGAACATCATCACCGACTACTGCATCGGCGCTGTAGGCGCTGTGCGCACCGTTACGATAATGTCGCACCACCCCATCCACGAGGTTAAGCGCATATGGCTCGATGCCCACTCGCGTACCTCGGTGCAGTTGTGCGGCTACCTTGCGAAGCATAAGTGGCACATAGAGCCCGAATGGCTGGCTATGAGCGACTACACCCGCGTGGAGAGCCCCGATCAGGGTGACGCCTTCCTGCTTATCGGCGACAAGGTCTTTGGCTACGAGGGTCGCTTTCCTTATATATATGATCTGGCCATCGAGTGGCGCGAGGCTACTAAGTTACCCTTCGCCTTTGCAGTGTGGGTAGCGCGCAAGGGTGTGCCCAACGAGGTTACGGATGAGTTGCAGCGCGCCCTAACGTTTGGTGTTGAGCATACGTGGGAGGCCATCACCGAGTCGCCCTACATGGGCAAGGACAACGGCATCACGGCCTATGAGTACCTCACGCGCAACATAGACTTCATCCTCGACGAGGAGAAGCACCGTGCCTTAAAGAAGTTCTGGGATTCGGGCATACGCATAGAGCCGCGATCCTACTAAAGAAGCCGTACGGCGCTATGTTGCCGCGCGACTTCTACCCTCCGAGTGAAGCGGGGCATTTATGTATTGAGCCCCATGTGAAGGCCCCATCTGCGGGCAGAGTTGAATAACCAGAATAAAACTTGCAAAGGAGGAGATATGATTACCATCTATCTTAAGCAATACAACAAGATTATCCGCAACGCCGACACCGACCTCTTCGACGAGCTCGGCTTCGACGACATCCTCTGGATTGACCTCTTGGACCCCTCGATTAAGGAGCAGAAGGCCGTTGAGAACTTCATGGAGCTAAGCCTCCAGACGCGCCAGCAGGTCGAGGAGATCGAGTCAACATCAAAATATTCGGAGACCGAGAACGCCATTATCTCGAACTCTAACTTCTTTGTGCCTCAGGGCGATAGCTTCACCGTTGAGCCCGTGTCGTTCATCATCTCGAACGAGGGTGTGCTTGTGTCGATGCGTCAGGCCGAGTTCCGCACCTTCCGCGAGGCCGAGAAGCGCCTGCAAATGAACTACCGCAGCTACTCTACGGGTTACCATATCCTCATCTCACTTTTGGAGGTGCGCATCGACTACGATGCCGACCTTGTGGAGATGGTGGGCAAGCAGGTTGCCAAGATGAGTAAGGATATATCTTCGGGCTCGAAGATTGACAAGGAGGTGTTGTACCGCATCAACGAGTTGCAGGAGAACACCATGTTGTTGCGCGAGAATATCTTTGACCGTCAGCGCGTTATCTCCTCAATTCTACGCTCGGAGCGCTTCCCCAACGATATATATCCACGCTTGCAGCTGATGATTAAGGACGTCAACTCGCTTATCAGCCACGCCGACTTTAGCTTCCAGCGTTTGGACTACATCCAGGATGCGGCGCTTGGTTTGATTAACATCGAGCAGAACGAGATAGTCAAGATTTTCTCCGTGGCCGCTGTTGTCTTCATGCCTGCGACGCTTGTTGCGAGCATGTATGGTATGAACTTCAAGTTTATGCCCGAGTTGGACTGGCAGTACGGCTATATCTGGGCGATAGCGCTGATGCTCTTGGTTTCTGGCCTTACGTTCTGGTACTTCAAGTTTAAGAAGTGGCTGTAGAAGCAGGACTTCTGATGCATACAAATATAGGGCAGCCCACACGGGTTGCCCTATCTCATTATCAGCGCATTAGCCTACCACTCCTCGTTGTACTCCCACTCCGTAGCCTCATAGGCCTCAGCCTCCATAGCCGCATACTCCTCCCCAGCCACACGGGGACGTGGCAGCTTCGTTGTGGGCACAATAGGTCGCTTCTTTAGTGGCACTGTAGGCTTAACTTGCATAGGGGGAGCGATATCCCCTGCTGGCTCCATCGTCTCGCATCCCGCCAGCATAAGCGCCACAATCATAACAGCACCACAGAGTGCATATCTAACCATTCTCTTCATCTGCTTACTCCATTACTGTATAAACCTCGACCACACCATCCACATCGATAGCGACATCGAAGGCGCACTCCGACATATCCTTCAACTCAAACACCTCGTCCTCAACGACATAGTTCACCACCCTATGAGTATCATGCTCTGTAATCGTCACTGTAGCGATGCCCGCACCCTCGGCAATCTCGACAACCAGTGCACCCTCCACACTCTGATATACCTCCGCCACACGTGGACGTGGTAGCTTCGATGGTGGTACGATAGGTCGTCTCTTTAGTGGCACCGTAGGGCGGTTAGGCCTAGGTATCACCTCTGGGTCATACAAATCTAAATCCGCCGAACACCCCACAAGCGCCAACACCGCAACACTACATACAATATATCTCTTCAAATTCATAACCACTATTTATCCGAGAGTAGCGCAACGAGATAGTCGCAATCGTCGCACTCCACGCCTTTGAGTTTACTCTTTATGTTATACTTTATCTTCGACACGGCCACAGGGTCGCTATCTATGAATAGTGAAATCGCGCGGTTCGAGAAGCCCGCAAACGAGTATAACGCCACACGGTAGTCGCGCTCGCTAATACGTGGCAACGCACTCTTAAGCCTCTGTAGTGCATTGTCGCGGTAGTTATCTACCATCATACCCAGCTCGTCGATGCGCGCAGCATCACCCTTTATAGCCTCGATAGTGTCGAGCACCTTGTTGAACACCAAGTTCTTATGGCGCGAAGATCCACTATGGTCGTAGTATATGTCGCACAACTCGTTAAGCTCGCTGAAGCGGTCGCGGTAGAGCGTCGTGATGGACGCCGCCATATCGCGTGGGATACGCTCAATGTCCGTGCGCAGGCTCTCTATGGTCTCGATGTAGCTCGCTATCTCCCTATCCTTGCGACGGATGCGGTAGCGAGCGTATAGACTAAGACCCAAAACCACGAACACAACCACCACAGCAACAGCGATATATATCGTAGCATTGCGCTCTCTCATAAGCTCCCTCTCGCGCATCTCAGCCTCGAGGTCCGCACGTAGCTTATCGACCTGCACGTTCAACACGGGCTGCTCGAGCACATCTATAAGCAGCTGGTCCTGAGCATTCTCGCTCACCTCCTGCCAGTAGAGCGCACCCTCGGCATCGCCCACGTTGCGGTGTATGATGTAGCGCGCATACTCCACATCTGCCCACTCCAAGTCATCCTCCATTGCCTCAGCCTCAGTCACCATCCTCAGCGCCTCATCCACATTGCCGTCATGTGCTACGAGCATCGCCTTTGCACACATGAAGTGCGGTACACCATAGAGCAATACCTCCTCACGCTCAAAGAGTTCCACATACTCGCGACACATATCGTAGTCGTCGAGGTATATCGAGAGGTCCAACAACTCGTGCGCCACAGCACATACGAAGCTGTCATTCTCCACCGCCTCGGCATACTTCAGCACACCCTCAAGCGTCGTCCTCGCCTCCTCGAACCTGCGTAGCTGTATGAGCGTGCCTCCCATGTCGTAGTCCAAGAACCGCACATGCTCCTCGAGCCCCAACTCCGCATATATATCGCGCGCCACAGCGTACGCCTCCAGCGCATTTACATACAAGCAGCCCTCGCTGTATATGTCTCCCTTGAGCCTCTGCACGGCACCCTCGAGCCTTCTGTCACCCTGCTTCGCGAGGGAGTTCTCCGCCTCCACCAGTGCCACCATCGCCTCGGCAAGCTCGCCACCGTTGTATGCCACTACAGCATGCTGGAACATCGCACGCGCACGCTCCTCATGATTGTCGCTCTCCAAGTAGTAGCGCATCATGGGCTCGGTCAGCGCCTCATCTACCACATCGACATAGCTGTAGTAGCACGCCTCGCTGTATATAAGGGCATAGCGCGCCCTATCCTCCTCGGTGCGCAACGCCTCGGCATCTACGCCCTCGATTATGCGCAATGCCTCCTCGGGGCTCTCCTGTATCAGTTGCTCCGCCTGCTCCATGCTCTTCAGGGCATCACGGCTCGAGCAGGCAACCATAAGCACCATGCAGACTGCCAACACCAGATATTTCGCAGTAAAGTATTTCACGCCACTACTCATACTATTTCGATTTACAAAAATATAAAAATTTACTCAGACCGCAAAATCGCATTTAGAGAATATTGACGCGATTT
This sequence comes from Alistipes sp., assembly GCA_045633045.1. Taxonomy (GTDB): domain Bacteria; phylum Bacteroidota; class Bacteroidia; order Bacteroidales; family Rikenellaceae; genus Alistipes. The sequence continues at coordinate 4,715 of JAZQXV010000012.1, forward strand.
CGATACTGCAAAATTACGACATGACGGGCTAAGCACCAAATTTTCAGCGTCCGATTTTTTCCGCGCCCGCCCTAAAACCATGCTGATTTTCAATGTGTTACAATTGTCATTTTTACAAGTTTTTCATAGTACTGATTTTCAACGTATTACAGCCGTATAAAAATACAATTTAATTTAACACTGATTATCAATATATTATAGCGACGCATAAATAAAATCACGAAGGCAGACTATGTTACGACAGTGTACGATGAGCTCAGGCAAGAGAGAAACCCTGCCTTCAAAAAAATCACCCTTCTAAGCAGAATTATTTAATTTTTTATAGATAATTTCAAAAAAATTTTATTATCTTTGTATTACGAAACGAATAATCTACAATACTGACATGACCTCATTAGCGAAGTATTTCAATTTGGATGCCGAGGCAAACCTCAAGGGTATCAACCATAAAAACAACATCATAAAGCGAAATATCATCGCCTACATGGCTATTAATGGCGAATCGACACTCTCGGAGCTCACGCGCGAGTTACATATAAGTGTACCCACGATGACAAAGCTCGTGCAGGAGCTTGTCGATGACAGCATCGTCAACGACCTCGGCAAGGTGGAGACCCCAGGTGGCCGCCGCCCCAACGTCTTTGGTCTGGCCAACTCAGCTATCTACTTCGCAGGTATCAACGTGGCACGCGACCACATGGCCTATGTCATCACCGATTTGCAGAACAACATCATCATCGAGCATACGGACAACAGCTTCGAGCTTGTTGATCGCCCACAGTGCCTCGAGCGCATCTGCCAGAATATCGAAAACTTCATCGCCACATCGGGTATCGACCGCGAGAAAATCTTGGGTGTGGGTGTCTCTATCGTAGGCCGCGTGAACCCCGAAACGGGCCGCTCATACAAGTACTTCACCTCGAGCGAGGAGTCTCTCACCGATATTATCTCCGCGCGCATAGGCATACGCGTAATGCTCGAGAACGACACTCGCGCACGCTGCTATGCCGAGTACACCACCGGCAAGGCCAAGAACGAGAGCAACGTCATCTACCTGCACATGGGTCGTGGCGTGGCCATCGGCATCGTCATCGACGGCAAGCTCTACTACGGCAAGAATGGCTTTGCGGGCGAGTTCGGCCACATCCCCTTCTTCGACAACGAGATTATCTGCGCCTGTGGCAAGAAGGGCTGCCTCGAGACCGAGGTTTCGGGTATCGCCCTCGAGAATAAGATTGTAGCGCTTATAGAGCGTGGCGTGAACACCCACCTCCGCGAGATGTACGACCGCGGTGAGAGCATACATATCAACGACATCATCGCTGCGGCACGCAACGACGACAACCTCGCCATCGAACTTATCGAGGAGGCAGGCGAGAAGGTGGGCAAGGCTGTGGCCTTCCTCATCAACACCTTCAACCCCGAGACCGTTATCGTGGGTGGCAACCTCGCCATGGCAGGCGAATACCTGATGTTGCCACTAAAGTCGGCTACAAATAAGTACTCGCTAAACCTTGTATATAAAGACACTAAGTTCCGCGTGTCGAAGATGAGCGACGGCGCTAATGCGTGGGGTGTAGCTATGCTCATCCGCAACAAGGTCATCGGCTTGTAATATGGTTATCGCTACCGCACTACCCTCTTGTCGTCTCCGTGCCTTGGAGCCCAGCGACATAGAGCTCATGTACCTCTGGGAGAACGACCCCGAGGTATGGCGTGTTGGTGGCACCACCTCACCCCTATCCCTCCATCGCCTCGCGCAGTTTGTCGAGGAGCAGAGCTACGACCTCTACGCCACAAAGCAGATGCGCCTTATCATCGAGGCAGAAGGTATTGCCGTTGGCACCCTCGACATCGTGGATTTCGACCCTCAGCACCTCCGCTTCGGCATCGGCATCCTGGTTTATGCCCCCGAGGCACGCGGCAAGGGTTATGCTCATGCAGCTATTGAGGCTATCAAGCGATATGCCCGCGAGACCCTTGCGCTCAAGCAGGTGTGGGCAAGCGTCGCGGAGGACAACCGTGCAAGCATCGCGCTATTTGAGGGGTGTGGCTTCGAGCTATGTGGTCGCCGTAAGGCATGGCTCCGCCGCCACGACAGTTACACCGACCAGCTCGAGTATCAGTGCATTCTTTAGGACACTGCATTTCTACCCTGCCGATATAAAACCCACAAAAAAAAAGGATGCCCGCATTGGACATCCTTTATTTTATTCATTATACCTCGTTGTCAACAAAGCCTAGTAGCATGATTCGGGCTTCTCACCATGCTCATTAGCACCGTCAACGCCCTCCTCAACACCTACGAGGTACAACCATACCCAAGCGCCAAGACCTGGAATGAGGAGCAAGAGGTGGTGGAATGGGCTGCGGCCAGTGTCGTTAAAGCGGCGAGTTGCGATAGCTGCCAATGGCACAAGAGCCCAAATAGCGGCAATACCCCATGAGAGATAGGAAAGCGCACAAGTTGCAAGCATGAATACCCAGAAGTCACGGCGTGTTGTGCGACCCTTAAAGTTAGCAAAGTCGGTGGTTACACACTTGAACCAGAACGACAACCAAAGCTTAAGATTCTCCATAGTCTATAAATTTTTAGGTTAAATATTCACTCTGCAACAGCGTTGCTGTGCATCTGGGGGGCGATACGTAGCCGCGTATAGAAACATCAACGATACAAATGTACGAAAAAATCGCCAGATACACGTAATAAACGTAGTAACTTCGAAATTTATTGCTTCGAAATTTGCATATTTAGTGGAAAATGCTTAATTTTGTGTAACCACTATTAGATGTGGATATTACCAAAATTACTAATTAAAACTTTAACACTATGTTCCCAAACAATTTCGCTAAGCAGCTTGTTGATGCTTTGTTGCATGTATTGATTACTATTGGTCGAGTATTCGTACTCCCTCTCAGCTTGTGGATTAAGTCAACATCTAAGCTTGTTGCTCAGAAGCAGGAGGCGGCTCTCGACATGAATAAGATCGACAGCCCATGGCCATTCTTCTCATGGGTTAAGCGCTGGATTATCGACTTCTTCTTCGATGCTCTCGCATTCGTTTCATATCCTCTTGGTGTTATAATTGCATTAATTACATTCATCAGCACATTGATCTACGCTGAAGAGTTCGGCCTTGCTACTGGCAGTTTCATTATAAGCATCGTAAGCACATACTTTGCACCATTGTTCATTTCATACCTCCACGACTGCACAGTAATGTTGTTGCTTCCTATCAAGAAGATTATCGACTGGTTCAAGAAGCCCGCTCAGTATCTCGAGCTTAAGAACAAGGAGTAATAATCTATATTATATTCATACACAGAAGCGGCACGGTATCGTGCCGCTTTTTTTTGTCATAATATCTGCCTACCCTATGCCACAATCGAGGATAATCGCAAAATTACTAATAGTATCGCCGTAAACACTTGATATACAACACGTTGTTTTCTATTTCCGTGTTATATATTTTTCATTCTTGTAACTCATTGATTATCAGTACTATGAAAAAATCGTAAAAACGCATTTTTCAACTCACTGAATATCAACATTTTACCCCCCCCTCGCGGAAATATTCGAGCCTCAAAAATTTGGTTCGAGGCGATTTTGCGCCGTACCTTTGCAGTAGCTAAAGGATGATAGCGTCATCATTCCGAGCAGAGTATCAGCAACGACTAAAACAAACAACAATTTTTAACACATTAAATTTTTAACTATGAAAGCGATTAAGTATTTTTTGATGATGGCAGTGGCGAGTGTAGCGCTCGTATCATGTGAACCTAACCAGGATTGCCCTGAGATTCGATTCGATTTGCAGCAGTTGGAGGTAGCAGCCGAGGGTGGTGACCTTATTATTAAGGTAACCTCTACAGGTATAGATGATGTTTTGATCGACCTTGATAACCTTGAGCAAGACGAGGATGGCAACCTCACCCCTGGCGAGGAGTGGATTACTCTAAACGAGGTGATTTATCACTATGACGAGAACGCCACACGCGATCTTCCCTTGTACATCTCAGGCATCGACATCACCGTAGCTCCCAACACAACGGGCAAGACTCGCACAGCACGCATATATGCAACAAGCTACAATAAGACCGAGACGATAGAAATCGTTCAGGCAGCTGAGTAGCGCGTATTAGATAGACATTATAGTAGTAAAAAGGGGTTGTCCAATCAAGGGCAACCCTATATCTTTATTACTATCTCATTCTCGAATCCTGGGTCGATGCCGATGCCACCAGTACCATAGGAGGTGGTAAGTAGGCGACCCTCGATAACGGTCTCGCGGTTGCGCCTTAGCGGCACCACTATGCCCGACCATGAGCTAATCTTCTGGCCCACAACCTCGCCGCTATCCGCAATCTCAACATCGCCATTATAGAGTGCAAAGTTGAGCATTACGTTTGTCTCGGCGCCATTCACAAAGACATAATCGTAGAATAGTTCGAGCCTACCCTCTTTATCCACGTTCGCCCGCGAGATGAAGGTGCGCGTGGGCACAAAATAGTTGGGGCGCTGCGCCTCGACGTTGTAACCCGCTGATACATACTGCACATAGTTCACCACGGCGGTTATATCATCGACCAGCGCGCAACTTCTTACGATATACTCCTCGACATCCGTTGCCACGCACTTTAGGCGTCCCTTTGGGCGCTCGAGGGTCATATCTACGACGACCTCGTTATGGCAGCGTAGCGAGCACCAGTGCGATAAGTCAACATCCTTCACGCCACTAAAGGCATCCTTATCGTTGTTATCCACCACCGCGACATCGGCATAGCGCACCTCGCGCAGGTCATCCGTGACGTAGTACCACGCTTCGCGCACATCCTCCTCAACATAGTCGCACCACACCAGCACCCTATACCTCGCGGCATCGACATCGAACCTCGCCACCACCTGCGGGCTGGGAGTCTCAACATCCGCAAAGAGCACCCTGCGCTCCACAAATTGCGACTGTGCGCCACACACACGATAGAGGTCAACGACATATCTCAGACACACAGGCTCGGTAAAGCGCGTGCCGAGGGGCTCTGCGCCCTGCGTGCGCATGACATAGGAGGCACCCTCCTGGGCGTTACACTCCACGCTCATCCAGTACTCGGGCATAGCGAGGTCTGCCGAGCAGCGCACAGCGAGCTCTAGGTCAATATCTCGTGGGTACTCGTGTATCGTCCTGTCGCATCCCGCAAGGATCAACATTAGCGTGAATAGCAGATATTTAACACCTCTTCTCATAGCAGCCTACCTCCTCACCTTTTTCATATCTATGCAATACGAGATATCCACACCCAGGCGCGTAACGCCGAAGTAGTTGCGTCTCTCCGTGCGGAGATATGCGCCGTTACACTTGCCGCTATAGACATCATATTTAACATCGACATAACCCACGCCCACGGTGAACTCTATACCCCACCTACCCTGCTTATCGAGCGGCATGGCATAGCCATAACTTAGACCCATGCCACACAGCGCATGGTTGGGGTCCTGATAGCGCGACTTGTCGTTGAGCTGTATATTAAACCCCGCAACGGGGACGTGAAGACCAACGAAGTGACCTTTAACCAGCGCCTCACCCCACCAGAAGCGTACCTCGGGTTGTATGGCATCGAGGCGTATCTTGCGGTCGGAGACGAAGTAGTCGTAGGGCGAGTAGTGCCATATCATGTCGAACGACACGCGTGGCGTGATGCGAAACTCAACGCCTATGTTGGCTATGAGCATGGCAACCTCCAAGGCATTGGTCTTGATATTCATAAGGGGCACACGTGGCACCTCCTCCCCCTCGGTCTGAAACTCCACGCGGGGACTGAATCGGCTATAACTCTGCGCCGAGAGGTGTGTGGGCAGCGCAACGAGACATAGCAGCGTTGCCACAAGTAGCGATATGTGTATTCTTCTATTCATCGCCACGAAAGAATACAAAAAGAGTGCCCAACTTTCGCTGAGCACTCTCCATATTATCTATCGTTGCTACTACAACGTTGACTTAGACTCTACTGCAACCTCGCGGCTAACCTTCGACACGAGACCCTGAAGCACGTTGCCAGGACCTACCTCAGTAAACTCTGTTACACCGTCCGCGATCATCTTCTCAGTGATCTGTGTCCAACGCACGGGAGCTGTAAGCTGCGCGATAAGGTTCTTCTTAATAGTCTCAGCATCAGTGTAGGGCTGAGCATCAACATTCTGATATACAGGGCATGAGGGAGTCATAAACTCTGCCTCGGCGATAGCTGCCTCGAGTTCCTGACGCGCAGGCTCCATAAGTGGAGAGTGGAAAGCACCACCCACGGGCAAACGCAACGCACGACGCGCACCTGCCTCCTTGAGCTTTACGCAAGCCTCGTCAACAGCTGCATCAGCACCCGAGATAACGAGCTGACCAGGGCAGTTGTAGTTTGCTGCTACGACAGTACCCTCAACCGCTGCACATACATCCTCGATGGTCTTATCGTCCAAGCCGAGTACCGCTGCCATGCCACCAGGCTGCTGCTCACAGCACTTCTGCATAGCCATAGCACGCTTAGACACGAGCTTCAAGCCATCCTCGAACGAGAGGGCACCAGCAACAACCAACGCCGAGAACTCACCCAACGAGTGACCTGCAACAGCGTCGGGCTTCACGCCGAGCGCCTTAGCGAGAATCACCGAGTGGAGGAATACTGCGGGCTGCGTAACCTTTGTCTGCTTCAACTCCTCGGGAGTGCCAGCGAACATAATATCTGTAATGCGGAAACCGAGAATCTCGTTAGCCTTCTCAAAAAGTTCCTTTGCCTCGGGCACATTGTCGTAAATATCCTTGCCCATACCCACGGCCTGTGAACCCTGGCCGGGAAAAACATAAGCGTGCTTCATACTTTCAAGCATTAGTAATTCAAAAATTCTGGGCAAAGGTAGCAAAAATTCGGATATATGCTACACTTGCGCTCTATATTATAGGTGATTAGCGAGCTAATTAGGTATTGATACGCATATACTTTACCCCTTGAACTTATCCAAAAAGGCGATTAGCGAGGTGTCGCTGTCGGTGAGTCCGAACTTCTGGCGCAGGCGCGAGCGGGCCACATTGATGCTGCCAATGCTCTGGTGCGTGATATTCGAAATCTCCTTTGTCGAAAGGTTCATATGTATGAGCGTGCAGAGCTTACGCTCGTTCTTCGTGAGGTTGGGATACTCCTTCAGGAGGTTCTCGAAGAAGGCATCGTTGGAGTTCGCCAGCGTCTTCTCCACCTCTGCCCAGTGGCTATCTGCCCCCGCGCTCTTCTGCAGACGGCGGATAATGTGGCGCAACTCATTACGCATCTCGCGGTTATCCGTGATGTTTGCCGCGCGATTAAGCTCCTCCGAGAGTTGCTCCATGTTTGTCTGCTCCTCGTACTGCTGCAGCTGCTGAATCTTGATAATCTCATTCTTATGGCGCAGCTCCTGCTCCGCCTTGATGCTATTCAGGCGGCTGTTCTTGCGCTGCATGCGCCACAGGAGCAGGGCAAGGATGGCTATCGCTGCAATAAAGCAGATGACAGCCGTGTGTATATGCCTCAAGAGCTTGTTGTACTCACGAGTCTGCTGCAACTCGCGCTGATGCTGCTTAAGGCGCTCCTCGGCCTGGGCAAGCTCCATGTCGTTAATCAGCTTCGAGAGGTTAACCACGTTGGAGGTGTTATGCTGACGTGTGTATGTCTCGGCAAATGCCATCAACGCCTCGTAGGCCTCCTTATAGCGCCCCTCGTTAAAGTATATATCCTGGAGCAAGAAGTAGGAGTGTACATTCTTTGCGTCAAAGTCATCCTGACCGAGTAGCTCAATGGAGTGCATCAAGTTAACAATGGCCTGGTTTGAGTCACCCATCATAAGGTTGTAGAATCCCAGCGCAGAGTAGTAGTAACCCTCCTCCTTGAAGTTGGATAATAGGGGCTTAGCTCGCTCGAGGTAGTCCGCCGCAACCTCATACTGCTCATACGACAGCGCCTGCATCGAGGCATTGAGATAGACGTTTATCAGCAGATCGCCAAAGCCATACTCCTTGCATAACGCCTCGGCAAGTAGTGTCAAGTCGAGCGTCTCCTCGAAGGTCATCGCGTAGTTGAAGCGGTTGTTTAGCGCACGCACCGTCTGATGTGCCTGCTCCTTACCCTCGTAGCCATCCGTAACCTTGCGGTTGAACACCATCGCCCTCTCAATGTCGTTATTGTAGAAGTAGGTCACCTGCTCCAAGACGAGGTATGCCTCACGCTCCGAAGTTTTATCGCCCAATTTCAGCGCCTCATCAAGTGCCTTCGTACTGTAACTAAAAGCGTTGTGGTAGTCACCATTGCGCAGATAGATACGTGCCAAAAGGGCATTTGTACGCGTTATGCAGGGTTTGTTGTCGAGTGCCTCATAGACGCGTGCCGACTGCAAGCGATAGTCGAGAGCCAAGCTATAACGATGCAACGACATCTCGGCATACTCAGCCATAAAGTCATAGACCATAGCCACCTCCATGCTTACTGCGAGCGAGTCAATGTCGTTGATAACACGCTCAGCATATTGGCGTGCCGAGTCGCGGTTTGTCGAGCGCAATAGCTCGAAGTGCTCAAAGTCGCTACGCTGCTGTCGCGAGGCAAATGGTTGCGCCACAGCGGGGTGCGTTGCTACAACGAAAAACGCCACGACTGCAAAAATAACAGAGATACAACACGTCGGTTTTTTGTTATATTGACTAAAGTCCATATTCTTAATGCGTTAAGTATTTTTGTAATACAAATGTAATACATTTTTTTTGAAATGTTATAATAAAATAACAGATATTTTTGCCGACTTCTCATTGATATGGGGTAATTTTGTGTAAAGAAAATCGAAAACGACAATTAAAACCTAAAAATTTCTATGAAAAAGGCTCTACTTTATTTAATGGCAATTGTAGCATTGGTTGCATGTAACAACGAGAATACCGAGCAGCCAAAGCCTACACCTCCCACACCTACCGAGAACGAGATTAACATCGTAGTTGACGAGGAGCGCTTGACAGCATACCAAGTTATATATAGTATATATCCTAAGAACAAGGATAAGTACTTCTATTGTGATGTGATGTCAAAGACACGTTGGCAGAGCGCCGACATTAATAAAGTTAAGGAGGAGTTCGACGAGGCTTTGCGCAACTACGCTCAGATGACCGAGGCTACCTACGAGGAGGTTTGCGAGCAGATGCTCTTCAAGGGCGACCAGGAGAACTTCCTCAGCAACGCTGGCTACCGCGAGAACACAGACTTCGTAATCTTTGCATTCTACTGGAAGGAGGGCAACATTGAGCTCTCTGAGGTATCATTCACAGAGTTCCGCACTCCCGCGCATGTTGACTCTACAGAGAACGTAGCAATCAGCTTCTCTGGCGTTGACCCATACGAGATGACCGTGACCTGCACACCTACTACAGATATTGACTGCTACTATTACCACTTTGCAGAGACCGCAAAGGTTGAGGCTATGCTTGCTGAGCTCGAGGATAAGAACGCCTATATGTCTTATCATGCTATGAACGTCGGTATCAAGTACACTGGCGAGCAGACGTTGTCGCAGAAGGGTCTCAAACCCGAGACATCATATACCGCATTGGTGATGCTCATCGACAAGCAGGGCAACCGCGCACAGATTTCAGCAGTCGAGACAACAACAGCCGTACAGCAGAACGAGCGCGTAGAGTCTGAGTTGTTCGAGAGCTTGCTTGGCGAGTGGACAGGTGTTCAGGCTATCACTGATGGCTATGCTGAGCCCGAAGTATCGGAGTTCACCGTAAATATCGTTGCAGGTGTTGAGGATTACGACTACGACTACCGCGCAAACAACCAACTCTTAGCATTGGTTGACGGTTGGTGCAACATAGCATACTACAGCGTTACAGACCTCATGGCGGATGAGATCGAGGATCCCGAGTTGAAGTGGGGTCCCAAGTGGGTACTCAACATTGCTGAGGGTGACGTAGTGACAATGGATGGCTACGCACGCCACTCAGTCGTAGGTTGGATGTTCTTTGGCGACTGCTTCATGCTCTCGGCAGACCCCACAACATTTGGCGTAGAGGTTGATCACGACTTCAACGTTACACTTTCGGAGGATGGCAACACATTGACTATCACTTCACCCGTTGCAAACTGCTACCCATCATTGATTTACAACTTCGACGGTGTGGGCTGGATGCCATTCTACTGCGGTGCTTCGGACATCGTCCTCACACGCAAATAGTTCCACCACCACACGAACGACAACATCGATTAGAATAATTACCTAGAACTAAAATACCTTAAAACTATGAAAAAACTTGCTTTACTTTGCATGGCAGCCCTTGGCTTTAGCCTTATGAGCTGTAACCCAGAACCTACTCCTACTCCCGCTGACGAGAAGCAGCCCACTGTTGCTTTGGAGAAGGTCACAGAGAATGTTAACCACGTGACATTCACGCTTACAACAACAAACGCCACCGAGGCACGTTACATAGTGCTCGAGGATGGCACTGAGGCACCCACATTGGATACTATCATGACTGAGGGTGTTGCTGTCGAGCTTGCAGAGGGCAAGGCAGAGGTTAAAGCAGAGGGCCTTGAGGCAGATACAGAGTATATGGTTGTTGCAGCCGCAAAGAACGTAACAAAGGTTGCTGGCTCTAACACACTCTACGTTAAGACTACAGCACAGGCAGAGGTTACTTTGGATGTTGAGCTCGTACAGGTTGCCCACACATCTATCAACTTCCGCTTCACAGCCGAGAACGCCGAGCGCGTAGCCTACCTCGTGCAGAACGCCTCAAAGGAGATTCCCGAGGCTTCGGAGGTGCTCCGCAAGGGCGACGAGGTAGACCCCACATCGAAGGAGGCAGTTGAAGTTACTGACCTCGACCCCGTCAAGGAGTATGTATTGCTGGTAGCCGCAGAGGGCGCAGGCAAGAGCGTAATGGTAGAGGAGGCATTCACAACCAAGGATGACCCATCGAATGTTATCGAGCACAACTACACACGCGTTAAGGGCTCTAAATATAGTTCAAACTACTACCTCATGTTCTCTTACGAGGATGCTAACGAGGCTGACAACTTCGCATACAACGAGAATACTTTGTGTCTCGACTTCTACGGTGACCCAGATAAGGACTACCTCCCAGCAGGTACTTATGAGGTTAAGGAGTCTACAGAGTGGCCCTGCGTAAACAGCATGCGTTACTCAACATACGGCTACGACAATGGCGTATTGCTCAAGAGCGGTGCTGTAGAGGTATCTATCGACCCCGACACCAAGGCTTACACATTCGACATCAACCTCCAGTTGAAGGATGGTCGCAGCCTCGCAGCAACCTATACTGGTGATGTGGACAACATGCCCGTTGTTGACAAGGTATTTGTGACTACCGACTACACTTCAGCAAAGGCTACTACTTCTGACAACGGTCTTACTTGGGCGTTGACACTTGCAGACGATGCTGGTAATGCAGCACACCTCAACCTCGCAAATGCGTTCCAGGCACCTTATATCGTAAATAACACCTACACTATCAGCACATCTGCAGAGGAGTTCAGCGTTAAGGCTTTGGCAGCAGAGGCTGGTCAGTTCGACAACACCACATCTACATTTGTTGTTGCAGGCGAGAATGGTGGCGAGTTCAAGTTCGCGACAGGTACTCTTACTGTTGACATCGACTGGGAGGCCAAGGAGTATCTCATCTCGTTCTACGGCACACTCGAGAATGGCTACATCATCGAGTCGGAGTACGAGGGCGCAGTTGAGGGTTGCTCACTCGAGCAGTCTGAAGAGGTTATCGACGTCGTTATGAACCGCGCATACGCAAGCTCTTATGAGTCAGGTGCTAACTGGTATATCACACTTGCCCAGAACGAGGGTGAGGTTGCCAACTATATGCTTAAGCTCGACGTATACTGCAAGCCATCACAGTACCTCGCTGCTGGTGTTTATGAGCTTGGCGTGGGCACTGGCGAGGGTTACCTCGGCGTTGATGCTACAACACTCACAGTAGCGGGTCAGTCGCAGTACAACTTCACAGAGGCACGCCTCACTGTTGAGACAAACCTTGCAGACAAGACCTACACTATGGTAGTATCGGGTAAGGTGCAGGATGGTCGCACATTCCTTATGTCATACGTAGGCAAGGTCGATGGCATGGAGATCGTAGACGCGGAGGATACCCCTTCGGACATCACATGGAGCACATTCTCTGCAAAGAAGTGGTACTCAGACAACTGGGAATTCACAGTTAAGGACTCAACAGAGCAGTACACCATGGTCTTCGATATGCGTACTGGCAACTCGGACATCAACTACATCCCTACTAATACCTACACACTTGGTGAGGCATACGTAGATACTGTTTACGTTAATAACAACTACAGCTCGTTCAACGGCAACAAGAAGGCCTTTGATAGTGTAACTCTTGATATCGAGTACGTTGAGGCATCGCAGACCTACAACGTATCGTTCGAGGTTAAGCTCGTTGACGGCCGAGAGTTCAACGGCACTTACTCGGGTGCTATCGCAGGTAGCCCCGCAGCATAACTAAAGGCACAGAGAGGCTTTTGTACAACCTAACACGACAATTCTCATGAAAAATATTTGGTTAATAATGTGTGCAGCTCTTACTCTTACACTCTTTGCGGGGTGTAAGGGTAACGAGCCAGAGATCAAGCCCCAGGGCGACACCACACTTACTCTTGAGACAAAGAGCATCGATGTAACTGCCGATGGTGGTCACTTCGAGGTTAACTACACCCTTGAGAACCCCGTAGAGGGTGCCGAGCTCAAGGTTAGCGCAGAGAAGGATTGGGTCTACAATGTGGACACCTCTGTCGATGGCGTCATCTCTTTCGATGTTGCAACAAGCTACGATGCGGAGGCGCGCAACTGCCGCTTGGAACTGATATATCCGGGTGTATATCCAAACCCTACGCTCACAGTGAAGCAGGCGGCGGGAAAGGAGCACTCGATAAAGCTGGAACTTGTAAATGCTGCGGCTACTACCATCACTATGAACGTAGTGCCCCAGGACAAGAACATGCCCTACGTCTTTATCCTTGGTACTGGTAAGTACTTCGAGGAGAATGGTGGCGAGCTCATGTATAGCGACGAGGCTTTGTGGGCAAGCGACATGGAGATCTTCGAGAGCTTCGGTGGTGCATTTGGTGGCAACGCCTCGACGGGTGCTGCAGCCTTCATGTACACGGGCGATATGATGGGTCACCAGTTCACAGGCGTTACACCTAACACGACATATGTAGCATACGCCTATGGTTTTGACAACGAGACGCTTACACCCCTGACCGAGATTGTGCGCCTTAAGATCACTACCACAGCCGTTAGCGACTACACACTCCACTTCGACTTCAACGTCGAGGTTGACGGCCCCAACGTCACTATCGACCTTGCACCTCAGGGCTACGACGGTTACTACTACTATGGCGTGTTCTGGGCTAAGGACGTAGCGGGTGCCTCGGAGGAGGAGTTGCGCAGCTACTGCGAGCAGACATGGGAGAACGACAAGGCTTACTACTCATCATTCTTCGACACTCCCGAGCAGGGCTTACACTTCATCTTCAACGAGCTTGCCTTCCGTGGTGAACAACACCTCGAGGTGGAGCTCGATGCTAACACCGAGTTTATCCTCTGGGCCTTCGGTATGGATGACGAGGCGTTAATGAACACCACTCCCGAGTTCTACAACTTCAAGACTGGCGGCGTTAAGGCTTCGGAAAACACGTTTACACTCTCAGTACCTGACCTTTACCCACGTAAGGCAACCGTAAAGGTGGAGCCTACGAACGACGATACTTACGTTGCAGCACTCGTTGCTGGCGATCGCTTCGAGGGTAACACCGACGCAGAGATTATGGAGTATATCCTCACAAACTTCTCTGTTCAGTACCTCACAGGCACTATGAGCGACACCGCAACAGGTCTTGTGCCCTCTACAGAGTATGAGCTCCTCGTATTCGGTGCACAGGCTGGCGCAGCAACTACGGGTCTCAGCCGCATGAAGTTCACTACCGCAGAGGTGGTATATGCAGACCTCGACTTCTCGCTCACTATCAATAAATACTACAACGGCTCGGAGATTGCAGCATTGGATCCAAACTACGAGGTCTTCGAGGGTACAGCAATCGTGCCTATCACGGCGAATGTCGATGAGGCAGCTGTGGCATTCTACTTCAATGCCATGAACGCTAACGACTTCCCCTACTACGGTTATGAGACCATCATCGAGGGCCTTGTTGCCGATGGCGCAGTTGATGAGGCTACATCATTCTATGCATTCGAGTTCGATGTTGCTTACACCTTCTTCGGCGTGGCAGAGGATGTTGATGGCAACTTCACCGAGGTATGGTCATCTAAGGATACTACATTCAAGGTTGACGGCTGCTCTCCCGCATCGGAGTTCTTCGCAACTCCTTCGGCTATGGGTGCTCGCAAGGGTGTTAAGGCCGAGCAGAGTCGCTTGAGCGTGGAGTAACAAATATAAGGTATTTTTTAGTTGGGTGTCGGCCTTCGGGTCGGCACCTTTTTTTTTGTAGATTTGTGGGGAGGTATGTCATCCTGAGCATTAGCGAAGGATCTCCTCGAAGCCGACAAGCGACACTGCTATTATGTATTGTCGCGTATGAGATTCTTCACTTCGTTCAGAATGACAACTCCCTCCCCATACACAATTTTTCGTCAGAGCGGTGTGGTAGTGGTACATCGCAAAAGAAACCTCCCAAGGATAGTACCAAAACGTACAGCCTTGGGAGGTTTACTTATAGCGATGTGCCGCTAACGCGCCGCTATCACGGAAAATTTTACTTGCCCATGTAACCCTTGATATCTTGTACACTATGGTATAACTATAGTGTACAAGATATTCTCTATTCTGTTTGCTTAGTTTGCCTCAATTTCGGTATCTACAATCTCGCCATCCTTGATTGTAAACTCATCACCATCTGGCATATCACCACTATCAACAAACTCAACACCTACGCCACTTGACTCGCCGCAATCGTCTGTGTTAATATTAACAACTGTAGTTTTGTTTCGCTTGAATGTAATGTTATGTGTACCAAATGGCACTACCGTACCATCCTCACGAACAAGACGGATCAGTACTGAAATTGTCTCTGAGTAGTTACCTTCAAGCCAAGCATCACGAAGATTGTAGAATGTATATATCTCAGAACACTGGTTACTCTCTGCAAGGTTTAGGTTTAGCTGAGGTGCACTATCCATAAGAATCTCCAAAGTGCCATTGGTTGCATTCTTGCCCTTAGCGATATACTTTGCACCAAATGATGTGCGCTTTAGCTGAATCTTAGCCTTTCCGCCATTATCAACTGGAGCATAACCCTCCAACTCGCCATAATAACGCTCAGAATTAAAATGATACACTATATCACTACTACCTTCAATGAAAGGAAGGTTAGAAGCTCCATACTGTAAAGCCCAATGGTCTTCTGGACCGTATGTAAAATTATCAGATATAAAAGAGTCGAAAGGACTTAAGAAGTATTTTCCTACATACTCACCATTTTCCCATCTGTCTTCCATAACTAACTTTTCCTTTCCATCCTTGACCATTGTAGCCACAAACTTATACTCATAACCCTTCAAAAGGTTAATTGTCAGGTTATCGGTAGAATCGAATACACCGTAAGCAAATGGTTGCCAATCGTATTCGCCTGATGTTGGAACAGCAGAGTAAACCTGAATACCATAAACATCATTATTCTCCTGAGTACGAGATAGTGGCTCGTATGTAACATCGAGATCAACAAAATTGACACCCAAAGATACAGTCACATACTCAGGCTCTGTCGGAGTTGGCTGCTCACTAGTGCCGACCTCACTACAAGCGGTGAACAACATTCCGACCACCGCTAATAAAAGAAATAATCTTTTCATTTTAACAAAAAGTTGGTACCGTAGCATCTCCTATGCGGTGATTATAAATAAAGAAAGTGTGGAGATGTTCGTTTATCTGGAAATAGGCATTTGGCGTGGCCTCGACGAAAATAAACAATACTCCACACCTGTACAGTATGTGGAGTAGGCACAGAACGTGCCGACGAAGCATACCAATACAAGTGATGCAAGCATTCGTTATCCTTTCGTCTAAAATCGCCAAATTTCACTTCCGAGGATTAGCGAAACACTTTCACTAATAAATATGTCTGCAATCCTAAGGATTGCACTACAAAGTTAGAAAATTATTTTTGATTGAGCAAAGAAATAGAGAGTTTAATGAATTTAAGGAGGTTAAGGAAATTAAAGTTTAGCACTATATTCACTAATCTCCCTAAATTCTCTATTTTTTTTGTATATTTGTAAAAAAGGATGGCCTATGAAAGAAGCAACTCTAATAAAGTCACAAGGAGATCATAGAAATCTAATCTGTTATCGTAAGGCAGAGATAATATACGACATAACCTGTCACTTCGCATATTCGGCATTTGAGCGTGGCAACCGAACAATAGATCAGATGGTTCAAGCAGCACGCTCTGGCAAGCAAAATATTATTGAAGGTAATGCAGATATAGAAACCTCAATCGAAATGGGTATCAAACTTATCAATGTTGCCAAAGCAAGTTTCAAGGAGCTACTGGCTGATTATGAGGACTATCTGCGTGTTAATGGCTATGAGCAATGGTGTAATGACTCAGACAAGTTTATTGCAATGCGCAAGCTTGGCAGTGACGGTAGCAATCAATCAATTTTAGACATTGCAAAATCCCGCCCTCTTGACACGGTCGCCAATATGGCAATCATACTACTCAAGCAGGAGGACTATCTACTGCACAAACTCCTTGCTTCGCTCTCTGAACAATTCCTTGATGAGGGAGGCTTCAAAGAGAAAATGCACCGTATGCGTGTAGAAAGGAGGGGAAAATAGAGAGTTTAGGGAATTTAAGGAGTTTAGGGAGATTAAGGAAGTTAAGGAAATTAATGTTTTTCCAAATCCCTAAAATCCCTAAGTTCCCTAAATTCCCTATATTCCTTAACTCTATATTTTGTAAGAGCGGTTATAGCGACCACAGCACCAAGTCCCCCTTCTCAGCGTTGCGATTAAGGCGAGAGCAGAGCAAGTTTACTTGTTATGCCGAGCCGCAGCAACGAAAAGGAGCGCAGCGAACTTAAAGGGGGATTTAGAGGGATTGTAGATATGAATGGTGGTGTCCTACACCACCACTATATTAAGGGTTAAAAAAGAAAGCCTTCCCAAACGGGAAGGTCACAACCCACCAAAGCGCGAGACCAATTTTTCGTCAGAGTGGTGCAGATGTGGTGCTGACATGAAAAAGCCACCGATGGGTAGTACTAAGGCGTACATCCCATTGGTGGCTTTGATTGAAGCGCCGCAGATGCGCCGCTATCACGGAAAATTACTTACCCATGTAACCCTTAATATAATGGTGGTGGCTGCCGTAGCGGTTGAATGCAGCACGGTCGAGCTCCTCCTGTGCTGAGGGGTGTGCTACAGAGATGATGAGGCGCGCACGCTCCTGGAGGCTCTTGCCGTAGAGGTCAACAGCACCATTCTCTGTTACGAACCAGTGGATGTGGTTACGTGTTGTCACAACACCTGAACCCTCTGTGAGGACATCAGAGATCTTCGATACACCCTTAGTAGTGATTGAAGGCATTGCGATGATAGCCTTACCACCCTTAGAGAGTGAAGCACCATAGATGAAGTCAACCTGACCACCTACGCCAGAGTAGAACTTACGGCCGAGTGAGTCAGCACATACCTGACCAGTGATATCAACCTGGAGTGCAGAGTTGATAGCTGTAACCTTATCGTTCTTAGAGATGATGAATGGGTCGTTAGTGTAGCCTACGTCCATCATGAGTACGCCAGGGTTGTCGTCGATAAAGTCGTAAACCTTCTGTGAACCCATAAGGAATGTAGATACCATCTTACCCTTGTCGATGTTCTTCAATGCGCCATTGATTACGCCCTTCTCTACGAGGGGAAGTACGCCATCAGCGAACATCTCGGTGTGAACACCAAGGTTCTTGTGGTTGCCGAGCTGCGCGAGAACAGCGTTAGGAATAGCACCGATACCCATCTGGAGTGTAGCACCATCCTCGATAAGACCTGCACAGAGGTTACCGATCTTTGTCTCCACCTCGTTAGGAGTTGTGAAGTGTGCCTCCTCGAGTGGCTGGTCGTCCTCAACGAAGAAGTTGATGCGTGAGCTGTGGATCATCGCGTCACCGAATGAACGGGGCACGTACTTGTTAACCACTGCGATAACGTAGTCTGCACACTCAACAGCTGCGAGTGTAGCATCTACTGAAGTACCGAGTGACACGTAGCCGTGCTTGTCGGGACGAGATACCTGAATCATAGCCACGTTACAGGGCACAGCGCCTGTACGGTAGAGCTTCTGAGTCTCAGAGAGGAAGATTGGAATGTAGTCAGCGAAACCTGCCTGAGTTACCTTACGCACGTTGCCACCCACGAAGAATGAGTCGAGCTGGAATACGCCCTCGAACTCTGGCTCTGAGTAGGGTGCTGGGCCCTCGGTGTGGAGGTGGTGGATGTGAACATCCTTGAACTCACCATTACGGCCACGGTCGCACATCGCCTTGATGAGGCACTGTGGAGCTGACGCTACTGAACTAAGGTGAATATGATCACCCGACTTGATGCACTTAACAGCCTCGGCTGCAGTTGTAAACTTAATGTTGTTCATCTCTTTAAGTTTTATTTTAGGTAATTGTCTATTATTTCCATTGTATGTGTTGTTGGTCGTAACAACTGTCATTAGCGCTACGCCGTTTTGATGTCAGAATGGTGCAGATACAACGCTCGGCAAAATTGGCTGCGATGGGCTGTACTAGGGCGTACTGCCCATTGCAGACATATTTTGTTAGCGGCAGTAGATGCGCCGTTATCACATCAAAACTACTTGCGTTTTACCTCAACCTGCTCGTAACCCTCGATAATATCGCCAACCTTAATATCGTTGTACGACTCGATGTTAAGACCGCAATCCTGACCTACGGTAACCTCCTTCACATCGTCCTTGAAACGACGGAGTGAGCCGAGCTTACCGGTGTAGATAACGATACCATCGCGGATGACACGGATAGGTGTGTTACGCTGCATGCGGCCCTCACGAACGATACAGCCGGCAACGGTACCCACCTTTGAGATCTTGAAGGTCTCGAGCACCTCGGTAGAGCATACGATCTCCTCCTTCATGACGGGCTCGAGCATACCCTCGATAGCGTCCTTAATCTCGTTGATAGCGTCGTAGATGATAGAGTAGAGGCGGATATCGATCTGCTCCTTCTCGGCAGCCTTACGCGCTGCGGCTGAGGGACGCACCTGGAAGCCCACGATGATGGCGTTAGATGCGGCAGCGAGGAGCACATCAGACTCTGAGATCTGACCCACAGCAGAGTGGATAACGTTAACCTGTACGGTCTCCTTCGAGAGCTTGATGAGTGAGCCCGACATAGCCTCCACAGAGCCATCCACATCACCCTTAACGATGATGTTAAGCTCCTTGAACGAGCCGATAGCGATACGGCGACCAATCTCGTCGAGGGTAACATGCTTCTGTGTCATGATGCCCTGCATACGCTGCAACTGCTCACGCTTGTTGGCAATCTCGCGTGCTGAGCGGTCGTCATCCATAACGTTGAATGTATCACCCGCCTGTGGCGCACCGTTAAGGCCGAGCACCTGTACGGGAGTTGAGGGACCTGCCTCGGTAACCTTCTTACCGTTCTCATCGAACATAGCCTTCACGCGGCCTGTGTATGTACCAGAAAGGAGCACATCACCCACGCGGAGGGTACCATTCTGCACCATGATTGTAGCAACATAGCCACGACCCTTATCCAACATAGACTCGATAACGGCACCCGAAGCCTTACGGTCGGGGTTAGCCTTAAGCTCGAGCATCTCGGCCTCGAGCAACACCTTCTCGAGGAGCTTGTCGAGGTTCATGCCCTTCTTTGCAGATACCTCCTGGCACTGGTACTTACCACCCCAATCCTCCACGAGGTAGTTCATTGCCGAGAGCTGCTCGCGGATGCGGTCAGAGTTTGCCTGGGGCTTATCCATCTTGTTGATAGCGAATACCATAGGCACACCCGCTGCCGAGGCGTGGTTGATAGCCTCCACGGTCTGTGGCATGACGCTGTCGTCGGCAGCAACGATGATGATAGCCACGTCGGTCATCTTGGCACCACGCGCACGCATAGCGGTAAATGCCTCGTGACCTGGGGTATCGCGGAATGTAATCTTCTGGCCGTTGCGCTCTACAGAGTAGGCACCGATGTGCTGGGTGATACCACCCGCCTCGCCAGCTGTTACATTTGTCTTACGGATGTTATCCAAGAGCGATGTCTTACCGTGGTCAACATGACCCATTACGGTAACGATAGGGGGACGCGCTACGAGCTCATCCTCAGTGTCGGCATCTGCCTCGATAGCCTCCTGAATCTCCACTGATACGAACTCTACTGTGAAGCCGAACTCCTCGGCCACTACTACCAATGCCTCAGCATCGAGACGCTGGTTGATAGATACCATAAGGCCGAGGTTCATACATGCCGAGATGACCTCCATGGGCGACACGTTCATCATGGTAGCGAGCTCACTCACGGTTACGAACTCCGTAACCTTGAGCACGCTGCGCTCCATCTCCTCGCGCTCCATCTCCTCGTTCATGCGCTCACGAACCTCCTCACGCTTCTCCTTACGATACTTCGCACCCTTAGACTTTGTGCCCTTGGCTGTAAGACGTGCCAAGGTGTCCTTAACCTGCTTCTGTACCTCCTCGTCCGATACCTCGGGGCGTACAACGGGCTTGGGCTGCTGCTTCTGCTTCTTATTCTTCTTTGACTGCTGCTGTGCCTGCTGGTTGTTCTGGTTGGCGTTGGGGTTAGCATTGTTGTTACCACCCTTCTGGCCACCCTTCTCGGGCTTACCAACATTCTTACCCTCCTTCGCAACGTTAACCTTCTCCTTCTCGAGACGCTTACGCTTGTGCTTGCCACCGGGAACCATGTTCGATACATCCATCGTACCGAGAATCTTGGGGCCATCGAGCTGCGATACCTGAGGGCGATATACAGAGTCGCGCTTGTGCTCTGCTGCCTCCTCCTGCTCGGGCTCCTCCACTACGGGTGCTGGTGCGGGCTTAGGCTCTACCTTAGGTTCTGCGGGCGCAGGCTTAGGCTCCTCACGCTTAGGCTCCTCAACTACGGGTGCTGGTGCTGGCTTAGGCTCCTCTTTCACCTCTACGGGTGCGGGTGCCTCCTCCTTCTTCTTGCCACCGAGGTCTATCTTACCCAAAATCTTGGGACCACGAACCTCATCCTTTACGCTGATGACATTGCTCTTTATAACAACCTCCTCTTCCTCAGCCTCCTTGGCACTCTGTGAGTTGATGCTCACTGAACCCTTAGTCTGAATGCGCTCACGTACAGCGTTGCGCTCGTTACCCGACTGGCGGTTACGGCCAAACTCCTTCTCGAGTACTGCATATACCTCTGCAGATACGGGTGATGAGGGCGAGCAGTCGCTCTGCAGGCCCTTGCGCTGGAGAAAATCGGCAAGCGTATTAAAGCCCACCTTAAACTCCTTCGCCACCTGTATAAGTCTTATCTTCTTGCTATTATCCATTCAATTCTCCTTTCATTAATCGTTATCTACTCTACTCGAACTCTGCCTTAAGCACAGCTACTACGGCCTCAGCCTGCTCAACCTCGAGGTCTGCGCGGTGTGCCACCTCCTCTGCCGAGAGCTCCAATACGCTCTTTGCAGTGTCGAAGCCAGCATTCTTAAGCGCCTCGATAATCCATGCCTCGATCTCGTCTGCAAACTCTGTGAGTGCCACATCCTCCTCCTCAATCTCACGATATACGTCGATGTCGTAGCCTGTGAGCATCTTCGAGAGGCGGATGTTAAGACCACCCTTACCGATAGCCAAAGATACCTCCTCGGGCTTCAAATATACAGATGCTGTCTTACGCTCCTCGTCGATGGTGATAGTCGAAATCTTTGCGGGGTTCAACGAACGCTGAATCATTAGCGATGTGTTAGCGGTGTAGTTTACAACATCGATGTTCTCGTTGCGCAACTCCTTAACCACGGTGTAGATACGCGAGCCCTTCATGCCGACGCAAGCACCTACGGGATCGATGCGCTCGTCGTAAGACTCAACTGCCACCTTAGCACGCTCACCGGGGATACGCGCGATGCGCTTGATGGTGATAAGACCATCGTAGATCTCGGGGACCTCCTGCTCGAACAAACGCTCGAGGAACTGGTTGTCGGTACGCGAGAGGATGATGCGTGGCTGGTTGTTGTTCATCTCTACAGACTTAACGATAGCCTTGATGGGATCACCCTTGCGGTAGAAGTCGTTAGGAATCTGCTCGCTCTTGGGCAATACGAGGTCGTTGTCCTCATCGTCACGTACGAGCACCTCCTTCTTCCACACCTGGTAAACCTCACCTGTGATGATCTCGCCAACCTTCTCTGAGTACTTCTCGAAGAGGGCTGCCTTCTCGAGGTCGAGGATGCGCGATGCGAGGTTCTGGCGGAGTGACAACACTGCACGACGACCAAACTGTGTCATGTCGATCTGGTCAACATACTCGTCACCTACGTCGTATGATGCGTCGATAGCCTTAACCTCCGAGAGTGCAATCTCGGTGTTCTCATCCTCCAACATATCATCCTCTACGACTGTGCGGTTGCGCCAAATCTCGAGGTCGCCCTTCTCTGGGTTGATGATAACGTCGAAGTTTTCGTCACTCTCAAACTGCTTCTGGAGTGCGTGGCGGAATACATCCTCCAACACACCGATAAGCGTAGCGTTGTCGATGCTCTTGAGCTCCTTGAACTCAGCAAAGTTGCTGATAAGATTAATGTACTTCATTTTGTGTTTTATATTTTGTTTTGATTATTTGTCTTGTTTACGGGCGCCTCCCCCCCCCATTTTTCGTTAGAAGTGGTGAGATTTGGCGATTTGTCGTAGGATGAAAAAGCGGAGTTTACTCGAAGTAAATGAGCATTTTTCAGACAAGCAAAGCGTCAAAGATCGCCTCTTATAACGAAAAATTACTTGAAGTCGAGGTACTCTTTCACATACTTTATCTCCTCCCACTTGTACTCCTTCGTAACCTCCACGGTCACTTTGCGCTTCTTGCCCTCCACGGCCTGCTTCTCCTCGTATGAGAGAACAATACCCGCCTCGTCAGCGCTGTTGAGCTTCGCAAGGAGCTTGATGCCATCCTTGAGTAGCACCTCTACAGATGAGCCGATAATCTTGTTGTACTGGCGTAGGAGCTTGAGCTCTGTGCCGATTCCCGCCGATGCCACCATAAGCGAGTAGTCCTCAACCTCGCGGTCGAGTTCCGCCTCGATAGCGCGGTTTAGTGCTGCACAATCTTCGAGTTTTACGGCAGTATCGCTGTCGATGAGGAGCTCTATCTCGCCCATAGGGCTGATTTTACACTCTACAACATAGATGTCGCTACCCTCGAGGTGGCGCTCAGCAATCTCCGTAACTGTCTTAACATCAATCATTTTTATACTATTTTATTACATTATTATCGGCTTATGGGGTGATTTGATTATCCACCCAGGTACGAAATAAGGGGACTCCTCGTCCCCTTACACTCGCTCTAATACGCTGCAAATATACTACTTTTTTTTATACTACACAATATATATAGGTATTTTTTCGCAATCAACGTCCCGATTTTCGATACCATAGCAAGGAAAAGGCTGTAAAAATTTGCACTTATCACTTTAATGGTTAACTTTGTATAAAATTTACTAAAACAAACATATGTCAGTAGAAAGCACAGTAAGAGCCGTGACGACTCTACGCCTTACGGAGATGAAGCAGCGCGGCGAGAAGATTGCCATGCTCACATCGTATGATTACTCTATGGCAAAGATTATCGATAAGGCAGGCATCGATGTTATCCTTGTCGGCGACTCAGCAGCAAATGTGATGGCTGGTTTCGAGACAACACTCCCCATCACCCTCGATATGATGATCTACCACGCCAAGTCTGTAGTACGCGCCGTGGAGCGCGCATTGGTGGTTGTGGACCTCCCCTTCGGTACATACCAGGGTAACTCGAAGCTCGCCCTCGACTCTGCCGTTCGCATCATGAAAGAGACTGAGGCAGACGCAGTTAAGATGGAGGGTGGCGAAGAGATTTTGGAGTCCGTACAGCGCATAATCTCGGCAGGCATCCCCGTGATGGGACACCTCGGCCTTATGCCTCAGTCCATCCACAAGTTCGGCACATACAATGTGCGCGCGAAGGATAAGTCTGAGGCCGACAAGCTCATCCGCGACGCCAAGCTTCTCGAGGAGGCGGGTTGCTTCGCAGTCGTCTTGGAGAAGATTCCCGCAGAGCTCGGCAAGCGCGTATCGGAGGAGTTGCACATACCCACAATCGGCATCGGTGCGGGTGGCGCGACAGATGGTCAGGTGCTCGTTGCGCACGACATGCTCGGCATCACACAGGCCTTCTCACCCCGTTTCTTGCGTCGCTATGCCGATGTAGGCACAACGATTTTGGAGGCTGTGGGCCACTATGTCGATGATGTCAAGAGCCGCGACTTCCCCAACGAGAAGGAGCAGTACTAAGCGATTAGTAATTAGCAATTAGCAATTTAGGGAGTTTAGCGATTTATTTCACTAAGCTCCCTAAACTCTTTATACTCCCTAAATTCACTAACGCTCTACCTTCAGCAACGACGAATCACCATAGCTTAGGAAGCGGAAATCGTGCTCCAAGGCATAGTCGTAAATCTTATGCCAATCCTCACCAACATAGGCACTTACAAGAAGTAACAAAGTTGACTTAGGCTGGTGGAAATTGGTGATTATATAGCGCACGATGCGGAAGCGATAGCCCAGGGGCGTAATCATAATCTGCGTAGCCGCCTTAAGCTGCTCAAGGCCCCTCTCGCGCATGTAGTTTACAAGTGTCGAGAGCACCTCCTCACCCCCAAACTCGGCGGGAATATCATACAACTCCCACTGCCCTACTACGCGCTCCTCACATGGACTACCCTCGCTCTTAATACGCCATGCAAGAGCCGTCAAAGACTCCAATGTACGCACCGATGTAGTGCCCACAGCAACGATATTCTCGGCACGCGAAAGCAGCGACTCAAGCGTTGACAGCGCGACCGAGAAGTGCTCCGTGTGCATGGGGTGGTCAGCGGCATTTTCATCCTTAACGGGGAGGAATGTACCAGCGCCAACATGCAGCGTAACACCCTCAAAACCAAAGCCTTTAGCACGCATATCCTCCATCAGTGACTCCGTGAAGTGGAGACCCGCCGTGGGTGCCGCCACCGAGCCCTCGTAACGGGCATAGACAGTCTGGTAGCGCGTGTTGTCAATCTCCTCGCTCTCGCGATTGAGATATGGCGGGATGGGTATGCGGCCGAGCTCCTCGAGGAGTTCGCCAAAGGTACAGTCGGCAGACCAGCGCATGCGCACGATATGCTCGCGTGTGCCGCGCTCAACAATCTCGGCACGCAGCGTATGTCGCTCACCCGCGAAGTCGAAGTCGATGCCTACCTCGCCCTCCTTCCACTTCTTGAGGTTGCCCACGATGCAGCTCCACTCGCTCTGGCCACGCTGCTGAAAGGCACGCTCATAGTCCGCGGGGTTGTGTGGTTCGAGGCAAAAGACCTCGATGCGCGCACCCGATGCCTTGTGCATCACGATGCGGGCACGCACCACGCGCGTATTGTTGAATACGAGCATAGCGCCCGCGGGCAGGAACTCTGCCACATTGCGGAAGTTACTCTCGGAGATGGTGCCGTTGTCGTAGATAAGGAGCTTCGACGAAGAGCGATCCTCGAGTGGGAACTTTGCTATGCGCTCATCGGGGAGCGGATAGTTGAAGTCGTTGATATCAATATGTCGCTGCATAGCCTACCGGTATAAAACACAAAAAGATGTCTTGCGACATCTTCCTGTTGATTTTTAGTAGTCGATAGGGGATTCGAACCCCTATGTCCTGCGTGAGAGGCAGGTATCCTAGCCCTTAGATGAATCGACCAGTTTTTGTTGTCATCAGTGTTATTTCCTTTTGACACTGCAAATATACGGCTAATTTTTTATTCTGCAAATTTATTCGCAAAAAAAATGCATTTTTTTGTGATTTTTCTTAAAAAAGTGCGATTTTCGGTAAAAAACACCTGGTTTTACCACACTTTCGGGGCGACTACCCCGCTTCTTACGGCAGAAAAGTTTGCGTCGCTACACCCCACAATATCGAAAGATTTTTGCAGATACGATAAAATTGCGTATCTTTACGCTACAAATAATATAAATAGGTATGAGAAAACTTAGATTTTATATACTTGCCATTGTAGCGGTGTGCGCAGTGGCATGTGCCGAGGAGACAAAAAAGAGCTCCGACATCCCCGAGTTCAAGACATTCGAGTATGAACTAATCGACGAGGGTAACTACGCCTTTACCATTTCGTATGAGCATATCACCAATACGACAGATAGCGAGGCCTTCGCCATTATCGAGGAGCTAAACTATCAGGCCACATTCGGAGAGTTCGCCTTCGAGGAGCAGGACTTGCAGCGTTCGTGCGAAGCATTCAAGGATGCAGCATTGGAGAGCATGCAGGAGTTTAACTTCGCAAACCTCGAGTGCGAGCTTCACCTCTACCAGGTGGCATCGCTGGTGCGCAACAATAGCGTCGTATGCTACGACACCGTTGTCGAGACAGACTTCGGCGGCATGTATCCCCTCATTAGCCAGACGTACGAGTGCTACGACCTAAGCACAGGCAACGTCTATGATTTCAGTTATCTCAGCGATGGCGAGTGGTACGATGCGCTTATCGTGCTTGTATTTGATAAGCTAAAGGCGGAGTATGGCGATCAGTTCTACATCGTATCACCCGAATATCTCTACCTACCCGTCGCAGCATATCTCACCGACGAGGGCATCGTATTCCAGTATAACGCCTACGAGATTGCCGATGCCGAGCTTGGCAACATAACCGTGGAGCTTACCGACGCCGAGCTTGAGGCTGTGGGTGCGCCACTGGTGTGGAAGTAGCGACTATATAATAATCTTGCGTATGCACGCATATATGTACGCACGCGAGAGAAAAGATAAGATTCAAAACATAAAACATCACTACACATGAAGAGACTATTAACACTTTTGCTCGTGGTTGGCGTGTCGTTCTCAGCCATGGCAGATGAGGGCATGTGGCTATTGCCCTACATCAAAAAGATGAACGAGAAGGATATGAAGGCACACGGCGCGAAGCTCAAGGCCGAGGATATCTACTCTGCCGAGAAGTCATCATTGAAGGATGCCATCGTAATCTTTGGTGGCGGCTGCACAGGCGAGATCGTATCGTCCGAGGGCCTCATCTTCACAAACCACCACTGCGGCTACGGCGCTATTCAGCAGCTCTCATCTGTTGAGCACGACTACCTCGCTGATGGCTTCTGGGCTACATGCAACGCCGACGAGCTCCCCGCAGAGGGCCTATCGGTACGCTTCGTGCGCCACATCTGGGATGTAACAGCCGACATCGTGGGCAACATCCCATCGACTGCAAGCGAGCAGGAGTTTCAGGCTATGGCTACTGCCAACAAGCAGGCAAAGATTGCTCAGCTCGAGGCTCAGTATCCTGGCTACGACATCATCATCCCAGGCTTCTTCGGCAACAACCAGTTCTTCGCTTTCGCATACGAGACATATACTGATGTGCGCCTCGTAGGCACACCTCCATCGTCTATCGGCAAGTTTGGTGGCGACACGGACAACTGGATGTGGCCACGCCACACTGGCGACTTCTCTATCTTCCGCGTATATGCTGGCAAGGACAACCGCCCCGCAGCCTACTCCGAGGATAATGTACCATACAAGGCAGAGAAGTGGCTCGACATCTCGCTCAAGGGCATCAAGGAGGGTGACTTCGGCATGATCATGGGCTTCCCAGGTTCTACACAGCGCTACATGACATCTTACGAGATTGACTACATGTTGGAGGTGGACAACCCACAGCGCATCTACATCCGTGGTGAGCGTCAGGCAATCTTGCGTAAGCACATGGATGCTGACCAGGCAGTACGCATCAAGTACGACGCTAAGTTCGCACGCTCGGCAAACTACTGGAAGAACTCTATCGGCATGTCACGCGGCATCGAGAAGCTCAATGTGCGCGACAAGAAGGCGGCACAGGAGGCTGAGTTCCAGGCATGGGCAAACGCCAACACACTCCCCGAAGAGCGCTACATGGATGCCTTGAGCCTTATCGAGCAGTCGCAGACCGAGGCAAAGGAGGAGAACGCTACATTGCAGTATCTCTCTGAGGCATTCTTCCAGTCGGTGGAACTCACAAACCCCATGTTCGGCATGCACGACCCAGAACAATTCTATAAGGACTACGACGAGGCTACCGACCGCGATGTTGCAAAGCGCATGTTTACCATCTACCGCGAGAACAACAAGCGCCTACCCTCAATCTACAATAAGATTGACGCAGAGTTTGGTGGCAACAGCGACGCCTATGTTGACTGGCTCTACGACAACTCGCAGCTTGCAAACTACGAGAAGTATCAGGCAGTAGCAGCCCTCGATGCTGAGGCACGCGAGGCGGCATTCAACAACGACCCTGTGTACGAACTTGCACTGTCACTCTTCGAGCTCTACAACGAGCTTGTTCCCGCCGCTATGGCTGCCAACGATAAGTTCTCAGAGGGTCACCGCCTCTACATCGCGGGCCTTATGAAGATGAAGCCCAACAAGGCGTGGGCATCGGATGCTAACTTCACACTCCGCCTCACCTACGGTAATGTATTGCCCTACAGCCCCGCCGACGGCATCATCTACAGCCACTACACCACTCTCGATGGCGTGATGGCGAAGGAGGACCCCACAAATCCCGTTGAGTTCACCGTGCCCGAGCGTTTGAAGGAGCTCTACGCGAAGCAGGACTACGGCCGCTATGCTGATAAGAATGGCGACCTCCCCATCGCATTCCTCGTGAACTGCGACATCACAGGTGGTAACTCTGGTTCACCCGTTATGAACAAGAAGGGTCAGCTTATCGGCTTGGCATTCGACGGCAACTGGGAGGCTATGTCTGGCGATGTGGCATTCGAGCCCGAGTTGCAGCGCACCATCGCTGTCGACATCCGCTACGTCTTGTTCGTAATCGAGAAATATGCAGGTGCCGAGTGGTTGCTCGACGAGCTTACTATCAAGAAGTAACACCCACACCAATAAAAGGAAGTGGCTCCTACCCTCGGGTATGAGCCACTCTCTTTTTTGTCGTTAGCAACATTATTCCAACCACCGCCAGCGTCAGCACCTCGGCCACGGGCATCGCAAGCCATATGCCACGCACACCGAGTACCGAAGGCAGCAGCAGGAAGGCGGGAACGATGAACACCATGCCTCTGAGGGCCGTAATGAACATCGCACGACCCACGCGCTCGATGCTCTGGTAATAGCCTATGATAGCGACATTTAGGATGAAGAATATGATGCCGAGGGCGTAGTATGGAAAGCCCGCAATGGCGATAACACCCGCCTTGGAGGTAGTATCCACAAACATACCCACCAACCACTCGGGAACAAAGACGAACAATAGCGCCACGACAGCACCCACGGCAAACGAGGTCATAAGGAGCATGCGGCGTATGCGCGACACATTATCCCAGCGCTCAAGGCCATAGTTATAGCTTATGATGGGCTGTGCCGACTGCGCGATGGAGTTACCCACCGAGAAGAAGAAGGGGGTGTAGTAGCACGAGATGCCGAACGCACCGACACCATCGTCACCCAAGAAGCGCATAAAGACCAGATTACCAACGAATACGAAGACGGCCAACGAGATTTCGCCCATAAGCGACGACACACCGATGCGGCACTGATACCAGACATTGCGCAGCGACAGGCGCAGGCTCTTAAGCGAGAACTTAGGCACTACGACGCTCAACTTATGGCTCGGCATAAGCAGGTAGACCAAGGCCATAACACCGCCCAGCACCATACACATTGATGTGGCGACACCCGCACCCTTGACGCCCATGCCCACGGGGAAGATGAATACCCAGTCGAGGATGGCGTTCAACACCGCGGGGATGATGTTACACCACATTGCATAGCGCGGCGCACCATCCAAGCGTATGATAAAGAGGCCTATAAGGCTAAACATCTCGAACACAAAGCCCGGCATGAGCCACAGCGTGTAGTCTATGACATAGGGCATAAGCGTGGGCGACGCACCCAGCAGCTCGAATGTCTCGCGCGGAAAGGCAAGGATAAGGGCGCATATAACGGCTGCCGTGAGCGACGAGGCTACGAGGGCCTGCGTGATGTTTAGGCGCGCCACCTTGAGCTTCTGCTTGGCCAGATGTATGCTTGCCACGACCGAGCAGCCCGCACCCACCATAAGTGCTATGCCCGACATAAGCGTATATATGGGTACGACGATATTGACCGCAGCGACACCCACAGCGCCCACACCATGGCCCACGATGATGCCATCAATGGCGGTCATTGCCGACATAGACAGCGTGCCGAGCAGCGTGGGAACGAGCATCTTGCGGAAGAGTTTACCTATCTCGTTACTCTCGAAATCTATAGCATCACGCTTCATAACAGACTATTTTGTAGATATTTGCCTATAAACAGAGATGAATATGGGCGCAAAGATAGGGAAAATCAAATAAATTGAGTACCTTTGTAGGATAAAAGAGTTTTACGATGCTACTACACGATAAGCTTAAGTCATTCAACATAATACTCGCCTCGGCATCCCCACGCCGACGCGAGCTTTTGCAGGCTACGGGAATAGCATATCGTCTAGCACCAAAGTTCGAGTGCGACGAGATATATCCCGCCACGCTACCCGCCGAAGAGGTGGCAGAGTACCTATCACAGCTCAAGAGCCACGCCTACCCCACACCCTTGCAGTGTGGCGACATTCTCATCACCGCCGACACCACCGTAGTATTGGGTAACGAGGTATTGGGTAAGCCTGCCGACGAGGCTGAGGCACGCGCAATGATAGCACGCCTATCGGGCCGTGAGCACTGCGTAGTAACGGGCGTAACACTCCGCTCTACGGACTACGAGCGCAGCTTTTCATCTAAGAGTAAGGTGCGCTTCGCAACGCTTACCGAGGAGCAGATAGCCTACTACGTCGAGAACTACCACCCCATGGACAAAGCTGGAGCATACGGCATTCAGGAGTGGATAGGCTACACGGGCATAGAGTCCATCGAGGGCTCCTTCTTCAATGTCATGGGTCTCCCCGTGCAGCGACTATACCGCGAGTTGGAGTGCTTCATCGAGCGCCTACCATCGTGCTACTAAACCGAAAATCAAATTTAATACAATAACAACATGAAACGTTCACTACTAATTTTTGCGTTGCTCCTTGCAACAACATTCAACGCCGTTGCGGACAAGGGTATGTGGCTTCCGTCACTCATCTCGTCACGCATAAGCGACATGAAGTCTAAGGGCTTCAAACTCTCTGCCGAGGACATCTACTCCATCAACAAAGCGTCTATGAAGGATGCAGTAGTTCTATTTGACGGTGGATGTACTGGTGAAATCATCTCAGAGAAGGGTCTTATCCTCACTAACCACCACTGCGGCTACGACGCAATCCAGGCACTCTCAAGCGTCGAGCACGACTACCTCACCGACGGTTTCTGGGCTATGAACCACCAGGAGGAGTTGCCCTGCCCCGGCCTTAAGGTACACATCCTCGTACGCATGGAGGAGGTGACAGAGCGCCTCGCAGCGGGCGAGACAAAAGAGGAGATCATCGCTAAGGCTGAGGCCGAGGGTGTAGGCTTCCGCGCTACAGTAGAGTCTATGTACTACGGCAACATGGCATACCTCTTCATCTACCGCGAGTTCAACGACGTGCGCCTCGTGGGCACACCTCCAACGACTATCGGTAAGTTTGGTGCCGACAACGACAACTGGATATGGCCACGCCACACTGGCGACTTCTCAATCTTCCGCATCTATGCTAACGAGAACAATGAGCCCGCAGCATATAGCGCCCAGAACAAGCCTTATACCCCTGCGCGCCACTTCCAAATCTCGACAAAGGGCATCAAGGAGGGTGACTTTACGATGATTTACGGCTTCCCTGGCAACACTCAGGAGTATATCACATCTGACGCGGTTAAGTACATCGCCGAGATTTCAGACCCCTTAAAGATTGACCTTCGCACACAGCGCCTCGACATCATCGGTGCGGCACAGGCAAAGTCCGTGGAGACACGCATCAAGTATGCCGCAAAGCAGGCTAACATCGCCAACGCTTGGAAGAAGTGGCAGGGCGAGGTTAAGGGCATCAACCGCCTCGGCACATACAACAAAAAACTCGCTTACGAGGAGCGCTTCCGCAAGGAGAACCCCACAAAAGCATACCTGCTCGACTCGCTTTCGGCCGCTTATGAGAGAAACATGGAGGGCTACTTCCACTACGAGCTCTTCAACGAGTCGTTGCGTGGCATCGAGCTTACACAGGTTGTCGCAATAGCGGAGAATACTAAGCTCACCGCCGAGCAGAAGCAGGCAGCCCTCGAGCTCTTCTACAAGGACTTCGACGTAGAGGTTGACCGCGACATCGCCGTGGCTATGCTCACAGCATACGAGAAGCACGCTACGCTCTTTACGCCCGAGCTAAAGGCACTCTTTGCAAAGCATGGTGGCGCCGCAGCCTACGCAGAGTGGCTCTACGACAACACTACACTTGGTAGCCTCGAGAGCTACAAGGCCGAGAACGTGGCTAACGACCCCATCACAGAGTTCGCAAACGCTATCGCTCCATTGCGCGCACACGTATCGAAATACGCATACCGCAACTTCAGCAACATCCCCGACATTGAGCGTTGGTTCCGTCCCTACGTTAAGGCGCTTATGGAGTGGGATAAGAAGCGTGCATTCTTCCCCGATGCAAACCTCACATTGCGCGTTGCTTACGGTAAGGTAGCGGGTTATGAGTATGCCGATGGCGAGTACCACCTCCCACAGACAACCCTTGAGGGCATCATTGCCAAGGACAACCCCGAGATTTACGACTACAATGTGCCTCAAGCATTGCGCGACGCATACGCCACTAAGGACTACGGCCGCTGGGGCGTAACCATGAATGGCAAGTACACCGTGCCCGTATGCTTCATCGCTACAAACCACACTACAGGTGGTAACTCAGGTTCTCCCGTTCTCAACCGCAAGGGCGAGCTCATCGGTGTTAACTTCGACCGCACATGGCTCTCTACGATGTCCGACATCGAGTTTGACGAGACCTTGTGCCGCAACATCATCTGCGACATCCGCTACGTATTGTTCGTAGTTGACAAGGTGGGTGGTGCTGAGTGGCTTATCGACGAGATGGGCATCTAACATACTCCCACATACGACATTTGGGCGACTCCTCTAAAGGGGTCGCCTTTTTGTGTTTGGACAATCATGGCACTTGTTTTGTAAAGCTACAAGGCATGTACATCAATACATTTTT
This sequence comes from Alistipes sp., assembly GCA_045633045.1. Classification (GTDB taxonomy): domain Bacteria; phylum Bacteroidota; class Bacteroidia; order Bacteroidales; family Rikenellaceae; genus Alistipes. Next base: position 38,269 of record JAZQXV010000012.1, read on the forward strand.
ACTTTATGAGAAAATTTTTAGCTTTATCGGCAGCGGTGCTCGGATTGGCATCGTGCCAAACAGACCATGAGACAACAAAGATCGTTGGTAATGACGAGATCGACTTCTCACTCGCCATCGGCGTCACCGACCTCTCAACACGTGCGGGCGACACTACACCCCAGGCGGGACGCAACAGTGCCTACGGCGCTATCGACTACTTGCAGGGTAGCGCGGCGGGCGACAACCGCATAGACTGGGCCGATGTAGATCTTCGCTACACCCTGGAGGTTTACGATGTTGACCCCAGTGGCATCTATGGCGATGACTACGCCCCTATCAAGGATCGTCAGGTGGCCATCGTAGATGAGTACACACCCGTAACCTTCGACCTGCGCCTTGTGCCCAACCGCGACTACCACTTCGTTGTATTTGCCGACTTTGTCGATAATGGTGCGACCGACAACCCCGCAATCGAGACACAGCGTGAGCTCGGTCTTCGCCACAACATAGGCACCACGCTCAAGGAGATCACAATCAAGAACGAGGCTATCAACGACGAGGCTGCCGATGCTTACTTCTCATCTAAGGATATCACCGTAAGCAACCCCACAGCCGAGAGCATCACCCTTACACGTCCCTATGGTAAGGTGCGCGTAGTGGCTACGGACCTCGCCGACCTCAACATCAACAGCGACCCCGGCAAGGTGGCGATTGAGTATAACGCCTTCAACCCCAATGCCTTCAACGCCCTCACTGGCGCTATCAGCGGTGCTTACACAACGAAGGCATTCGAGGTGGCATACGACCCCGCTGTGTCGAAGGTTATTGACGCCACACACACAGGCCTTAGCACTCACACCTATACCGAGGGTTACGATTACTACACCCCCTACAGCACAGAGAGTGCAGATGGCGTTAAGCGTCATACACATATGACACTCTTTACGGACTACATCCTCGCCGAGGACCAGCAGCAGGCCATCAACTTCACGATGACGGTTTACGACAAGGCCAATGGCGAAATCAAAACCACAGCCTTCTCTACCGACATCCCCGTGCAGCGCAACCACCTCACAACGCTTATCGGTAATGTGCTCACATCAAGCACTACGATAGATGTCAGCATCAACGACAACTTCGCAAATGGCGTTACCGACGAGCCCTTCTACCAGCAGGTTTGGGATGGCATAAGCGTGTCGGAGCCCGCACTCGATGCTGCGACACAGACATACGCCATCACTAAGGCTTCGGAGCTTGCATGGCTTGCAACAGCCGACGCTAACGACCTCGATGGCAAGACCATACTCCTTACCGAGAACATCGACCTCAACAACGAGCCCTGGACACCCATCGGCACATCAACCAATATGTTCACAGGCTCTTTCGATGGCAATGGCAAGACTATCTATAACCTCGCCGCGGGTGGCGACAACGCAGCACTTATCGCCTATGCTGATGCTGGCGCAGAGGTCAAGAACCTCACTCTCGAGGGCGTAAACATCAACTCTACAAAGTATGCCGCAGCCGTGGTATGCAACGCCGAGGCGGGCATGACAATCGACAATGTTAAGGTGTCGGGCACTATCAACGCTACAAGCTACGCTGCGGGCATCTGCCACAATGCCGAGGATGTCACAATCACAAATTGCCAGAACGACGCATCGGTTACGGCTAACCGCGCTGCGGGTATTGCAAGCTGGCTCACAGGCGCTAACACCGTCATCGACAATGTCGTAAACAATGGCGCTATCACTGGCGAATGGGGCGCTGCGGGTATTGCAAACCGCATGGAGGGCGCTATATCTAACGCCGTGAACAATGGCGAGATTACATCTTCGAAATCGGAGCCTGCATCGGGTGTTGTATGTATCATCTTGGGTGCGTGTGACTTCGAGCGCTGCTTCAACTATGGCGATGTGCTCTCTACAATGGACAATGCCAACGCCTCGGCTGCGGGCATCCTCGGTCAGACACCTGGTGCAAAGGCTACATTTGCCTACTGCGCAAACTTCGGTAACATCACCGCAGAGAATAGCTACGCCGCAGGTATCGCATACAGCCTCTACGGCACTATCACCGCAAACTACTGCTACAACCATGGCGAGATTCGTGGTGCTGATGGCGCAGGTGGCATCGCCCCCAAGGCGCAGTATGGCTCTGGCGACAAGGCCAACTATTGCTTAAATGGCGGTGTTATCACCTCTTCGAACGGCATCGCATACCAGGCATCGAACAACAATGTGGATTGCTTCTACTACGCAAATGGCGACCTCTTGAATGTATCGGACAATAGCATAGTGGCCTCTGCCGACGCCTTGGCACTCCTCAATGGTGGCACGGATGCCAACTTCTTTGAGGTTGACAATGGTAAGATTGTCGTAAAGTAGGCTCTCGCCACACTATTATATCAAGCAGCACTCTTCGGGGTGCTGCTTTTTTGGTGCATGGAGGGCTCTATATTCGAAATAAAGGGTTATCTTTGTAGTCAAAATGCACTCACTATGAAGTATTATGTTATTGCGGGTGAGCCCTCGGGCGACCTCCACGGCAGCAAACTTATGCGCGGCATACGCCACAACGACCCCGAAGCATCGTTCCGCTTCTCGGGTGGCGACCGCATGGCCGAGGTAGGTGGCGCAGAGAATATGCTCTACCACTATAAGCAGATGTCCTTCTTCGGATTTGTGCAGGTGGCGATGAACCTACGCACCATATTCCGCCAGATAGACGATGTCAAGGCCGACATCGTGGGCTTCAACCCCGATGTCATCATCCTTATCGACTACCCCGCCTTCAACCTACGCATCGCGAAGTGGGCAAAGGCTAAGGGAGTCAAGGTGTACTACTACATAGCACCCAAGGTGTGGGCATGGAAGGAGCGCCGCGTGAAGCAGCTGCGCAGATATGTTGACCGCCTCTACACCATCTTTCCCTTCGAGACGGAGTACTTCCGTGGCCACGGCATAGAGCCCACATTCTGTGGCAACCCCTTGGTTGACGACATCGCCGAGCGCCGTAGTACGCTCCCTACACGCGAGACATACCTCGCCGAGTGCGGACTCGACAACCGCCCCATCGTAGCACTCTTGGCCGGCAGCCGCGTCTCGGAGATTAAGGCCAACCTCCCCGATATGGTTGCCCTCTCGCGCAAGTTCCCCAACTATCAGTTTGTGGTTACGGCGGTGCCATGGATAGATAAACATCTCTACGACAGCATCATAGCCAATTCGGATGTGCGCTATGTCTGCGACCGCACGCAGCAGACACTCGCCATGAGCGAGGCGGCGATAGTGACATCTGGCACAGCGACCCTCGAGACCGCGCTTATGGGCATCCCCGAGGTGGTGTTGTACCATGTACCCTGGCTCTACGAAAAACTAAAACCCTACTTCCTGCGCATACCCTACATCTCGCTCGTGAACATCAACCTCAACCGCGAGGCCGTCAAGGAGCTTGTGCGCGCGAAACTACCCATCGAGACCTCGGCAAAGGAGCTTGCGGCGATACTCCCTGGAGGCAGCGAGCGTGAGCGTATGCTCCGCGACTTTGATGAGCTACGCACCATGATTGGCGAGGCAGGTGCTTCGGAACGATTTGCAAAAGACATAGTTAACTCTCTCAAACGATGAAACTTATAAACATAATAAACAACTACTCGGCCGAGGGCACAGCTCCCCGCTACTACCTCAAGGCCGACACCGCCCTGCTGCGTAACAACGACGCCTTCTACATCCCCGATGGCGTGGGTCGCGTCATTGCCGAGCCACATATCGTGCTTAAGGTGTCGCGCTTGGCAAAGTATATCGGTGAGCGCTTCGCTGCGCGTTGCATCGAGGGCGTGATGGGTGGTGTGGCATTCACCGCTATCGACAAGCTCGACGAGGCACGCCGCGAGGGTATGCCATGGGATGAGGCCGTAGGCTTCGACCACTCTTCGGCACTATCGCTCGACACCCTCCCCGCAGAGGCGATTTCGGAGGGCGCTATATTCTACATCAATGGCGAGGAGTGTGCGCGCATCGCTCTTAGCGACATGCGCTTCACGCCCGACCGCGTTGTAAGCCACCTCTCGGAGTGCATGACGCTACGCATTGGCGACCTTATATATCTCGGTGCACCCGCCAACTTTGAAGCAAAGGCTGGCGACAACTACCGCCTCACGATTGGCGACCACACGCTACTCAACTTCGACATCAAGTAGCGAGATACCTATATATAATAATAACTGCGACCCAATCGGGTCGCAGTTATTGTTTTGTGTACCTACAGATTTACTCCTCCAACAAATCGGGGCGGAGGGCCTTAGTGCGTAGGTAGGCCTGCTCATCCTGCCACTTCTCAATCTCGGCAAAGTGACCCGACAACAACACATCGGGCACCTTCCAGCCGTTAAACTCCGCAGGGCGGGTATAGACGGGAGGGGCAAGCAGGTTATCCTGGAAGCAGTCTGTGAGCGCCGAGGCCTCGTCGCCAATAGCACCGGGGATGATGCGTACTACAGAGTCGGCAATGACACATGCAGCAAGCTCGCCACCCGTAAGCACATAGTCGCCAATCGAGATCTCGCGAGTAATGAGGTGCTCACGAATGCGGTAGTCGATGCCCTTGTAGTGGCCGCAGAGGATAATGATATTCTTCATTAGCGAGAGGCGATTTGCCTCGTGCTGGTTGTATGTGATACCATCGGGCGAGGTGAAGATAATCTCGTCGTAGTCGCGCTCCGACTTTAGCTTCTCGATGCAGCGAAACACAGGCTCAATCTTCATCACCATGCCCGCCTCGCCACCAAAGGGGTAGTCGTCAACCGTGCGACGCTTGTCGTCGGTATAGTCGCGCAAGTTGTGCACATATATCTCGGCATGTCCCGACTCCTGCGCACGCTTCAATATAGACTCGTTCAAGGGCGAGTCCAAAAGTTCGGGTACGACAGTAATAATATCTATACGCATATTGTAGGCTATCCTTTGTAGTTAATCTCGTTGTTGAGTACCTCGACAATGAATGGGTTGTACAACACCTCGTGGCCGATGGTCGAAGAATCCTCGTGGCCGGGGTAGATTGTAACATCGTCGCCAAGTGGCACCACCTCCTCGAGGATAGACTTCATAATCCACGAGTAGTCGCCACCAGGCAAGTCGGTACGTCCAATGCTCTCCTTGAAGAGGGTGTCACCCGTGAAGAGGGTCTTCGCTGCCTCGTTGAACAACACCACATGGCCTGGCGTGTGACCTGGAGTCTTGATAACACGCAACACTGTCTCACCGAAGCGAATCTCGCCTACGGTGTCGAGGTCCACATCTATCTCGGGCACCTCGTTACACTTGAAGCCATACATCGTGCCTCCCGCCGTGCTGTCGATGATAAACTTATCCTTCGACGAGCATGCGAACTGCGCACCGTAGGTATCCTTGAGCCACTTCACGCCACCCACATGGTCGAAGTGACCGTGTGTGTTTACCGCCATAACGGGCTTGAGGCCGTGTGCCTCGATAAACTCCTTGAGGATGCGGTTCTCGCCCGCAACCATGTTACCCGCATCGACAATGACGCACTCCTTAGTGTCGTCCCAAGCGACATATGTATTCTCTCTGAATGGGTTAAAAACCAGTCGTTTAATCTCCATAATACTCTTTACTTTATTATCCGATGTTATTCGATTTCTGCTTTAAGCGTGATGTGCTGCACGCCATTTGTTGCCGTAGAGTAAACCTGCAACACACGGTAGAAGCTACCCACAGGGGCCTTCGAGGGGTCCATGGTGATGGTCAATACGCCACGCTCCGAGGGCAACACCTTCTTTCTGTCGTGTTGAATGGTTGTACACGAACACGTCGTGCGTACCTCGGTAACCACCAACGGAACATCGCCCTCATTCACAAAACCAAGGCGCACAATCTGCTTATCGTCCTCGCGCGACAACACGCCGAGGTCCACAACCTTAGTCTGAAACTCGATTACAGCACCCTTAGGCTCCTCGCCCCACGCCGCAATGGTGGAGGCAAGCAACATGAAGCACATCAAAAACGCTCTCATAATATCTCTCAAAATAAATTACACACCGCGCCTACTGCAACTTAAAGACATAGGTGATTGTACCACCCTGCAGCGTACGCTCACTGGGTCGGAACTTAGCCTTGCGTGCCGCCTCCTCGGCCAATCTGTGCAGCTGGGCATCCGTAGTCGTAGTACCCTCGAGTATAACCTTGGCACTTGTGACATTACCCTCGGCATTTATCTCCACGCGCACAACCACCGTACCACTCGTCTTGTAGTTTGTTGTAGGCTTGGGTAGGCCCTCTCGCAAGCCACGGCCCTGCAAACCAGCATCGAGTTGGTCGGTACCTTGGAGGTTGTAGCCCGTGCCCTCACCCCTATTCTGCTCTCTCTCGCCATCGGGCGCGAGGCGGTTGCCCTCGGGCACCTGCTCGGCACTATTACCCACCACGGGTTTGAAAAGCGCATTGGGGTTTATGGTTTCGGTCTTCTCGGCCTCACCTGCAGTCTGGTTGCTACTCTCGGTTTTAGCCTTCTCGACATGTGCAGGAGCCTTATCGCGACGCTGGTCGGTGGGGGCACTCTGCTGTCGTGGCTGCTCGGGCTCCTCAACGGACTCCTCGATAAGCTCCTCGAAGATGATGTCGAGCGAGGGCTCGCGCTCCGTGACCTCAAGGCTGAAGCGTATGAGCGAGATGCCGAGCACGACCACCACCATGAAGATGGCCGTGGCAATGGTAGCAATGCGACGCGAGGTGCGATCTATGGGGTCATAATACTCCATAACTCCTTCTGTTTAACTCTTGACTACTTCTTATCCTTTGTAGCGAGCACCATTTTGTACTTCTTCTCGCGCGTAAGGTCGATAATCTCGACAAGCGCATCTACCGTAACCTTCTCGTCACAGCGCAACGAGATATAGGGCTTATCCTCCTCGGCACGACCCTCGAAGGGGGCATACTCTATCTGCAATGCTGCGGCAACTTCCGTAACTGCGCTATATGGGTGCTTATCGTCACCGTTGATGATATACTGGTAGCCCTCGGGCTGCGTCTTATCTGGGACAATAGCGAGTGTAATCACCGAGGGGTCACCCTCCTGGCTCGAAGATGAGGGGAGTGTGAGGCGCACCGCATTGTTGGGATTGATAAGCGTCGTAGCAAGGATAAAGAATACCAACAACAGAAAGACAAGGTCAGTCATAGATGATGCCGAGAACGACGAATTGGTCTTTGAACTTCTCTTAATTGCCATGGTTCAGACTATTTTTGTACGGGCTGGTTCAAGATATCCATAAAGGCGATTGTTGTAGCCTCCATTCTGAAGACGAGCTTCTCGATGCGCGCCACGAGGTAGTTGTATGCGAAGTATGCGGGGATACCCACAACAAGACCACCGACAGTAGTAATCATCGCTACGAACATACCCTCCGAGAGCTGCGAGAGCTCGATAGCACCAGACTGATTAGCCGACATGTTCATAAACACCTGCACCATACCTACTACAGTACCCAAGAAACCAATCATGGGGGCGCCACCAGCGATTGACGACAACCATGGGAGGCTTGTCTCGAGCTTCGCAACCTCAACATTTGCTACATTCTCGATAGCTGTCTGGATGTCGCTCATGGGGCGACCGATGCGCTCGATACCCTTCTCTACCATGCGTGCGATGGGCGAGTTTGTACGGCGGCAGAGGTCGATAGCTGCCTCGATGTTACCCTCTGAGATAAAGTCGCGGATACGGTTCATGAAGTTGTAGTCGATAGCCGAAGCGCGACGAATAGCGATAAAGCGATCTACGAAGATGAATACCAAGACGAAGAGCAGTGCGATAAGGAGGCACATGAGAATTACTGAGAATATACCACCGCCGAAGCACAACTCCCAAATGCTAATAGATGATGTGGTAGCCTCAGCTGCCGAATTCTGAGCAATCTCATTGGCAAGTGCGAGTGAATCCACCTGCTCTACATTTTCTACACCGGGTGTAGCAGCAAGAATGTTAATCATAGTTGTTTTAGTGTTTTTAATTATTAATTTTTATTAGTTATCTCTTCATTTTCAATGTTATACACTATTTGCTATCCACAATAGGTGGATTCTTACGGGCATACGCCTTTGCCTCGCGCTTCTCCTTGCGTGCTGCACGCTGCGAGTCACGCACCACACGTCGCTCGGCACGTGCTACACTATCGCGCGAGAATCGCGCCTTGAGGCTCTGCCCCAGCTCTGTAAAGGTGTTGAAGCTCTCGCTATAATAGACACCCACGCCCGACTCCTGCATACCCTGGTTCTCACCATAGCGGTCGATGGTCTGCGTGAAGCCCTTAAGGCGGAAGGCACCATCGGAGTCGATAAGCCATGTGATGAAGGCCTCGCCGACGAAGTTCGACGCCTTGCCCGTAGATTGTATCGACTCATCCGAGAGGTAACCACCCTCAACCTCGATGATAAGACGGTTGTCCAGCCAGCTCTTCGAGAAGCCGAAATCGACCTCATCACCCGTCTGCTCGGTACGTGGACGATAGCGCAGAACGATATTGTAGTTATCGCCCGAGAGCCAATTACTCAACTGGTTCGAGAGCAACTCGAAGCCCGTGGTCGCAGAGAGCGAAGCACCCATAGCACCCGTATCGTCCGACGAGAAGGTGTTGGCCGCGAGAAGCCAGAACATCTGCGTAGCGATAGATTGCTGGTCGTTGAGCGCCTTGTCTATGACTGTCTGTATCTCTGGGGCCACGTTAGGCACCTCAACATCAAAGGTCACCGTGGGCGACATCATATCGTCCGTGAGTTTTATGTAGCACTCTACGGGCACAGCACGCGAGGTGTCGATGCCCTGCAGCGAGTTTCCGATAAGCGGCTTTAACGATGCCTTAGTCTCATAGACAGCGTCGATATTTAGCTGTGCACCCATAGGGTCGCCATTCCACGATACGGTAGAGCCCGGCACAACCTTAAAGAGCTTATGCCATATGTTCTGCAGCGTGAAGAGGTAGTCACCTTCGCTAATGGTGTATTCGCCACGCATCTCAAAGATGTTTGCCTTGGGCACGATGTGCATATTGAGCTGACCCTTACCACGACCCTTGATAATATCGCCCACGGTGGGGTCGATGACGAGCTGCATCTCGATATTGGGCTGCACGTTAAAGGTCATGTCTATATCCATAACGCTACCGATGTTGCTTACATGGCGACGTTTACGCTCGTACGCCAGCATACGGCGCGTTAGGAAGGCCGTTGTATCGGGACCCTTAACCTCCACGGTGCGGAACCTTACAAAGTCGGCATACGACACATCCTCCTTACCCGAAAGCGGCATATAGAAGTGTGAGTTGTCGTTACTTGTCGCCTCGATATCCATCTTCAAGCCACGCTTATCGCCCTTGAACTCTGCCGAGCCCGTAGCATAGACATGGCCATAGAAGTAGTCGTTATCCTTCGACTTGGTGTCGAGCACCAGAATCTTATCGGCATCAATCGAGATGTCGTACGTTACATTCGACAAGTGGTTCAAGTCGAGGTCCATCTTATAGACGCCCTTATTACCATTCGAGTCGAAGAGCTCTACGCCATCGGCATAGATGTGGTTGTCCTCCACACGTAGCTCGCCATATGGCGCAGTATAGCGTACATTCGTGTAATCAACCTTTGTGGCGAGATTCTCCACCGTACCACGACCATTGAGGTGCGCCTGGCGTCCCTCGCCCTGTATTGTTGCAAAGACATTCACATCACCCTCGATATCCGAGACGATACCCACAAGGAAGGGCTGTATAAGCTCCGCCTTGAGGCGACGGATGCGTGCGTTGGCATAGTAACGAGCACCCACGGGCTGGTAGTATCCTCGAATTAACGTATCCTGCGTACCGCGGTCACGAACAAAGACACGAGCACGGTTCTGCTTGAGATCCCAATCGGTGATGATATCCTGCGGAGGTGCCGCGATACCATTCACGCCCCAATCATCAAGGCTTATGCGTGCCTCAATCTCGGGGTTGTTAAGCGCAGACTTGATTGTTGCATATCCCGTCGAAGCACCACTGATATTGTAGCCATAGCGACCTATGAGTTGCGAGAGTGGCGATATATCGAAGCGGTTAAGCGTGATGCGTACAGAGTCCTCGCGCTGACGTGAGGCTACGCCGTCGATGTTCAGCTGCTGGTCGCCACGCATGATGCGTAGGTCGTTAACAGCGATGCGCGACGAGTCGATGTCGATGCCTCGAGCATATAGTTTCCACTGCGCATCGTCTGCCGTGAAGTGCGAGGGTGTGACGTTGATATGTATCGAGCGGTGGTTCGTCTCTGCATTCTGGCTGAACTTAGCCGCAAGACCGAGCATCGCCGAGCGCTTGTCACTATCCCTAAATCCCGCAGACAACGTGATGCGGTTCTCGCGAGCACCACCATTGAGGTTGAAGTTGGGCATGAGCAGCGTAGTACCGCGATAGATACCCTCGGACCTCATGCGCACAGACATAGAGTCGCGGCTGCTGTTGTTGATGTCGAGCTCTACGTTTGCCATGATGACACCCGAGTACTCCACAGCCTCCGACTTACCCTTAAGAATGATATTGTTGCTACGTGGGTTGAACGTGAGCGATAGGTTAGTTTCGGGCGCAATGACAAGGCCTCCAGCGATAGCATCCAAAAGGCTGTTTATCTCGTCGTTTGCCGTAAGCGTGAAGACCGTATAGTCGTTGGCATTATTCACTGCCGCCTCCTCGCGCTTTATCTCTGGAGCATTCTTATAGAGCAGAGGCACGTAGGTGTTGAGCGAGTTGTAGAGGTAGTTGTATATATCTTTGTAGCCCGAGCGGCTGCGGAAGTCAAAGTCGAAGAAATCGGACTTGCACTGCACATACTTCTGCTGGGGCGTACTGTCGAGATCCACACGCAGGCGGTTAGAGTAGATGTCGCCCCCTGGGTAGTGGTACTCGGCATCAGCGATACTTATATAGCCATTCAGTTCCTCAACACTTGCGCCACTGACATCGACACCGATATTTGCCGAGAGGCTCGACACCTCATCACGCTTGTTTATGCCCATAGCATGCAAGTCGGCATTGTAGAGCATCATCGAGATGCGGTAGTATGGACTTTCGGGGTCTATATCGACGTCGGCAAACATGTCGAAGTCGAGGTTGGGGTCGTCGGAGTTTACCTCGCCATAGAATTTATTACCATCAATAGAGCCCACACCCTGAATATCATGGTAGGTATATGTAGAGTAGTCGAACGACTCCACCATAAGGTTTACATCGCCAACAACACCTCCCGTCTCACTATTACCTATCGCTCCGGCAGCATTCACCGTAGCCGACAGTCTGCCCACCTTGGGCTTATCAATTATGTCTCCGAGGTCGAACTCCTCAACCTCAACAACGCCATTTACGGGATATGTACCATCCTTACGTCTGCTGAGGTTAACATCTGCGCGGAGGCGTCCCACAGCCGAGTTGATATTACCTGCAACGCGGAAGGCATCCCAGCGTCCTCCGAACGTTGCACGCATATCTACCCACTCCACACGCTCGACAATATCCATAACCTTCTCTGGCAATGGACTCTTCACTACGGAGTCGAGCACCATGGTGGCATCACCGGCCGTAAGGTGCATTCTCTCTACTCCCACGACATACTTAGCCGCGCGCCAGTCGGGCATACCTGTGATATGTGCCGTAGCATCGAGGTTACTACTCTTACCGAAATCGACGTCACGCGCCGCAACCTCAAAGTCATCGACCGTACCCACGTAGGTAACGTCTATATCCCTAAGCGTAATACCCCAATCACGGAGCGCTGGTGCGAAGTAGCCAAGATCTGCGGTTGATATTGTAGAATTCTCAGCCGCCATATCCATCTGCACCTCGGGGATATAGTTCTTATACTGATTCCAGCTCTCACCATTGATATGCATGCGGGGCATAAAGAGCGTAGAGTAAGGCGTCTCAACACACAGGTCATCAACATGGATCACGCCCCTATCGACATACATCTCACCACTAAGCTGATCGACTCTAAAACCACTGCGCTCATCTGCCGAGAAGCTCCTGATATTACCGCGCACAGCACCCTTCGCTACACTGAAGTCCTCGATATGAGCATCGGCATTTAGGATGCGTATATCGGCATAGTCCACGCCATACTCAGGGTTACGGGGCACAAGACGTGTGTAGTGGAAGTCAAGGTTATCAACCTCCATGTCGTCGATATATAGGCGGAAGGTGCTCTCCTTTTCTGGGTTTTGTAATTTCGCAATAATGGGGCGTATGTTGAGTTCGCCATCTGCCATCTCGCGGATGTAGAATTTACCGCCCTCGGCATCGACATTATGCAACGAGAGGCCGTCACGCTTGATGTTGAACGAGGTGATTGCCGCCGAGGCCCTATCGACATAGAGCAGCGTATCCTGCTCCAAGTCCTCGACATAGAAGCCCTCGATGCGCACGCGCGTAAAGAGGTCCATATCCACACGCTTAATTGATACACGCGTACCCAGCGCCTCCGACGCATAGTCGGTAGCACGCTGCACAACATAGTTCTGTACGGGCTCGAGATTGAGAAGCAGAGTTAAAAAAATAGGCAAAAATATCAGCAACAATACAATTGCCGATAGCACCTTTGCCAATATTTTTATAACTTTGCGCATTGAAACGTCGATTTATTTTAATCGCTACAGAGCAATTAACTTACAAAAGTAATAATTTTTCTATTAATATAGAAAAAAAACATAGAAAATATTTCCAAAAAATGGACATTACTATCCTCGGCATAGAGTCGTCATGCGACGATACATCAGCGGCCGTAATCCGCAACCGCACACTTCTGTCGAACGTAATTGCCTCACAGGCAGTGCACCAGAAGTATGGCGGCGTAATCCCCGAGCTTGCATCGCGTGCCCACCAGCAGAACATCATTCCCGTGGTTGACACAGCACTCAAGGAGGCGGGCATCACCATCGACAAAGTCGATGCCATAGCATTTACACGCGGCCCTGGCTTGCTCGGCTCGCTCCTTGTGGGCGTCTCTTTCGCAAAGGGACTCTCTATCGCCAACAACATCCCCTTGGTCGAGGTTAACCACTTGCAGGGCCACATCCTCTCGCACTTCGTTGACCTCCCAGACAGAGAGCTACCGCACCCCAACTTCCCATTCCTCTGCCTCTTGGTGAGCGGTGGACATACACAGATTGTGCGCGTGGACTCTCCCACCGAGATGGAGATTATCGGAACGACCATTGACGACGCAGCAGGCGAAGCCTTCGACAAGTGCGCAAAGGTCATGGGACTACCCTACCCTGGTGGTCCAGTTATCGACCGTCTCTCGAAGGAGGGCGACGACAAGGCCTTCAAATTCGCGAAACCCCATGTCGAAGGCGAGTTCGACTACTCGTTCTCGGGACTCAAGACCTCGTTCCTCTACACCTTACGCGATGCCGTGAAGGAGGCCCCCGACTTCGTGGAGAAGAACAAAGCCGACCTCGCAGCATCCCTCCAGAAGACCATCGTTGACATTCTCCTCGATAAGCTCGTCAAGGCATCTAAGGCTACGGGTATCAAGGATATAGCTATCGCTGGTGGTGTATCGGCAAACTCTGGTTTGCGCAACGGCATTCTCGAGGCGGGCAAGCGTCGCGGCTGGCGCTGCTTCCTCCCCGAGTTGAAGTTTACAACAGACAACGCCGCAATGATTGCCACTGCGGGCTACTACCGCTATATGGCTGGCGAGTTCAGCGCCCTTGACGTATCTCCCGTGGCACGTCTCGAGGATTTGTAACACACTTACACCATGGAGCATCCACCCTACAACGACTATGGTAGCGCCATGCGCCGCAAGCTCGGTGGCAGGGTTCAGAAGCTCGCTATTGACGCAGGACTGAACTGTCCAAATCGCGATGGCACCGTCGGTTTTGGCGGCTGCACATTTTGCTTAGGTGAGGCATTTTCGCCATCCTACTGCCGCGAGGCAACATCCATCACCGAACAGATAGAGCGCGCTCTACGATTTCACTCCGCACGAGATCGTAGAGCCGACTCATATCTCGCATATTTTCAATCCAATACAAATACACACGCCGATGTGGCACACCTTGAGAGACTCTATAACGAGGCACTCTCCCACCCCGCTATTTCGGGCTTAATCATCGGCACACGCCCCGACTGTATCACTTCTGAAATACTCCAACTATTAAAACATATTGCGCAGTCAAAATATGTCGCCGTGGAGTATGGTATTGAGTCAGTTTACGACGCCACTCTCACGCATGTAAACCGTGGTCACAACTTCGCACAAGCCGTGGATGCTGTCACAAGGACAAAGGCTGCGGACATAGACGTCGGCGCGCACTTCATCCTCGGTCTCCCTAACGAAACGGCAAGCGACATAATCGCGGGTGTCCACCATATTAACGCACTCGGCATCGACTTTATTAAGTTTCACCAACTGCAAATCTACCGCAACACCGCGATGGAGCGCGAATGGTGCGAGTACCCCGAGCGTTTCCTTTTCAGCAAGCAGAGTAGCGTTGAGGAGTATGCCGATTTACTCATTGAGATAATCCGCCGCCTTGACCCTCGCATCGCCATCGAGCGCCTCGCGTCGCAGGCACCCCGCAACCTTATCGTACACTCGCCACTCAAGGGTATTCGCCCCCACGAACTACGCGACATGGTCACCAAGAGGATGCTCGCAGAAAACCTCCGTCAGGGCGATTTATACACTTTCGCACGCTAAACACAAAAAAGTAGTCTCAAAATTTTTATTTTTACGCAAATTTTACTACTTTTGTTCGGTTTATTACCAATCCTTTGTGGCCGACTTGAAGCATATCGCCAAAAAAGACCACAATAGTTTGGCATCCACGACACAACAATTACGGACAAATTAACAGTTAACTACTAGCAATATGGCAATTAAGAACAATGTAATGATCGTGCGCCAGAGACTTCTCACAAAGCTTGTGAGCCTCTGGAATGAGGGTCAGCTCGTAGAGAAAATCGACCGAGTGCCCATCGAGTTTAGTCCCCGCAACTCACAGGTGCGTGGCCGCTGCTGTATCCACAAGGAGCGCGCAGTGTGGAAGTATAAGTCTCTCCCATTGTTGGGTTACGACATGACAGATGAGACCGACGAGCTCACTCCATTGTCAGCATACGCTCAGGCAGCTCTCGACCGCACACAGATTAAGGATAACATCATGTGCGTTATCGACGAGGCTTGCTCATCATGCGTACGCACAAACTACGATATCACTAACCTCTGCCGTGGTTGCGTTGCGCGTGCTTGTTCACACGCTTGTCCCAAGGATGCTATCGAGTTCGACCCCGATACATCACAGGGTAAGATCGACCACAAGAAGTGTATCAGCTGTGGTAAGTGTTTCGCAGCATGTCCCTACCACGCTATCGTTTACATCCCCGTTCCTTGTGAGGAGGCTTGCCCCGTTGGCGCAATCTCTAAGGACGAGTATGGCGTTGAGCATATCGACGAGTCTAAGTGTATCTACTGCGGCAAGTGTATGAACGCATGTCCTTTCGGTGCTATCTTCGAGATTTCACAGGTATTCGACATTTTGCAGTCTATCCGCCGTGGTGAGGATGTTGTAGCTATCGTGGCTCCCTCAATCCTTTCACAGTACAACGCTCCTACCGAGCAGGTTTACGGTGCTATCAAGGCTATCGGCTTCAAGGATGTTATCGAGGTTGCTCGTGGTGCGGAGATCACAACAGAGAAGGAGACACACGAGTTCGCAGAGAAGATGGAGGAGGGTCAGGCATTCATGACAACATCTTGCTGTCCTTCATACATGGAGATGGCACGCAAGCACGCTCCCGAGTTGCAGAAGTATATCTCTTCTACATACTCACCTATGGTTTACACCGCGCAGCTCGCACGCGAGAAGTATCCTAACGCGAAGGTTGTATTCGTAGGTCCATGTATCGCAAAGCGCAAGGAGGCTCGTCGCGAGGATTTGAAGGGCTTGGTTGACTACATCCTCACATACGAGGAGGCACACGCAATTCTCGGTGGTATGAACATCGAGCTTGGCGAGGCTAACATCCACCCCGTAGATTGCGCATCGCGTCGCTCGGCACACGGCTTTGCAGAGAATGGCGGTGTTACAGCAGCAGTTAAGGAGTTGGTTGACGGTAAGATTGACTTCACAACACTCCAGATTGCTGGTCTTAATAAGAAGAATGTTGCTTTGCTCAAGGCTTACGGCAAGACTGGCAAGGCACCAGCACAGTTCATCGAGGTTATGGTCTGCGACGGCGGTTGTATCTCAGGTCCGAGCGTACACACTGCTTACGGCGACGGCAAGAAGACCTTCGATGCTGAGCTGAAGAAGCGATAAATAATCTATGAAGGAGTTGATTGAGCGCTTAACGCAGGGTGATAAACTAAATGCAACAGAGTTAGGGCAGTTGCTTAAAAGTGCTGCCACAGACCTAAGCGTGCTTCAACTTCTCAGAGAGAATGCTGTCCGAACTGCGTGCGCGCAGTTCGGACTTGGCATATATATACGTGGCCTAATCGAGCTCTCGAGCTTCTGCAAGTGCGACTGCCTCTACTGCGGACTTAGGCGCAGCAACCGCACTGCGGAGCGCTACCGCCTTACGCATGAGGAGGTTATGGCGTGCTGCAAGGAGGGCTACGCATTGGGCTTCCGCACCTTCGTATTGCAGGGTGGCGAGGATGGCACACATACGGATGAGTGGCTCGTGGAGCTTATCTCGGATATGCGTCGTAGCTACCCAGACGTGGCGATAACACTATCGCTGGGTGAGCGTAGCGAGGAGTCATACCAAAGGCTTAAGGAGGCGGGGGCAAACCGCTACCTACTGCGCCACGAGGCGGCAAACGAGGAGCTATACGCAACGCTGCACCCCTCAAGTAAGGGACTTCAACACAGGTTGGAGTGCCTGGAGGCATTAAAGCGTTGTGGCTACCAGACGGGCATGGGCATGATGATTGGAGTTAAGGGGCAGAGTGTTGACCATATTGTTGAAGACCTCTTACTCATCGAGCGACTGCAGCCCGAGATGGTGGGCATAGGCCCCTTCCTGCCACACAAGGCTACGCCACTGGGCGATGAGCCTGCAGGAGAACTAAACATGGTATTGGCAACTATTGCCATCGTGAGATTGATGCTACCCAAGGCACTGCTACCATCAACAACAGCACTGGCGACGCTCCACCCCAGGGGTCGTCTCGAGGGCATACTCTCGGGTGCTAACGTAGTGATGCCCAACCTATCACCCTCGGATGTGAGGGCTAAATATGCCATTTATGAGAATAAGGCCTCGTGGGGCAAGGAGGCGGCCGAGGGGTTGAGTGCGCTCGAGAGTGAGCTTAACACCATAGGCTACCACATAGACTATGCACGAGGCGATTTTAATAACCTAAAACACTAACATGAGTAATATAGAATATAATGTAAAGTCTGAGCACGCCGCCGAGTTTATCCACGACGGCGAGATACGCGCCACACTGGAGTGGGCACGCGAGCACCGCAACGACCGAGCACTCATCGAGGAGATTCTCGCCAAGGCCGAAGAGGGCAAGGGCATCTCACATCGTGAGGCTGCGGTACTTATCGAGGTAGAGGATAAGGAGATCGAGGAGCGCATCTTTGCCATTGCGCGTAAGCTCAAGGAGCAAATCTACGGCAACCGCATCGTGATGTTCGCCCCATTATACCTCTCAAACTACTGCGTCAACGGATGTACCTATTGCCCCTACCACGCACAGAACAAGCATATACCACGACGACGACTCACACAAGAGGAGATACGCCGCGAGGTCATCGCCTTGCAAGACATGGGACACAAACGCCTCGCACTAGAGACGGGCGAACACCCCAAGATGAGCCCCATAGAGTACGTACTTGAGTCCATTGACACGATCTACTCT
>JAZQXV010000013.1:0-57872 GCA_045633045.1 Alistipes sp.
CAATGAACGGTTTGCAGTGCAAACATAACATCACTATTTGGGACACGCAAGTTATGTTGGATCTTTCTGCGATATGTTGGCAAACTATTTAATAGTCGGGGAGATAGGGGCAAAATAGTGACCTACTAACTGCCTGGACGAATTTCTCACTAATAGGTCACTAAACTATGTCTTTCTGGGGTGACATTTTGCTTGTCAAAGGCGACAGAAGCACGACAAAAGAGCGACAAATTAAATCGCGCTGTTTCAGAGAGTTATGCGCGTTGCGCTTGTAACTTGTTGATATAAAACAAAAAAGGGAAAACCTTTCGATTTTCCCTTTCAGTGATCCCGGCGGGGTTCGAACCCACGACCCACAGCTTAGAAGGCTGTTGCTCTATCCAACTGAGCTACGGAACCAACTCCCTAAATAGTGTATTACCACTTTTTAGCGGTGCAAAATTACACAAAATATATTAATCCACCAAATTTTTCGGCTATCGTTGTCTTAGTTTCTCAATTTTAACTCCTCTAAATGCCGTATTATCCCTAATCTCGGTCTGCTATTTACCTACACATTTGGCGGCATCTATCTTATTCAACCTAATATTGGTCGATTATCTCTCGCCACTGCCAACCTGTTTGTCCGTCGCGAGCGGATTATCAACCATTTCCGTCGTTTGGGTTTGTGAAAGTGGTGGTAAATTGTTCTATATTTCTAATGAAATGACATAAGTAAAGACGTTAATTATATTAATATTATATTCTTTTGCGACGTGCTAAAAACAGTGACCTTTTTTAGTTATGTGTTAGCGTATTTTGTGTATGTATTGGTAAAAATGTCCTATTTGTGTGCAAATTGGTCATAAACTCTTATCTGAAATCCGAAACTCCCCCCCCCTCAATCGGCAGATTATCAATTAGTTGCGAATATTGACCTAATGTTTGTATCTGCGGTATAGTATTTTTATCGATAAAAATGGTTAAAAACACTTGTTTATAACGATAAAAACGTTAACTTAGCATCTGCAATTACCTAATAGTTGTCGGTTGTAGCGGCGCTAGTGGTGTAAATATATATATTTATTCCAGGTAGAATATTGTCATTGATTTTGGACTATAATTCCGATTGGTTATTTTTCGGTATATGGTGCAGTCGGTGTAAAAGGTTAAAGAGAGGTTTGCAAACAGATGTAAGGGTAACACATTTCTCCCCAAAGTTGCCTGCCTCAAATTGAAAATAAACAACTTTACGACTTAGACATCGGGCATGCTGTGTTCGTTGTCTTTGTTGGGCGAAAAACGGAAACATTTAGAAACTACTATGTATAAGCGTCTATCGATTTTGTTGCTGAGCATCTTTGCTTTTGTTTCAGCATCGGCGCAAGATTGGGCCATAAAGAGCAATTTGGCCTATGATGCTTCGGCATCTATGAACCTTGGTGTAGAGGTCGCCTTGGCAGACAAGTGGACACTCGACATATCGGGTAACTACAACCCCTTTACTATCAACAAAGATACCAACATGAAGTGGAAGCATTGGCTCGTCCAGCCTGAGGCGCGCTACTGGTTCTGTCACAAGTTTGGTGGTCACTTCTTGGCCATGCACCTCTGGGGTGGTGAGTATAACATCAGCAACATAGACTTCAAACCTAATATCATTGGTTTTAACGTTCCCAACCTTGCGGATTATCGCTACCAGGGTTACTTTGCGGGTGCGGGTGTTGGCTATGGTTATACTTGGATGCTTGGCAATCACTGGAACTTGGAGCTTGAGTTGGGTGTTGGTGGCGCCTACACGTGGTACGACAAGTACTACTGTCCTAAGTGCGGTTCAAAGATTGGTTCTGAGGATCTCATCTATTGGGGCATCACCAAGCTCGCTGTAAATATTGTCTATGTATTCTAAATTTTCGGAGCGATGAAACGACTTATCACAATGCTATATATGGCGATTTTCTTCGCCGCCACAGTCTCGGCTCAGCAGCTTATGTATGCTGAGGATAGCGAGATTAGCAACCTCAATGTCGAGCGTGTTAATGGCACTGTCACCGTGACCATGGATATCGACGTTACGAATATCTCTATTGGTCGCGATGAGACCATCATCCTCACGCCTATCGTTACGGATAACAACCACAAGATTACGATGCCCTCTATCGAGCTTATGGGTCGCCGCGCCTATATCTATTATATGCGTGATGGCGAGAACACACTCTCGGAGAATCCCTTTGCTGCGCAGCGTATTGCTACGCGTGCCGAGAAGAGGGATGGCGAGGAGCAGGTTATCAGCTACGAGGCGAGCTTTGCATTCGAGGAGTGGATGCGTAGTTCTGTTGTTGCTTTGCGCGAGGGCTTGTGTGGCTGTGGTGCTAAGCCTATCGGCAGTGCTGTTGTTCCTCTTGGCGACTTTGGCCACCGCATCTATGATCCCGTCTATGTATGGTCATTCGTAGCCCCCGACCCCGAGCCTATCAAGGTGCGTAACGAGTCGCACACGGCATATATCAACTTCTGGGTCGATAAGTATGAGATCTTGGAGAACTACAAGAATAACGCTAAGGAGCTTGCGGGCATTATCAACTCTATCTCTCTTGTTCACGAGGATGAGGATGTCACCATCACCTCTATCACTATCGAGGGTTGGGCCTCTCCCGAGGCTACCTATGCCCACAATATGACCCTTTCGCAGAATCGTGCTAACTCGTTGGCTAACTATGTCTCTAAGAAGACGGGTGTTGACCGCAAGCGTATTGATGCTGTTGGCTGTGGTGAGGACTGGGCAGGCTTGCGCGCGTTGGTCGATGCAACGCCAGGTTTGCTCTATCGCGATAAGGTTTACGATATTATCGACTCGGACCTCACTCCCGACCAGAAGGACTACAAACTTAAGCAGCTGAAGCCCTCGGATATCTATAAGCGTTTGATGAACGAGATGTACCCCAAGTTGCGCCGCAACGACTATAAGATTGTCTATGAGGTGCGCAACTTCGACCTCGAGGAGGCGCGCGTACTTCTTGACGAGAACCCCAAGAAGCTCTCTGTCGATGAGATCTATAAGGTCGCAGGCAGCTACGAGAAGGGCTCTGAGGAGTATAACCACGCTTTGGAGGTCGCAGCACAGCAATACCCCGAGGTTGTTGCTGCCGCTGTCAATGCTGCTAACCTCGCTGTTGCTGAGGGTGACTATGAGGGGGCACTCGATATTTTGAAGCGTAGCAACCAGTCGGATGCCCGCATCCAGGCCGCTGAGGGTTATATCTATATCCATATGCAAGATTACGACAAGGCTCGCGATGTGCTCACCAAGGCTGCTAATCAGGGCAACGAGGATGCCGTTCACAACCTTGCCGAGATGGATAAGCACCTCAGCTCACTATAAAGAAACAAACAAACTAAAACCAAATAATTAACAAACAATTTAACTAATTTCTAAACTTAAAAGACTATGAAAAAGTTATTCGTAGCTGTTTTGGCACTTGGTGCACTCGCATCATGCCAGAAGGAGAATTTGCCAACTGAGGAGGCAAAGAGCAAGACTATCGAGATTACTGTATTGAATCTCGTAGAGGAGTCACGAGCAGTTGCTGGCGGTGACACCGCTCAGGGTATTGTGGAATCGTGCGCAGAGTTTGGTGACCTTAAAGTTCTCTTCGTTGAGGCTGATGGCAAAATCGCTTTTGAGGACACATTGGCATCTGGCAACGAGAACATGACAGACAATAATCACAACGCAATTAACGATGGTGAGTATGTTAAGGACAAGACTTACACGGACGATGGTACACGCAGATGGCACAACGTTCCTTCTACTATCAAGAAGATTGCTGTTGTTCGTTATGAGGCAAATGACTTCCCTCAGGGTTGTGTAGGCAAGGATCTCGAGGATCATGTATTGGCACTTGCTCAGAACATGGAGGAGAACGTATATCGCTCAATCGAGACTATGGTACTCTGTGGCGTTGGTACTCTTTCAGATACAGGTGAGACACACAATGTTAACGGGGCTTTGTTCCACGTTTGGAAGGCTGATGTAACTGTAGCTCCAGCTTTTGCTCGTTTCGAGATTCGCAAGATTAAGTGTGAAGATCTTGGTGATTTGAACAACTCTGGTGAAAGCACAACTTACGACTTCGACGAGTTGGTTCTCAATAGCCTTACTTGGAACTATAAGCAAACTGATGGCGCAGCTGTAGAGTATACTGCTCCTGCTGACTTTGGCGCAACTCTCTATGGTTCTTATGTTCCTGCTGCAGATTACGCATATCCTTATGACAAAAACACTTATAAGGGTACAGCTGATCGTTCTGCAGAGAATACAACTGCAAACGAGTACACCCCTAAGACTGAGAATGGTGCTTGGTCTTGGAATGTTCTTCCAGGTGATTTCCAGGATTTGACTATCGATATCGATGCTTACGCATACAACTATCGAGTTTCTTACGAGACTGACGAGTCAGATCGTAAGTTCCCATTGTATGTTTCAGGTCTCTCTCAGTCTGCTAACGGCGAGGAGGATGGCAACAAATTCACGGCTGGTAACATCTACCACATTGAGCTTATCTTCAAGCAGGCGAACATCAAGGAGAAGGACGGTATCTGCGTTGACGTAGTTGTAACTGTTGATCCTTGGAATGTTGTAGAGCGTCACCCAATCTACGGCAACAACTAATCAACCTAGTTTAGCTTAGGCTAAACAACAAAACACTATGCTCCCTTTCCGTGGGGGAGGGGAGCATATTTTTCAATTAATTATTTGGTTATAAAGCAAAAACCGCTCTACGGAGCAAACGAAACCGCTCTACGGAGCAAACACTAATTGGGCATATAGACGCCAACAAAACAAAAATGAACAAAGTTTTGAAACATATTTTCTCACTGTATCTGCCGCTCGTATCTTTCGTTCTGCTGACGGGCTGCATCAAGGAGAATCTCGAGGGCTGTGAGCGTTGTATCGGCTTTGAATACTTCGCTGATGGCGATACTGACGTATTCCCCGAATATATCGAACGTGTTAGTCTATATGTCTTTGACGAAAACGACAAGATGGTGCCCGCCTCACAACTCGGACGAAGCAACCCCATCGTGTTGGAGCAGAACGACCTAAACAAGTATCAGGGTGTAAAGCTTATGCTTACGGGAGGCACCTATCGCTTTGTGGCACTCGGCAACCCAAATACCGAGCAGGCAACAGAGGTGTGCAACCTCGAATGTGGTAACATGGCAGAGATAGTTTGCCGTCATCCCAACTGCGCAACCTCGGAGGTGGAGGGTAACGACCCCCTATACCTCGGATCAACACTAGTGGATATACCCGATGATAAAAACTTTGCAACAAAACTTAGACTCTACTCATCACACCATAAGGTGACCGTAACCGTAAAGGGTTATGTTGGTGATGAGGTTATGGGCGTATCTACAATGGCAAGCACAGGCGACATAGCCTTGCGCCTTGTCGATGTGAGCAGCGAGTGTGACTTCAACCAGGAGGAGGCAAACGTTGCTGACCAAAACTTGGCGGCAGGCTCGCTCGTAGCATACAACCCAACAATCGCCTTAGATAGCGAGACAGGCTGGTATGAAGCCTCGTTCAACATCTTGCGCCATACTGACGAAAGCACAATGGCATTCGAGATTATTGAGCGCGCGACAAACAACGTACTCTGCAAGGTTACACTCGCCGACTTCCTCAGGGAGTTCTACGAGGTGGATATTACCAAGCAGGAGGTTACAATACCCCTAATCGTGGAGTTCACAGATGAGGTAACGGTGACAATCCCAAGCTGGATGCTCGAGCACCGCGATCCCATTTATGGCAAAAACTAACACTACAAAAAAACATTGAAGAAGTTTGTAACATATCTCTATGCTGTGGCCATCTGCGGCGCTATGCTCCTTAATTCGTGCATTAAGGAGGAGGCATACGTGGTGGAGACAGCGGAGCTCTCGGTAAACCTCACCCGTGCTGGTACCCAAAGTACTGTGCAGGGTGATGCTATAACCGATGCGTGGATATGGGCCTTCCAATGTTCTATTGACAAAACCACTGGTGCCCCAGATATTGACGACGTCGCAAAAGCTAAGGGCAGCCGCTATGTCTATGGTCTAAATAACTATGGTAACATAAGCGTACACATCCCTCTGCCAATATGCGACGGCACGCAGGACTACCTCCTTGTGGCGTTGATAAACACGCAGTCGTTCACAGGAGCAGAACTCAGCTCGGAGAGTACATGGGGCGAGATTAAGAGTGCTTCGTTCAACAATGACGCAGCATTCTGGGATACATATCCCAACGATGAGCAAAAGACACCCGAGGTGATGCCCGTGTCAAACTGGACAACGTTCACCGTAACCTCGCAAAACACCCACTCCGACAACTGCTACAAGCTCAACTTGCCAGTATATCGTGCTGTGGCAAAGACGCAGTTCTACGCAAGCAAGGCAGACCCGAGCTTCGATGTCGATATCCTCGATGTCAAGGTTGTGGCAGAGAGCGGTTACAGCAACGGCATGGTACTTACGCGCAACGCCGAGCAGGCAGTAGGCTCGAATAGTGAGGCTATACAGCGCGGTGTGCCCGATGCGGAGGCTGCAATATGGTGGTGGAATACCCCCGCAGTGTCCCCAGCTCCCGAAATTCCCACTGCAGCAAGCAACGTGGTATATCAAATGAAGAATAGCGACAGCGGCTTTACTGCTGTAAACAACATTGCAACAACAAATGATTTGACAGACCTCGAAGATGGCAGCTACACATGGGTAGCTTCGACATTCCTATTCGAGAACGACAACGACGCGTCAACGCCCGGCGACTTCGACTACACATCGCAGCAGGGTAGCGGCTATAATATATATGTAAGGTATAGCGTGGATGGCGAGGAGAAGGTGGCATACACCCCACTTGGCAAGGTGGTGCGCAATCACGACTACCAGATTAAGGCTACCATCGACTCGGGCGGCAAGATGACACTAAATATCATCGTGAACGAGTGGCTCGAGGATGAGGTGCAGATTATGGACTACCACAACACTGTGACTGTGAACCAGGAGGACCGCATAAAGTGGACCGCAGCTTACGACACGGCGCTCGGTGGTAAGACAACAATAAACAGCGACGGCACGGTGACAACACTCCCCGTGGGTGACTACGACGAGACACGCAACGACATCGTCGATATAGGCTCGACAGCGGGTGGCGTTGCAGAGTGTAACTTCGCACTCTTCGCTCCCGAGGGCGGCGAGTGGATTGCCGAGCTTGTGACAATCGAGGGCGAGGAGGGTGCTATCGTCTTCGAGAACGGAAATACTATCATCTCGGGCACTATCGGTAGCCCATGGCGTTGGGATGGCGGCAACTTCACTGCCGAGGAGATTGCCAACCCACGTGTGAAACTTAGAATAAAGAGCATCGGGTCGAACGATACATCTGTGAGCACGACAAACAACATCGTCGAACTCCGTATCTCAGCCAAGAAGAGCTGGGGTGGTAAGGTTCACACCTACAAGGTGTATGGCATCACAGGTCTCGACGGCAACTTAAACTATAAGATTATCCAGCCTCTCGGTGTGGGTTGATGTAAGTAACACAAGATAGGAATGAGAAGATTGTTTTACATAGTATGTGCCATTTGTGTGGCGTGCTTATGCGGATGCGATACCTCGGAGAGATTCGGGGGTGGCAGCCGTGAGGGAGAGATGGTCCTCAGACTATCGCTCGGAAGCCTCACACGCTCAGGTGAACAGAGCAGCGACACAAGGGCTGACGACACAGCATT
This sequence comes from Alistipes sp., assembly GCA_045633045.1. Classification (GTDB taxonomy): domain Bacteria; phylum Bacteroidota; class Bacteroidia; order Bacteroidales; family Rikenellaceae; genus Alistipes. The sequence continues at coordinate 7,758 of JAZQXV010000013.1, forward strand.
CGTAGAGCTCAACGAGAATAAAGTATCGAGCCTCGAGGTATTCCTCTATGACAGCACTGCAACCGACACAACCGATGCAGTATATGCCACACGTATCGAGAATCTCGACAAGAGCGGAAGCTTCGACATCACACTCACAGTGCCTAATGATGTGATTGAGACGCTATTCCCACGCAATACCACAACGTGCAAGGTATATGTCATCGCAAACTACGAAACAGGTCGCACCGAGAATTTGGAGCTTACCTCTGTGGCAGAGCTAAAGAGCATGCCTCTTGAGGCTGCGTTCAACGAAACAAAAGATGTGGACCTCACTGCCAGCAACGCGAAGTATGGCACAGTGACGAGTGTCAAGCCCCAGGAACACTTTGTTATGGATAGCGACATGGAGACCGTGACAAAAGTCGATAAGGACCTCACTGGCACTGTCTATCTTACGCGTGCAGCATCGAAGATCACTCTGCGCACAACAATCGCACAGGAGTTAGTGGTCAACAACAAGACATGGGTCCCCATGCTCAATGAACTCACTCTAAGCTACCACAACGTAGCAAACAAGGGCTTCGTTGACAACAACAGCGATGACGACACCAACAACACCTTCGCAATGCCTACGGGAGACGATGTATATGCCGATATCGACGGCGTTCAGATGAGTAGCATTTTCTCAGACTCTGGTGTGGTACAACCCGAATATGGCAGCGAGGTTGAGGGTGCAAGCGACTGGATTACAGTGGACCATATCGTGCCCTTCTACTCATACAGCTCACGTTGGAACGATGGCGATGATAACGAGGCATACATAACGTTGACCATCCCATGGATGGTTAGGGGTGATGATGGCGAACTCCTTAGCGAGACCCTCACATATTACAGCTACTTCGTTCCTATCAATATGAACGATATGAAACTCGTGCGCAATAAGCACTACCGCATCAACTTGCGCGTGGGTGTCCTCGGTGATATCGAAATCGAGCAGGTAAACGACACAAACTTTAGCTACGAGATTATCGACTGGGTGGGCCAGACTATCGAGGCAGGCCTCCAGAAACCTTTGTACCTTGTGGTGGATCACAACTACGTTGAGCTACACAACGTAACCTCTATGTCTGTTGCGTACCAGAGTTCAGGCGCAGTCAGTACAAAAGTATTAAGTACCACAATTAAGGATTGGCAGAAAGTGACAGTTAATGGTAAGACTTATATTTCTGAGGGATGTGCCATTACTGAATACTCTGTTACTGCTGATAATGAGTTCGTTACTTTTAGTCACAAACTCGATAACACTCTAACATCTAATAATGATGAGTGCGATTTTCTTCCCCAGACTACGGTTGTGCGTGTCTCTTTGAATGATAATACTAATATCTATCAAGATATTACCTTTGTGCAGTACCCTGCGATGCACGTGACTACATTTGAGGGTAATAGAGATACTGTAAACTATTTATCTGTCAATGGAAACGAGGATTGGAGAGAAGGTAACCAACAAGGTGCAGGAAATGGTTGTCCTAATGTTAATGGTACTATATACTGGGTAGGTATTGGTGGCAAAGATAAAAGTTCTTTGATTCCAGATATATATGAGGTTACGGTTTCATCATTCGATTCAACAACCTCAAACTATATTATTGCAGACCCTCGTGGCGAGGCAATGGATATTGCGACATTCCCTGGTTATAACCACGGAAATAATAGTACATCACCTGCCTATGCTGCTCAACCCGACCAGCGTGGCGCAAGAGAGCTAAAGGGATATCGCCCTACTTTGTCAGGCGAGGATGCTCGACATTTGATTGCCCCAAAGTTTATTATTGCATCGTTCCTCTCTACTTGCACAAATGCAGATCGGAATATGTTCTATACAGAGGGCGAGAGTGCGTGGAATCGTTGCGCAGCATACCAGGAAGCTGGTTATCCAGCAGGCCGCTGGCGTATTCCCACAGCCGCAGAGCTCGAGTTTATTGGAAAATTGTGTGCTGCCCAGATGTTGCCCTCAATCTTTACGAATGACCAGAACTATCCAAGCTCAACGGGTAACTATAAATATAGCAATAATGGCACCTTCACTCCTACCAATGATAATGCTACTTCGGTACGTTGCGTGTACGATACATGGTATTGGAGAGATAAGTGTAAAAACAACCAAGTGAACAACGTGCGTTTGCTCTGGGCAGCAGACGGCAACGTCGAAGATATGAAGAATTCAGGTGTCTATGACAACTACTTACAACTTATAGAGTAGGATAGGCTAACACATAATGAGAAAATTATTAGTCATACTAACCGCGATCATTGCTCTTGTAGCGTGTGTGAGGGAGGATCTGTCAACGATCCGCCCCACGGTGTCGTGCGAGGGTGAGGTGCTTGTTGACCTAAGCATCACCATACCCGAAATGCAGCAGACACGCTCATTTGCAACGCCAGGTATCACGTCGCTACACCTCTTGGTGTTCGACGAGGATGGATACCTTGTGCAAGCGTGTGTGGCAGAGACTAATAATAGTGCTGAATATCAATACAAAGCAAAACTAGACCATTCGCCATACAAACGACGCATACACTTTGTCGCAAATTCGCCAGTCGCAATCGACGAATACACACTCGGAGACCACGAGCGATATGTAATCAACAGCCTCTACACCGAGAATGAGCAGGAGGCATATTGGGCAATGGTGGAACTCCCCGATGGCATCACCGGAACATATGAGTATCAAGACAACAACACTGCCATATTTACACCCTCTGAGGCGTTGAAAACGGCGCTTACAAAAGTACCTATGGTGCGCAACTACACGCGTATCAAACTCAACACAACTGGGTTGTCAAACTTCAGCGACATCAGTATTCAGGTAAGAAACATTCCTGAGCAGGGTACGGTGGCACCTCGCATCAGCGATGGTGTCTATGCTCAGTTTGTTACTCGCGAAGGCACGACAAACATGGGAGTGGGGTATGATGGCCTTGTGGCGCAGGGCTACAACGGCTACGAACCAAAGAATATGACCCTAACAAACAGCGATTGGAGCAAACAAATCGACTTCTACGAGCGTCATCAGCAGACAAATGGCAAGGAGGTGGCAACACCAACATTTGCCATCGTACGAGGTAAGTACAAGGAGGGTAACAGTACAGATACCAACTACTGCTACTACAAGGTTGACCTCTGCTACACCAATGAGGAAACAGGTGGTTCGGAACTCTATAACCTACTCCGAAACATCGAGTACAACATCACCATTTTGAGCGTGTCGGGTCGTGGCTACAGCTCTGCCGACGAGGCAGCAAGGAATGCAGCATCGAACAACGTGAGCTTCGCCATTGAGATTAAGCACCTCACCAACCTCTCAGATGGTGAGCGTCGCCTCAGCGTGGAGTACACACACCGCCTTATCACAAATAGCAACTCGACAGTGACGCTCAAATACAAGTATGAGCCCAATATTACCCAAACAGCATCTGCTAACGGCGAGGTGACGTTCTCACATCTTGCGGGCAATGTACTTGTAGTGAATAACGCAAACGGTGTTACCGATTACGATAAGTATGTCGTAAGCAACGTTGCGGGCTCGGATGGTTGGAACACTGTTACCTTCAAGACTGGTGCCGTCAGCGGTACCAAGACCCAGACTATTATCCTATCGGCAGGAGGCTTGCATCGTAGCGTTGAGTTTGTCCTTGGTGAGCCATACCACCTAACGATTGATATGCCTGAGAATGTCGAGGCGGGTGTTAACAAGTCTGTTGAGGCAAAATTAATATTGCCAAAGGGTTTGCCTCATGCGCTATTCCCACTTGTATTTAACATCGTTGTGGAGAAATTCTCGTTATCGCCAGATTCAAGCGTTGCGGGTAACAACCTCCCCGTTATCACAGGACTTAATCAGTATGGCGAGCCTGTGAAGGGCGGTAACTACTTCGGATATGAGATTACTGTGACCGAGGAGGAGTACAACCAGGAGGGTGGTAATGTCAAGAAACTATACTTCAAGACAGCCTACCAAAACTCATCTTCCGTAGTCAACGTCTATAACCCATATTTCAATATAGCTACCGATAATTTCACAGTAGCTAATTAGTGACGGCGTTGTTTACACATTAGGTAAGCATAAACTATATCATTGCGACATCATCCGATGTCACAATCTTAACCTCCTCGCTCTCGGCACTCTGTGCCATAACTCCACAGCAGAGAGTATAGTTAGTTCATGGCAAATGATTGCATTAGTGATCATCAAAACAAAAGGGTGCCCGCATCGCGGACACCCTTTATCAATTTGGTCTATATGTTACTTCTCTTCAACGTAAGAGTAGTCTGCTACGTCTGCAGAGTCGCTTGCGTATACGATCATCTCTACCAAGTAGAGTGTACCCAAGTTGCCATTCTTATCCTTTGCAACAGCAACGATAGTGTACTCCTTGCCATACTCAAGCATGAAGTAGCAGTTGTGGTACTTGTTCTTGATGTTCTTCTCCTGTGCTACCTCGGCCAACCACTGTGACTCCTTCTGCCAGTCGATAACGCGTGTGTCAACCATGTAGTAAACTGTGTCACCCTCCTGAACGCCGTTGATGGTCATAGGCACGAGAGCGTAGTTCTCGTATGCAGTGTAGTTACCCCAGTGCTCTGCATCTACGGCCGCTACCTCTGCCAAGTTGAAGTGCTCGGTGTAAGAGAATGTGATGTTTGAAGAGCCTGCAACATCTGACATGAATGTAAACTCCTTAACAAAGATGCGAGTGTTGGGTGTCTCACCCTCAACACCGAATGCCAAAGCTACGAATGTAACGCCAGGCTGACCCTTAGTATAGTTGATATCTGTTGAACCAACAGCGGTATAAGCGTTGATGTAGCCATTAGCCTCGAATGCTGCGAAGCGCTCGCTGTCTGTTGAGCCACATGCGAGGTACTGCTCCTTGGTAAGCACAGTACGGCGGAATGTAGCGTTAGGATCGCTTGCTGTGAAATAGATGTCGGCAGTAGTCTTGAAGATGTTCTTAACCTCAATCTCGATTGTCACGCCAGAGTCAACAACATTCTCTGTAGATACCTTCTCGATAACGATGTCAGTAGCAGTGAAAGCTGTCTCTGGATCTACAGCGAATACATAGAAGATGTACTCTGTATCACCCTTGAGCTCGTTGTACTCGATAGTCTGTGTGCCCTGCTTGCAGAGGTCTGCGATGATTGACGAAGGCTGGTAGCCCATCTCGCGCTTCATTGTAACCTGCTCGTTCCAACGACGTGGGAAGATATCCTCAGGTGTAGCGTCTGCATCGAAGTATTCCATAAAGTCGTTTGTTGACCAGCACTCTGTGTAGTAGTATGTCTCGGGGTTCTCGGTTGTCACAGTCTGTGTAATGTGTGCGCCGTGAATCTCGAATGACATAGTGATATTCTCGTCGATAGTCTCAGTCTTAGCTGTACGTATAGTCTCGGTGTAAACCTCGCCATCAGTAGGCTGGCCACTAGAGAGATTGATGTGGTAGGCGTAAACCACATACTCGGTGTCGGGTACGAGGTTTGTGAAGTCAACGATAGCCTCACCCTTGCGAGTGATGTTCTGCAAGTAGTTTAGTGTTGTCTGTGATGCTGCATATGCCTCATCCTCGATAGCGTCAAGGTCGTAGTAGAGGATAGCAGTGTCGTTAGTAAGACCAAATGCATCCATGTGAGCCTTTGTGTATGTGCGGCAGATGTATGCAGTCTCCTTATCTGCGGGTGTCACCTCGATAGAGAGTGCTGTAGTCTCGTTTGAGATAACATCGAAGGTGAAGGTCTCAACATTCGATGCCTCCTGCTTTACGATAATCTCACACTTTGTATCTGCAGCCGTGTATCTCACGTTGATTTTAGTCTCGCGAGCCTCCTTCTTGTAGTTGGGTGCCACGGTGAACTTAATCATGCCGTAGGTTGCAGTGCTAAGGTTCTTAATCCAGTTGTCCTTGCACTCTGTGAGTACTACTGCACCGCTCTGGGGGTTCTTGATGTCGTAGGCAATCTCTACGTCCATACCCTCAGCTGTAGCATTTACCTCGGTCTGCTCGAGTGTAAATGTTGTGTTGCCCTTGTTCTCGTTCTGCTTCTCTGTGCAGCCAATGCCTACGAAGAGCGCGAGAATAGCAACGATGCTAAAAATCTTTTTCATTGGTTATTAAGTTTAGTTGTTTGTTGTTACTTGTTAAATACGATGCTGCGTGTTGTGTGAGCCTCGGGCACGCCAGTCCATGTGCCAGTGATTCTGTTGCGGCGGTCGTCCGTAACGTCGATATCTACGGTCATTGTGCCGTCGCCATTGTCAACTACCGATACTTCGCCACCACGGAAGGGTGCCTGCTCGCTCTCGCTTTTGTTGAAGAACCAGCTACACTGCATGTTGGAACCATCTGTCCAACCGGGGATGAATGACCACCTCTTCAGTACATCCGATGCAACATAGTCACCTGCAAAGCCACTCACCTCGTCGTTGTGGCCTGTGATAACGTCGAGCTGCATGCAGTCGCCATTGCCGCTGTTAGGCTTGATTACGAACATCCAGTTGAATGCACCATAGTCATAGTAGTCGCCGTAGCACTCGTAGATCATATAGTGGTCAGAGAGGTCTGCCTCATAGTCGCCCTCGAGTGTTGTGAGCACGCTAACCTCGTTCTGGCAGTCGAGAAGAGCATTCTCGCCTTCGTATACTACAGTGTGATGTTCGCCATTAACCTTTGCGTTAAGAGTGATTTTGTTACCCTCAACAACGAGTGTAGCCTCCTCAAACTGGAGGATATCATCGCGGTGCGCGTTAGCGTCAGTCACCCAGTAGCCACTCCACTCAGCGGTGAATGTCCACTGTGCATATGTATTGTTGGGATCGTATGTGTATGTACCATCGGGGATGGGCACTACGCCAGTTGTTGTTGCAAGGGGACCATACGCATCGATACGATAGTATGTAGCGTTGGGATATGATTTATCCTCGGTGTCGAAGCCACGATCCGAGAGGAAGATCCAATAGTTTGCAGCGCCAGGTGTGAGGGCGTCGCCATAGTAGTCGCCCCAGAGAAGTGGTGCTTTGAAGTTAATCTCACCATCGCCCGCCTGCTTGAGGTTTACATTGAACGATGCCGAGCCATAGCCCACGGTGACTACTGTCTCGCGCTCCTTGCCCGATGTGTTTGTAGCCACGCCGAGAGTAGCCTTGCCACTCTTGCACTCGATAGAGTAGATCCAGTCTGCAGATGTTGTTGCATAGACGTAGTCAACGGGGTTAGTGTTCTCGAGTGAGTAGCTAATAACTACCTTCTGACCACAGCGGTCAATCTCTACGTTCTCCTCGCTCTTAAGCGTGATGATAGGTGTTACGGCTTCGCTCGACTGAGATACTACGACAGTTGCATTCGAACCCTCGAAACTGAGCATCACAGCTGCCTGACGTGTTCCGCCACTATTGTTTGTCTCGTACTGGATTGTAGCCTTGCCACCACGGTTATTCTTTACGCGGAGCCAATCCGATGTTGCTGTGATTGACGCATCGACATCTTCGTAGCCCTTGATTGCGTAGTCGATGGCGAACTCACCCTCGTAAAGACCAACCTCAACGTTTGTCTCCGATGTGATGATAATCTCACCCTTTTTGATGCCATTCTCGGTCTCGCACGCTGCAAGGAGAAGACCGCAAATAGCAACCATTAAAGTAAAAAGCTTTCTCATAATTATGGTTAATAATGTTATAGTTGTTGTTTAGTTGTAGTTTCTGAAAAGAAAATTTGGGACAAAAGTAGCAAATTTTGCTTAAAATGCAAATCGTTACGCCCTAATTTTGTAGACAAAAAACGAAAGAGCCATGAGCGGTTTCCCACCCATGACTCTCATGTTGTTGTTGTTGTTGTGCGATACAACACGCTCAATATCAACTACTTATTTTTGAGAATATCACGAATCTCAGTAAGCAACAACTCCTCCTTTGTAGGCTCTGGTTCTGGTGCTGGAGCGGGCTCTGCAGCAGCCGCTACCTCCTCCTCCTGCTTCTTCTTGAGGCGGATAGATGTGAGCTTGTTGAAGATCTTAATCATTACGAATACGCTGATTGCAATGATAAGGAAGTCAACGATGTTCTGCACGAATGCGCCATAAGTAAGATATACGGGGTCAACTGCGGGTACAGCCTCAACAGCGGGAGTGATAACATCACCTACGTTGTAGAGAATCTCGCCTGCCTCGTTGAAAACGGTCTCGGTAGCAACAACAGCATCCTGAGCGTCAACAGCTGCTACACCCTCCTTAAGGGTAACCTTCAAATCCTTGAAGTCTGTGCCACCCACCAAGATACCCACACCAGGCATGATGATGTCGTTAACCAACGATGTTACAATCTTGCCAAAGGCACCACCGATGATAACACCGACTGCCATATCCATCACATTACCCTTGAGGGCAAATGCCTTAAACTCCTGAAGTAATCCCATAGTTTGTTTAATTAAGTTTGAATTATAAATTGCCACAAAATTAAAGATATTTTTTTAATTATGCAATAGCGAGAAGGGGCGAATGGCATCTCGCCATCCATCCCCTTCATCATCCGAGAGACTCGGAACCAACTTTATACTTAACTATGCAAGGGTAAAAGTGCGTTAACTATGTAATGGTGAAAGTCCGTCAATTTGTTGTCTCCACCACCACGGTCTCATCCACCTCTACGCCCCAGTCGAAGAGTTCCATCGCGCAGTCGTTCTGCATCTGCATGACGGCATTTCCGGCGTTGGGGTCGTTCATCAAGGCATACAAGAAGCGACGCGAGGTGTGGTACTGTCGCTTAACCTTCTGCGAGAGGCAGTCGTAGAAGGCACGCTGTGCCTGGTTGTCCATGCCCGCGGGAAGCACACCCTCGGCAACAAGCCACGAGTAGGGGAAGATGTGGCGCAGGTTGTGTGGGTCGGTATCGAGTCTTTCGACGATTGTCGATACCACATAGACATCGAGCGTGTCGCCACGGCCTGGCAACTCATAATAGAGGGCATAGGTGGGGTAGTCAATCTCTATGGCCTCGATGACATCGCCCGAGAAGTCGTCAAACTCCACAACCTCGAGGTCTTCGAGGTAGACCATGTCGCGATAGTTGTCAATCTCGTTGCGAACCGCCTTACGGTCATCATGGCTCCAACCCCTCTTCTCGGTACAACCCACGAGCGTAACCACGCCCATGGCAATAGCAAAAAATAGTAGATTCTTTTTCATCTCTTTTCTTGGTTTTTGTTCGTGCCATCATCTGCAAGTGTCGTGCCACGCTTCTCGCGCGGGGTGTAAAGAGAGGTGACATAGACCGTGAACACAGGAAACATCGCCATGCCTATGATGGGTAGCACCACGCATATAACCTTGCCTATGGCTGTGACGGGAAATATCTCGGCACCAACCGTGGTCATATTCATACATGCCCACCAGAGTGCATCGCCAAAACCATGCACCGCGCTATTTACCGGTGCCTCATATTCGTAGAAGAATAGCGCCGAGAAGTAGGTGCAGACGGCCACCGTAGCGATATATGCCCACAGTAGGCGTGTGGTGCGCCGTGCTATAAGCCACCTCAATGTTATATATAGTGCCATCACCGCGCGTAACATAACAATGCCACTCAGCAGCATCTCGCCATTGTGTCCCACAGCGACATTGAACCACATGAGTAGCGTGTGATAGGGTATTGAGAGTAGCAGTACAACGAAATTCTTTAGAAGAAAGCGCCACGGGTGTGGAGTGTGTGCCATCAGGGCGAAGAAATCTATAATAAATATAAGGCATACACCAAACATAGCCCACGAGTAACCCTCGGAGAAACGCGCCAGCTCCTCAGAGTAGATAATCTCTGCCGAGAGCGAGGCGAGGAGCAGTATGCTCGCAACAAGCGTGAGTATGTTTATAATCCTAAGTAGCATACGCTCACCGCATAGCAAGGCATATGCCATTTGTAGGTTTGCGGAATTTTATATATTTTTGCATTTTGTTAGGACAATAATCTAAATAAAATACTTAAATGAAAAGACTTTTTACACTTATCACATTGGGTGTTGCTATGCTATTTGTAGCCTGCGATGCTGAGAATGAGGTTGGCGCATTGAAGCATCTCACCATCACATCAGAGACTACGGTTAAGATGGAGGCTGAGGGTGGCAATGTGGCTATCACCTACACAATTAAGGATGCTATTGCGGGCGAGTCTGTAGAGACTAATGTTGTTAGTGGCAACGAGATGATTAAGAGTGTCACATCACCTGCCACAGGCGTAATCATAATAGATGTTATGGCAAACACTGGCCTACAGCGCGTAGCCGTTGTTCAGCTTAGCTATGGCAAGGAGACTGCGACCGTGACAATACAGCAGAAGGCTGGTGGTACGAGCGGTGATGATAACGGTGGTGGCAACAACACCGAGGCTGATGTAGAGTTCACAGCATCGTTCCTCAATGGCTACTACTATGGCGAGAAGTATGGCGAGGGCGCTGACCGCTACGCATTCTTCCTTTCGGACCAGGGTCTCAACAACGGTGGTCAGGCATATACAAACGGCACATACTACTACATCGACTGCTTCTCACCCGCAAACAAGAGCCTTACGCTCCCATTGGGTACATATACATTCGATAAGTCGAACACAGGCAACCCCTATACAATCAACAGCGAGAACAGTCAGCTTATCCTTACTGGCGACAGCGTCGAGACCACATCATCGAAGTACTTGACCAATGCCAAGATGGTCGTATCGGCAAACAAGATTGTCCTCGAGGTTACAATCGAGGGTAAGCTCCACCGAGTTACATTCTTCGGTAGCCTTCAGCTTGAGGATGTAAGCGGCGAGAACCCCGATAATGGCGATAACGGCAGTGGAAATGTGACAGATGGTCAGGATGGCGAGGCGCAGTCAACACTCACCAGCGACCGTCATGTAACCTTCGACGGCGAGCATCGTGCAAAGTGGGGTTACGAGGGTGACTATTGGCAGATAGGCTACTCTAACTACACCATCTACATCATGAATAAGTCTGGTGGCTATGTCTATGGCGATACTCTTCAGTTTGACCTTATCACCGACAATAACTCTTCCGATGGTAAGTTCGCTGGAAAATATACTATCTCAGATGAGCCCGGTAAGCTCGTTATGATGGCTGGCTTCACAAATAAGTATGCCCAGGCAGTAGGTAGCTGGTTCTATGAGTACGGTGGTGGCTCAGCAAGTGGCTATAAGAACTATGCTATGATTAAGAGCGGTACTGCCGAGTTTATCGACAATGGCAATGGCACACACACCGTTATCCTCGATGGCTACGACTACAAGGGTAATAATATCACCTGCAACTGGACAGGTGTCATCGAAAAAGATTAATTTCTTGTGATAAGGGGTCATCTGCGACCTCTCAATCCAAAGAGCGAATGGGCAGTACGCCACAGTACAGCCCATCCGCTCTTTCTCTTTATCGAGGCCGCATCTAACCCCTTCTGACAAGAAATTAGGGTTTGGGAGGGAACGATTTCCCCTGTGGCACGACACAAAAAAAAGACCGAACTTACTTCGGTCTTTTTTTCTTTATCATAGCGCGTTATCCTACCATGCGAACAATGGGTACTGCTCCATCATAGCATTTACATCCTTGCGTACTGCTGCGATGTTTGCCTCGTTCTCGGGGTCTGACAACACGCGGTCGATAAGCTCTGCGATGTAGTCCATCTTATCCTCCTTCACACCACGTGTAGTGATTGCGGGAGTACCGAAGCGCAAACCAGATGTTGTGAATGGTGTGCGTGAGTCGAATGGTACCATGTTCTTGTTTGTGGTGATGTCGGCTGCTACCAAGCACTTCTCCGCGAGCTTACCTGTCAACTCGGGGAACTTAGTGCGCAAGTCAACGAGCATCAAGTGGTTGTCAGTACCGCCAGATACAATCTTATAGCCGCGCTTTGTAAGAGCCTCAGCCAAAGCCTTAGAGTTCTTAACAACCTGCTGCTGGTACTCCTTATACTCGGGAGTGAGCGCCTCGCCAAATGCCACAGCCTTAGCTGCGATAACGTGCTCCAATGGACCACCCTGAATGCCAGGGAATACTGCAGAGTTCAAAATCTGAGACATCTTCTTCACGACGCCCTTAGGGGTTGTGTAGCCCCATGGGTTGTCGAAGTCCTTGCCCATAAGGATGATACCGCCACGAGGACCACGAAGAGTCTTGTGTGTTGTAGATGTCACGATGTGCGCATACTTAACGGGGTTGTCCAACAAACCTGCAGCGATGAGACCCGCGGTGTGTGCCATGTCGACGAGCAACAAAGCACCTACCTTGTCAGCGATCTCGCGCATACGCTTGTAGTCCCACTCGCGAGAGAATGCCGAAGCACCACCGATGATGAGCTTAGGCTTGTGCTCGAGTGCCAAAGCCTCCATCTCCTCGTAGTCGATGTTACCAGTCTCCTCCTTGAGTTTGTAACCTACGGCGTTGAAGTACATTCCTGACATGTTAACGGGTGAACCGTGCGAGAGGTGACCACCGTGTGAAAGGTCGAGACCCATGAATGTATCGCCGGGCTTGAGGCATGCGAAGAATACAGCCATGTTAGCCTGTGCGCCAGAGTGGGGCTGCACGTTGGCGTACTCTGCGTCGTAGAGCTTGCAGATGCGCTCAATAGCGAGGTTCTCAATCTTATCCACAACCTCGCAACCGCCATAGTAGCGTGCTGCGGGGTAGCCCTCAGCATACTTGTTTGTACATACAGAGCCCATAGCAGCCATCACCTGGTCGCTAACGAAGTTCTCCGATGCGATGAGCTCGATGCCCTTAGTCTGACGAGAGCGCTCCTCGGCGATCAAGTCAAAAATCTGTGAATCCTTATTCATTTTGGTTATAGTTTAGTTTATTATTATCTTTTCCAATCAACAAAGTTATAAAAAAAATAGCAAACCAACCAAATTTTTTTACAACATAATAGACCCTCGCACTCCTATTTTATATATAAAACGAGTCATTATCATTCAACTTTTATACCCAACGGCTATCATTACGAGGCCGTGGTGGGGTCTGCGCATAAAAAAAGAACCAGCCCTGTAGAGACCAGTTCTTTGATTTGCATGTGATAGTGGGGGATTATGCCTTAAGTTTGTCGATAAACGACTTGTTGACGATGACCTTCACGGCGCGGTGCAGAACGCGAAGCTCTACGGGTGTGCCGCCATGAAGCTCGCCATCAATCTCGAGGTCTATCTCGGGCGACGACTCTATGCGTATTTTGCTGCCCTGGAGGTGCTGCACATGGCCGATAGAGTATATCTCGCCATTGAAGAAGCGGCGCAAGCGGAAGACAACATGCCACCAGTGGATAGGCTTGATGAGCGTTACATCCAACAATCCATCATCGGCAACTGACTGGGGTAACTGCTGAATACCGCCACCGTTGTACTTACCTACGCCCATAGCCAAGCTAAAGAGCAGGTTGTTGTGCATGAGTCTGTCATCTACCCATATCTTCACGCCCGTAGGCTTATATCTAAAGAAGGTGTTTATTAGCGCACGGATGTAGAACCCCGCACCCTTCTTTTTCTTGTCGTTGCCGTTCATCATTTGTCCGCGCTTGATGACTGCGGCATCGAAGCCCACGCCCGCAACATTTGCCATGTAGCGTGTCTGGCGGTAGAGCGACTCCTCATACTCCACCGCTGCGACATCCTGCAGGAAGGTGTAGCCCTCCTTAATGGCGCGTATAACGGCCGAATAGCGTGTGGGTAGGCCATACATCCTTATCCAGTCGTTGCCCGTACCCACGGGGATAACGGCGATAGTCACCTCTGAGGTGTCAACGCACCTCTGGATGAATAGTCCGTTTATGACCTCGTGCAGCGTGCCGTCTCCACCCGCAACCATGATATGGCGGTAGCCTGAGGTGATTGCCGAGACTGTAAGCTCCGTGGCGTGGTGCTTATGCTCGGTGAAGACCGCCTCGCATGATATGCCATTGTCGCGCAGCAACTTCGATATAAGAGGAAAGTCGTCAAGCCCCTTTCCCGAACCGGAAATGGGGTTGACGACTAAGAACCACTTTGTGCCTTGGTCGGCACCGTTATTCAAGGTATGCTCTTTCATACCTACCAAAGTTTAATTACTTCTTGGGAGCGTTCTTAATAGTGTTGAGCAAGAAGTCGTAGAACTTCTCCACTGAAGCGATGTTAACCTTCTCATCTGGTGAGTGAGGATAGCAGATGGTAGGACCGAACGAAATCATATCCATGCCGGGATACTTAGCACCGATGATACCGCACTCCAAGCCTGCGTGGATGGCAGTAACCGATGGCTTAACGCCGTAGAGCTTCTCGTATGACTCGAGCATAGTGTGCAAGATAGGCGACTTCATGTTGGGGTTCCAACCACTGTATGAGCCAGAGAGCTCAACATCTGCACCTGCCAACTCGAATACTGACGAAATAGCACCTGCCAACTCACCCTTCTCGGTATCTACCGATGAGCGCAACAAGCACTTAACCTCGATAGCCGAACCGTTAGATACAACGATAGCCAAGTTTGAAGATGTCTGCACGAGGTTCTCCATAGCGATAGACATGCGCTGAACACCGTTGGGGCAGCCACATACCGCACGAATCAATGAGTGTGACTCGAGGTGTGGGATAATCATCTTAGGACACTCTACCTCCTCTGCGAAGATCTCGATTGAGTCCTCGATGCCCTCGAACTCCTTGATGATAACCTTCTCGTAAGTCTTGACATTAGCCTCGAAGATAGCCTTCTCAGCCTCGCGTACTACAACCACTGCCCATGCCTCGCGGGGAATAGCGTTACGCATGTTACCACCCTCTACTGAAGCGAGCTCCAAGCCGTAAGACTCAGTCTCCTGGCGCAACAAGCGGAACAATACCTTGTTAGCGTTAGCGCGCTGTGTGCCAATCTGGATACCAGAGTGACCACCCTTAAGGCCCTTAACAGTAACCTTGTATGCAGCGAACTTACCCTCGAGAGGCTGCTCACGATACTTCAAAGTAACATTTACATCCATACCACCTGCGCAACCTACATACAACTCACCCTCAGTCTCAGAGTCGAGGTTGAGCAAGATGTCGCCCTTGAGCAAGCCGCTCTTAAGGCCGAAAGCACCATCCATACCTGTCTCCTCGGTAGCGGTGAAGAGGCACTCCAATGGACCGTGTACGAGGTCAGCATCCTCCATCGCAGCCATAGCAGCAGCCAAGCCGATGCCGTTGTCAGCGCCAAGAGTAGTGCCGTTAGCTGTTACCCACTCACCATCGATATATGCCTCGATGGGGTCTGTAGAGAAGTTGAACTCCTTGTCGTTGTTCTTCTGTGGCACCATGTCGGTGTGTGCCTGGAGGATGATACCCTTGCGGTCCTCCATGCCAGGAGTTGCGGGCTTGTATACATAGACGTTCTGCGCCTCGTCAACCTTGTGCTCAAGGCCGAGCTCCTCTGCCCACTTCACGATGTATGCGCGAATGGCATCCTCCTCGTGTGAGGGGTGGGGAATCTCACAAATTGCAGCAAAGTGCTTCCACACCAATGCTGGCTTCAAACCTTTCAAATTCTTGTCCATAATCATTTAATCTATTAGTTGTTAATTACATTATTGTTACTCCTTGTTAGTGTGCTTGAGGCTATTCTCAAGCTCCTCGCGCTTGTCAAACGCATCGACGATGTACTTGACCAATCTGTGGCGCACGATGTCGCGCTTGTCGAACTCCACAATGCCTATACCGTCGATGTTCTTAAGCGTATCCATAGCTCGCGTAAGACCGCTATCCGAGCGGCGGGGTAGGTCAATCTGCGTAACATCGCCCGTAACGATGAACTTGGCGTTGCGTCCCATGCGCGTGAGAAACATCTTAATCTGCGAGAGCGTTGTGTTCTGCGCCTCATCCAAAATTACGAAGGCATTATCCAGTGTGCGACCACGCATATATGCCAAAGGTGCAATCTGCACTGTGCCCTCCTCGATATACTTCTGCAACTTGGCAGGTGGTATCATGTCGTTGAGCGCATCGTACAGCGGCTGCAAATATGGGACGAGCTTCTCCTTCATGTCGCCGGGTAGGAATCCGAGCCTCTCGCCCGCCTCCACTGCGGGGCGCGTAAGGATGATGCGACGCACCTCCTTCTCCTTTAGTGCGCGTACAGCAAGGGCAATAGCCGTATATGTCTTACCTGAGCCTGCGGGACCTACGGCGAAGAGTAGGTCGTTGCGCTCGGCGAGCTTAACGAGCTTCTGCTGGTTAACGGTACGGGCACGGATAATATTGCCATTGTTGCCATAGACGATAGCATCCTTATCCACTGCGGGTGGCTCTGCCGAGAGTTCCTCGAGGCTCGATGAGAAGGCCTGTGATACCACCTCCGAAGATATGTGACCATACTTGATGTAGTACTCCACCAGTGCGTTCATCCTACGCTCGAAGGCCGCCACATCGCTGCGTGCACCGAGGGCCTTAATCTTATCGCCTCGTGCCACAATCTTAAGCTTAGGGCATAGCTCGCGCATCTGCTCAAGGTAGGCATCCTGTGCGCCATACAATTCGCGGGCATCAACACCCTCGACCAATATCTCTTTGACTATCTCTTCACTCATATTTCGTTATTCAATCTCTTCTTAAAATAGCAATGTCAAACCCGCTGTGACTCTGTAAGAGCGCGTGTTGAACTCTAAGCCATCAAACTGGTTGATGCTGCTCTTTAGTGGGTGTACATATCGCGCCTCAATAAGCAGATGGCGTGTAAGACCAATGCCTACGCCCGCAGCTACATTCCATGTAGGGTTTGTGGGTCCGAAGAACTTTATTTCGCCATCCTGGGTGTACTCCGCGCGGCTCATCACCGTAAATAGTGGGCCTGCACTCAACCTTATGCGGTTGTTGGCCATGCGCAACGACAGCAACACGGGAATATCCATGGTGCGTGTTCTTACCTTATGCTCCACCTTGGGTGTTGCAACACTTATCGAACCACCCTCGTAGAGAATCTCTGTCTCGATGGCAAAGTTGCGACCAATACGCACTGCCATATCGAAATGACCTGCGATGCCCAAGCGTGGCTTTAGACTGACGATGTCTGTCGATACGCTGCTTATTCCCGTATATGTGGCACCCACGCCCACACCCCACTCCATGCGTACCTTTGGAATATCTTCCTGGGAATAGAAGCCATGCTCGTAGCTCTGCGCAGAGACCTTCGCACCACCCGCCAGAAAGGCGAATGCTGCAATTAGTATCACAATTATACCTCTATGTCTACTCTTTACACTCATATTAACCTTCAAAGTTACTTACTTTTGATAAAATAACCAAAATATTGAGTAAATATTTTATAAAGTTTCCAAAATCCGAGGAATTGACTTATCTTTGCGGCGCAATATATAGATAAGAGAAATAATAAACGATATAAAGCTATGAGTCTTGTTGCAATCGTAGGTCGCCCAAATGTGGGTAAGTCTACACTTTTCAACCGCTTGGTAGGTCAGCGTCAGGCTATCGTTGATGAGACAGCCGGAACAACACGTGACCGTCACTATGGTAAGACCGACTGGAACGGTAAGGAGTTCTCGGTAATCGACACTGGTGGTTACACCGTAAACTCTGAGGATATCTTCGAGGACGAGATTCGCCGTCAGGTGATGCTCGCAATCGAGGAGGCGGACCTTATCCTCTTCCTCGTTGAGGTGCGCACAGGTATTACCGACCTCGATATGATGATGGCTGATATCCTTCGTCGTTCGGGTAAGAAGGTTATGCTCGTATGTAACAAGGTCGATACCTACGACCTTATCTACTACTCACACGAGTTCCACTCATTGGGCCTCGGTGAGCCATTCTGCATTAGCTCAATGTCGGGTAGCGGTACTGGTGATATGATGGATGCCATCCTCGCTAACTTGCCCGAGGACACATCTGCAGAGTACGACGCATCACTCCCACGCATCACCATCGTAGGTCGTCCTAACGTAGGTAAGTCGTCTATGACAAATGCACTTCTTGGCAAGGAGCGTAACATTGTGACCAACGTTGCAGGTACAACACGCGACTCTATCCACACTCGCTACAACATGTACGGCATGGACTTCTACCTTGTCGATACCGCTGGTATGCGTAAGAAGGGTAAGGTAACTGAGGACCTCGAGTTCTACTCTGTGATGCGCTCAATTCGTGCTATCGAGAACTCGGATGTCTGCGTACTTATGCTCGACGCTGAGCAGGGTATCGAGTCTCAGGACCTCAATATCCACAACCTCATCGTGCGTAACCGTAAGGGTTGCGTTGTCGTGGTTAACAAGTGGGACCTCGTGGAGAAAGATAGCAACACAATGAAAGTGTGGCGTGAGTTCTTGGAGAAGAAGCTCGCTCCATTTAGCGACATTCCAATCATCTTCACATCTGTAATCAACAAGCAGCGTATCCTCGATGTGCTCCAGGCTGCAATTCGTGTATATGAGTCGCGCAAGCGTCGTATCTCTACATCAGAGCTTAACGAGTTCTTCTTGCCACTTATCGAGAACTATCCTCCCGCTGCAACAAAGGGTAAATACATTAAAATTAAGTATGTTACTCAGTTGCCTACGCCTACGCCACAGTTTGCGTTCTTTGTGAACCTCCCACAGTACATCAAGGAGTCGTATCGTCGCTTCCTTGAGAACAAGCTTCGTGAGCAGTGGGATTTCTCGGGAGTGCCTATTCAGATCTACTTCCGCCAAAAGTAATTTCGCACGATAAGGGGTCATTCTCGACCCATCCCCAAAGTAAGAACCCTTGGGCTGTACGCTAATGTACTATCCCGAGGGTTCTTCTTTTGCGATGAGCCAAGCCTAAACCCTTCTCCTGCAAAATTAGATTTGTTGTGAAAAGCCGCAATCTGCGGCGCTTCAATCAAAGCCCCGAATGGAATGTACTTTAAGTACTATCCATCCGGGGCTTTTTCATGTCAGTACCACATCTTACGACTTTTGACAACAAATTGAATTTCATGTGATAAGGAGGTGTTTGCAACCTTTTAATCAATTATACTCTACAAAAATAAAACAACAACACCCACCATTGCGGTGGGTGTTGTTGTATCTGATTATCTTACACCGATAACCTCAAATTAGTTGAGGTTGAGGCGCTCAGCGCTATAGAGGTAACGCTTGATGCTACGCTTAGGAGTCTTAACGAACTCCTCGCGGTGGATTACGATGTTGGCAACCTTCTCGTATGAAGCAACCATAGTGTTGAGCTGCTTGAGGTTCTCATCCATAATCTCCTGCAAGTTGTCCAATGCTACGCCCTCAGCATTTGCCAACTCGTAGTCAGGAACTACCAAGGCTGTGAGGCGACCATTGTTCTCGATAACCAACGACTCGGCAACCATGTAGAGGTTGTTGAGGCGCTCCTCGATCTCCTCGGGGTAGATGTTCTGGCCAGAGCCTGAGAGGATCATAGTCTTGCAACGACCGCGAATATAGATTGTTCTATCGCTATCCATAGTACACATGTCGCCAGTGTGCATCCAGCCGTCATCTTCCAATACAGCCTTTGTGGCGCTATCATTTTTGTAGTAACCCTTCATGACGTGCTCACCACGAATGAGAAGCTCGCCAGGGATGTTCTGGGGATCGCGTGACTCGATGCGTGCCTCCAAATGACCGTCAAGCACACGGCCGCATGAGCCTGACTTGAAATACTGTGGCAACTCGAAGCTGATAAGAGGTGCACACTCTGTCATGCCGTAACCAACGGTGATGGGGAACTTAATCTTACGCAAGAAGTCCTCTGTCTCCTGGTTGAGAGCTGCACCACCCACGATAAAGATCTCCACGCAACCACCAAACTGCTCCATAAGGCGCGACTTGATAGTAGAGTAGATTGCTGTGTTAAGCAATGGAATACGCATAGCAATACTCATAGGACCCTGCTCCAACATAGGAAGGATGCTCTTGCGATATACCTTCTCGAGGATGAGAGGTACAGAGCAAACTGTTGTGGGGCGTGTAACCTTCATCGCCTCGACGAGAATCTTGGGCGATGGAATGCGACCCAAGAGGGTGATGTGACCACCGCAAGCGAGGGGTGAGAGGAAGTCGAAAGTACAACCGTAGGCGTGTGCCAAAGGCAAGAACGACAATGTGCGTGAGCCCTTACGGAAGTAGTGGTCGCCAGTGTCGGGGTTCTTCATGTTCTTTGCGAAGACGACATTTCCTGTAAGGTTGTTTACGGTAAGCATTACGCCCTTTGACGAACCTGTAGTACCCGATGTGTAGTTGAGCAAGCAGACCTCATCGTTGGGGATGTCTGCATACTTGATATCATCTATGCTGAAGCCACGGGGGTATGCCTCGCGGTAGTTCTGCAAGATGTTCTTCATGTAGTTGGTGAGCTTGTCACCCTCCTTCTCATAAATTACGTGGTAGTCGGTGAGTGAGAATACCGCGTTGATAGCGGGTATCTGGTCGCCCTCGATGTCATCCCAGAAGTTATCACCCAAGAAGAGCAACTTACTCTCAGAGTGGTTAATGATGTTGATTACATCGTTGGGGTTAAAGTCCTGAAGAATGGGCACGATAACTGCGCCATAGGTGATTGTTGCGATATAGCTAATGCACCAGCGGGTGTTGTTACGACCGATAAGTGCAATCTTGTCACCCTTCTCGATGCCTGCCTCCTTAAACATAAGGTGCAACTTTGCCACCTCCTTAGCGATCTCGTAGTATGAGAACGACTCGCCCTTGAAGTAGTCGGTCAAAGCGGACATCTCGCGGTTGTCGCGGAAGCTCTGCTCGTAGAGCTTAATAAGATTCTGTTCCAGCATATTTATTATGTTTTGGAATTATACTCTTTGTATTTTGCGACTACAAATATAATAAAATTTTGTAACCTCTGCAATATTCAACCGATTTTCTTATCAATGAAAAATAATTATTAGAATATATTATTTATATAGTGTTGATAGTTAGATGTTTGTATAGTTGTATTGTGTAAATTTTTCGGTAAAAAATTATTCTACAAGTAAAATTGACCTATTTTGCGCCCATATTTCGCATGTTTGAAGATGATTATTTTGAGCGAGCTCTTTGAATATTGCAAAACTATTTGTATATTTGCATGATGTTTGGCTCTTTAGTTCAAGGGATAGAACGAAGGTTTCCTAAACCTTAGATCCGGGTTCGAGTCCCGGAGGGGCTACATAAGATATTTGAGCGTTTGAAAATGTATCACTATCCCGCGGGTAGTGATACTTTTTATCACCAGAAAGCGTTATAAATAAAAACATAATACTATGGAGAACTATTCAACAACAACACGAGTCATCGATCAGTCGGTGGTCTCCTCACTCTTCAAGAGTACTTATATGCAGATGGCTGCAGCGTTGGCCGTAACTGCACTCACGGCATACTTTCTTCCTCAGTCGGGACTCTTTGAGAAATTATTTATCACGGCTGATGGTTCAATCACCATGACACCCATGTGGGTAGCAATCATCGCGGAGTTGGGTGTTGTTATGTGGCTCTCGGCACGCCTATTCTCGATGTCGATGGCTAAGGCTACGCTGCTCTTTATTCTCTACTCGGTGCTTAATGGTGTTACGATGTCCATGATATTCCTACTCTATGAGCCGATGTCTATTGCTATTACCTTTGCCGTAACTGCGGGTATGTTCTTCGTGACAAGTCTTGTTGGTTATGTCACACGCATGGATCTCTCGAGGTTCGGTAGCGTATTTATGATGTTGCTCATTGGTCTCATCATTGCCACTGTAGTTAATATCTTCCTTGGTTCGGAGACTATGTATTGGGTTATTACCTATGTTGGCGTTATCGTCTTTGTTGGTCTTACTGCCTACGACACCAACAAACTTAAGCATATATATATCGAGCATGGCGAGGCGGGTGAGATGGGTCAGAAGCTTGCACTTATGGGTGCTCTTACGCTCTATCTTGATTTTATCAACCTCTTCTTGTTCTTGTTGCGTATCTTTGGCAACCGCAAGTAGAGGGTTGTTGATACCATATTTTATATATAGGTCGGCTCTTTGGGGCGGCCTATTTTTGTTTCGTAACAAACCCTTTTCAATGATGTTAAACTTTTGTTACATTTTGTTTCATCTATTGCATACTATTTTCATCGTTGTTACATTTGTGGTCGAAAATGTGAATTAACTAATTTTTATACTATATGATGAGTATTTTAACAATTCTTGGCGCTCTGGGTATGTTCCTCTACGGAATGAACCTTATGAGCGGTGGTCTGCAGAAGGCAGCGGGTAGCAAGATGCGCGGCTTCCTTACGGCAATGACCTCAAATCCCTTTAAGGGCGTATTGACGGGTGTCGGTATCACATCGGTTATTCAGTCCTCTTCGGCTACTACGGTGATGACCGTTGGCTTCGTTAACGCAGGCCTCTTGACACTCTCACAGGCTGTGGGTGTGATTATGGGTGCTAACATTGGTACTACTGTTACGGCATGGATGGTGTCGCTCTTGGGCTTCAAGGCTGATATCTCACTCTTTGCTGTGCCCCTCATGGCTCTTGGCTTCTTGTTCAGCCTCTCGAAGAGCGACAAGCGTCGCCACATCAGCGAGCTTATCATCGGCTTCTCGCTCCTCTTCCTTGGTCTCTCGTTGATGAAGGGTGCTGTGCCCGACTTGCGCGAGACTCCCGAGGTACTTCAGTTTATCCAGGGCTGGACAAGCTATGGCTTTGGCTCGGTGCTTATCTTCTTGGTGCTTGGCACGGTGTTGACCCTCGTGTTGCAGTCATCTTCAGCAACCATGGCACTCACGCTTATCATGGTAAACATGGGCTGGATACCCTTCGAGATGGGTGCTGCGATGGTGCTTGGCGAGAATATCGGTACTACAATTACTGCGAATATCGCTGCTGCGGTGGGTAATGCCAACGCGCGTCGCGCAGCTATGGCTCATACATTGTTCAATGTCTTTGGCGTGATTTGGGCACTTGCGCTCTTTACGCCATTCCTCAAACTTGTTGGCTTGACAATCACATGGATGGGTCTTCCTAACCCCATGGATATCGTACACTCGGCAGATGTCGCTATGACTCCCGACGAGGAGATGGCATCGCTCTATGGCGTCTCGATGCTCCACACGCTCTTCAATGTATTTAACACCTGCATCCTTATCTGGTTCGTGCCCGTGATTGTAAAGATTGTGTCGAAGATGATCAAGGAGCGCAAGAGCGACGAGGAGGAGACTGTCAAGCTCAAGTTCATCGACGCAGGTCACCTCTCAACAGCCGAGCTCGCTATCGGCCAGGCACGTAATGAGGTTGTTCACTTTGCCGAGATTTCACGCCGCGGCGTAGAGTTCATCCGCACGGCTATCAACGCTAAGACGGATAAGGAGTTCGAGGAGGCACGCCAGCGCCTTGTGAAGTATGAGGAGATTTCGGACCGTATCGAGTACGAGATTGCGCAGTTCCTTAACGCCCTTCCCGAGGATAGTATCTCTGAGGAGACACGTACCGAGACAAAGCGTATGTATAAGATTATCGGTGAGCTTGAGAGCTTGGGTGACTCAGGTGAGAGTATTAGCCGCATCCTCTCGCGCCGCAATAGCCACGGCAAGATTTTCAGCGATGAGCAGAAGGCGAAGATTGAGACGATGCTCGTGGCGGTGGATAAGGCCTACGGTATTATGATTGATAACCTCAAGGTGGAGCAGTTCGAACCCCTCGGCTTGCGTTTGGCTACCGATTGCGAGATTGAAATTAATGACCTTCGCAACAATATCCGCGAGGAGGAGATTCGCAAGATCGAGACCGATGGTTCAAACTACCAGTCGAGCGTATATTACCTCGACACCGTGTCGGAGATCGAGCGCATGGGTGACTTTATTATCAATATCTCTCAGGCACTAGATAAGTAATTTCTTGTGATAAGGGGTCATCTGCGACCTCTCAATCAATAGCCAGAATGGGATGTACATCAAGTACTACCCATCCTGGCTATTTTCATATCGAGGCCACATCTAACCCCTTCTGACAAGAAATTGAGCGCGTGCCGTTTGCCCGATAGATGAGTAGGGTAGGGATGCTCCGTTACGAGTATGACCTTTTTGAACATTTAAGCATCTTTTCTAACCCCTATCTCTAATAATTTTATCGCTCGAAAAATATGTTAACTCGCAGAATATTAACGCGATAACACTTTCACTGAAAAAAAAGAGTGTAACGAAGTTTGCATCTATTGAAAAATTAGTATCTTTGCAGGCCCGAAATTAGGTTTTCGGGTGTTGGATTACAATAATTTATAGTATTAACTAAACTTTTAACAAAGTGGATTCAAGAAGTTACAAGACTATCTCGATCAAGGCAGAGGACGCTCAGAAGGAGTGGTTCGTGATTGACGCTACGAACGAGATTTTGGGACGCCTTGCTTCGCAGGTTGCTAAGATCCTCCGTGGCAAGAACAAGCCTAGCTACACTCCCCACACTAACTGCGGTGACTATGTTATCGTAATTAACGCGGATAAGGTGAAGCTCACAGGCGCAAAGATGACCGAGAAGGTCTATACTCGCTACACTGGTTTCCCCGGTGGTCAGCGTTTCGCTACACCTGCTGATTTCCTTACTACAGACAAGAAGCCTGAGTTCGTAATCGAGCACGCTGTACGCGGTATGTTGCCTAAGACTCGTTTGGGCGAGGCAATCATGAAGAATTTGAAGGTTTATGCTGGCGCAGAGCATCCTCACGCTGCACAGAACCCCAAGGAGATTAAGTTAAACGAGATTAAGTAAGAATTATGGAAGTTGTAAACACCGTAGGTCGCCGTAAGGCAGCTGTTGCTCGCGTATTCGTGAAGCCCGGCAATGGTAAGATTACAATCAACCACAAGGAGCTTGAGGTTTACTTCCCCTTGCACATTCTCCAGTATGAGGTAAAGCAGCCTTTGATGGTTACTAACACTTTGGAGAACTACGACGTTATGATCAACCTCGTAGGTGGTGGTATCAAGGGTCAGGCTGAGGCGGCTCGTATGGGTATCGCTCGTGCACTCTGCCAGATCGATGCAGAGATGCGTCCTGTATTGAAGAAGAACGGCTTCCTCATGCGTGATTCACGCGAGGTTGAGCGTAAGAAGCCCGGTCAGCCCGGCGCACGTCGTAAGTTCCAGTTCAGTAAGCGTTAATCCTTACCGATCTACTTTCGACATAAGCACAATCAGGGTTCGAAAACCTCGTGGACCACTTCTCTTCGGCCACACGCTTGTGGCGTAATGGTTGGCTCAGAGTCACATTATAGAGGTGCTGCCACGCTGGTTGCCCGATTGCGATTAAACCCTCAAGAACGATCCCCTCGCGGGATGTTACTCGTGGGTTGATTAAAGAGTTAAAAAACAAAAAAAAATTAAGAGAAATGACACGTACAGATTTTAATACATTGTTGGAGGCTGGCGTACACTTTGGTCACTTGAAGCGCAAGTGGAATCCCAAAATGGCTCCTTATATCTTCATGGAGAAGAACGGCATCCACATCATCGACCTCCACAAGACAGCTATCAAGCTTGATGAGGCTGCAGCTGCTTTGAAGCAGATCGTTAAGAGCGGTCGTCGCGTATTGTTCGTAGCAACAAAGAAGCAGGCTAAGGAGATCGTTGCAGAGAAGGTAGCAGCAGTAGGCATGCCTTACGTTACAGAGCGTTGGGCAGGCGGTATGCTTACAAACTTCCCCACTATACGTAAGGCCGTTAAGAAGATGGCTACCATCGATAAGATGACCAACGACGGTACTTTCGACAATTTCTCAAAGCGCGAGAAGCTCCAGATTGCACGTCAGCGTGCAAAGCTCGAGAAGAACCTTGGTTCTATCGCTGACCTTAACCGTCTTCCTGCTGCATTGTTCGTTATCGACGTACAGAAGGAGCAGAACGCTGTTAAGGAGGCTAAGCGTTTGAGCATCCCCGTATTTGCAATGGTTGATACTTGTTGTGATCCTACAGACATCGATTACGTAATTCCTGCAAATGACGATGCTGCAAAGTCAATCGCTACTATCCTTGATGTAGTATGCGCAGCTATCGCTGAGGGTGCTGAGGAGCGCAAGCTCGAGAAGGAGAAGGAGGCTCAGGAGGCTGAGGCTCAGGAGGGTGCAAAGCAGGCAAAGCCCCGCATCAAGAAGGCTGTAAAGGCTGCTGTTGATGCTGAGGAGGCTACAGTTGCTGAGGTTGTTGCTGCAACTGAGGCATAATCCTTGACAAGCTTCTCATGCCGTAAGGCAAAATTTACCGAGGCGGGTAGGCAATAGGCCCGCTCGCCCGGTTTTTTTAATTTTCAATTAACGAATAAAAACTTTTGAGATATGGAAATCAAAGCAGCTGATGTAATGCAGCTCCGTAAGATGACCGGTGCTGGTATGATGGATTGCAAGAAGGCTCTTCAGGAGGCTGAGGGCGATTTCGAGCGCGCTAAGGACATCATCCGTGAGAAGGGTAAGCTCGTTGTAGCAAAGCGTTCTGATCGTACTGCTACTGAGGGTGTTGTAGTAACTAAGATCGTAGGCCAGAAGGCTTATATCCTCTGCCTCGCTTGCGAGACTGACTTCGTTGCACAGAACGTTGAGTTCGGTGCTTCAGCAGATGCTATGTTGGAGATCGCTGTTGCAGCTGACGCAGCAGATCGTGATGCTCTCATGGGCGTTAAGAACGCTGAGGGTCACACTGTAGAGGAGATGGTAACTGAGAAGTCAGGTCAGACTGGCGAGAAGGTTGAGATCGCTTACTACGCACGTGTTGAGGCTCCTTACTGCATCGCATACGTTCACTTTAACAAGAAGCTCGGTTCTATCCTTGGCTTCAATAAGCCAGTTGACGAGGAGGTAGCTCGTAAGGTTGCTATGCAGGCTACAGCTATGGCTCCCCTCTCAATCGACGAGAACGACTGCCCCGCAGAGGTTGTTGAGAAGGAGAAGGCTATCCAGATGGAGATGATGAAGCAGGATCCTAAGAACGCTAACAAGCCCGATTCTATCCTTGAGAAGATCGCTGAGGGTAAGATGCGTAAGTTCTACGAGGAGAACACTCTTCTTAACCAGTGTGTAGTTGGTGAGAAGGAGACTATCCGCGAGTTCATCCAGAAGGCAGACAAGGAGGCTACTGTTGTAGCTTACAAGCGTTTTGCTCTCGAGGCATAATTGCTTTTCGATTTTGGAGGGCATCTTTAGCCCATCCCAAACAAAATCCCATAGGCTGTACATCAAGTACTATCCTATGGGATTTCTTTATTGCGATAGACTAAACCTGCTCCACCAAAATAAAAAATACAGTTTTAGGATATGACACACATCCCTGCGCAAGTAAAAAAAGCTGCAGCACAACTTATTGAAAGTTACGGTGACAGCATAGAATTCATCGGAATATACAAAGGTAAACAAGTGTACTTGTACCGCTTCCCCGAAGATGTCGAAACGGGTTTTCCGTTCTATTTCTTATATGATGGTAATTCGGTTGATGTTGTTTCAGGCTTTGAAGCACTTGATTTAGGCTCAATATTTCTCCACGATTGATAGGTAGACGAGCTTATAATACTGAAGTATTCCTCAAAGAATTAAGTCTAGCCTCAATCTCTAATCTCCTTCAGTTTATGCCATAGGGTAATCAGATAAGTAAACAAAAAAAGAGAACCACATGGTTCTCTTTTTTCTCTGTGCATTAGAAGCTTACTCTGAAATAGGAGTTACGCTAACGTATGACTTACCAGATGCCTTCTTGCAGAAGCCAACTGTACCGTCAACCAATGCAAAAAGTGTGTGGTCCTTACCCATACCCACGTTCTCACCTGGGTTGTGTACTGTACCGCGCTGACGAACGATAATGTTACCCGCCTTAGCGAACTGACCACCGAAAAGCTTTACACCGAGTCGCTTGCTCTCTGACTCACGGCCGTTCTTAGAACTACCTACACCTTTTTTGTGTGCCATTTTCTACTTCGTTTTAGGGTTTAACAATTAATCTCCTCAACGAGAACCTGTGTCAGATACTGACGGTGACCGTTACACTTCTGATAACCTGTTCTACGCTTCTTCTTGAACACGAGGACCTTGTCGTCCTTGAGGTGCTTCAAGATCTTGCACTTAACTGAGGCGCCTTCTACTACAGGTGCACCTACCTTAACCTGACCGTCGTTGTCTACAAGCAGGACTTTGTCGAAGCTCACCGATGAGTTTTCCTCACCCTGGAGACGGTGAACATAGAGCTTACGACCATTCTCAGCCTTGAACTGCTGACCTGCGATCTCTACTATTACGTACATTTAATGTAAAATTATAATGTTTTGCGCGGCAAATGTACGAATAATTTTTCATTGTACAAACATTGCGACCATCTTTTTTTAAGTGTAAATCAATAATTTTTACACTATTTAGCCTCAACGCAGTTAAATAATAGAAAACTCCCCGAAAGCCGACGCCTTCGGGGAGTATAACAAGGTTATAGTCTAACCACTATTCTGGGTCAGCGGGCTTGAACGCCTCTGACATTAAGACAGTAGTTGTAGGACCATTATCGAAGCCCCATACTACAATCACATACTCGTAGAAGCCTGTTACTGAGTTGCCCAACTGTGAGTTTGCGATAGATTGCTCGCCAGTGAAGAGGCGCTGCTCAATCTGGTTGTCGTAGTCAGGGATGAGGTATGCGATAAGGTCATCGTATGACTTTGTCTGGTCGGGACCATACTGCGATACAACTGACTGTCTCTGCACAGTTACATAGTACTGTGTATTAGCGTCAGAAGGAGTAACAGTGAAGTTAACAGACGACTTGGTCATAGAGTCGATGGTAATGTCGAACGTACAATCCGATGGAGTAGGAGTTACGGTTGAGAACTCCTTAGTTGCCATCTGTGATACGGCGTTACCCTCAGCATCCAAAGCGATACAATAGAATACGTAGTCTGTTGACCAGCGAAGCTTCTGGATGTCATCCTTCACATAGAGAGTCTTGTTACCATACTTCATATCGTAGCCCATGAAGTCAGTCCAGTTGCTGCCGTATGATGCTGCGTAGTCCTCCCAGATGCCACGACGCTTAGCGAGGATATCATCGGGTGTAGTAGCTGCGAACTCCTCTGCGGTGTAAACGCCAAAGATGTAGCCAGCCTCGAGCTCTGTAGCAACTGATACGATAGCATCGCGCCATGTGATGTCGCTAACAGAGATGGTGAAGAGGTTGTCAGAGGGCACGGGCATAGTGCGCACATCCTTATACTCGAGGAATGTGGTAGCCTCGGCAAGCTCTGCATCGTAACCGAAGGCAACAACGTAGTACTCAGATTCGGGGTTGAGACCCTCGAATGTGATGTCCTGTGTGCCTGTGTAGAGCATGTCGGCGGTTACATTTGCCATTGCCTCGTAGAAGTATGTTGAACCATAGTCATCGCCGAACTGCTCCTTAGTGATGCAAGCAGCGTAGTATGTAGCATCGTCGTAGTTAACCTCAACGTTGCATGTTACGCTCTCGTGTGTAACATCGAGAACCTCCAACCAGAGCTTAACCTCGCGTACCTCAGCCTCAGGCTTGAATGCCTCCGATACATAAACCTCGGTTGTAGGACCATCGTTGAAACCCCATACGAGAATCTGGTACTCGTGGAATGTATCCACCTTCTTGCTGATAGATTCGTTTGTGAGCTCCTGAGTGCCGTTGAAGATGTATGATGCAATCTGGTCGTCAGTCTTGCTATAAGTGAGGTCCCAGATCATATCCTCCCAAGACTCCTCCTTACCCTCGCCGAAACGCTCTACATAGCGCTTGTCCTGGATAGATACGAAGTATGGGTCGTCGTTGGTTGCGTTGATTGTAAAGGCTACACTTGACTCTGTAACCTCGCCAAGAGTGATTGAGAGTGCGTTAGCTGAAACCTCGGGTGTTGTTGTTGCGAACTCGGCAACTACGACCTCAGTAGTCTGGTAACCCTCGTCATTCATACCGAAAGCATAGACAATATACTCAGTGCCCCAGCGTAGGTTGTAGTACTCGCTAACGTTGATGGTCTGAGTGCCACTCTGCTGGTAGAGCTGCATATACTTCTGCCATGTATCCAAGTCGGGGTAGATCTCGATGCCATACTCAACGTCGAGCTCCCAAAGACGGATGCGCTCTGCAACGATAGCTTCGGGGTTCTCGCCATAGAGTTCCTCCCACTTAGACTTCTCCATAAAGTCGAAGATGTACTCCATGTCGTTGTTTGAAGGTGTGAAGTCAACCCAAGCATCGCGCCATGTTGCGCTGCTCTCTACGTACGCAACCTCGAGTGTCTCGTTAATCTCAAAGTCGGCAGTCTTGATGGCGTCGCTAACGAGGTAGTCGGTAGTGTAGCGCTTCTCCTCTGCGTCGTAGCCGAAGTAGAGCACCTTGTACTCGCTCTCTGCATTGAGCTCCTCTGCGGTCAATGTCTGAGTGCCTGTGTAAGCCTGCTCCATAGTCATAAGGGCTGCTTTCATAGCTACGTCACGCTCCTCGGCGAGCTCCTCAGCAGCGTAGAGCTGTGCGTAGTAGGTAGCATCCTCGATATTAGGAGTGATGGTGTATGTGATAGATGATGATGTAACCTCGCCAGCGCTAAATGTCAACTCGAGCTTTGTCTCGGGCTGTGGTTGTGGGGTTGGTTCTGGTGTGTCGTTGCAGGCTGTTGTGAATAGTGCTGCTGCCGACAACATCCACGCTGAAAGTTTAAGTAATTTGTTCATAGTCGATTATGTTTTAAGTTATTGTTTACTTACTGTGTCATTGCTCCTGTTGTGAATGGGAAGACGTAGAGCTTTGTGGTAGCGCCGTTCTCGTCCATACCGAATACGAATACGGCATACTCGCGCTCAGGTCTTAGAAGAATCTCGCGCTCGGTAAAGCAGTCGAACTCATAGTCGCCACTCTTATACATCTTTGACAACTCTGACGATGGCTTCTGCGCATTGTAGAGAATCTGGTTCATGATGTAGTTGTCATCGCTGCGGCCGTCGTTATCCTCGGTGAAGTACCAGTCGTACCAGTCCTTGTTTGTGATAGTAGCGAAGTACTTCTCCTCTTTGTTTGAAGGGATGATAGTAGCATTAGCTCTAAAACCACGAATTGTGCCCTCGGATGTTGTCTCCTCGTGCCATTTGACGTCGATGTTGGGCACCTCGAAGGTCATATCTGATGGCTCTGGTGTAGTAGTCTTGAATGTGCGACGTGTGATGTTTGTTGTCACCTCGCCCGATGTTGTTACGCCATATGCCCATACGAGATACTCTGTATCCCACTCTGCAACGAGCAAGAAATTGTCGGTGTTATATGTCTTAGTGCCGAGGTTAGTGTCGAACTCAATCATCTCCTCGAGTGTGATGCCATACATCTGCGATGCGTATGCCCAGTACGAGTAGTCGTAAATGAGCAACTCGTAGTCGCTCGAGTGCTGGTAGCGCTCATAGCTATCCATTGTATAGAGCCATACAAAGTAGCGCAAGTCCTCGCTTGGGGGTGTTACGGTAATCTTTGCCGACATACCTGTGATGTCCGAAATCTCAAGACCAATCTCCTCGGGTGCATCGGGTGTTGTGATGCGCTCCGAGAACAATACATCGCCCACCTTCTTGCCTGTAGCCTCGTCATACTCAAAGTAGACCACCTTGTAGTGAGAGTGACCGATAAGACCCTGGAACTTAAGAGTCTGAGTGCCAGAAGTTAAGAGATCCTCAAAGTAATCGCCATAGCGAATATCTACATATATCTCCAAGTTATCACGCCCCATGAACTCCTCTGTGTCGGGGTGAAGGAATGCGTAGTAGGTAGCATCCTCGCTCTTAGGCGTGATAGTAACCTCTACAGCGTTGTACTCAAGGTTCTCCACCTCGAACGTTACCTTGTCGTTGTTGGGCTTTGGCGTAGGCTCAGTGTTATCCTTGCCACAACCAACCATAACGACTGCTGCACACATCGCACATAGCGACATCGCGTACTTGTAAAAAGTGCTCATCAAATTTAGTTGTTAATAATTTTTTTATAAAATAATTTCTCATTTGGACAAATCCAGGTACAAATATATAGTATTATTTTTATTTTTTACAAACATTTAGTAAGTAAAAACCAAAAAAACACATAAGACACCAAATCAAACTCCTTGTCAAAGAAAATGTAGGGAGTATGGCACACTTTTAGTCGATAAGGGGCGTTATAAAGAGTAAAGAGTCGACATATACTACGAAAAGCACTAAACGCTATTGTATATCTCGAAATTAATAACTAACTTTGAGTAGTAGAATATTTCCACCTATAAAAGCACCTGTACGATGATTGACGACAAGATTAAAGAGTACCTGCTATGTGAGCAATTCAATGCCGCCGTGCGTGCTGGAGCAGAGATAATGAAGATATACAAGAGTAGCGACTACGACATCACACTCAAGAGCGACCATACGCCAATAACCATCGCCGATCGCATGGCCCACAATTCCATAAAGAGGTCGTTGGGTGCTACGCGCATACCCATCCTCTCGGAGGAGGGACGCTCGATGCTCTACGAGGAGCGTTGCAACTGGGAGCTATTCTGGCTTGTTGACCCACTGGATGGTACGGTGGAGTTCATTAAGGGTAACAACGAGTTTACCGTCAACATTGCGCTTATGGAGAATAACGTCTGCGTCAGTGCCATTGTCTATGTACCGTACCACCACAAGATGTATATCGCCGAGCGCGGTCATGGTGCATGGGTTATGTGCGACGTAGAGCCCGATATAGAGGCTAAGTATAGCTACGAGGAGATACACGATAATATCGAGGCGTTGCCCCTTGCAAGTGCATCGCACGAGACCTTCCGAGTAGCGGTGTCGCGCTCACACCAGACACCCGAGACCCATGCACACATTGAGACACTCCGCGCAGAGCATCCCGTCATCGAGATTGTGGAGCAGGGTAGCTCCTATAAGTTCTGTTTGCTTGCCGAGGGAAGTGTTGACTACTATGTGCGCACGACGACGACATCGGAGTGGGATACCGCAGCGGGCGAGCTTATCCTCTCGGAGGCGGGAGGTGTGACATACGATTATAACACCCGCACACCTCTATTATATAATAAAGAGGAACTGGACAATCCCTGGTTCATCGCCCGCAGATAGCATACCTTAATATTAATGATAGAAAATCCCAAGCGACACTCTCGCCTGGGATTTTTGCTTATGGTTGTGTGTTGTCTGTTACTTTAGAGCATCGAGCTTCTCCTTGAGTTCGCCCTTACCCTTACCGCCCATCTCCACCACGGGGAGGCCCTCGGTGGGGATATATACGAGCGTAGGTATCGAGCGTACCTTGAAGAGGCGTGCAAGCTCCTCCTCTGCATCGACATCGACCTTGTAAATATCTACCTTGCCCTCATACTCTGCTGCGAGCTCGTCGATGATTGGCGAGAGACGCTGACATGGACCACACCACGCTGCGTAGAAGTCGATGAGTGCTGGGCGCTCACCCAAGAAGCGCCATCCGTTTGCCATCTCGTTAATCTTTGCTACTCGGTTCTCGAAACCACCCTTTGTCAAATGTATTGTTGCCATAGTTATATTTGCTTTTTAGTTGTTATTGTTATTTTCTGGTGCAAAAATAGGGCAACAAAATGAAAAAGTCAAATTGTTATTTTTTATACATATATAGGCAAAACCGATAGTCTGAAAAGAAAATAGCCCGAATGGGTTATACGTGACGTATTTTCCATTCGGACTATTAGTTGGGAGGTTGAGAATAACCTCTTATCACTTAGAAATTATAGAAGCTTCTTCTTTGAGGGGATAACCAAGAACTCCTTCAGGTAGAAGGGCTCGAAGTAGGCTATGTCCTCAAACTTGCCAGCGCTGAAGGCCTCCTCCGCAAGACGTACGATGCCGCGTGCCGAGGGTGCTACGCCAACGAGTATAGCATCCGCGAGTGTCTCGGTACACTTGGCTGCGCCATTACCGAAGATTACAATCTTACCTTTCTCGCGCCACGAAGCGAGGCTCTCGGGTGTGATAACCTCGGCTGTAACCTCTGAGAGTTCCTTGCCCTCGGTGTCGAATACCTGTGTATATACCTCCATGCGGCGTGCATCGACCATGGGGCAGAGGAAGGCGTTCTCCCATTCGTTGTCCTCGATGTCGAGGATGCCTGCGTCGTAGTCCTCGCGTGCCACCTCCGTTAGTGCGTCGAGAGAGCCCACAGCGATAAGTGGAATGTTCAGAGCATAGCACATGCCCTTGGCGAACGACACGCCGATGCGGAGACCTGTGTACGAGCCAGGACCCTTGCCCACGGCTATAGCATCGAGGTCTGCGGGCTGAACACCCGTCTCGCGGAGAAGCTCATCGACGAAGAGTGCCACCTTCTTGGCGTGGTCACGACCCTCGTCGCTCTCGCGGAGCGCCATAAGTTCGCCATCGTTGGCAAGAGCCACGGAGCATACATCAGTACCAGTCTCAATAGAAAGTATAAGTGCCATATATCGTTTCGTTTTATCTGCGGTTAACCTTTAGCGCCTTGTCCATCTCGCGCTTTGCGTCGTTCTCCTTGATATACTCGCGCTTGTCGTATGCCTTACGACCGCGTGCGAGGCCTATGGCGACCTTTGCCAAGCCTCTGTCGTTAAGGAAGATGCGCAAGCCCACAACCGTGAGGCCGCGATCCTGCAACGCGCGCTGCAACTTGTTGAGCTCCTTGCGGTTGAGAAGCAACTTGCGGTCGCGCTTGGGAACATGGTTGTTGCATGTGCCCCATGTATATTCGGCGATGTTGACGTTGCGTATCCACAATTCGTTACGCTCGAAGTAGCAGTATGAATCGACAAGCGACGCCTTGCCCAAGCGTAGCGACTTTATCTCGGTGCCCACAAGCACGATACCCGCGATGTACTCCTCGATAATCTCGTAGTCGAACGTAGCGCGCTTGTTTCGTATATTTACATTTTTATAGTCTGCCATATTATCGTTTTACACGGTTAAACCCTTGCTCGGCACAAGTTTTGAACTAGTGCAAGCGGGTGGTCCCGGATAAAGGTAATTAATTCTTTTATCTTTGATATGTTTTACACATCTTTTAAGTTTATTTTCTGTTTGCACACCGCCCGCGTAGTGATACGTAGGCACCCGGGCCACCCTTTTTTAGATTAGTCGTCCCATCTTCTTGGCTATAGCCGTACGCGCAGCCTGATACTTCGACAACATCTGCATTATGGGCTCCAAGTCCTCCTCGCTGCCGAGGCGTGCTTTAAGCTCTTGGATGTGTTTGTCTATTATGCGCCACTTGAAGAGTACCACAACCTTGGGTACTCCCTCGCTTAGCTGCTCCTCGTCAGTCTCGAGGTGCACCTCCTTCTGCTCCCATATCTTGCTTATGACGTAGCTGTCGTCCGACGTAAGTAGGTCGATGCTCGTCTTGCATATTGAGGCGTTGTGGTGGTTGATGAAGGTGTGTGGCGACACCTCTACGCCCTCACCCAGGCGCTCCCACTCCGAGCGATATACCTCGACGATGCTCTTGTAGGGCTCTAACTCAAAACTCAAGCCATCGGCATCGAGCTCGTCGAAGATGTAGCTCGCGATGTTGTATGCCACATACTCCTTGCCCTCCTCCATAACGATGTCGAGGTGACCATACTTAAGCAGATACTTCGTCATCTCGCGCTCTAAGGTCTCTTGAGTAGTTCCCGCAGTAAAGCTCTTGTGTGCAGGCTCTTGTATCTCGGGCTTAGCAACGTATAACGACTCGGGTGTCGCCTGCTGGCGCTCGCGCATCTGCTGTCGTTGTAGGAAGTTTTGTGCCTCGGTGTTACCCTTGAGTGCGTCGATGTTGCGTGCTACGGCCACGGCCAACGTCTGCTGGTCGGTGTTCATGATCTCTGCGCAGTATCGTACATACTCCGAGCGCTTAATCTGGTCGGGGATATGGGCTATCGAGTGCACCATGTCGTTTATCGCCTCGGTGCGCTTCAGCGGGTCGTTCGTAGCCTCGCCAAGGAGTAGGTGTGCCTTGAATGCAAGGAAGTCCTGAGCATTCTCGGTAATGTATGTGCGAAGCTCCTCGGATGTGTTGGCGCGAGCAAAGGTGTCGGGGTCATGCTCCTCGGGTAGTAGCACGATGCGTACGTTCATGCCCTCCTTAAGAATGAGGTCAACACCACGCAACGCTGCCTTAACACCCGCAGCATCGCCATCAAACATCAGCGTAATGTTATTCGTGAAGCGGTTTATGAGGCGTATCTGCTCCTCTGTAAGTGATGTGCCCGATGACGCCACGACATTCTCCACACCCGCCTGGTGCATTGAGATAACATCGGCATAGCCCTCAACGAGGATGGCGTAGTCCTCCTGCTGTATAGCCTTCTTAGCGAAGAAGAGGCCATACACCTCACGTCGCTTGTTGTATATCTCGCTCTCGGGTGAGTTCTGGTATTTAGCTACCTTCTTATCAGTTCGCAGGGTTCGACCTCCAAAGCCCACGACACGTCCCGAGATGTTGTGTATGGGGAACATCACGCGGTCGTAGAACCTGTCGCGTAGTGCTCCATCCGTCTCACGCTCAATAGATAGACCTGTCGAAAGTAGGAATTCGGGTTTGTATCCCGCAGCACGAGCATCGGCCGAAAACTTATCGCTCTTCGAGGGGCAGAAGCCCAAGCCGAAGCGCTTGATGGTGCCATCGGAGAAGCCGCGCTGTGATGAGAAGTAGGAGAGACCCACGCTGCGTCCCTCATCCTCGTAGTGCATATATCGCTGGAAGTATTCCGCCGCCCACTGGTTCAGCGCAAACATACTCTCGCGGTTGTTGTTGCGCTCCAAGTCCTCGGGCGTCATCTCCTCCTCCTTTACGGGGATGCCGTAGCGCTTAGCTATGATGCGTAGCGCCTCGGGGTAGGTGGCGCTCTCTTGCTCCATTACGAAGTTGATGGCGTTACCACTCTTGCCGCAACCGAAACACTTGTATATGCCTCGTGCGGGAGAGACCTTGAACGAGGGTGTCTTCTCCTGGTGGAAAGGACAGCATGCCTCGTAGTTTACGCCCTTGCGTTTGAGCGTAACATAGTCGCCAACAATATCTATGATATTGGCAGCAGCGTATATTCGGTCTATGGTTTCACGATCAATCATCGCGCAAAGATACAAAACTTTCCTAAATATCCAACACTAAAACCACTACAACAACCCTGCATTGTAGTATATGACGATTTGCTCGAGGATGTAGTCCTCGCCCTCGGGGTCGTATTCGAGCTTTAGGTTGGCGCCAAAGAGTCGGGCCATAGCTTGGTAGAAGCCCGCGGTGAAGCCCGAGCGTATATCCTTCACGATGTTAAATACGGTGTGGTCAGTCTCGCGGTCGATGAGCTTTATGAGTATCCTACCCTCGTAGCGCGTCATCTTCCATAGCATGGGTGTAATCTCCTCTTTTAGAGCATCCTCAACGGCCTTGGTGTAGGCCTTGCGGTCCTTCTTAAGGTCGAGTTTTTCGAGCTCTCGGTCAAGCTCCTCGAGACGTTGTGCAGCATCGAGTGCCAGAGGGTAAACCTTCTTCACGGCACGCACCATGCGCTGGTGTTGAGCAAGGTCTATGCCACCCTTAATCTTTACGGGCAGTAGGGTGATGTATAGCATGGAGTCGCCACTTGAGTCCTTGCCCCAGCGTGCCGCCGATGCGCCATACACACGCTTGCGACGCCCCTGTGCCGAGACATCTGTTGTTGACGAAACCACAGCCGCGACAACCAATATGAGCAGTATGATATAGCGCTTCACGATAGAATTTTAATAGATACCACTACAAAGATAACGCATAAATCGTTAGTAGAGTCTTTCGTAAGAGAATTTTTTGTATCTTTGCTCTATAAACTAAATCGATAAACTATGTTGGAAAAAGGATTAAAGCACCAGAGTGTGATGGTTGTCAACGATGGTAATACAGCAGAATTTATTGGCTCGGGAGATATGGCCGTGCTCGCAACACCCGCAATGGTCGCTCTTATGGAGAATGCCGCTATGATGGCCGTGGCGTTGCACCTCGACGAGGGCGATACTACGGTAGGATCTATGATTTCTACTACACACCTCAAACCATCAAAGGTGGGTCGTTCGATTAGCGCTGTGGCGGAGCTTACGGAGGTTGAGGGTCGCAAACTTACCTTCAAGATTACGGCTTACGATGCCGATGTCGTTATCGGCGAGGGCGACCATGTTCGTTATATCGTTAACCGCGAGAAATTCTTGTCGAAGCTATAAGCTCACATAAGTGCACAAAAAAGCCGGTGTGTTCCCCCATAGTCCGCTAACTATTACCCAAATGAAAGCCTCATCAACCCTCGTTAGCAGAACAATACACACCGGCAATAATTCGACGACAAAAGTAGTACGCTGTTAACTTTTTCACAATAGATGTATTACTTATATAATAACCAATATTACTGAATAT
Source organism: Alistipes sp. (assembly GCA_045633045.1). Classification (GTDB taxonomy): domain Bacteria; phylum Bacteroidota; class Bacteroidia; order Bacteroidales; family Rikenellaceae; genus Alistipes. The sequence continues at coordinate 46,172 of JAZQXV010000013.1, forward strand.
TGGGCTATTGGTTATTAGTTTTGCCGAAATCATTATAAAGTAGGGTTAGAATGGCGCATAAGAAGAGTGTTTTAGAACTTAGCAATGTTGAGGCATGCTGTGCCTATCTGGGTGTCGAAGCGAGCGATAAATTGGTTAGTATCATAGACCTTGACGAGGTGGGTACTGTTAGGTATTCGCCCAAGCGTGTGGGGGTCTATGGTCTGGCTTGTTCGTGGCAAGACGATAGTGATACGGGGGCATATTTGTATTTTTACACGCCTGGATATATGGATTCTCTCGAGGAGGATTTTGAGTATTCAACACACGGCTGGGCGATAGCCTTTGACCCAAAGTTGCTTGACGATACGCTGCTTGCAAACCGAATGAAGGAGTATAAATTCTTTACTCCTGATACAACCAATAAAATACGGCTCAATAGTGCTGAGCGTTATGTGATTATGTGTTGTTTTAAGAGTATCCGCCTTGAGCTTCAAAATGCCACTGACCGCTTCTCGGCACATATCATCGCTGCGGGTATTGCGGTGTTGCTCAACTTGTGTATGCGCTACTTCGAACGTCAGAATAGTTCGCGTCAGGACTCAGCCGATTTTATTGTTGCTAAATTTAATAAACTTATCAACGACTACTTGAGTGGCTCGCGCGATGTGCTTCAAGAGCTACCTACAGTCTCTTCATGTGCCGATGCCTTACACATATCACCGAACTATTTGGGTGATGTAGTGCGCAAAAAGATGAAGTGCTCGGCGCAGCAACACATACGCCAAATGGTGGTTAAGGAGGCTGCACACCAACTGCGTTACTCGTCGCTCTCGATAGGTGAAATTGGTTATAGTCTCGGCTTCAAATACCCTCACCACTTCACTCGTGTGTTCAAGCAGGAGTTTGGTGTTACGCCCAACGAATATCGCAACCAAGTTTTGCAAAACGGCATCGCGAACAAAGCATAGATGCTTAAACATTAGTAGCCCAAAATTTTGTGGTTTCAAAACTTTACACTATATTTGCAACCGCTTACGAGCAACGATTGAGCTATGGTGTAATGGTAACACAGCAGATTTTGGTTCTGTTATTCTGAGTTCGAATCTCGGTAGCTCAACCAAAGAGTCCAACAAGTACAACTATCTTAGATAGTTTGCATGTTGGATTTTTTTTGTACCTTTGCCATAAATAGATTATAATTATGGCTTTTCCTATAGAAAATAAGCTTGTCGTTGCGGTCTCATCTTCGGCGCTCTTCGACCTCTCGGAGTCGGATAAGATATACAACGAGTGTGGACTTGAAGAGTATCGTCGCTATCAGGAGCAAAATATCGACAATCCGCTGGCTAAGGGCGTTGCGTTCCCCTTCGTAAAGCGCTTGCTCAGCTTTAATGAGATATTTGCCGAGGAGCAACCCGTAGAGGTTGTGCTTCTCTCGCGCAACTCTCCCGAGACGGGACTTCGCGTATTCCGTACCATTAAGCACTATGGCCTCGACATCACGCGTGCTTCGTTCTTTTCGGGCGAATCGCCATATAAGTATCTCCCCGCCTTCAATGCATCGCTCTTCTTGTCGGCTTCGGAACGCGACGTTAAGCGCGCTTGCGACGCGGGATATGCTGCGGGCCGTGTTCTGGAGAGCGAAGTGCTTGACGATAGCTCGGATAATGAGCTACGCATAGCCTTCGATTTCGATGGCGTTATTGCCGACGATGAGTCCGAGAAGATATACAAAGAGCATGGCTTGCAGGCCTTCCATATCCACGAGGCTTCGACACAGCGACCTCTCGATCCTGGCCCTCTTGCCGACCTTTTGATGAAGATCTCGAACTTGCAGAAGCTCGAAACGCAACGTATCTCTAACAACCCCGAGTATCGCCGCTGGTTGAAGATATCCATTGTGACCGCGCGTAATGCGCCTGCGCATGAGCGCGTAGTCAACACCCTTAAGAGTTGGGGAGTGGAGGTTACCGAGGCCTTCTTCCTTGGTGGTATCTCAAAAGATAGAGTCCTCGAGATTATGCAACCCCACATATTCTTTGATGACCAAATGTCTCACCTTGATCACCTACGCAACGTACCCGGCGTACATATTCCCATGGGAATTGCAAACGAGTAAGCGAAACATTGATGAAGCAGTTTTTTAGAAATTTACGAGACTCGATTAAGAACTTCTTATCACGCCTATCTTTCCGCACGGGTGTTATAGTGCTGGCGATATGTGTGTTGTGCTATATACTCTCTTTCGCTCAGGCCCTTCTCCCCATATCGGCTACAGCGAAGACGACACTATGGGTGACATTCTTTGGTTTAGCGAAGATGACCCAGTATATGGCTCTTGCCATAGTCGGAGTTAAGGGCTGGCAACGTATAAAGTCGTGGTTCAAGCGCAAGAAGCAGTCGCATGGGGAGTAGATTTGGAAAAAAATAACAAATAGGATGTCAATGAGGCATCCTATTTGTTATTTGGTGGATGTAGTTACTGTGATACAGTGAAACCGCCGTTGCCGTCTTCTACGACATTACCACCGTTGGCAGAGACATGATTGCGTAGCGTAGCCATAAATTCGTCGTGCTTTGTGGCCTGAACTTCGTATGTAACGCCACTCTTCCATGTTAGCGCAATCTTCTTTGCGAAGCCATGCTTCTTTATTGTCGCTGAGGCGAGGTCGGCGTAGAAGTGTGCGAACGATACGTCCACACCCTTTACAAAGCCCTCTGCCACAGGTGCCCAGAAGCGCACAGCCTTACTGGGGCGTGCAAATACAACGCGCTCGTTAGTTAAATAGAAGGTGCCCTGTTCTACGTTAAAGAAACTTCTAATGTGAACACCCTTCACTTCCAACACAATACTTTCGTTGTTTTCTAATGTAAAATCCATGGTAGTAGTTTTATAGTGTTATATTGTGTGTCTTATCCTATTGTGTGTGAATTTATCCTACATCGACTATAAAATTTAATTCAGTGTTAGTCGTTATTCGTTGTCGATTTGCTCCTTCTCCTCCTTTGCCTTTTTGTGCTTGGGCAATACTACGAGGATGATATCTGTAACGATGAATACAACGAAGATGCTCGCAAATATCACAAGCACACCGATATAGCCAATGTCATCCTTCTTGTCCAAAAACATATCTATCACGAGGCTGATGAGCAATGCTGCAGAGATGTATGCCAAGAGATACTTCCAATATTTTCTACCTTCGGTTGGTTTGCTCTTCTCCTCGTTCTCGGCGTTATCCTTTTTTAGCATCTTGATAATGTTCGGTATGCCTGTCAATGCACCTATATTGAGCATGATAAAGGGCCACACACCCTGCTCGGGGAACTTGATTGCGCAGTAGAGCGAAAGGATGTAGATTGGAACAAAGATGACATAGATTGATTTCTCCCAAGTTGTCTTCATAGTCGTAAAAATTATTTGTTATTTATTACTCGTTAGATAGAGTGTTATTTACAATAACAAATGTAGCAAATTTTTCGCAAGTTTCAAAATCCGCAGGCCTAAAAAGCAAAAGTAGCAACCGCCTACTTGCGATTGCTACTCCTTGTGAAAGTGGTTGAACGTGGCTGTGGCGCGCGACGTACCGACTACAGCGACTAGTTCCTCGAGTGTCGCCTCCTTGATTTTGCGCACACTCTTGAAATGCTTGAGTAGTGCGTTGCGACTCTTCTCGCCGATGCCCTCTATGTTGTCCAACTCACTTGTTATAAGTGCGTTGTTGCGCTTCTGACGGTGGAACGTAATGCCGAAGCGGTGTGCCTCGTCGCGAATATGGCAGACAACCTTTAATGGTTCACCCGTACGCGATAGATAGTAGGGTATGGGATCGCCAGGGTAGAATACCTCCTCGAGGCGTTTTGCAAGACCCACGATGGGTACTTTATGCTCTATGCCCAGCTCCTTGAGCACGCCATAGGCGCTCGAAAGCTGTCCCTTGCCACCATCCACGATGATAAGGTCGGGAAGCTCTGCGCCCTCCGCAAGGAGGCGCGAGTAGCGGCGGTGGAGTATTTCGCGCATAGATGCAAAGTCGTCAGGGCCCTCCACGGTCTTAATGTTGAAGTGGCGATACTCCTTGCGTGAGGGTTTGCCGTCGCGGAATACCACGCACGATGCTACGGGATTGGTACCTTGTAGATTAGAGTTGTCGAAGCACTCAATATGTCGTGGCTGGCGGTCGAGGTGTAACTCGCGCTGCATAGCTGCCATAAGACGCTCGGTATGACGCTCGGGGTTCTTTATCTCGAGGTTCTTCATCAGCTCGGCGCGGTAGATGCGGGCACTGCGCAACGAAAACTCCAGCAACTCGGCCTTCTCGCCACGCTTGGGTATGGTGAATGTCACGCCGTCAAAGAGTGTAGCTGCCGAGGGCATAAGTGGCACGATAACCTCGCGCGAAAGACCTCCGTTTATATCTTCGGCAATGTGGCGTATCGCCATTGATAGCATATCCTCGTCGTTGTCATCCACTCCCGTTGTCATGCGTATTGTCTGCACTGCGACAATCGAGCCGTGGCGTATGCAGATATGGTTGCAGTAGGCAATGTCGTCATCCTTGAGCAGCGAGAATACATCCGTGTCAACAATCTTCGAGCTCACGATAACACTCTTACTTTGGTAGTTCTCCAACGACTGCAATCGCTGCTTGAACTCCTCGGCCACCTCGAAGCGAAGTTCCTTTGCCGCCTCCATCATTTCGTGCTCTAACCACTGTCGTACGGGACGCAAATCGCCACGCAAAACCGAGCGTACAAGGGCGAGACTTTCGGCATATTCTGCCTCGCTCTGCTTGCCCACACAAGGGGCTTTACAGTTACCCAAATGGTACTGTAAACATAACTGATATTTACCTCTAGCGATGCTTTCGGTAGTAAGGTTTAACTTACAGGTACGTAATGGTATAACACGACGTATAAACTCCAATAACGAACGCTGTGTTGCGATAGAGCCATAGGGCCCAAAATACTCCGAGCCATCGCGCACAATTTGGCGTGTTGAGAGCACACGCGCAAAGGGCTCTCGGCGTATCACAATCCATGGATATGTCTTGTCATCCTTAAGCAGAATGTTGTAGCGTGGCTGCAGGCTCTTGATGAGTGAGTTTTCGAGGAGTAGGGCATCTTGCTCGCTATCCACTACAATGTGGCGTATCTCAACAATCTGCTTTACGAGCACTATGACTTTTGCCGAGTGGTCGCGGTTTTCGACAAAGTATGACGACACGCGCTTGCGCAAGTCCTTAGCCTTGCCGACATAGATAATCTTGTCGTTGCGGTCGAGAAATTGATATACGCCCGGTGCGTGTGGCAATGCTGCCACCTGCTCTTTGATATGTTCCCGTATGGTGCTCATATAGTGCAAAAGTACGAATTTTTTTAATAATCGGCCCCGATATTCACTTTTTTTCACTATCTTTACACGCTTACAATTATAATATTGATTATGAGAACAGGTGAAATTCAAACACTTGAGGTGGCACGCATCTCAGACTTCGGTCTATATCTCGTTGATGATGAGGGTGTTGAGGTGTTGTTGCCCAACCGATTTGTGAAACTCGATATGAAGGTTGGCGATAGGGTTGAGGTATTCGTATATCACGACTCTGACGACCGTCCCGTTGCTACAACCGAGAAGCCACTTATCAAGGTGGGTGAGGTTGCAGCGCTAAAGGTTGTTGACAAGAACTTGCATGGTGCGTTCCTCGACTGGGGACTCTTCGGCAAGCACCTCTTTCTCCCCAACCGCAACCAGCAGGGTGGTGTGGTAGCAGGTCAGAAGACAGTGGTCTATATGTATGTCGATGACCGCACAGGTCGCTGTGTCGCTACCAACAAAATAAAGCCCTACATCTACAACGACGATCCCCTCACTGTGAAGGTGGGTGACGAGGTTGAGGTGTTGGTGGCATTTGCTACACCCATTGGCTACCGCGTGGTTATCAATAACCGCCACTGGGGTATGATCTACAAGAATCAGCTCTTCCGCCCAATCCATGTTGGCGACACTTGTCGCGGCTGGGTGCGTAAGATTACTGAGGACTTCCGCATCGATGTGAGCCTTCAGCAGCAGGGTTTAGCAGAGGTGGAGACCGCTGTCGTTAAACTCGAGCAGCTTATCGAGGAGCATGGTGGTGTGCTTGCGGCGAACGACAAGAGCGACCCTCAGGATGTGTCACGCCTCACGGGCATGAGCAAGAAGGTCTTTAAGCGCGCGCTCGGCATGTTGCTCAAGGCGGGTAAGGTGCGCCAGACAGAGTTTGGTATCGAACGCATTAAGCGATAGCGACCATGGCGCTAAATACGGCAGAGAGAGTTTCGCGCGAGGTTACCGACAACTTCGTCTATCAGCGCTCGAGGTTGGCCTACTATGAGGCTGCCAAGAGGGTTGAGGGGCGTGTGTTGGAGATTGGCACCGGCACGGGTTACGGCATAGAGATTATCGCCCCCCATGCCGAGCGCTACGTCACGCTCGATAAACACTGCGCCGTAGATGTGGCGTCGCTACCCGCAAACGTGGAGTTTCGCGAGGCAAAGGTGCCACCGTTGCCATTCGTCGATGGTGAGTTCGACTGCGTAGTCTCGTTCCAAGTTATCGAGCACATAGTGCGCGACAAGGAGTTTGTTGCAGAGGTGATGCGCGTATTGCGTAAGGGGGGTAAATTCATTGTTAGCACTCCAAATAAGCCTATGTCACTGACACGAAACCCCTGGCATGTTCGCGAGTATCGTGCCGAGGAGTTTAAGGCTTTGCTCTCGGGATTTTCGAACGTAGAGTGTTATGGCGTGGGTGGCAATGAGCAGGTGTGGGCATACTACACAAAGAATAAGGAGTCGGTGCATCGCATCATGCGCTTTGATATATTCAAGATGCAGTGGTGGTTGCCCCGTTGGATTTTACAGTTGCCCTACGATGTGGCAAATAGACTCAACCGCCGCCGTCTGCATAGCCAGAATACGGCGCTCACGGAGTCGATAAAGATGGATGATTATGCCCTTCAAGAGGTCAATGATAAGTGTTTCGACCTCTTCTATGTGGCGACAAAGTAATAGAACAATGAAGCAGAGCGTAGCCATAGTACAGCGCGATATTGCGTGGAACGACTGGAAAGCCAATGCCAAGAGCATCAGGGCGCTGGTTGCGGAGTTGGCGTGCGATATTAGCGCGGGCAGAAAGCCTAATGTCGATTTAATAATCTTTTCGGAGATGTTTATGACGGGCTTTGTTACCGACCCCGAGAAGGTGGCAGACCGCGATGGTCGCAACATATCGCTAATGATAGATATAGCGCGCGAGTTGGATGCTGCGGTGGTGGGATCTGTGGTCGTGGAGCGCGACAAGGAGTTTCGCAATCGTATGTATCTGATTACGCCCGATGCCGATGTGTTGTGGTACGACAAGCATCACCTCTTCTCTATCGGTGGTGAGGCAGAGAAATTTACTGCGGGCGAGGAGCGTACGGTTATAGAGTGGCGCGGTGTGCGCTACCTTATGGAGGTGTGCTACGACTTGCGCTTCCCCGTGTGGAGCCGTCAACGTGGCGACTACGATGCCATTATCTACTCGGCCTTGTGGCCCAAGGCGCGCAGGGAGGTGTGGCGTACGCTGCTTCGTGCGCGAGCTATGGAGAACCAGGCATATGTCTTTGGTGTCAACCGCATAGGCGCAGAGCCAACGCTGGAGTATGCTGGTGACTCTATGGCGGTGGACTATCGTGGCGACATTATGGTTGATTGTGGCGATGAGGCTACGGTGGCCATTGTAGAGATAGATTTGGAGAAAAAGGAGGCATTCAAAGAGCGCTTTGATGTTGCGCGCGATGCCGATGATTTTATAATTACAAAACTTCAAGGATTATGATGGAGTGGTTGCAGAATATAGATTGGGTAGTAGTTACGTTGCTACTCGTATCGGGTGTTGTGGTGGGTATCATCAACACGCTTGGTGGCGGTGGCTCGGTGATTACGATGGCGCTATATATGGCTATGGGTATCCCCGTTGCCGTGGCTAATGGTACGAACCGTATTGCCGTTGTGATGCAGAACTTCTCTGCCACAATCGCCTTTATGCGCAAGAGTATGGTTGACATCAAGAATAGTCTCCTGCTTGGTGTCCCAACAATTGTGGGTACAATAGCGGGCTCACTCTGCGCCATCGATGTTAGCGAGAGTACCTTCAAGGTGTGCTTGAGTCTGGTGCTTGCAATCATCCTCATATACCTCATCTTGGATCGTGATAAGGTCTCTACGCCCGAGGGTCACAAGCTCAAGATTCGCTGGTGGCACTATCCCATCTTCTTCCTTGTGGGCTTCTATGGCGGATATATCTATATTGGTCTCGGCTTCTTGATTCTCGCAGTGACTATATGGACAATGAAACTCGACATCGTTACTGCTAATGTGCTTAAGGGTTGTGTTATATTCATCTCTACACCCTTCGCTTTGGCGGTGTTTATGTATAAGGGCCAGGTGGACTACGATGCAGGCCTTATTCATGGCGTTGGTAACATCCTTGGCGCCGTGTTGGCATCGCATTGGGCTGCAAACTGGGGTGTTAAATTCGTAAAGTGGTTCACGTTATTTATCATCGTTGTATCGTTTATCGACCTTGTGGGCTTGATTTCGTTGCAGGATATGTTGCAGCCGCTACTTAACTAAGATATGGCAAAACGACAGATTGAGATAACTGGAGCGAGGGTGCATAACCTCAAAAACGTGGATGTGACGATACCGCGCGACTCGCTCGTTGTCATAACCGGACTCTCGGGTTCGGGTAAATCGTCGTTGGCATTTGATACTATCTATGCTGAGGGTCAGCGCCGTTATATGGAGACCCTCTCGGCATACGCACGTCAGTTTGTTGGTAATATGGAGCGCCCAGATGTCGATCATATCACGGGCCTAAGCCCCGTTGTTGCTATCGAGCAGAAGACAACAAACAAGAACCCTCGCTCTACTGTGGGCACGGTGACGGAGATAAATGACTTCTTACGTCTGTTGTATGCACGTGCTTCGCGTGCCTATTCGCCCCACACTGGTGAGCCTATGGTGCGTTATAGTGACCAGGAGATTATAAACCTGATGATAAACGGCTTCGATGGCCGTAGGGTAGCATTCCTTGCCCCTGTGGTTAAGGGGCGTAAGGGTCACTATCGTGAGCTCTTCGAGACTATGTCTCGTAAGGGTTATATCTATGCCCGTATCGATGGTGAGATACGCGAGTTCTCAGCGGGGTTGAAGCTCGACCGCTACAAGACACACTCCATTGATATGGTTATTGACCGCTTGGTCGTAGGTGAGGCACATCGCGACCGCATGGCAACATCGTTGGGTGAGGCTATGCGTCAGGGCCGTGGTACGATGATGCTCTACGACTATGCCACCGAGGGCATACGCTACTACTCGCGCAACCTTATGTGTCCCACAACGGGTGTGGCATTTGAGGAGCCTGAGCCTCACACCTTCTCCTTTAACTCGCCTAAGGGAGCATGTCCCGAGTGTAATGGTCTGGGTGATAGGGCGGTCTTCGATATCGAAAAGATTATACCCGATGCTAGCCTCTCGCTTCGCGACGGAGGCGTAGAGCCATTGGGTAAGTACCATAACAATATGCTCTTTGCCATGCTCGAGATGCTGGGCCATCGCCACGACTTTACGTTGGACGACCCACTTGGTACAATCTCGCGCGAGGGTCTCAATGCCATCCTCTATGGCGACTCGGAGCCCGTGGCTGTCAATATGTCGGAGTTCTCGACTGTGTCGGGTACACGTCTGGTGCAGTGGATGGGTGTCTCGGAGTGGATTATGCGCAACGAGGATGAGGAGTCGGCAAAGGGTCGTAAGTGGAGAGAGCAGTTTATGGCAAGGGAGGAGTGCCCATGCTGTGGTGGCTCGCGCCTCAAGGCTGAGGCTTTGCATTTCCGTATTGGCGACAAGAGTATAGCGGATGTCTCGGCGATGTCTATCGTGGAGTTTAAGGAGTGGATTTCGCATATAGACGAGGTGCTCAACGACAAGGAGCGCATCATCGCTCGCGACATCGTTAAGGAGATACGCGAGCGTGTAGGCTTTTTGGTGGATGTGGGCCTCGGTTACTTGTCACTCTCGCGTGCTTCGCGCACCATATCGGGCGGTGAGGCACAGCGCATACGCCTCGCTACGCAGATAGGCTCGAAACTCGTGAATGTCCTCTATATCCTCGATGAGCCAAGTATCGGCTTGCACCAGAGGGATAACCATCGCCTTATCTCGAGCCTTAAGAGCTTGCGTGATGCGGGTAACTCGGTTATCGTTGTGGAGCACGATGAGGATATGATGCGTGCTGCGGACTATATTGTGGATGTCGGTCCCTTGGCGGGTCGTCGAGGTGGCGAGATTGTCGCTGCAGGTACGTTCGAGGATATATGTAATAGCAAGAGCATCACTGCCGACTACCTCACGGGTCGTAGGCGCATAGAGCCTCCCGCGGAGTTGCGAAAAGGTAGTGGCGAGTATCTCACCCTGCGTGGCGCTACGGGTCACAACCTCAAAAATGTTGATGTGAGCATTCCGCTTGGCAAGTTGGTTTGCATTACGGGAGTATCGGGCTCGGGTAAGTCGTCGCTTATAAATGGCACGCTGCGCCCCGTTCTCTCGCGTCACTTGTATCGCTCCTTTGACCAGACATTGCCCTACGTCTCGATTGAGGGTATGGAGCATATCGATAAGTTGGTTGTGGTGGATCAGTCGCCCATTGGTCGCACGCCGCGCAGTAACCCCGCGACATATACCAATGTCTTTGCCGACATACGCAAGCTCTTCGAGCAGACGCCCGATGCGCAAATTCGTGGTTATAAGGCTGGTCGTTTTTCGTTCAATGTTAAGGGCGGAAGATGTGAGGCATGTCGCGGTGCGGGTCACGAGACCATAGAGATGAATTTCCTGCCCGATGTATATGTGCGCTGCCGTCAGTGTGGTGGTAACCGCTATAATCGCGAGACTTTGGAGGTAAAGTACAAGGGTAAGAGCATCAACGATGTGCTCAACATGACCATCAATATGGCTGTTGAGTTCTTTGAGCATATACCATCTATATATACTAAGCTCAAGGCAATCCAGCAGGTGGGCTTGGGCTATCTTACGCTCGGTCAGCCATGCACTACGCTTTCGGGCGGTGAGTCGCAGCGCATAAAGCTCGCTACGGAGCTCTCGAAGCGCGATACGGGTCGCACGCTCTATATCCTTGATGAGCCCACTACGGGCCTCCATTTCGAGGATATACGCCAGCTGTTGGATGTCATCAACCGCTTGGTGGATTGCGGTAATACGGCTATCGTTATTGAGCATAACCTCGATGTTGTGCGCGTTGCCGACTGGATTATCGACCTCGGCCCCGAGGGAGGTAAGGGAGGTGGCGAGATTGTTGCTGAGGGTACGCCCGAGGATATCAAGCGCTCGGAGCGTAGCTATACGGGTAAGTATCTGTGATAAATAGTGGGCGATATATTCATGTAATTGATGTTGTAAAGTAAGGCTTTGATTTGTAGGCGTTTGCGTTTGTGTGGTCAATTATGGTCCAAAATAATTATAAATTTTTTGAAAAAAAAGTTGCGAAATATTTTGGAAGTTTAGAAAAATGCTCTATCTTTGCACTCGCTTTTAGAGCAATGGCGAGATAGCTCAGCTGGTTAGAGCGCATGATTCATAATCATGAGGTCGAGAGTTCAAGTCTCTCTCTCGCTAC
>JAZQXV010000014.1:0-77373 GCA_045633045.1 Alistipes sp.
CTCTTTTAGGTGTTGCGATACGGTTGCTTTGGCAATCGGCAACTCCTCGTGAATATCACCAAAGTAGCACTCTGTCTGCTTGGCAAGAAATTCGAGAATAGCGATGCGGGCAGGGTGTCCCATTGCCTTCGCAAAGCGTGCAACTTGCTCTTGGTTAAGTGTATATTCCTTGTTCGCCATAGTGTCTATGCTTGTTTCCGTTCGCAAATATACGAACAATGATTCAAAGTTCCAAATCCACCAGTCAAATCATCATATAATATTTTCAACACAAAAAAACAACCACCACAATGTCTTACACTATGGTGGCTGTCAATATGAAGATAGTTGTATGTATTGAAAGGTGCTTATTCCTCTTCTTCGGGTTCTACACCTCGTTCGTGCTCGTCGATGAAACTATGGATGTAGTCCTCACGGATTTTGATATACTCCTCGTTGCCTTTATGGTTCTTTCGGACTTTACTGTTCTCCTCTTTTATGAACTCGTCAAATCGTAGAAGGTTATCCAATTTTCTATTCTCACCAAGACCAAGAGCAACGGCATAATCGTTAGGCACCGTGAGCATAAACATAGATTTGTCGGTCGCAGGTTCGCTAAACGATAGTCCACCTGCTCCGCGTCATACAACCATACCATACAGAGGTTTTGGTTAAATACGAGTCCTCTTTTTTTTATTGGACACATGCAAAAACAGACTGAGTCTGTACACGCAAATAAAAATGGGCCAGACATACATCTGACCCAATTCTCTATACTTATATATAGTATATAATTACTCGCCAACGAGGATACGACCGCAGTACTCGCAAACGATAAGCTTCTTACCCTGACGGATGTCCACCTGACGCTGGGGAGGAATACGATTGAAGCATCCACCACATGCATCACGAGTAACTGTTACTACAGCCAAGCCGTTGTGAACATTCTTGCGGATGCGGTTGTATGCAGAGAGCAAACGCTCATCGATAGGCTCCTTAGCCTTCTCAGCCTTAGCAGTGAGGTCTGCAACCTGCTGTGCTGTCTCTGCCTCGATAGAGTCGAGCTCCTCCTTCTTTGCTTTGTAGTCGATGTTGCGCTCCTCGAGAGTTGCGTTAGTCTGCTCGATGATAGCCTTCTTAGCCTTGATACCTACAGAGTACTCCTTGAGACGCTTCTCAGCAAGCTCAATCTCAAGCTCCTGATACTCGATCTCCTTGGTGATTGCGTCGAACTCGCGATTGTTACGCACATTGTTCTGCTGCTCCTTGTAGTTAGCAATCATAATCTTGGCCTGGTCAACCTCGCGCTTGCGCTGACGTGTGAGCGAGTTGAGCTCCTCGATCTCTGCGTTGATATTCTCAACACGCGTATTGAGGCCTGCAAGCTCATCCTCAAGGTCCTGAACCTCGAGAGGCAATTCACCCTTTATCTTGTTAATCTCGTCGATCTGTGAGTCAATCTTCTGCAACTCGTAGAGTGCCATAATCTTCTCCTGCATCGAGTAGTCAACATCGTTTGTCTTCTTCTGTGCCATATTATATAATTTTAGTTATTTTCGGTTGTATCGTTAGACTAAGTAGTGAACCGGGTTGCGAGAGCATACGCTCTTGCGAACGGCAAAGTTACACATTTTTTTTGATAATACATCATTTATGATGCGAATTGCGCAAAATTCACTCTCAAAATGACCAATATCCATCAAAACCATGCGATTTTCACCACACATAAAGTCGTTGTATCGCAAATCCGCGGTGATATATACATCAGCCTCGGCAGCCATAGCGGCATCAATAAGCGAACGACCCGAGCCTGTGCATATCGCCACGCGTCGCACCATCATATCCTCCGAAGGAATATCGCTATAACGCACTGCACCTACATCGAAGATTGCCTTAACGCGGTTCATAAAGGCCATGACACCCTCGGCACGAGACAGCGTACCGACAACACCAAAGCCAGCATCGGCATTATCTCTGCGAGGCTCCAATACTGACATAGCATCGAGGCCTATCATAGAGCCAAGCTGCCAGCTCATACCATGAGGCGTACTATCAAGATTTGTATGTGCAGCATATAGCGCAATACCCTTGCGTATAGCACGCTCGACACAACGCTCAACGTAGGTTGCAGAGTTAAAGCGCTTGATGGGCGAGAAGATTATGGGATGGTGAGTAATAACAAGATCACAACCCTCACGCTCCGCCTCGTCGAGCACCTCCTCGGTAACATCGACAGCCAAGAGCACGCCCTTAACCTCATCATCGAGGCGACCTACGATAAGACCCGAGTTATCATAACTCTCCTGCAACGACAATGGAGCAAACTCCTCAATAGCTGAGACTATATCTCTGATTTTCATACTCTGTTAGCGACTAAAAGAGTGACTGCTCATAGAAGGGGAACAACTCCTTAACCTCCTCATTCTTCTTCGCACGGCCACGACGACGTGTCACAGCGGGCTGATCAGCGGGTGTTGCATCAACATCTGTAGCCTCCTTGCGTGGACGACCACGACGACGGGGTGCGGGCTCTGCAACTGGCTCCTCTGCGGGCGTCTCAACCACAATAGGTTCGGGAGTAGTCACTGCAGCAACAACCTCAGCCTTCGCCTCCTGCTCTACATCCGAGATAAGCTCTGCAACAGCCTCGATGGGCGCCTCATACTCGATGGGGCTATTGTCGCCCAACGACTCGCGCACCTCCACAAGCATAGCACGAATATTCTGCAAACGCTCCAAGATTGAGACATCACGCTTAACACTCTTATTGCGACGCTTCATGGCGCTATTGGCACCCTCGAGCGTCATGCCCTTCTCCTTTACGAGGTGGTAAATAAGCTTAAAATTCTCGATATCCGAAGGTGTAAACATACGGTTACCCTTCTTGTTTTTATGAGGCTTTATACAGTCGAACTTCGACTCCCAATAGCGGATAAGCGATGCGTTAACATCGAACATCTCCGTAACCTCACCCATAGAATATAACAACTTTGCCATATCTCTTATATTATAATTTTACTATTCTCAAATCCTTGGGATACATGTTGTTGCATCGCGCGCCAATACGCTTAACAAAGCCAATCGGCACACCCTTATACCCCACTACATTTATACCTTCGTCAAACTGCGCTGCAGCGATATCGTTACGACGCAAATAGTCGAGAGCATCCTCCAACGACACATCCACCACAGGCACTGCATCCCTGTTTAGTCCGACATACAATGCCAAGGGGTGCTCGGGCTTAAGCTTCTGCTTGAAGATGCGGCCCATGGCAACGCCCGAATAGACTACCGATAAGTTTTCGGATAGTGTAACCACTGCATCGGCAACTGCGCTATTATAGGCATAAATATCCTCGCCCACCATCATAAACGAATGCTCCGAGGCATCATCCACCCAGCGCGACAACTCCTTCACATCGGCCTTTGCACACTGACTAAAGAGCTTACGACGCGCCTTAGGCATACTGCGTCTAATCGCACCATCACACTTGCGTGCTATGGCAGCAAAGAAACCCTCGCCACGCGCCATGTGTGGATAGAAGTGGAAGCACTGGAATGCGCCAATATCGCTACGCACAACACCCCAATCCTCCGAGGTCTCTACCCTATCTACCGACTCCAGCTCCTCGCCATACTCCGACATAAGCCACTCAACAACTCCCTCATCCTCAATGGGATTAAAGGTACAAGTGCTATATATCAGCGTACCTCCTGGGCGCAACACACGCCACGCCTCGGCAAGAATCTCGCGCTGACGCTCGGCACACACATCGGGTGATGACGCAGTCCACTCCGAGCGAGCCTCATCCATCTTGCGGAACATACCCTCACCCGAACATGGAGCATCGACAGCTACGACATCAAACCAGTGTGTGAAGGCTCCAATATGCGCAGGTTCGTTGCACGTAACAACAACATTACCCATACCCCAGCGCTGCACATTATCGGCAAGCGCCATAGCGCGACTGTGGCTAATATCGTTTGCTACGACCAAGCCCTTACGACCTACAAGCGTGGAGTATATCGTGGTCTTACCACCAGGAGCAGCACACATATCAAGCACTCGCTTACCCTCCATATCGTAGTTAGCAAGCAGATGTGCAACAAACTGCGACGAAGCCTCCTGAACGTAGTAAGCACCACCATGTAGCAATGGGTCGAGCGTAAACTGCGGGCGCTCAGCGAGATATTTACCCCACTTACACCAACCCACAGCCTCACCATCGAAGCACTCAGCTGGCTTAACGGGATTTAAGCGGATAGAGACAGCAGGCTCGGTGTCGAGAGCCTCAAATAATCTCTCGGCACCCCCACCAAGCGTCTCGCGCATGATCTCCACAAATCGTTCTGGTAGTGGCGTACGCATACCTTAAAGCTGACGTTTACCTGTACACATCTCCTCGACCGATGCGCAGATACGGTCGATAATCGAGGGATCGGCAACGAAGTCATCGACATCCTTATCAACGACCAATACGCGGCCCTCGTAGATATTCTCAATCCAGTTGTTGTACTTCTCGTTCAAGCGGCTGAGATACTCCTCGTCGATATTTTGCTCATAGTCTCTACCGCGCATCTTAATCTGCGAGATAAGCGTAGGCACGCTCGCCTTGAGATAGATAAGCACATCGGGCTTAGGGAGAAGCGTCTGCTCGATATTAAACATCTTCATGTAGGTATCGAAGTCGCGGCTCGCCATAAGACCCATAGAGTGGAGGTTGTCGGCGAAGATATGAGCATCCTCATATATTGTACGATCCTGCACTACGTTATCCGACTCATCAGCAAGCATTGTCAACGTCTGCTGAATGCGGCTACCGAGAAACCACAACTGAAGATGGAACGACCAGCGACCCATATCGTCATAGAAGTCACTGATGTAGGGATTGGCCAAATCCTCATAGTAGGCCTTTGCGCCATAACGCTTTGTAAGAATCTCGGTGAGCGTAGTCTTGCCGCTACCGATGTTTCCTGCAATCGCTATATACATAGTGGTTAGTGTTTTATATTATTTTAATTATTATCTTACTTTATGTACACAAGGTACTTAGTTAAAGAACTCTGCAACGCGCATAATAGAATCTGGCATTGCAAACACCACTACTCTATCAAAGGCATTAATCTGTGTTGAGCCGACAGCGATAAAGACTCTATCGCCACGCACCACACCACCAATCATCGTATCCTCGGGCAATCCCAACTCCTCGATTGGGTGCTTCGTTGCTGGCGAGTTTGGTTTAACGATAAACTCCAAAACCTCAGCCTGGCTACCTGTGAGACACTTAATAGCCTGCACATCGGTAGTCATAGTAAAGCGGAAGATGTTTGATGCTGTAACGAGCTTCTTATTGATGATTGTATCGACACCAATACTCTCGGCAAGCGAGATATAGTTGATATTCTCGACCTCGGCGATAACCTTCTTTACACCCATGCGCTTTGCGAGCATCGCAGCGAGGATATTTGTCTCACTACGGCCTGTTACTGCAACAAAGGCATCCATACCCGCGATATCCTCCTCGATCATAGCCTCAGTATCACGGCCATCCTCATTGATAATAAGCGTCTTATCGAGCATCTCAGCCAAGCGGTATGCCTTATCGGCGTTATAATCGACAAGCTTAACGTTTATCTTATTCTGCAACTCGTTAGCGATGCGGACACCGATGCGCGAGCCGCCAAGAATCATCATATTGCGAATATCGACCTGACTATTTCCAGAGAGTTCAACCACACTCTGCGTAGCATGGTGACGAGCAATTATATAGACCATATCCTCCTCCTCGTAGCGATCCTCGGGACCAGGAATAATGGTGCGCGAGCCACGCACAATGGCCACTGCACGATACTCCAAATCCTCATCTGCACCCTCTTCAATAACCTTGCGACCAAGAAGTGGCGAGGTAAGTTCAAGTTTGAACGCCACCAACGAGAGCTTGCCCGCAGCAAAGTCCATATACTCGGTTGTCGAGGTATGACCAAGGAGGTTGATAACCTCGCGAGCTGCAATCTGCTCGGGATAGAAGAGATAGTCAATGCCCATATCGATGAATATCTCCTTGCTATTGGGTTCGAGATACTCGTTGCTATCGACACGTGCAATAGCCTTGCGTGCACCGAGTTGCTTTGCCATAACCGCCGAGAGAATGTTATCATTCTCCACAGAGCGCACAGCGATAAAGAGGTCACACTTTCTAACACCAGCCTTACGCAACACCGAGAACTGCGTTGTATCACCTTCGGTAGTCTCAACATCTACGAGGCTACCCACCTCGGCCAACGCCTTGGGATCTACATCCGCAACGGTTATGTCGTGGCCATTACCACTGAGCATTTTCGCAAGGTGTGTACCCATATCACCCGCACCGGCAATTACTATCTTCATATATTAATCAAGTGAATATAAACCAATTATATACGGCCGTCACCTCATGACGAACTATAACATTTGCAAATTCAACTGCAAATATATAAATTTGCAGCAGAAAAACAAAGTTTTTATACAAGAAACATTATGTCATCAATATTAGTAACCATAATTGCGGCTATAGTAGTGGTGGGATTCTTCGCCTTGGCAATGTCGTTGACCTACATCTTCAAGGGCCACCACATCGAGTCGGAAATATCTACAAACCCCAACATGAAGAAGTTGGGCATCAAGTGCGCAGTGCAGGAGACACGCGAGGATATGGGCCTCAATGACTGCGAGGATGGAGGTTCATCCTCAGGCCTCTGCACAGGCAACTGCGCAGGCTGCGATATTGACCATAACGAAGCAACAAAAAAGAGCGAATAACTATGTCAAACGCCGAGCACAACACATGGCTTTGCCGCAACTGCAACACTCTTGTTAGCAGCGAATTGGATATTTGTCCCTCATGTAAAGCTTTACGCCCAGAAAGCACAGAGATAGAGGCCCCTGCACCCGAGGGTATCGCCGAGGAAATCGTGGTCGAAAACTATGCAAATGCGACACCTGCGACAAAGGCGAAATACAACTTCCGCGAGTCTATTTTAACCACCTTCGCCGACATATTTTTAGTACTCGGAATGTTGTTTGTCGTAGGCATTATCATCGCCCCAATGATAATCGATCTACCCTACCCCGACTATACTACCACACTTGCCTCCGCATGCATAGCCGTAGCACTCGGAGCAATAGTTCTAACCACGTGGGCGCTGCTTCGCACCGTAGCCGACATATCACGTCGCACACGCGAGATACACGAGCGTGAGTAAAATAAGGACAAGGGCCGTTAGCTGACGACCCTTGTTTAATATATGTATAGAGCACCGGTGCTACTCTATCGCTATCTGCTTCATCTCATCCTTATGTTCGCCACCCTCACGCTTGGGAAGACGGATATTCAATACACCATGCCTCATCTTCGCCTTGATATTGTCGCGATCGACACTCTCGGGGAGGTTAAAGATCTGGCGGAATGAGGTATAGGTAAACTCACGACGCAAGTAGTGATGCTTCTCATCCTTTGAGCAATCCTCCTCGCCGCAACACTCCTTAGCCTTCTCGTCGTGCTCCGCCACCTTGTCGAGGCATACAATAAGCTGGTTATCGCCATTGAGTTCGATTTTGAAGTCGTCCTTTGTCATGCCGGGTGCAGCAATCTCAATCTTAAACTTCTTATCTGTCTCAATAACATTGATTGCGGGCGTGGTGCTACGCTTAGGAAAGACGTCTGGCCACTGGTCATAGAAGAGGTCACCAAAGACCCCTGGGAGTCGATTTAATTTCTTAACTGGCATCATAATTTTAATAGTTTTAGTGTTAAACTCACCCTTTCTGATACAAATTACGCGCCTGAACCATAAATTTTTAATCGAAATGTTTGCGGTTTGAAAAAATGTTCGTACATTTGCGCGCTAAAAAACCCAAATGGGTTGAGCGTAATTAATTTTTAACCAATAAATTTTATAGCAAAATGGCTGTTAAAATTCGTTTGGCACGTCACGGTAAGAAGGGTTATGCTTTCTACCACATCGTTGCCGCAGATAGCAGAGCGCCACGTGATGGTAAGTTCATCGAGAAGTTGGGTACATACAACCCCAACACGAATCCTGCTACAATCGATTTGAAGTTCGACCGAGCTTTGGATTGGTTACTTAAGGGCGCACAACCTACAGACACTTGTCGAGCAATCCTCTCGTACAAGGGCGTAATGTATAAGAAGCACCTTTTGGGTGGTGTAGCTAAGGGCGCATTCACTGAGGCTGAGGCTGAGGCAAAGTTCAACGTATGGGCTTCTGAGAAGCAGTCTAAGATTGATGCTAAGAGCAACAAGCTCGCATCTGACGCTACTGCTGCAAAGAAGGCTCAGTTCGCTGCCGAGACTAAGGTTAAGGAGGAGCGCGCTGCTGCAATCGCTGAGAAGAAGGCTGCTCTCGCTGCTGAGGCTGCTGCAGCTGCAGCTGAGGAGGCTGCTGAGGCAGAGGCTCCCGCTGAGGAGGCTTAATCTCTCGAGGTGCGATGATCGCCGTGGGACGCATAGGCCGTTTGTTCGGCACAGAGGGTGGCGTAATGATTACGCTATACACAACGTTCCCCGACGACTTCCAAATGGAGGAACCGCTGTTTATCCGTGTGGATGAACTCGCGGTTCCTCTCTTTTGTTCTTCGTTCGAGCGTCGAGGACAGTCGAGTGCTGTTGTGCAGTTCGACGATATTGACACTGAGCGCCGCGCCGAGGAGTGGCTCGTGGGTCGCGAAATATTCGTCGAGGAGGAGCAGCAGGATGATGATGAGTTCTACATGGAGGATCTCATCGGCTTCAAGGCCAGTGTCGGTCGTCAGCGTGGCGAGGTTATCGACTACTACGATAGCGAGGCCAACCCACTCTTCGAGATTCGACTTGGCGACAAGCAGCATCTCATCCCCGCGCAGGAGGAGTTCATTGCGCACATCGACTTTGACAAGCGCACAATTAAGTTTGTACTCCCCGAGGGTCTCTTGGAGCTATAACGCCACACCCGAGGAGTATATACCTTATATTTATGTAGGAGTTCGAGATATTTCTCGGACTCTTTTTTTTATTATCCTCGCGCACGCTATCACTTACGCTTATACCAACATAAGAAGATATGATTACACTTCTTGGCGAAAAAATAGTTGTATTTTATTTTTTATTTATACTTTTGCATCGGAATAAAATTTGCAAACGAAAATAAAATATAAATAATTACAACTATGGAGATTAAGAAGAAGAGCTGCTGCTGCGGCACAAAGGAGAATAAGTCAATCTACGACTTCGAGGTTATGGCACAGGGTAATAAGCCCGTAAAACTCAGCGACTACAAAGGTAAAGTATTGCTCATCGTAAACACGGCAAGCAAGTGTGGCTTCACACCTCAGTACGCTGACCTCGAGGCACTTAACAAGCGCTTTGCTGACAAGGGTTTGGTTATCCTCGACTTCCCCTGCAACCAATTCAAGGAGCAGTCACCCGAGGACGACGCAGAGAGAACAAAGTTCTGCCAGCTAAACTATGGCACGACATTCCCACAGATGAAGAAGATTGAGGTAAATGGCGAGAATGCCTCACCCCTCTACACATGGCTAAAGTCTCAGAAGGGATTTAAGGGCTTTGACAAGAGCAACCCTATCACCCATATCCTCGAGAATTTGCTAAGCGAGGAGGATGCCGACTACGCCTCGAAGCCCGACATCAAATGGAACTTCACCAAGTTTCTCGTTGACCGCAACGGCAAGGTCGTGGAGCGCTTCGAGCCTGCAACCGACATGGACACCGTTACTAAGGCTATCGAGAAGCTACTCTAAATGCTATTTACATAACAAAATAAGTCCGAACAGCAATGCTATTCGGACTTACTATTATAGTTATATTATTGTCTCGAGATAGGTATATCACGTATCTCCAAGAGCGCAGCCCCATAAGGCTCAGCTGATGGCATACCACGGAATGCCATTTTTAGCAATTTTATCTCACTTGCATACTCGTCGAGATTACGTATATATATTCTCACTTTGATAGGTATCTCGCAAGGTGCATAAAAAGAATTTGACGACTCGCCAGCAAATGAAAATGAAAGAGAATCATGTCGATACATATTACCTTCATCATCATAGACTGCTGTATAGTAATTATCATATGATGCCATCATCTCCTGCTGCGTGAGCAATCCACTAAATTCTTTCCCCGACCAGTTAGTCATAACCAAATCGACATATGCAGAGCCTCCCGATGCAATACACCTCTTAAACTTAAACTCCACGTCTGGGGCATTTAACTTAATAGTCTGAGCATAGCCCGACATCGCAAAAAGCGTAAACAATAGAATTAAGGCAAGTCTTTTCATAAATATTATATCTTACATATTATTCAAAATTTGCAGTGCTTTTCTATCGCCATTATCGGCGGCTCGCTGATACCACTCAGCAGCAATATCACGATTCTTAGTAACACCCTGACCTTTGTGATACATCTCTGCAAGAGGTCTATATGCCGGAGCATAACCGCCCTCAGCGGCCTTTTTCATATAATAGAACGCCTGGGTTACATTTTTGGCAACACCGTCCCCTATTTCTAATTTTTGAGCGTACTCGTAGCACGATGCAGCATCTCCCTGGTCTGCCATATCCTTCAATGAAGGCCCAGCTTGTGGTGCCACGACAGTCTCAGAGGTTGAAGTATTAGAAGTCTTTGTGGAGGTTGTGCTAACTGGCTCTGATGCCGCAACGGCTGTTTGCTTAGTGGGAGTAACAGTCTCTGCTTTGCGAACAGGTTCACTCTTTACAGGCTGCGCCTTAACAACCTCAGCATTATTTGCACTATTATCCTTAGCTACACTCTCTTGCGCTATCTCAGCAACCTGTGGCTGCACCTGTGTTGTTGTCTGATTTTTATTAGTAACATAGAATAGCACACTCGCTATTACCAACAATGCAAATGCAATAATAGCAAAGATTATTTTATTATTTTTACGACTCGATGCTTTGTCTATAATGGGATCAGCACAATCTCTAAGCAGGTTTTCAACCCTCTTTTCAAATTGCTCCTTTGTTTCGTACTCGTTATAGTATTGATTTAACTGTGTTACGCGACGTCTCATATTATCAATACTAGCATTTGACTGATTATGCTTCTTTGATAATATACATATCTTGGGACGTCTTTCAGTGGAGTATGCTTTGTATGCGACCTCAAACTCTTGATTCGTTATATTGCCAATATTCTTATCTAGAATAAATATAGCCAAATCAGCCGTTTCCGCAATATATCTATTGTAGTTTGTTTGTTGGCCGTCAGCATCGAATGTGAGTTCAAAATTGAGATAATCTTTAACGATAAAGTGTATATTTTTACCCTTTCCGATATAATTGGCATCGAGATTTGAAGCGACATTACGCACCCATGAGCGCTCTTCAGCCAAATCTTTTGAGCCCGCGACGAATATCTGTATTGTATTCTTCATCATCAAACAATGCGTTAGTTATTTAGGCAAATATACACCTTTTTCTCATCAAATCAAAATATATAGCTAAATATAATATAGGTATGCCATATCGTAGTGCCTATACACCTACAAACTCCGACGGGCACATAGCAAAATGAGATCCTCTGTTATGGGCACAAAAAAAACCTTGCCACAATCTCTTGTAACAAGGTTTCAGGGTGGAAGATGGGATTCGAACCCACGACCTTAGGAACCACAATCCTCTACTCTAACCGACTGAGCTACATCCACCATATGATTTGTTTCCCAAATCGGGTGCAAATATACACACTTTTTTCTATTCTCCAAAATTTTCGCCAACTAAATTTATAAAATTTTACGATATCTTTACACACGCTACACCTACCACTCATGATACCAACAACTTAGAAACAAAAAGAGACTGTACGCATAAGCTATACAGTCTCAAAGTTAGCAACACATTTCGGCTTTTACCTCTTAAGTTCAGTCTTGCACCTAACACAAATCTCAGCAAGAGGATCGGGTTTAGCGCCACACACTCTACAATACTTATCACCCACACCTACGCGCACACCACAGTTCATACAGAACTCTGCATCCTCCGCATGAGGCTTACCACAATTACAGCAATACACAACATTTGCAGGCATCTCAGCCTCCTTTATCATTGCCGGCTGCACATTAGCCGACGTAATAGCATCACGCAACATAACGTAGAACAAAAGGAGTGTAATCAAAATAGGCATCAAATTATAGAACAGCAAGAAACCGAATGTATATCGACAATCTTCATAACAAAAATACCAGCCATCACACACGACATAATCAGCCGCAAATACTACAATACGCTGACAGAAAATCATTACAGCAACAGCGATTGCTATCGTAATCGACCACTTATTACGCTTCCACAACAGAGGCAATAGTGCCATGCAGTAAGTAGCGACAAGAGTCAACAGAGCATATGAACGAATATACACGTCAACCACGTCTTCAACATTATGTCCCAAATTACTCCAAAACAACGAGTGTCTAAATTGCCAAAGTGATGAAGAACAAAACGTGCAGATTACAGCCAACACTAGCCAACCATTGAAACGTCGTTGTTTATTCTTAGCAATTGTTACAACGACAAGCGTTGCATACATCAAATAGAAAATAATCTCATGCGCATTCAAGCCATTATAATACAAACCTAAAATATCACACAAGTCAATAATATCGAGTTTCACACACATATACTCGAACAAGCCCATAGTCACTATTAAGCTGCCAAAGATAATAGTAAGAATAGTCAGGAGCTTTGTCCTTGGCGCCTGTGCGCCTACTAATACTGTATCGTTCTCCATAATAATTAGGGGTTATTAGTTAATAATTTTGCGGCGATATTAAGTGAATTATCACAATTCCTATACTGCAAGTATAGCAAAAATTTTCAAATTACACAAATTGGTAAGCACGATTAAATTCGCACGCACAGCACCCTATTTATAATTCACCCACACACGCACAAGGTTTAGATTGCCGAAATTCAAGCAAATAGTGACATATCGAAAAAAATATTTCAAAAAAGTGTAGGTAGTTTGCAAAAAAATATGTACATTTGTTTGGTTAATTTCGTAATTAGAGTAAACCGAACTTTTAACAATCTATAAAACTACTGTCGTATGGCTAAAATCAAAGGAACAGTTGTAGTCGACACAGAGCATTGCAAGGGTTGTGGTGTTTGTGTAGCATCATGTCCTACTAATGTGCTAGGTTTGTCGACCGAAGTAAACGGCAAGGGTTATCCCTTTGCTCAGATGGTTGAGCCGGATTCATGTATTGGTTGCGCCTCTTGCGCTATCATCTGTCCGGATAGTTGTCTAACGGTGTATCGCCAAAAATTCGAGTAAACTATGGCAGAGAAAGAGGTAAAACTTATGAAGGGCAACGAGGTGATTGCTCATGCAGCAATTCGCTACGGTTGCGACGGCTATTTCGGCTACCCCATCACTCCCCAGTCGGAGGTTATGGAGACCCTCATGGAGGAGAAGCCTTGGGAGACTACCGGTATGGTTGTTCTTCAGGCAGAGTCTGAGGTATCTTCAATCAACATGGTATATGGCGGCGCATCTACAGGTAAGCGCGTGATGACATCTTCATCATCACCCGGTATCAGCCTTATGTCTGAGGGCTTGAGCTACCTTGCAGGTGCTGAGCTTCCATGTGTTATCGTTAACTGCCAGCGTGGTGGTCCAGGTCTTGGTACTATCCAGCCTTCACAGTCTGACTACTTCCAGGCATGTAAGGGTGGTGCGCACGGTGACTTCCACCTTATCGTACTTGCTCCTAACTCAGTTCAGGAGATGCACGATTTCGTAGCTGACGCTTTCGACCTTGCGTTCAAGTATCGCAACCCCGCTATGATCTTGGCTGATGGTTGTATCGGTCAGATGATGGAGAAGGTTGTTTTGGCACCCCAGCGTCCTCGCAAGACTAAGGAGGAGATCGCTGCAGAGTGCAAGAGCTGGGCATTGATCGGTAAGACTGATGACCGCGAGCGCAATGTTATCACATCACTCGAGCTTAAGTCTGAGGTTATGGAGGTTAACAACCAGCGTCTTCAGGCTAAGTATGCAACAATCTGCGAGAACGAGGTTCGTTACGAGGCTATTCAGTGCGACGACGCTGACTACGTAATCGTAGCATTCGGTTCTTCATCACGAATCTGCTCTGCTACTGTAGAGATGGCTCGCGCTGAGGGTATCAAGCTCGGTTTGTTGCGTCCTATCACATTGTACCCATTCCCCACAAAGGCTATCGCAGCACTTGCTGAGCGCGGCGTAAAGGGCTTCCTTGCAGCTGAGCTTAACGCAGGTCAGATGGTTGAGGATGTTCGTCTTGCAGTAAATGGCAAGGCTCCTGTTGAGCACTACGGCCGTATGGGTGGTATGTTGTTCTCACCAGATGAGGTACTTAAAGCAGTTAAAGAGAAACTTATAAACCGATAAGACTATGGCAGAGGTTGAAATCAAAAAGGAGAATTTGGTATTTGGCAAGTCTAAGCTTATCTTGCCTAACGTAATGCACTACTGCCCCGGCTGTAGCCACGGTACTGTTCACAAGCTCGTAGCTGAGGTTATCGAGGAGATGGGCTTGGAGCACGACACAATCGGCGTATCACCTGTGGGTTGCTCAGTATTCGCATACAACTATATTGACATCGATTGGGCACAGGCTGCTCACGGTCGTGCTTGTGCGGTAGCTACTGCTATCAAGCGCGTTAACCCCGACAAGATGGTCTTCACATACCAGGGTGATGGTGATATGTCAGCTATCGGTACTGGTGAGACTATCCACGCAGCTGCTCGTGGCGAGAACATCGTTGCAATCTACATCAACAACGCAATCTATGGTATGACTGGTGGTCAGATGGCTCCTACTACCCTTTTGGGTATGAAGACCGCTACTACTCCTTACGGTCGTGATCCTAAGCTCAATGGCTACCCCTACAAGATTGCTCAGATGTTGGCACACTTGGATGGCGTATGCTATGTAACACGTCAGACTGTTCACACTCCCGCAAATGTTCGCAAGGCGAAGAAGGCTATCCGTCACGCATTTGAGAACGCTATGGCAGGTAAGGGCTTCAGCTTGGTAGAGATCGTTGCTACATGTAACAGCGGTTGGAAGCTTTCACCCGTTGCATCAAACGAGTGGCTTGAGAAGAACATGTTGCCATTCTACGAGCCCGGAGACTTGAAGGATACAACTAAAGAGTAAGCAGTTATGAAAGAGACAATAATCATTGCAGGTTTCGGAGGACAGGGTGTCCTCACTATGGGTAAGATTTTGGCTTACTCTGGAATTATGCAGGACATGGAGGTGACTTGGATGCCTTCATACGGTCCTGAGATGCGTGGTGGTACCGCTAATGTAACCGTTATCCTCTCGGATAAGGCTATTTCATCGCCCATCGCTCATGAGTTCGATTGCGTAGTGGTTTTGAACCAGCAGTCTATGGATAAGTTCGAGAGCCAGGTTAAGCCCGGTGGTGTTCTTATCTACGACACAAACGGTATCACAAGCCACCCCACTCGTACAGACATCAGCGTTTACCAGATTGACGCTACTGCAGAGTGCGCTCGTTTGGGCCAGGCTAAGTTGTTCAACACAATGATTTTGGGTGCATACCTCAAGGTTCGCCCCGTTGTTAAGATGGAGAACGTAATGGCTGGTTTGAAGAAGACTTTGCCCGAGCGCGCATGGAAGATGTTGCCCCAGAACGAGGAGGCAATCAAGCACGGTGGCGAGATTATCCGTCAGGTGCGCTAATGCGTGATGCGGCGCTTTAGGCGTCACATTAAATTGAGACCGAGGTACAGAGATGTGCCTCGGTCATTTTTTTGTTAGCTTCAGCACCATTATACTGCTCGGCCATTTGGCATATAACTTGTTCAAGGTGTGGGTGAACTAAATTATGGTTTCACTTAAATTAAAAATGTCTTATGAAACACTTTGGACTATCACTTATGGTTCTTGTGGCGATGCTCATCGGTGGCGCAAATGCCTCAGCGCAAACGCACCACGACAAGCACGCAAAGGGTGGCGAGCACTGCGAGGCCACCAAGGTTTTTACTGAAACAGCGCGCAAGGGTTTCCAGCAGCCTCACAACCCGCAGTTCATCTTCACCGCGCCTAATAACAATTTCATGCTCGGTATAGGTGCAACAGTGACACTTCGCACGAGCTACGATTTTATGGGTGCTATGGGCAACATTGACTTCGTGCCCTACGACATTCCTATGACCAAGGGCTATGCCAACCAGCAGCGCGTGATGATGGATGCTTCGACATCGCGCATATTCCTCAAAGGTGTTATAAACACCGATTGTTTGGGTCGCATCGTGGCATACACCGACATCGACTTCCGTGGTGGCGACGAATTCTCCTATCTTCCCCGCCTCCGCTCGGCATATATTCAGATGTTGGGCTTCACAGTAGGTCGTGATGTGACAACCTTCTGCGACCTTATGGCAGCACCCACAACCATCGACTTCCAGGGTCCCAATGCCTACAACTTCCGCTTTACGGAGATGATACGCTGGGAGCACACCTGCTGGGATAAGCACATCAAGTTTGGTGTGGCAGCCGAGGTTCCTACGGTCAACGCAAGCTATGGTGAGCACTTCTCGGCCATCTACCAGCGCGTACCCGATGGCATCGCCTACTTGCAGTACGCATGGGGTGAGAACCGCACAAGCCATATCCGCGTGTCGGGTGTCATTCGCGATATGTACCTACACAACAACCGCACTGGTGAGAATACCACAGAGTTAGGCTGGGGTGTTCAGCTTAGTGGCCACATCGAGGCAGGCAAGTGGGTTGACATCTATATGAATGGTGTATATGGTCGTGGCATTACGCCCTATATCAACGACTTGATGGGCACACCCTACGATATCACATACGCCCCCAACGACCCTACACGCCTTCAGACATTGCCTATGTGGGGCTGGCAGGCAGCAGCGCAGGTAAACATCATGCCTAACAAGTTCTGGTTGGCGGGCGGCTACTCTGAGGTGCACCTCGAGAAACACAATGGCACACTCTCCGACACGCAGTACTCGCGTGGTCACTACATCTTCGCCAACGCCTTCTATAACGTTACGCCCAACTTCACCGTGGCACTCGAATATTTGCATGGTGGCAGGGTTAACGTAAGCGACGCCAAGGGCGATGCTAATCGCCTAAGCATAATGGCGCAGTACAACTTCTAAACGATTTAAGGGTCTCCGCAAAAGAGGCCCTTATTTATTTTTCCTCATGCGGTGCACTCTGCACTATCACCATAACCACAGCGCATATTATAAGCACGAGACCCACTATACTCACCGCATCCACCCTCTCGCCAAAGTAGATAACACCCACAATAACTGCCGTAAGCGGCTCCATAGAGCCAAGGATGGAGGTCTTCGTGGAACCTATGCGCTTGATAGCAAGAATTAGCGTATAGTCCGAGAGTACGGTGCACACCAGCGCCAACATTATAATATCGCGCCAGCTACTCCACGTGTGTAGCGCCTCTATACCATCCGTAGCAAGGGCGTAGATAAAGAAGAGCAACGCTCCAAATACCAGAACATAAAAGGTCAGAACTATGGAGTCTATCTTTGAGGCACGGCTACGCATAACACCCACGATGTATGCAGCATAGGTAACAACCGTAACCAAGGCATAGGTTACGCCACGCCCGAAATCTCCCTCAGCATGGTCACTCCACGCCAAGAGCGCCACACCGATAAGCGATAACACAACAGCAATATAGGTAATCGAGGATATATGCTCCCTAAAGAGCCACGCCATGGTAAGCGTTACGGCAAGCGGATAGAGGAAGTGAATGGTCGTAGCTACACCACTCGGAATATATTTATAACTCTCCAAGAGGAGTATCGCCGTAGTGGCGTAGAGTATGGCGAGCACCGCCACCACCGCCACCTTGTCAAGACTCAACCTAAAGCTGCGGCGCGTAAATAGCATCACGACAGCCATAGCCAACGCTGCGAGCATAAAACGATAGCACAGTATCGTTGGCGAACCCACATCGAGTGCGAGAAGCGAGAGAGTAAATAGTGGTATAAGGCCAAATGTCGTCGAGGAGATAACCGCATAGGCAACTCCCGTTATTCTACTCCACTGTATCATAGATAGTTTTCACTTATGGTTTGCTACAACTAAAATTTTAGGTATCTTTGCGCCACTATGAAGCACTTATCACGCATACTTCCTCTTGCCGTGGCCACACTCTTTGCCGTGGGCTGCACAACAACAGAGCCACGATACGAAGAACCCACTATCGCGTGCGACACCATACGCCTCGTTTTTGGTGGCGACTTTATGCAACACATGCCACAGGTTAATGCAGCACGCACGGCTGACGGTGGCTACGATTATAGCCACTCTACGGAGTATGTAGCGCCAATGTTTCGCGAGGCAGACATTGCAGTCATAAACCTCGAGACCACAATAACCACTACAGACAACTACTCGGGCTATCCATGCTTCGCTTCGCCCGTAGCCATTGTTGAGGAGTTCAATGCGATGGGCATAGATGTGGCTCTATTGGCAAACAACCACTGCTGCGACCGCATGGCACGAGGCATAGATACAACAATCGAGCAACTCAACCAGCACGGCATAGCGCACACGGGAGTATATACCGACAGCCTGGACTACGTCCAGAATAACATCCTGCACCTCGAGAGTCATGGTGTGAGGTTCGCCCTTGTGAACTACACCTATGGCACCAACGGCATCGAAGCACCCAAGGGCAAGCACGTCAACTACATCGACACGATAGCCATTAAGCGCGACCTGCGCACCATAAATCGTGACAGCGTAGATTGCGTCATCGCCTGCATGCACTGGGGCAATGAGTATGAGCGAAAAGAGAATAGCGAGCAGCGCCGCCTTGCACAGCTGTTGCAGCGTGAGGGTGTCGATGTAATCATCGGCAGCCACCCCCACGTCGTGCAACCCTTCTATGCCGACTCCACAAGCGTGATATTCTACTCGCTCGGCAACTTAGTCTCAAACCAGCGTAAGCGCTACACCGACGGAGGCCTTATCGCCGAAGTCGAGGTCATAAAATGCGACACCATAGAGGGACTTCGCTACCATGCCACAGCACACCCAATATGGGTGCTCACACCAGGCTACCGCATCCTACCCCGCTCCGTTGGCGACACTCTCACCATGTCCGCATCATCACGCCAGGCATACGAGCGCTTTATGTTGGACACCGAGAGCCTACTACGCGACTAATAGTTATCGGCCATAGGCTCGAAGAAGCGCTGCTCATGCTCGCATGATGGGCACATCTTAGGTGCCATAGAGGCCTTGACGATGTAGCCACAGTTGCGACACTGCCACACTATCTCGCCATCGCGACGGAAGAAGTCACCATCTGTAAGGCGGCTCAAGAGCTTTAGATAGCGACGCTCGTGCTCCTTCTCCACCTCTGCCACATGCTTAAACGTTAGGGCAATTTTCTGGAAGCCCTCGGCATGTGCAGTCTCGGCAAACGAGGCATACAACACCTCCCACTCCTCGTGCTCACCCGCTGCTGCTGCCACGAGATTGTGCTCCGTGGTGCTGATTATACCCGCGGGATACGAAGCGTTGTGTATGGTCGCCATGCCACCCTCCAAGTACTTAAAGAAGCGCTTAGCATGCTCCTTCTCCTGGTCTGCCGTGACGTCGAAGATGGCTGCAATCTGCTCGTAGCCCTCCTTCTTTGCCTGCGATGCGAAGTAGTTGTAGCGGTTGCGCGCCTGGCTTTCGCCAGCAAATGCTTTGAGTAGGTTCTCCTCGGTGAGTGTTCCCTTCAATGAGTTTTTCATAGTCACTAAATTAAAGTTAAACAATGGTGTTATCACACGCCACCAAAGCAAAAGATGCGCCAAAGAGTGCATATATATTATATATAGGTATGCAGGCAAAAGGGGGCATAATGGGGTGCTTTAAGTGTTAATCTCCTAATAGGCATATATTTGAACACGTACCGAGATATGAAGCACATAAATTAAAACTAAATTTTTTGAAAAAATATCTAAAATAGTTTGGTTGTTTCAAAAAAAAGCATTAATTTAGCATAAGCAAAACGAAATAAATATTACCAAATTATTAAACCTAATAATTACCGAACTATGATTATTACATTTAACGAGTTGCGCCGCATCAAGGACAAGTTGCCTAGCGGTAGCTCACAGCGCATTGCAGACGAGTTGGGAATCGACGTTGATACAGTACGTAACTATTTTGGTGGCAAGCACTTCGACGCTAAGGAGGGTGTAGGTATTCACATCGAGCAGGGTCCTGACGGTGGTGTAGTTACTTTGGACGACACTACAATTTTTGATGCTGCAATGCGTATCTTGAACGAGCAAAAATAACATTGCTTGTGCAGCGCGCAACGCTTTGCATCAGGCTTAAATGGCGAGAGGTAAAAACGAGACCTTTCGCCATTTTAGTTTATATAGCCTACGATAACTCAGAGCACAAAAAACAAAAAAAATGCACACTCATAACCGCTCATTTCTAAATAATTTGTATCTTTGTCAGATATTGAAACGCTAATACTATCCAACTATGGAAGAGATAATTACAAACTACAAGCGCGAGGACATCTACAACCAGGAGAACATCGCAGAGCTTATGATGCACTACCGCGAGATTTTGCGTCTCCTTGGCGAGGATCCCGACCGCGAAGGTCTTATCAAGACTCCCGAGCGTGTTGCGAAGGCTATGTCGTTCATTACCAAGGGCTATGCGCAAGATCCTATCGCTATCCTCCAGTCAGCAATGTTTAAGGAGGAGTACCAGCAGATGGTACTTGTGAAAGATATCGAGCTCTTCTCGGTGTGTGAGCACCACATGCTCCCCTTCATCGGCAAGGCACACGTTGCATACATCCCCAACGGTCACATCACTGGTCTCTCAAAGATTGCCCGTGTGGTGGAGTGCTTCGCTCGTCGCCTGCAAGTTCAGGAGCGTCTTACCGTACAGATTCGCGATAGCATACAGCAGGCACTAAATCCCGCCGGTGTTGCTGTAGTCATTGAGGCAAGCCATACTTGCATGCAGATGCGCGGTGTCGAGAAGCAGCGCTCCGTTACCACAACATCGGCATTTACAGGTTGTTTCCTCTCTGACTTGCGCACTAGAGAGGAGTTCATGCAGTTGATTAAGTAATCAACAATAACCTCTTAACACTATGCGTGTTGTAATTGGACTTTCGGGAGGTGTTGACTCTTCGGTGGCAGCATACTTGCTCAAAGAGCAGGGACATAAGGTCATCGGACTCTTCATGCGCAACTGGCACGACACTACGGGTACGCTCGAGGGCGACTGTCCATGGTACGACGACCAGGTCTTTGCCGAGCTCGTAGCCAAACGCCTCGACATAGAGTTTCACTATGTTGATCTATCCGAGGAGTACCGCAAGCGCGTAGTAGAGTATATGTTTGCGGAGTATGAGGCGGGACGCACACCCAACCCCGACGTGCTCTGCAACCGCGAGATAAAGTTCGACGTTTTCCTCAAAGAGGCACTCAAACTCGGTGCCGAGCGTGTTGCTACGGGTCACTACTGCCGTCGTGAGGAATGGACTGACAATGAGGGCATTACACACTATCGTCTCTTGGCGGGTAGTGACGGTAATAAGGACCAGAGTTATTTTCTCTGTCAGCTTACACAGGAGCAGTTGCGATACGCCATGTTCCCCATTGGCGACATTACAAAACCCGAGGTTAGACGCATCGCCGAGGAGCAGAAATTAGCCACCGCAAAGCGCAAAGACTCGCAGGGCATATGCTTCGTTGGCAAGGTTGACTTGCCCGTATTTCTACAGCAGCAACTCAAGGCCAAAGAGGGTAATATCCACGAGATACTACCCCACTCACCACGCTTCGTTCGTAACTGCCAAGAGGATGATTACAAAGCACTTGCCGAGCCTTATCACCTCACTGTACGCGACGGCAAGAAGATTGGCACACATCAGGGTGCGCACTTCTACACCATCGGTCAACGCAAGGGCTTAGGCATTGGCGGACGCAAGGAGTCGCTATTTATCATCGGCACAGATGTCAAGGAGAATGTGGTCTTTGTGGGCGAGGGCGACAGCCACCCCGGACTACACCGCAAGGCGCTACGCATACTCCCCGATGAGGTGCACTGGATAGACCCCACGGAGGCTATGCAGGAGGGCGAGCGTCGCAGGTATATGGTGCGCATACGCTACCGTCAACCTCTACAATCAGCAGAGCTTATATGCGACAGCGATGGCATGTATATCCTTTTTGACGAGCCACAGAGAGGCATCACAGCGGGTCAGTTTGCCGCGTGGTATAGTGGCGACATATTGGTCGGCAGCGGAGTGATAGAAAAGTAGGAATTATAGAATATAGTGAACTTAGGGAGTTTAGGGAGAGGCAAGTGCCAATATCCTTGAGCTCCCTAAACTCATTAAAATCCTCAGATACACGCCTATTTTTCTCGCATAATTATTGCATTTTCGAAAATTATTTTTTACTTTTGTAAGCTATTCGTGGTCAAATTGACCAATTCGAGTAGTACAATAAAGACAATTATCATATTAACTATTTATAAAACAAACGATTATGGCAGATGTAAAGCGTGTCTATACCTTTGGCAACAAGGAGGCTGAGGGTAATGGCAAGATGCGAGAGTTGCTCGGCGGTAAGGGTGCTAACCTCGCTGAGATGAACTTGATCGGTATTCCTGTACCTCCAGGATTTACCATCACAACCGACACTTGTTCGGAGTACTACAAAGAGGGTAAGGAGCGTGTTATCGAGTTGTTGCGTCCCGAGGTGGAGGCAGCTATTAAGAACATCGAGAACCTCACAGGTCGCAAGTTTGGCGACACTACACTTCCTCTTTTGGTTTCAGTACGCTCTGGTGCACGCGCATCAATGCCTGGTATGATGGATACAATCCTTAACCTCGGTATGAACGATGAGGCTGTTGAGGCTATCGCAAAGCTCTCTGGCAACCCCCGTTTCGCATGGGATTCATACCGTCGTTTCGTACAGATGTATGGCGACGTTGTTCTCGACATGAAGCCCCAGTCAAAGGAGGATCAGGATCCATTCGAGGTTATCATCGAGGCACAGAAGGAGAAGCGCGGTGTTAAGGCTGACACAGACCTTACAACTGACGACCTTAAGGAGCTCGTAGCAGCATTCAAGGCAGCAGTTAAGAAGCAGACAGGTAAGGAGTTCCCCACAAGTGCTTGGGAGCAGCTCTGGGGTGCTATCTGCGCAGTGTTCGGTTCATGGATGAACGAGCGTGCTATCCTCTACCGTAAGCTCAACAACATCCCTGAGGCTTGGGGTACAGCAGTATCTGTTCAGGCGATGGTATTCGGTAACATGGGTGAGAACTCAGCAACTGGTGTAGCATTCTCTCGTGACGCTGCAACTGGTGAGAACATCTTCAATGGTGAGTACCTCATCAACGCACAGGGTGAGGATGTTGTAGCAGGTATCCGTACACCTCAGCAGATCACTATCGAGGGTTCAAAGCGTTGGGCAGCTGCTCAGAACATCTCTGAGGAGGAGCGCGCTACTAAGTATCCTTCATTGGAGGAGGTTATGCCTGAGGTATATGCTGAGCTCAACGGCATCCAGAAGCACCTCGAGACATACTTCACAGATATGCAGGATATCGAGTTCACAATTCAGGACGGTAAGCTCTGGATGTTGCAGTGCCGTAACGGTAAGCGTACAGGTGCTGCGATGGTGAAGATCGCTATGGATATGCTCCGCGAGGGTCTTATCGACGAGAAGACAGCTGTTTTGCGTTGCGAGCCCGAGAAGCTCGACGAGTTGCTCCACCCTGTATTCGACAAGAAGGCTATCAAGAGCGCTAAGGTTATCGTTAAGGGTCTCCCTGCATCTCCAGGTGCAGCTACAGGTCCCGTAGTATTCTTCGCTGACGATGCTGAGAAGGTTCTCAACGAGACAGGCCAGAAGGCTATCCTCGTTCGTATCGAGACATCACCCGAGGACTTGAAGGGTATGTTGGATGCAGCAGGTATCCTCACAGCACGTGGCGGTATGACATCACACGCAGCGGTTGTTGCTCGTGGTATGGGTAAGTGCTGCGTATCAGGTGCAGGTGAGTTGGAGATCGACTACAAGGCTCGCACTATCAAGGTTAACGGCTTCGAGATTAAGGAGGGTGACTGGATCTCATTGAACGGTTCTACAGGTGAGGTTTACCTTGGTCAGGTTGCTACACAGGCAGCTAACCTCGACGGTGACTTCGGTCAGCTCATGGAGCTCGCTGGCAAGTACGCTACAATGAACGTACGCGCTAACGCAGATACTCCTCGCGACGCTGAGCAGGCATTCGCATTTGGTGCACAGGGTATCGGTCTCTGCCGTACAGAGCACATGTTCTTCGAGGGCGACCGTATCAAGGCTATCCGCGAGATGATCCTTTCAGACGATGAGGATGGTCGTCGTGTAGCATTGTCTAAGCTTCTTCCTATGCAGCGTGGCGACTTCGAGGGCTTGTTCAAGGTTATGAACGGCTACCCCGTTATCGTACGTTTGCTCGATCCACCTTTGCACGAGTTCGCACCTAACACTGAGAAGGATCAGCAGGATATGGCAGATGCTATGGGCATCCCCGTAGAGAAGGTTAAGGCTAAGGTTGAGGCTTTGCACGAGGTTAACCCAATGTTGGGTCACCGTGGTTGCCGTCTTGGTAACACATACCCCGAGATCACAGAGATGCAGGCACGTGCTATCATCGAGGCTGCAATGAACGTTAAGGCTGCTGGCACACCTGTTAAGGTAGAGATCATGGTTCCATTGGTAGGTAACCACAAGGAGCTCCGCTACCAGAAGAACATCATCGACAAGACTGCTGAGGCAGTATTCGCAGAGCGTAACGACCGCATCGACTACCTCGTAGGTACAATGATTGAGGTTCCTCGCGCTGCTGTTACAGCTAACCAGATCGCTGAGGTTGCAGAGTTCTTCTCATTCGGTACAAACGACCTTACTCAGATGACTCTCGGCTTCTCACGTGACGATATCGCTAAGTTCTTGCCTATCTACTTGGAGAAGAACATCCTCAAGAACGATCCTTTCAAGATCTTGGACCGCAACGGTGTTGGCCAGCTCGTACGCGAGGCTGTGTTCAAGGGCCGTACAACTCGTCCCGACTTGAAGTGCGGTATCTGCGGTGAGCACGGCGGTGAGCCTTCATCAGTAGAGTTCTGCCACCACGCAGGTTTGAACTACGTAAGCTGCTCTCCATTCCGTGTGCCTATCGCACGTTTGGCTGCTGCACACGCTGCATTGAGCGTTAAGTAGTTTCGACATACTTCATAAGCGAGGGGCTGTCCGACAATGTTCGCGACAGCCTCTCTTATATTATATACATAGGTATTGCCAAAATCGTAGTCTTACCTCCTAATCGTCATTTTGACTATATTGAATATAGGTATTTATACTTATATCTACTATCTAAATATGCGAAATAGGTCAATTTATGCGCATTAATTGAAAAATATTCGGTATATTTGTGCGATTATAGTCAAGCCTCATTGACATTTCCTGGGAGTACGCAAGCTATAAAAGCGATATTCTCGGAGCTATTAAACCAAACAGTAGCTCACACAATGGCTACACGAATGATTTAACGTATGAAGGAAAATCTACAGATTTTGGATCCCCTCGATCCCAATTTGGGCGCGGGAGAGATGACACTTGTCAACATCATCTTGGCACTCGTAATGTTCGGCGTTGCCCTCGGCATCAAACTCGACACATTCAAGGATGTATTCCGCTATCCTAAGTCTATTCTTGTTGGTATTGCAATGCAGTGGGTGGCACTCCCCTTGGTTACTCTCTGCGTGGCATTGGCATTCAACTCTCTTATCACCCCCATGGTAGCATTGGGTATGATTCTCGTTGCATCATGTCCTGGTGGTAACATCTCGAACTTCATGTCGTCATACGCCAAGGGCAATATCGAGCTCTCTGTATCGATGACTGCAGTTACCACAGCCTTTGCGCCACTCATCACGCCACTTAACTTCTGGCTCTACGGTACGCTCTACTGCAAACTCGTGAGCATCAACAACGAGATTCCCACACTCATCATCCCCTTTGGTGATATGTTCGAGCAGATTATGCTCTTGTTGGGTCTCCCCATCGTTGCAGGTATGGCATTCGCCCACTACTTCCCCAATGCAACAAAGCGCCTCTTGAAGCCTTCACAGATACTCTCTATCATTCTTTTCATGGGTATGGTCGTTGTATCATTCACAAAGGTTGTCAGTGCTCTTCAGGGTCACGAGGCAAAGGTGTGTGATTTATGCAACACTACACTTATTCCAGCCGTAACACTCGAGGGAGTTATCATGGCTGTTGTGTGCGCCTTTGTTGTGGTTATTGTGCATAACCTTTGCGCACTCAGCACAGGTTTTGGCGGTGGCACACTCTTCCGTCTTCCAAAGCTCGACCGTCGTTCGTTGACTATTGAGGTGGGTATTCAAAACTCTGGTCTCGGTCTTATCCTACTCTTCAACGACAAGATTTTCGACCCCGCAATTTGGGATAACAATGGCGGTATGGTCTTCATCACCGCTATATGGGGCGTATGGCACATCATTTCGGGCCTTATCACCTCATCTATCTTCCGTCGCTCAAAACTCATGTAGCCATGGCTAAAGAGAAGAAGGTTCAGGACTACGACTTTATGTACGATTTTCTGCGTTACTACGTAGATATCGTGATGAAGCTCTCCTACCGCAAGATTAAGTACGTAGGCAAGGAGTTTATACCTAAGGATGGTGCTATTATCCTTGCGCCAAACCACACCAACGCTCTTATGGATGCAATGGTCGTACTCGGTATGGACCACAGTCCCAAGGTCTTCGTTGCTCGTGCTGACATCTTCCGCAACCCCAAGATTGCCAAGATTTTGAAGTGGCTCAAGATTATGCCCATCATGCGTATGCGTGATGGTTATGAGGAGGTCAAAAAAAACAACGAGACTATCGAGCGTGCAGTTGACGTGTTGCGCGACCGCGTCCCCTTCTGCATCTTCCCCGAGGGCACACACCAGGCGAAATACTCGTCACTCCCCTTGGCCAAGGGTATCTTCCGCATCGCATTCCAGGCACAGGAGCTTATGCCCGACATGCCTCTCTATATTGTTCCCGTAGGTATTCGTTACGGCAGCTTCTTCCGCTTCCGCTCTACGGTGCGCGTACAGATTGGCGAGCCTATCAACGTAGGTCGTTTCATCAAGGAGAACGACGAGCTTACGCCTGCAGAACAGATGACCTCAATGCGCGAGTTGCTCACTGAGCGCATACACAACTCTATCTTCTACATCCCCAACGATGATGACTACGAGGCTATGTATGAGATATGTGCTACGGTTGTTAAGCACCAGACCAAGAACTGCAAGTTTGTTGTCGATGGCAAGCGCCTTCGTGGCATGGATGCACACTTCGAGGCCAACAACCGCACCGTACGCGAGGTAATGCGCCTCAAGGAGTCTAAACCCGAGGTCGCAGCGGAGCTTTTGAGATTGGGCAAGGAGGCGTACGAGGAGCGCACATCGCAATCTATTAGTCTTAAATCTGTATCAGCGAAGAATGGTCTTGCATCACGCATTATGCAGATGTTCTTCTTCCTGCTGAAGCTCCCATACACAATTCCTGCATCTATTCTCACACTGCCCATGGTGGCTGTTGTGAAGTTCTTGTTCACCAAGATTAAGGACCACGCTTTCCGCAACTCTATACGCTTTGTAATTAACCTTGTGTTGTGGCCAATCTTGATGATTATCTACTCGGCATTGGCCTATAGCTTCCTACCTTGGGAGTATGCACTGCCTATTACATTGGCACTCCTTCCCGCCCCCATCGTAGCGCAGGAGACATGGCGCATGTTGCGACTCTTCAAGTCGGACATTAAGCTTCAGTGCAACAAGCCTTTGCGCGAGAAGTATTCACGAATTAGGACTCTATTCATCAAAAACAGATAACTATGATTAAGAGACTTACTACACTGGCTATCGCATTGCTTATGTCGATGAGCCTATATGCCCAGGTCAACGAAACTATGACCGAGGCTACGGAGATAGATAAGAAGGAGATTGTAAAGACCGGCTACAACTACGGTCCCCTTCCCGCAGTAGCATTCGATGCAGATAAGGGCTTCCAGCTTGGCGCTCTGTTGAACATCTACGACTTTGGCGATGGTTCAACATACCCTAACACACGCCAGCAGTGGTACTTCGAGGCCTCATTCTTCACTAAGGGTTCGCAGCAGTTTATGGTGTCGTACGATAACCGCTTCCTTATCCCTGGTGTGCGCTGGTCAACAGCCTTGACCATCTTCAACGACAAGGCAATGGACTTCTACGGCTTCAACGGCTACATGGCTCACTACGACTACGAGATGGTGGCGTTGGGCAAGGATAAGACAAACCTCGAGAACTACATCTACACCCCTAAGTACCGCATCAACCGTATCGCCGTGCTCTTTAAGAGCGACTTCGTGGGTAACATCTGGGATAACAAGTTCTTCTGGGAGGCAGGCTACCACTTGAGCTACTTCAAGCAGGGTTACAAGAACCAGGGTGCACTTAACCTCGACAAGATTAACAAGAATAAGGCTCCTGAGAAGATGTTCCCCGAGACCGAGCCTACAATCTTTGATATGTATCGCCGTTGGGGTCTTATCTCGGAGGAGGAGGCCTGGGGTGGTCTTAATAGTACCGTACGTCTCGGTTTGTTGTTCGACACACGCGATAAGGAGGGTGCACCCTCACGTGGTATCTGGGCAGAGGCACACCTCATGCTTGCACCCAAGTGGTTGGGTACTACTAACCCCTACTACCGCTACTCGGCAACCTTCCGCCACTATGTGCCCATCGTGAAGAACGACATCCTAACCTTCGCATATCGCCTCAATTATGAGGGTACCTTCGGCAAGGATGCACCCTACTACGTGTTGCCTTATATCACTACCGTAGGTCAGAGTTATGACCGCGATGGAATGGGTGGTTACCGTACCATTCGTGGTATCATGCGTAGCCGTGTTCAGGGTTTGGATATGGCATCGTATAATGCAGAGTTGCGCTGGCGCTTCGTGTCGTTCACACTCTGGAAGCAGAACATCGCCTTCGGTCTAAACATCTTCTCGGATGGTACTATGGTTACTAAGGGTCGCGATATGTCGTTCCGCGGTGATGAGCAGTATCGCGCAGAGTATGACGCATATATGGCCGAGGGTACAGAGGCTGACCGTCCACATATCACCGTTGGTGGTGGCTTGCGCTTCATCATGAACCAGAACTTCATCGTAGCATTTGAGTATGGCTTGCCCGTGAGCAAGTTCAGCAAAGACCCTCTCATCAAGAATCAGGATGGCAAGGGTGCCTTCTACATCAACACTGGCTACCTCTTCTAAGAGTGAGAGGCAGAATATATCTCAAACCCCAAAAGTTTGCCGACTTTTGGGGTTTATTCTTTTTTTTAAGTAAAATAAATGGGCATAATTCACCATATTTTCAACTTTTTACGCTATCTTTGCTCTACAAAGGGCTGTCCGCCCCATAACTAAAACTACCAACATCATTCAACCCAATATGAGACAGCTTAAAAGATCTATACACTGGATATTCTTAGGACTCGCCATCACGGGATACTTCTTTGAGATACTATCCCCCAAACCCTACTTCACATTAGTACTCGGCATACTCGGTGCGATATACTGCATAGTCCACATAGGCACACTTACACTCTTTCGTATCAAGTTTGACAGCATACTCAGCAAGGGTGGCTTCCTTATTCGTGTGATGAACTTCGTTTTGCTTGTCCCCTTTGTGTTGCTCGTGTGCTTCTATGCCAATGACTGGCTCAAGGATAGCAAGATAGACTACTCTCCCAAAAACTTGATATATGAAGGCAACCTATACACTGATAAAGATGCGGAGATAGACTATATTAATCATAGCGAGCTAAGTGATGTTGACAAACACTTCATACGCCATGATAGATATGAAGTGCAGCAAGACACTATCCTCGTACGCAAAAACATACTACCTAAGAGTATAAGCGACAAGCAGAGCGACCCCTCGCTATTTTGGAGTCTATACTTCCACTACTTGGACCCCGGCAACCAGCACATGACGACATCCGAAAGCGGACGACAGCAGGCTGCGCTTACCGCCATTTTGGGTTACTTCCTTCT
Source organism: Alistipes sp. (assembly GCA_045633045.1). Taxonomy (GTDB): domain Bacteria; phylum Bacteroidota; class Bacteroidia; order Bacteroidales; family Rikenellaceae; genus Alistipes. The sequence goes on from JAZQXV010000014.1 coordinate 30,228, forward strand.
TAACGGCCTCCTCGTCTCGACACTTATCAGCTGGTTTGACCGACGCAAGGAGAAGTGGATTAAGGGCGAGGTGCGTTACAACTACTTCCTACGCTTTAAGTCACACTATGTCATCATTGGTGGCAACGATGTTGTAGTGGGTATTGTTAAACAGATACTTGGACAGATATACGCAAAACATAGGCTATTCAAGCCATACATCCTCATTCAGACATCTCGCGATGTGGAGAGCTTCCGCCGTGAGTTATTCTCATCGCTAACACCTCGCGAGCAGCAGCGCATCATCATATACTACGGCAGCCGCGATGCAGAGGTGGATATCAACGACCTTTGCTTGGGTAAGGCCAAGGAGGTTTACATGCTTGGCGAAGATAGTCGCACCGACGACATTGAGTCCTACCACGACACAATAAACATGAAGAGCATGGCGTTGATTAACGCCTCGTTTGAGTTGACACTACGCCGTAAGCTTATTGCTCGCTACAGCGCATGGGCAGATAGCACAAAACAACAGCGCATGAGAAGCTGGCTAAAGCATAAATGCGAAGCAATGAAGCTAACATGCCGTGTAATGTTCGAATACCAGACCACCTTCAACATCGTGCAGGTAACTGATATAAACATGGAGTGCATAAAGTTTATGCCCTTCAACTACTACGAGATGTGGGCGCAGCATGTGCTTGTATGCCAGAAGCTTAAAGATGACAACGCCTTCAATAGTTACAGGCCATTGGAGGGTTACGACGGCATCAAGCCCGATGATGATACGTTTGTACACCTCGTAATTGTGGGTATGTCGCGTATGGGCTCAGCCATGGCCATCGAGGCGGCGCACCTGGCACACTACCCCAACTTCGACAACAACAAGCGCCGAACACGCATCACCTTTATAGATGAGGCGATGGGGAAAGAGAAGCACTTCTTTATGGGTCGCTTCAAGGAGCTATTTGCCATAGCTCGCTACCGCGATGTGGAGGCTCCTATAGAGGATATATATAACCAACTCAGCACCTATCCATGGATAGAGCCTATGGATGCGGAGGATGCGGAGTACAATAGTTCATACCTCGGCAAGGATTTTGTTGACGTAGAGTGGGAGTTTATCAACGGCTCTGTGGAGAACCCACACATCCAGCAATATCTTGCAGATGCAGCAAGCAACCCTCACGCCAAGCTAACTATAGCCGTCTGCATTCCCGAGAATAATCGAGCGATTGCCGCTGCAGCATATATGCCCGACAGCGTATATGAAAGCAACAACACACTCCAGGTGCTTGTTTACCAGCGCATGAATGACGACCTCCTAAAGCAGATAGGTCAAAACAACAAGCGCTACAACAACAAGCTACGCGCATTCGGCATGGCAACCGAGTGTTACAACTCATCGTTGGTTACCATAGCAGAGTCTATGAGCAATAGCCTCAATGATAAATACGATAGCTACTGCCACAACCTTGTTATGGAATACTACAAGAAGCATGGTATATGTGAGGAGGACCTCCATAGGCTATCGCCCTCATACGGTAAGATTGCTGAGCGCAGCGACATGCAACCACTACGCGATTGTGTAATGGGCCTATGGCGCGAATGGTTTGAGGAGAACCTCAATAACACTAACTGCATAAATCGTAGCATAAGCAAGAAGTGCGCTGAAATAGAGGCATATATAGCAGGTCACCTCGACGAAAACGACAAGCATTCGGACGCAAATGGTGGTAAGGCAAGGGCTGCTAAGATGTGGTCTAACACCTATAACATCTACTCTATGTGGACGAAGTTTAGGTGCTTTGGTATAGACCCCACTACCTCCACCTTTGCCCCCTCTACGCTCGAGGCGTTGGGCAAGATGGAGCATAACCGCTGGGTTGTCGAGCAGCTACTGCTTCGTTTCCGACCTCTCACGAGCGACGAGATGGACGAGGCAGCGAGACCACACCCCTACGCCACAAACTCAACAAAGAATATACTCAAGGGCAAGTATGCTCACCTCGACATCTGCTCTAACGATAGGCTCAAGGAGATAGACCCCGACATCGTAGAACTCGACAAGGTATTGGTCGAGGTGCTCCCCACAGCCTACAAAGAGTATTTAGAGAGTACAAAATAGAGATTACATAGGACTTATATTCGATATGAAACAACACTATATACCACAACCTATTGACACTCACGATGTTGAGTTACCCGAGACGCTAAATGCGCTCGTTGAGCAGATGGCTAAGAATGTCCACGAGGTGTGGGCACAAAATCGCATGCAGCAGGGATGGGTATGGGGCGAAGTGCGCAATGACACACTAAAGACACACCCTTGCCTTGTGCCCTACGAGGAGCTACCCGACCAGGAGAAGAGCTACGACAGAGATACTGCCGTCGAGACGCTTAAGCTCATTAGTAAGCTTGGTTTCAAAATCTCGAAATAGCGGGATGATAATAAACAGAGTTGCACCCTGGTATATGCCAAGGTGCAACCTATTTTTTATGGTGGTGGCAACTATTTCTGCAACAACTGGTCAGGAGTGAGGCGCACAACCTTACCGTCGCGCACGACCACTAAATCGCCATTATCTTTGCGTGTTCGCTCGATAAGGCGGCGTTGGGCAAGGAGGATGCCCGCGTCGATACGTTCTTGAAGTTCTCTTATCTCAAACTCACTCATAACTCAAAATCTTTTGGTAAGCTAACGGGTCAACAACCTCTTTTATTTCGCCCTTAGAGCCATAAGCAATCTTTTTGACACCCTCGGCAGTAGAGTTGTCATAGATTACCCAGTAGTCACAGATGGGGATGTATAGCGAAGTGAGGTTACGCATGCTACTCTCATAGCGGCGACAAATGGTGTTTGTCGGGATGTTATGACCTCCGAGACTTACACGCTTTGCCACACGCTGAATAGCCTGCTCAGGCGTAGGCAGCCAAAAGTATAGTAACGATACGAAGTAGCCACGCTCGTGGGCGCGCTCAATGAACTTCTGATATGTACGTGTTGATAGTGTCGTCTCGAAAGCAAAGTCTGAGCCCTCCTCCAAGAGGTCGTTGATGCGGCGTAGCATGAGGCGTCCCGCCTCGATAGCCATGCTGTCGGGATTGAATGGTGATAGTCCGCGAGCAATCTCGTCGGCATTCACAAACTCGTGACAGTGCAACAACTCGGGTAACATAGTGTAGGATGCCGTTGTCTTGCCGGCACCGTTACAACCCGCTATGATATAGAGCTTCTGCATAATAAAACTTATTCGCTTTCGCAAATATACATTTTTTTAGCGTAACAACCAAATATATGCCACGTTTTTAATGGTCGCTACTCGCCACTCTTGGCTATATGCGCCAATATTGCATCGAGGTCGTTGGGGTTAAACCATGTCGTCGCGGCATCACGCCTAAACCATGTTAGCTGACGCTTGGCATAGCGGCGCGAGTTGCGCTTAACAAGCTCGACAGCCTCCTCGAAGGTGCAGTTGCCATCGAAATACTCGAACAGCTCGCGGTAGCCCACCGTCTGCAAGGCGTTAAGGTGGCGCTTGGGGTACATCGTGCGAGCCTCAGCCTCCAAGCCCTCCTCGACCATCATATCGACACGGCGGTTGATGCGGTCGTAGAGCACATCGCGTGGCATATCCGTACCTATCTTTATAATACGGAATGGGCGCTCTGCCCTCTCTCCCTTGCGTTGCTCCGAATAGGGTCGTCCCGTTGCAAGGCACACCTCCAAGGCACGCATAACGCGCGCAGGGTTACACAAGTCCACCTCCTCGGCATACTTCGGGTCGAGCGTGCGAAGTTCATCGACAAGGCTCTCCAAGCCCTCACTCTCCAATCGCTGTTTCAGCCCCTCGCGGAGTGCTGGGTCGGCATCTGGGAGGTCGTCCATACCCTCGCACAACGCCTGAACATAGAGTCCTGAGCCACCCACCGCCACGACATAGTCACTCTCCGTAAAGAGTCGCTCGAGCAGTGCCAAGGCCTCGGTCTCATACTTTCCGCAGTTGAAGTCCTCCTCCACCTCCCTATCGGCAATGAAGTAGTGCTTCGCCGCAGCAAGCTCCTCGCGTGTGGGTTGCGCAGTGCCTATGGGCATGCCACGAAACACCTGACGCGAGTCGGTGGATATGATAGGGGCGCAAAGGTGCGTTGCGAGCTTCACCGCCAGGGCACTCTTACCCGAGCCTGTGGGGCCCACAACAACAACCAGCGTACCGCGTTTAGAACTCATCGTCGTAGCCATCGTCGCCATCGAACTCGTTGTAGTCGCCCATCATCTCCTCGAAGATAGAGCCACACTCCTCGTTAGCCTCGGGGTCGTACTGGTCGGGGGCTGGGGCGTGCTCAAATGCTACGCGGGGGTACTCTAAGCCCTCCTGTGGGCGCTGCATATCCAACAACTCGAGGTAGAACGAGCGGTTGTTCATCATGTCGAAGGTGTAGATAAGGCGGTCGTGGAAGGTGTTGTTCACCTCCATGAGCATCACGTTCTCCATGCAACGTGGCACACCTGGAATGTCGTCGCCAAGGTCAATCTCCGAGAACTCCTCCACGGGGCGCCACTCGGCATCCGACTTGAAGATAGATACCATGCAGTCGTCATAGTGTAACGCCTTGAGCAGAAATCGGCTGAAGTCTGCGAGGGTCATATCGGGATAGACCTCGAAGTCGCGCACGAAGTTATCGCTCTCGTCGCTGAGCATGCGGTATTTGAAGACAATATTCATAACTCTGTTGTTTTATCACTCACAAATGTAGCAATAATTTGCGAAACCGCCATCGAAAGTGGCGATTTTTTGTGATAAGGGGCGCATCTGCTGCGCTTCAATCAAAGCCCTGAATGGGACGTGATAAGGAAACTAAGGAAATTAGGGAGATTAAGGAGATTAAGGAGATTAAGGAAGTTAAGAACGGCCCTCCCTAAATTCCCTAACGGGGCGTAAGGGGGATAAGGAAATTAAGGAGATTAAGGAGATTAAGGAAGTTAAGAACGGCCCTCCCTAAACTCCCTAAACTCCCTAAACTCCCTAAATTCCCTAAACTCCCTAACCGCTCCCCTAATCGCGCCTTACTCAGCATGACTCACACCCTCTCATTCAACGCTTTAACCTCACTAAGTAAATTTTTTTAGCATAAAACCCTTGACAACGCTGGTTTCGCATATTATATTTGTGTCGTAATTCAATTATTAAACCCTAAAACAATAAACCTTTTAACTATGAATGAGACTCAAAACAACGACATTGTGGAGGCACTACGCCGCGAGACACAACAACTCATTGACAAGATGCACGAGCGCGAGGAGGCCGAAAAGCAGACATTTCGCAAGTATCTCGTCAACGGCTTCGACATGCTCCAAGCGACGACCGAGCAGATGGACTACCTCATGGCGCCGCTACTGCCGAGGGTGGGGATGGCAGCCCTTGTCGGTAGCTCCGATTCGGGCAAATCGACACTCCTACGCGGCCTCGCCATGGCCATTGCCTCGGGGGCGAAGCACTACCTCGGCTTCGAGTTACAGCCCAAGCACCACAGCGCGATATATGTCTCTACGGAGGATGATGCCGCAGCCATAGGTGCACTGATGCAGAGGCAGTTAGAGGAGTTATGCACGCCCAAGGAGGCATACGCCACGCTCGACTTCATATTCGATACGGACAACCTCGTGGACAACCTCAAGGCGATGCTCGAGGATAAGCCCCGCGACCTGGTTGTTGTCGATGCCTTTGCCGACCTCTACACGGGACCGCTGAACGAGAACAACCGCGTGCGTAGCTTTCTGAACCTCTTCTCGCAGTTGGCCATCAAGCACAACACGCTCATCATCTTTCTGCACCACACGGGTAAGCGCACCGAGAACCTCGCGCCATCGAAGCATAACGCCATAGGCTCGCAGGGCTTCGAGGCTAAGATGCGACTAATGATGGAGCTACGCCAAGACCCTGAGCGCCACGACATTAGACACCTGTGTGTGGTTAAGGGCAACTACCTTTCGGCCGAGTATAAGCACGACTCATTTGAGCTGTGGTTCACGCCATCGCTGAACTTCGAGGCTACGGGCGAGCGCATACCCTTCGGCTTGCTCAGGGAGCGCAACGAGGAGCACGATGAGAGGGCGGAGCAGGCACGCGCGATGCGCCTTGAGGGCATGACCCTCCAGCAGATAGCCGATGCGCTTGGCTATAAAAGCGTCTCTTCGGTACACACACTCCTCAAATAGTAATTTTCTTTTTTTCGTTTTACCTATGAAAAAGAAAAAAAGAAAATAGTAACACTCATCATAACACTACTAAATATTATGTATAGGTATCAATTAGAAAAATATAGAGGCCGTAGTACACGCCATGTATGTCCTCAGTGTGGTAGAAAGAATGTATTTACTCGGTATGTGGATACAGAAAATAATAATATATATATCAGTGATAAGGTAGGTAAGTGTAACCGCTTAGATAAATGCGGTTACCACTATACTCCACATCAATATTTCACTGATAACCCATGGAAGCGAGATACGCAACCAAGAGAGGATGGAGTTTCTTTTTTTCGTTTTAATAGGGAAAAAGAAAAAAAGAAAATTCCACCCGAGCCCAAGAGGCAGTGTGCGGGGTTGCCGCGTATGGTGTTGGATGCCACGATGAAGGAGAATAGCGCATACCTCGCATGGCTCGAGAGCCGCTTCGGCAGCGACACAGCACTACGCATCTGCGACGAGTACTACGTTGGCGGCATCGACGACCGCGCCGTGTTCTGGCAGGTCGATGGCGAGGGGTGCATACACACGGGAAAGATTATGGCCTACGACGAGCATACGGGCAAGCGCCTCAAGGGCGAGGGCACGGTGGACTGGATACACGCCGTCATGCGCCGCGAGGGCTCGCTGCCCGAGGGCTGGGAACTGGTGCAGTGCATGTATGGCGAGCATCTCCTCGAGCGCTACCCCGACAAGGTTGTCGCCGTGGCCGAGGGTGCCAAGACCGCACATATAGGCGCTATCCTCATGCCCGAGATGGTGTGGGTGGCGGTTGACTCTATGATGGCGCTCACGGCGGATATGCTCAGGCCGCTCAAGGGGCGTAGTGTCATACTCTTTCCGGACGAGGGCAAGGGCTACGAGGTGTGGACGGCGAAGATAGGCTCGATAGCCTCGGAGGTGGGCTTTGCGTATAGTGTTTCGCAGTTTATGGAGGGCAGGGAGCAGGGCTCGGACATCGCCGACTTGCTCTCTATGTCATCCTGAGTGGTTAGGGAGTTTAAGGAGTTTAGGGAATTTAGGGAATTTAGGGAGTCGTCCTTAATCTCCTTAGTCTCCTTAATCTCCTTAGTCTCCTTATCACACCGGCTCTATATCATACGGCGAAGTAAAAAAAATCACATTACGCTTGCACCATTCAAATAAAAGCACTATATTTGCACTACTCGTTTCGAGTATTTGTTCATCCCCCGCGAGCCTCATCGTCGGGTTTCGGATTATAATCAGAGTTATATATGCAGGATTTAACAGCATTGGAGGGTAAAACCATTGTCGAGTTGCGCGAGATTGCAAAGGTCGTGGGCATAACCCCCTCAAACATGAAAAAGGGCGAACTTATCAACAAGATTGTGGAGGCCACAACAGCACCCACTACCCCCGCAGAGCCCACAGAGCACGCGCATGCCCCCAAGCGTGGTCGTCGCCCCCGCATGAACGGCATAAAGGTGGAGACGTCACCCCAGCCACGCCAAGAGGTAGCCGTAGAGGAGGCTCCCGCAGCTGTGAAGGAGGTCGCAGAGAGACCCACACAGCCTGCCGAGGAGGCATCACATCAGCCACAGCCCGCACCCAAGCGCCGTGGCCGCAAGCCCAAGTGGCAGAAACAGCAGGCAGAGCCCACACCCGAGCCTCAGCCCACAGAGGAGCCCGACAACGACAATAACATCACGCAAGAGCCACTCCCCATCGAGCACATATCGCTGCAAGATGTCATCGCCGTGAATGAGGACGACGTGTTGGATGGCGACGCACCCTTCGAAGAGGAGAGCGAGTACATCACCAAGGATGACTTCACCGCGACAATCGAGGGTGAGGGCGTCTTGGAGGTTATGTCCGACGGCTACGGCTTCCTACGCTCTGCCGACTACAACTATCTCAACTCCCCCGACGACATCTACGTCTCGCCATCGCAGATAAAGCTCTTTGGCCTCAAAGCGGGCGACACCATATATGGCACTATACGCCCACCCAAGGAGGGCGAGAAGTACTTCCCCCTCGTACATGTGGAGCTCATCAACGGCCTCAAGCCCGACATCGTGCGCGACCGTCAGCAGTTCGAGTACCTCACACCCCTCTTCCCATCGGAGAAGTTCAACCTCACGGGCAACAGCCACAACACAAAGTCGAACCGCATTATCGACCTCTTCGCCCCCATAGGCAAGGGTCAGCGCGCACTTATCGTGGCACAGCCCAAGACGGGTAAGACAATGTTGCTGCAGTCCATCGCCAACGCCATTGCCGACAACCATCCCGAGGTATATATGATTGTACTGCTCATCGACGAGCGCCCCGAGGAGGTCACCGAGATGGCACGCAATGTAAAGGCCGAGGTCGTAGCCTCCACCTTCGACGAGCAGGCTTCGCGCCACGTTAAGGTAGCCGAAATGGTACTCGAGAAGGCAAAGCGCATGGTAGAGTGTGGCCACGACGTAGTCATCTTCCTCGACTCTATAACACGTCTCGCACGCGCCTACAACTCCGTACAGCCCGCATCGGGCAAGGTGCTCTCGGGAGGTGTCGATGCCAATGCGCTGCACAAGCCCAAGCGCTTCTTCGGTGCAGCACGTAACACCGAGGAGAAGGGCTCACTCACCATCATCGCCACGGCCCTTATCGACACAGGCTCGAAGATGGACGAGGTTATCTTCGAGGAGTTCAAGGGTACGGGCAACATGGAACTTCAGCTCGACCGCAAGCTTGCGAACAAGCGCATCTACCCCGCTGTCGATGTCATCGCCTCGGGCACACGCCGCGAGGACTTGCTCCTCACGCAGAGCGTTATGCAGCGCACATGGATATTGCGTAAGCACCTCTCGGATATGACCACCGTAGAGGCTATGGAGTTCTTGCAGAAGCAGATGAACCTCACGCGCGACAACGAGGAGTTCCTGGCAACCATGAACCAGTAATTTCTTGTGATAAGGGGCACATCTGCTGCCGCTAACAAAAGAAAATGGGAGAGCGGTTAGGGAATTTAGGGAGTTTAGGGAGTTTAAGGAGTTTAGGGAGTCGTCCTTAATCTCCTTAATCTCCTTAACTTCCTTAATCTCCTTAATTTCCTTAGTTTCCTTAATTTCCTTATCACGTCCCATTCAGGCTATTACGCTCTGGGAAGGGTGAATGTAAACTCCAAGCCTCCCACCTTGCGATTTGCAACCTTTATATCGCCGCCATGGAAGAGCACAGCGTTCTTCACGATAGAGAGGCCGAGACCCGTGCCACCGAGCTTACGTGAACGACCCTTATCTATGCGGTAGAAGCGCTCGAAGATGTGGTTAATATGGTCGTTATCCACGCCGATGCCGTTATCGTAGAACGATATGGTGTACATCTTATCATCTTCGGTGCAGCGCACAAAGATGTCGCGACCACCCGAATACGCAATGGCGTTATCTGTGAGGTTCTTAAATATAGACATAAGGAGCGTCGAGTTACCCAACACCTGCATAGGCGCAGGAAGCTCTATGTTCATACGCATGCGCTTATCGTCGGGCAAGAGTGCCACCTCGGATGCTATCTCGTCGATAATCGTGCGCAGGTCAACGCTCTCACACTCGATACGGCTACTACCATCCTCCAAACGCGTAATTGTTGACACGTCGTTGAGCAACTGCGTAAGACGCTGGCAGTGGGCATAGCACTTTGCGATGAAGGCATCACGCTCCTCTGCCGTCATATCCTTTGCCGTTGTCATGGTCTCGAGGTAGCCCTGAATAGCTGCCACGGGGGTCTTGAGCTCGTGGTTGATATTGTTTGTGAGCTGGCGCTTGATGCGCAACTTCTCCTGATGCTCATGCAGGGCATTGTCGTGCTCACGCTGAATATCGTTCGACGCCTCACGCAAGCGACCATAGAGGGCGATGATATGGCGGGCGATGTCACCGAGCTCATCATCTGCAAACTGAGGCATAGACTCAATGTCTGCGCCATTCTCCATAGCCGTCACCGCGCGGTCGAGACTACGCAAGTTGCGACTCATGCGCATAGCCAGCATAAGGGCGATAACGATAGATACACCCGCAACGCCTAAGATAGCGAAGAAGATGCTCTCGTCGATGGTCGTGATGCTCTTGCTGTGGCTCAACACCGACAAATGATAGACGATGAAGCCTCCAATGAGCGTTGTGATAAGTATCGCCAAGAGGAGGTACATACCTCCGCGGTAGCTGAAAATCTTAGATTTTGAATCCATAGCCATATCCAGTTCGTGTTATTATATGGTTGCCGTAAATGCCAAGTTTCTTACGCAGGCGCGTGATGTTTACATCAATGGTGCGGTCCAACACCACCACCTCCTCACTCCATACGCGCTTCATAATCTGTTCGCGCGAGAGTATCGTGCCACGATTCGAGAGCAACAACACAAGGATGTCATACTCCTTGCGCGTTAGCTGCACCTCCTCGTTGTCAATGCTACAACTCTTGTCGCGGTCGTTAACCACCAACGTCTCGAAGCGTATGATGCTGTCATCACCCTTTTGTTCCTCCTCTGCGGGAGTTCCACTTGTGGGCGCTGTACTGGGCTTACGGTTTGAGCGACGCAACACACTGCGCACACGCGCCATGACCTCTGCCAACGAGAATGGCTTAGAGATATAGTCGTCTGCGCCTATATCGAGGCCCTTAATTTTGTCGGCCTCCGAGTCGAGTGCTGTGCAGAAGATGATTGGTGTCTCCGCAGTCTCGGGTCGTTTGCGAAGTATGCGAGCGAGGCCAAAGCCACTGAGTTCACCCATCATGATGTCGAGAATCATAAGGTCGAAGTCAGCGAGATTTAGTGCCAACGCCTCCTCGGCACTCAACGCCGTAGTTACATCGTACCCCTCCTTTTCGAGGTTAAACTTCAAAATCTCACACAGCGACTCTTCGTCATCGACGACCAATATTCTATATTTATTCATGCTTCAAAGTTTTCGTCAAATATACGAACATATCCCTCATACGCCTCTTAAACAATACAAATTTAATATAAATTTAACAATTGCGCAAGCCAAAAACGATATTTTTGAGCACTCAGTTAACAATAATGAAATATTTTTGTAACAATTTTGTAACAATTATTTCTTACCTTTGTGACATAACATTTAGCGTTATGGATCTATTTATAGTAATCGTACTAGCCCTCTTGGCAGTTATGGGCATCGTTGTCGGCGTATCGAACGATGCCGTAAACTTCTTAAATTCAGCCTTTGGCTCTAAGGCAGCCAAGAAAAACATCATCCTTACCATTGCTGCAGTTGGCGTCATGGTCGGCGTTATGACCTCGAGTGGCATGATGGATGTTGCACGTAGCGGAGTCTTCTACCCCAACATGTTCAGCTATCAGGAGATTATGATTCTATTCCTGGGTATGATGCTCTCGAATATCATTCTCTTGGACATCTACAACTCGCTCGGCTTGCCAACATCAACCACCGTATCATTGGTATTTGGCTTGCTTGGTTCGGCATTGGCATTAGCCCTCTACAACATCTGGAGTGGCGACGCACTTATGAGCGATTTGGGCCAATACATCAACTCGGGTAACGCCCTTGCCATCGTGTCGGGCATCCTGCTTTCTGTGGTCTTGGCCTTCTTCACGGGTCACCTCTTGATGTATATCTCGCGTGTCCTTTTCTCGTTCCGCTACAGCAAGATATTCAATCGTTTCGGTGCTTTATGGTGCGGTATTACTCTTGCAGGCATCATCTACTTCACTGTATTCAAGGGCCTTAAGAGCACAAATATCATTCCCGATGTACTCAAGGACTACGTCAACGACCACACAGGCATGGCATTGCTCATCCTATGGTTAGCGAGTTCACTCATCTTGTTCATCATGCAGCGTTGCAAGGTTAACATTCTTCGTGTCTCTATCCTCGCTGGCACATTCTCGTTGGCATTGGCCTTTGCGGGTAACGACCTTGTAAACTTTATCGGTGTACCATACGCAGGCTACGACTCATACGTCATCGCACACAACTCCGACGTGCTTCCTACATCCATGGAGCAGTTGATGAACCCCACACAGGCAAACTTCTGGATTATGTGTGCTGCGGGTCTTGTAATGGTTATCACTCTCTTCACATCAAAGAAGGCGATGCGTGTTATCGAGACGGAGCGCAAACTATCATCACAGAGCGAAGAGGTTTCACCAACAAATAGCGAGGCAACAAACGCCTCACGAGGCATTGTGCGTGGTGCACGAGCACTCAGCAACGTTGTCGAAGCTATCACGCCCAAGGCAGTTCGCAACTTTATCGAGACAAGATTTGTTCCACTATCTGATGAGGAGCGTGGCGATGCTAACTACGACCTTATCCGTGCTACGGTAAACCTTACAGCAGCGGCAATCCTTATCTCAATCGGTACTCAGCTCAAGCTGCCACTCTCTACAACCTATGTTGTCTTTATGGTATCTATGGGTTCGTCGTTGGCTGACCGAGCATGGGGCCGCGAGAGTGCCGTATATCGTATTACAGGCGTTATGACCGTTATCATGGGCTGGTTTATCACCGCTCTGGGTGGCTTCCTTATCGCCCTTGTTGTAACACTTGCACTTGCGTACGGTCAGCTTATTGAGGTTGGCGGCTGGAACATTGTTGCAATCGTGGTTACACTCATCTGTATTGGTCTTATCATCAAGAGCAATATCTCGAAGAAGAAGGAGAGCAAAGAGGTCGAGGAGTCGGCCGTGGCGAAGATTAGCGACACCTTGAAGCAGAGCCCCGAGGAGGCACTTATCGCCTATACAGAGCACGTGTGCGCCTCAATGGAGAAGGTTACCCTAATCTATGACCGCACCATCGTTGCGGTGTTTAAGGAGAACCGCAAGGTGCTTCGTGAAATGGTTAGCGAGGCGGAGGAGTTCTACCACTCTACACGCCAGCAGAAGTACGAGATTATTCCTCTATTGCGCACCCTCCAGGAGAGCGACATCAACACTGGTCACTTCTATGTTCAGGTAGTGGACTACATCTCGGAGACCAGCAAGGCGTTGTTGCACATCACACGCCCCTGCTACAAGCATGTTGACAACAACCACTCAGGTCTTACCAAGGAGCAGGTTTACGACCTTAAGTGTATCAACGACCGCGTAGAGGACATCTTCGGCAATATCAACCACATGCTTCGCACACGTTCGTTCGAGCAGATGGAAGAGGTACTCACCAAGCGTGACGAGCTCTTCAACTTTATCGACGAGGTTATGCAGAACCAGTTGCGCCGTTTGCGCGATACAGGTGGTTCATCTTCGGCAAATATGTTGTTCTTCAACATCCTCACCGAGACCAAGACCATGGTATTGCACTCGCGTAACATTGTGAAGTCTTTGGAGCACTTTGTTGACCGAGAGGAGTAATACTCGACAGAGTATCAATAATGAGTGATGCGTTGGCTGTGTGTCAACGCATTACTTTTTTGTATAGATATCGCATGGTGGTATCATCCTAAAAAAGAGCCTGCCCAACCTTGCGGTTAGACAGACCCCGACTTATAACAGTTATACTACTAATCTTGGCGCGTGGATTACTTTGCAGGTGCCCACTTGCAGCGCACGGGCGATACGATAGCACCCTCCTCCTTGAGCTGCTTCATAGCCTTATCCACCTCCTTACGGTCGATGCCGCTAAGCTCCGCGATCTTACCTGCGTTGAGAGGCTCACCCGCCTCAATCATTGTTGCCAATACTTTTGCTTTAGTCTCCATAGTTCTTATAGTTTTAATAGTTAAAATCTCTTAATGCGAGTGTTATCTCGCGATACGACTTGCGACCCTCGATATACTCCTCATAGACGATTTCGGCATCGCGTCCTTTGAGCATATTACACCTGCCGCATAGCTCGCAGTTACAGAGGCATCGCCATCTATCCTGCACATATGCCAGACGCTCTTCGCGTGTGCTACTCTCTATATCTGGGGCAAACATATCACTTTGTCATCACTCTTTTCGTTTGTTTCTGGTGCAAAAGTAATACAAAGTTATATAAGTTGCAAATCGAAAATTTTGATTACACTATAAGAGAAAACTATATACACTATTTACCCACCTGCCTACGCCAACGGATATAACCCGCAATGGCAAGGGCACAATATATGGTATAGAGGCCCGCGGTGATGGGTATTCCTTTATACAGATAGAGACCCACGCTAATCATATCGACCACGAGCCACACCAACCACTGCTCGACCAACTTACGCGAGAGCATCCACATTGCCACGATGCACAATGCCGTACTCATAGCGTCGAAGAATGGCACACTGCTATCTGTAAACTCCACCAAGAATATATACAGCTCGGCATGGAAGAAGGCGTATATAACGAATAGGTTTAGTATCCACTCTTTAGGTGTATGCTGAATCTTACCCTCACCCTGCTTCTTGGGTCGGCGTTTCCATATTATTAGGCCATAGATACCCGCAGCAACATAGTACAGCTGCATGGCAGCATCGGCGTATATGCCATTAGTGAGGTACAATATACCATGGACAATGGGCATTATAGCGCCCACCACCCATAGCCAGATGTTTGCCTTATATTCGAGCCACAGATACAATAGTCCGAGGGCTGTGCCCACACACTGCAATATGAGAGACCAATCCCAAGTCATAGTTTTCGTTAGAAGTTTACTGTTACATTAGCAAGCACGTTGATAGGTGCCTGTGGGAAGAAGAAGGCATCGTCGTAGCGCTCGCCATCCCACATGTACGAATATCCATAGCCATTCGACTCATAGAGTGCAGAGAAGAGGTTGTTGATAGCGACACCAAAGCGCACCTCTCGCTCCGCAGCCGTCTTAAGCGTGTAGCCGAGGTTAAGGTTTGTAACGCAGTAGGCATCCAACGACAATGCCTCAATCTCGTTATTCGTGAAGTACTGCTTACCGACATACTGCGTATGCCACAATGCGCTGAAACCACCCACATGGAAGTCCGCCATAACCGAACCCATAACCGATGGCGAGTACGAGATGGTCATATCGCCGAGGTTCTGGCCATACGTTGGGCTATCCTTGAGCTCGTCAACATAGTCACGAATCTTGTTCTGCGAGAGCGTAGCATTTGCCGAGAGTGTGAGCCACTTTGCCACCCTCCACGATGCCATAAGCTCCACACCACGACGGTAGCTGCGTGCTACGTTAGTGTTTAGCGCATCGTCGCCATCGTTTACCATACCCGTAGCCACAAGCTGGTTGTGGTAGAGCATATAGTACAAATTGATACCCACCACTACACGTGGCGCTGTATATGTATATCCCAACTCGAAATCTATGAGTCGCTCAGGCTTGGGCTCGGTATCATCTGCCGAGAACATATACCTGTCGGTAAAGTCGGAGCGCGTTGGCTCACGGTGTGCTACGGCAGCCGAAGCAAAGAGGTTGTGGTTGTGGTGGATGTAGCTTATACCCGCACGTGGGTTGAAGAAGTTGTACTCCTTATCAACATTTATAGGCTGCATATAGACACCCTCATCGCCCCAAATAGAGTTGTCGTTAGTGCCCCACGCCTTGTAGCCAACATAGCGATACTGCACATCACCAAAGATATGGAGCTCGTTATCCATAAGACCACTCACAGCAGTCCAGTCGGCACGCGCAAAGATATTACCGTCGTGCTTTACAACATCGTTGTCGTACCACTTGCCACCAACCGAGGCGCTATCCATGCCATCTACCCAGCTCAAAGTACCCCAGTGTGGCGAGTTGTAGTAGCTGTATGAACCACCGAATGTTACATCGAGATTTGATGTGCGATACTCCGCTGCGGCATTCAAACCACCGAGGTGCGTAAGCATCTTCTTGTGGCGGATAAGGTCAGCCTGCTCGATTGAGGTGTCGAGGTTTGTGTAACCCGCCAACCACGCATCGTCTTTGTACTGGTTGTAGTAGCCATAGCCGTAGGTATAGAATAGCGTAGCGTTAAACTGCCAATTGCCATTAAAGCGATGGTTAAGAACAAGCTGATTGTTAAACTGGAGGTAGTTATCTGTCTGGTCATCGTAGTAATCTACGTGCGTACCATCCTCCAACACAAAGGGACCGTCCGATGTTACATACTGACCCGAGTCGTGGTAGCGGCGACCGTAGCGCTCCATGTCTGCACGCGACACACCATTATAGGTGAGATAGGTCTTTGCCGAGCCACCAAACGACAAGAACTTCACCTTAGTATTAGAGCCATAGTAGCCCGCCTGGAGCATATACGACTTGAGGTCGGTAGCACCGCGATCGATGTAGCCATCCGAGCCGATATGCGTAAGACGTGCATCCACAACCCAGTGGTCGCGCATAAGTCCTGAAGATATATGCAACGCCTGCTTATTAGTGTTGTACGAACCATAAGAGAGTGATGCAGTGCCGCCGAACTTTGTCGAGAGAGCATCGGTAGTCATCGCCACCGAGCCACCAAAGGCACCCGTACCATTTGTCGAGACACCCGCGCCTCGCTGCACCTGCACCGTACCCACCGAAGATATCAGGTCGGGGGTGTCGTACCAATACATAGAGTGCGAGTCGGGGTTGTTCATGGCCACGCCATTGATTGTTACGTTGATGCGTGTAGCATCAGTGCCTCGTAGGCGTATTGCCGTAGCACCAATGCCTATACCCGTCTCGTTTGTGGCTATGATTGAGGGTGTTAGAGCAAGTGCCGTGGGCATATCCGTTCCATATGCCGAGCGGTCGAGGTTCTCCTTAGATAGGTTATCCTGCGCCACGGGCGTTGTGCGCTTAGCGTTTACGGTGGTTACTTCGATAACGTCGATGTCGTAGTTGCGGAGCGAGTCCTGAAGATAGTAGGCATCTTGTGCCTTGAGTGCCACGCATAGAGCGAAGGTTGCGGCGATAAAACAAAAAATCCTTTTCATACTTTAAGTTAATTAAGTTGAAAAGGGGCTTCTTAAGATATTTCCGTGTTCCCGGTCTCGGCATTACCCGTATCCGGTTCAATGGGTTTAATCTCAGCCAATCTCTCCACTGCGTTCTGAGATTGGCCAGCCATTTCATTAAACCTCTCTCTAACAGTGAAGGAGTAGCACCCCTTATATGCCGCAAAGTTAAACATAATTTCTTAAAGTTGTAGCGACATACAGCGATTTTTCCTATCTTTGCGATTGCTAGCACCTTCAATACGATGACCTTTAATGAGAGTTAATAGAGTTAAAATAGGCCTTGTGGCTGCGATATTTTTCAGTCTGCTATCCATAGGAATGGCCCAGGCACAAGAGCAACACGACATACGACTATCGTGGGTTGTGGGTGCGCGTGGCAACTACGGACTGGCAAGCCACTCTTCGCTTGGTTATGTAGGCGACCTGGATAATACTCCACAAGAGCCTCAAGAGGGTGCTACGCTATGGCTGAGCGCTTCGCTCGACTACGGTTATAGGGTCAATGAGTGGTTTAGCGTCGGAGGCTGCTTGGCTTGGACAGTGGGCATCTGCAACCTCTACGATAATCAGACACACGAGCGCTGGGATACCATGCACGTTGATTACATATCATTAATGCCCATAGCACGCTTCACGTGGTTACGTCGCAACATCGTTGAGCTCTACTCAAGCCTTGGTGCCACGGCGGGCATTGAGCACTGGGTACACTACACCAACGGCAAACAGCACACCTACCGCCCATACCTATCCTACGACATCAAGCCCATAGGCATATCTGTCGGCCGTAGGTGGTATGGCTTCATGGAGGCGGGATATGGTGCGCGAGGCATAGTCAACGTAGGCGTAGGCCACCGCTTCTAATCATCACTACCCAACACTCTATTTCGCTTGTATGTAAGCGCCGTAGCAATGGCTATCACGAGCACCACGATGCTATTAAACAGATAGGCAAAGGTGTGGCTTGTCGCGTGGAATATATGGTCGATACCATCAATCATAAACGGTGCAACAAGGATTGCTAAATAGTTCGTTGTCATAACAATAGCAAGAGCTAAGGTCGAGAGATGTGGCGGAGCGTTTGTCGCTGCCTTATCATAGATTATTGGCTGCATAACGCCATAACCCAAGCCCGTAAGTATCGCACCAATAGTCAGCGTCGTAGCTGTAGGATGTGTTAGCGACATAAGCAGTAGGCCCACACACATAGCAACCAACGACCATAAGTTAACCGTCTTACCGAAGATAGCGATAATGCGATTTAGCATAAAACCAGGCGCCATAATAGCGAGGAAGAAAAGCGAAATTATCACACCCGACTCGCTACTATGCATACCCGCAAGTGATGCTACATACGAGGTATTGTACGTTACTATAAGCGAGGTATAGGTAATAGCAAAGTAGAAGAGGACAAGACCCACAATAATCCTCACATTAAGCGTTGTCTGACGGTTCTGCGCACCCGACTTTGGCTCTGGTGCGGGCTTCGTACGACTTAGCGCAGGTATAAGCAATAACGTGACTGCGGGGAGCAGATAGACAATAAATGCTAAGTGCCACTCCACATCGGCAAGGTAGCCAACAGCTGAGGTGGCAATAACGAGCGTAAGATTATTCACCGCAGAGCTTATTCCAAGCTGATTAACGCGCTTATCTCCAGTGAAATAATCAACTATCAAGCCTGTTGACAGCGGGATAATCATACCTGCACCTACACCCACAAGAGTACTTGCAATAATAAGTTCCACGAGCGAATATGAGGTAGTACACCATACGCCACTAAGCAGAAATATCGCCGTTCCCGCCACCAGTAGTCGCATCTTATTACCCTTCACCGCCCAGCGTCCCGCAAGCAGCATAAATGGGATAATCATAAGCGACGGCAACGACTCAAGCATCTGCACTTCAAGTTCACTCGCATGTGGGAAGATGCTCTGCATATCATCCAAAATGGGAGAGATAGCCAAGCCCGGCAACGAGACAATTGCCGAGACAGACCATATAGCCACAAGAGCAATTAGGGGTATTTTACCCTTACCAGTATCAATAGTCATTTAACCATATTTTTATTACAGCACTATCCAACAAAGAGCATGCCAAACACCTTTGCCTCGTACATGTGCGCGCACGCCTTGCTTATTCAACTTTTTTTTGCTAACTTTGTGCGATTATAAAGACTCAAAGATTAAAAACCTCATAAAACATGAAAAGAATTATTGCTCCTTCGGTGCTTTCAGCCGACTTCGGCAACCTCAATCGTGACATGGAGATGCTCGAGCGCTCACAGGCAGAGTGGGTACACGTTGACGTTATGGATGGCGTATTCGTACCCAACATATCTTTTGGCTTTCCCCTCATGAAGCCTTTGCGCAAGGGTACAACAAAGGTGCTCGATGTGCACCTTATGATCACTGCCCCCGAGAAGTACGTTACACGCTTTGTTGAGGCGGGTGCTGACTACGTTACCTTCCACTACGAGGCCACTGAGAACATCCAGGAGTGTATTGACCTTATCCGCAAGGCAGGTGCTAAGGTGGGTATCTCTATCAAGCCAGGCACCGAGCCCGAGGTATTGGACAAGTGGCTCACACAACTCGACCTCATCCTCGTTATGAGCGTAGAGCCCGGCTTCGGTGGCCAGAAGTTCATGCCTTCATCTATTGCAAAGTGCGAGTATCTCAACCGCAAGAAGCAGGAGTTGGGCCTCGAGAACCTTATCATCGAGGTAGATGGCGGTATCTCGGCATCAAACTCACGCCTCTTGTTCGACGCAGGTGCTGAGGCATTGGTTGCTGGCAGCTCCGTTTTCGGTGCTCCCGACCCCGAGCAGGCAATTGTTGACATGATTAACTCATAATTTGGACCACACTAGATGATCTCGCTCGATAACCTCACCATAAGTTACGGAGGCTGGACACTCTTCGACGGCATATCGTTTATGATTAACCCCAAGGATCGCATAGGTCTTGTGGGTAAGAACGGTGCGGGTAAGACTACCCTACTGCGTGTCATCACTGGCGAGCAGCAGCCCACCGAGGGTGCTGTGACCATAAATGGCGAGTGTACCATAGGCTACCTACCCCAGCAGATGCGCGTGGCAGATACCACATCGCTCGTGGCAGAGACAGCCAAGGCCTTCGAGGAGGTGTTGCGCATCGAGGCAAACATCGAGCGCCTGACTGCGGAGATTGCTTCGCGCACCGACTACGAGAGCGAGGAGTATGCCGAGCTCATACACCGTCTAAACGAGGCTAACGACCGCTACCACATCCTTGGTGGCGACACTCGCGATGCCGACATCGAGCGCACGCTGCTCGGTTTGGGCTTCAAACGCACAGACTTCGAGCGCCCCACACGCGAGTTCTCGGGAGGCTGGCGCATGCGTATCGAGTTGGCTAAGCTCCTACTACGTCGTCCCTCAATATTTCTTCTCGATGAGCCTACCAACCACCTCGACATCGAGAGTATCCAGTGGCTCGAGGAGTACCTCAAGAACTATAACGGTGCGGTGCTCCTAATCTCGCACGACCGCGCCTTTTTGGATAATGTCACCACGCGCACCGTGGAGATTTCGTTGGGTAAGGCCTACGACTATAAAGTGCCCTACTCGAAGTATGTTGTGTTGCGTCAGGAGCGTCGCGCACAGCAGATGGCAGCCTACGAGAATCAGCAACGCCTAATCGAGAAGACCGAGGAGTTCATCGAGAAGTTCCGCTATAAGCCCACAAAGAGTAATCAGGTGCAGTCACGCATCAAGCAGCTCGAGAAGCTCGACCGCATAGAGGTAGATGAGGAGGACTTGTCTCGCTTGAATATCAAGTTCCCGCCCGCGCCCCGCACAGGTCAGATTGTTGCAGAGGTAAAGGAGGTGGGCAAGGCCTTTGGCGAGAAGCGCATATTCTCGGGCGCGGAGTTCACCATAGAGCGCGGACAGAAGATTGCCCTTGTAGGCCGAAATGGCGAGGGTAAGACCACCTTTGCCCGCATGCTTATCGGCGAGCTGGAGCCTACGGAGGGCAGCATCAAGCTCGGTGCAAATGTCAACATAGGCTACTATGCCCAGAACCAAGACGACCTTATGGATGGCGAGTTCACGGTATTCGACACCCTCGACCGCGTGGCTGTGGGCGACATACGCACACGCCTTCGCGACATCCTCGGCGCTTTCCTATTCCGTGGCGAGGATATCGAGAAGAAGGTCAAGGTGTTGTCAGGTGGCGAGCGTTCACGACTTGCCATGGCACGCCTAATGCTCGAGCCCTACAACCTTCTCATTCTCGATGAGCCCACCAACCACATGGACATGCGCTCGAAGGATATATTGAAGGATGCTCTGCAGAAGTATGACGGCACGGTGGTGGTTGTATCGCACGACCGAGAGTTCCTCGATGGCCTTGTTGACCGCATCTACGAGTTCCGCGATGGTGGCGTTAGGGAGTACCTCGGTGACATCTGGTACTTCTTGGAGAAGCGTAAGGTAGAGTCGCTACAAGAGATTGAGCGCAAGGATAAGCCCGCAGTCGCAGAGAAGAGCACAGCCGACAGCAACACCGGCAAACTTTCGTACGAGCAGAAGAAGGAGCAGGAGAAGCTACTTCGCAAGTTGCGCAAGGCCGTAGAGAGCGTAGAGGAGGAGTTGGCAAAGGTGGAGGCAGAGATTGCGGCCTACGACAAGCGCTTCGCCGAGGCTACAGAGTATAATGCCGACGACTACGCCAAGTATGACGCACTCAAGCAGCAGTACGACAAGCTTATGCACGAGTGGGAGAAGGCATCATACGAATTGGAGATAACGGAGCAGAATTAAGTATAAACTACTGTCTATAAACAAGATAGAGTATGGAAAATATTATTTTTGGAATACGCCCTGTTGCCGAGGCTGTAGAGGCACGCAAGCAGATTGAGCGCGTATATATTAAGAAGGGGGCCGAGGGTCAGCTTATGAACGACCTCAAGGACCTTATGGCACGCCACCACATCCACTGGCAGGAGGTGCCCATCGAGAAGCTCAACCGTCTCACTCGCGGCAACCACCAGGGTGTTGTGGCGCAGATTGCCGCTATTGAGTATGTGGAGCTCAACGACATCCTCGAGCGTGTTCCCGAGGATGAGACACCACTTATCGTGGTTTTCGATGGCGTTACCGATGTGCGCAACTTCGGTGGCATCGCCCGCTCTGCAGAGTGTGCTGGTGCCCACGGACTTATCACACCTTTGAAGAACTCCGCTCCCGTAAATGGCGACGCTATTCGCTCATCAGCCGGTGCTTTGAACAACATCCCCGTATGCCGCGTAGGCTCTATCCGCAACACACTCAAGACATTGCAGGTGGAGGGCTTCCAGATTGTAGCCGCTACAGAGAAGAGCAAGAAACTTCTCTACGACGCAGACTTCACTAAGCCTACGGTTATCGTTATGGGTGCCGAGGATAAGGGTATCTCGAAGGAGGTGCTCAAGCTCTGCGACGAGCAGTTGGCTATTCCTCTTATCGGCCACACAGAGTCACTCAATGTGGCTGCCGCGGCCGCTATCATGCTCTTCGAGGTTGTGCGCCAGCGTATCGGCTAATGGCCATCGTAGAACATAAGATGCTTGGAATGATAGAGTGTGTGCGCTCACTGCGTGCACGCTCTATTCGTCTTGTCGTGCGCCGTGACGGCACATTGCGACTCATCTACCCACTCTTTAGTAGCCGCGCTAAGGCTATTGTCTTTGCCGAGAGCAAGATGGAGTGGATAGAACTTACACGCCAGCGTCTCAGCCAGCGCATTGCACAATATCCCACCATCACCCCCTCGGAGGTGGAGCGCCTACGCCGTGAGGCACGCACCTATATCTCTACAACACTTGCGCGCCTTGCACAGGAACATGGCTTTAGCTACACTTCACTACGCATCTCCTCGGCACACACCCGCTGGGGTTCATGCAGTGGCCACAATGGCATCAGCATATCGCTCTTCGTTATGCTTCTTCCCGAGCACTTGCGCGAGTTTATCATGCTCCACGAACTCTGCCACACACGCCACCATAATCACTCCACGGCGTTTCACCAACTTCTCAACGCACACGTTGGCGGCAATGAGCGCGCCTACAACCGCGAACTCAAATCCTACCACATCCCCCGCATAGCCAAAGAGTAACCCCAATTTACACACATGTTTTCTTGTCAGAGTGGTACGGGACTCGAACGACGAAGTCGTAGAGCCGATACCATATAGCGCAGGGCATTAGCCCGAGCAATAGACACTATCATATCGGCTCAACCCGTATTCAGTGAGCAGTGCAAAGATAGCGCAATGGTATATTTAGATGATGACGATTCGCAAAGCGAATGAGCATACAATGTGATGCGTGGGAGCTTGCTCACTATAGCATCATATTGTATGCTCGTATGCTACGATAGTAGCATCGTCATCACATAACAAAAAAAAGGATGACCTAAATTAGATCATCCTTTGAGCGGTATGGACGGGACTCGAACCCGCGACCCCCTGCGTGACAGGCAGGTATTCTAACCAGCTGAACTACCACACCATTTTTAGAGCCATACAATCGTTATTTCTCGATTGCGTTGCAAAGGTAGTATTTTTTCTCAAACCCACAAAATTTTTCACTACTTTTTTTGAAAAATTTTACTCTTTTCTAAAGAAGGAGAACTGCACACTACCATAGCTGCGAGTTTGCCAATAGTGAGGGAAGTTACTAACATCCTGGTCTTTAGAGTGTTCAAAGATTAATATACCATCCTCAGCGAGCAAATCTCGCTCAAATACAAGGCGAATAACCTCCTCGCTACCCTCCAAATCGTATGGTGCATCCGAGAAAATAAGGTTGAACTTTTTGGTGCAACTCTTAAGATAGAGGAATACGTTTGCCTTAACAGCAAAGAAGTTCTCAAACTGAAGGTCGCGCGCCGTCTGACGGATAAAATTGTGATGCACACTATTCACCTCTACGGAGGTCACACTACGTGCATCGCGCGATGCAAACTCATAGCTTATAGAACCCGTACCAGAGAAGAGGTCGAGCACATCAAGGTCCTCAAAATCTACAAGATTACCAAGGACATTAAAGAGGTTCTCCTTGGCAAAGTCGGTCGTGGGACGTGCACGTAGGTTGCGTGGTGGCACAATGGTACGACCACGATATTTTCCGCTAATTATTCGCATACCAAATTCTTAAATACATTTTTCAATAGAGGCTTTAGGCGCTTAACATCACCCTTCGCGCGCGCGTACATATTGTATATGCCATACACCTCATTCACCGTGGCAAGATAATAGAGCACATCGGCATCTGTCTTGCACTCAAAAGCCTCAGCAAAGCGCAAGCCACCATCATAGACATTCACATATAGGACATCTTCCTCGAGGTGGATAACACTACCCTTCTCCAATGTTGAGTCACCAATAAGTGGCGAAGTAAAGGTAATGCCCGCAGGTATTGCCGCCATAAGCTCCGCATAGCACTGCTTGCTAATAGCCATTACTGCCACAACGCCATTTTCAACGTTGCTATACACAGCGCACTCTCCAATCGAAGTGCTAAGCCCCACCTCTACGAGGCAGTCCGCAGCGTGCTCCTTATCGAAGAACTCTGCAGGCACCAGCGTTGTCTTTGCAGTAAGCACAGCGACCTCTACTGGCTGTGAGGCACTGCGCACCTTGGCACTTAGCTCTGAGGCTGAAAAAGAGTGTCCATCCGGCTTGAGGCGGATGGACACATTATTTAGTGATGTTTGCATCATGACTACTTAGCGCTACCGCCTCTGAGTGGCTGAAGTGCCTCGTTTGTAGGCTCCTCGAGGCTACCGAAAGTAATACCGAAGAACTGATCATCCATTGGAATGGGGTGTGCAGAACCAATCATATATCTCTCGTCACCCTTCTTGTCGAATACAGCCTTGATACCCTCAGCCTTCATCTTCTTCATATCCTCGCTTGCATCCTGGTGGTTGATGAAGTAAACGAACTTCTCATCAAGAAGGTTCCAGAACTCAACATTGTAGGTCTTATGGTCGATGAACTTAACATATGGAGCATGGCAGCATACCAAGTGTGTGCGGTATGCACCTGCCTCATAAGTTGCAGTGTCAAGCTGGAACTCCGCCTCATTGTTAGTGAAGGGGATGTAACGCAAGTTAGCTATCTCTTCCTCTGAAAGGCGGCACTTGCCATAGACATCATCAAATACTGTATCGCGAACAGCTACACGAACAACGCGCTCGTTCTTCCAGTTCTTGTCCTGCTTACGAAGCTCCTCGATAATAGCAGCATTCTCCAAGTTGTTCTCATCGTAGATCTGGCTACGATACTCCATAACACCATTCAATGCGAAATCTGTAAGCTCATCCCAGTTTGTAGTGAACTTCTTCTCGGGGTGATTGTCACGATAAGCCTGCTCGAGCTTAACTACATACTGTCCCTTCTCAACAACTGCTGCTGTACGCTGCTCAAATTGATTTTCGAACTTAATTGGAGTTGATACAATGTTCATGTTCCAATAGAGAAGAACACCAACTACTGCGAGCAATACAATAGTTAAGATAGTAACCAAGATAGATCTTGAATTTTTCATTTTGTTATTATTTTTTATTAAGTTTGTATCGTCTTACGTTCATATTCAAAATAGGTAGCTATGCTTAGCACACATATTTCGCATCAAATTTACGCAAAATTATCGGTTGAAGCAACTTTTAACCAAAAAAAAATCATAGAAAAGTTATCCGAGTGGGTAACCGAGGAGGATTACGA
Source organism: Alistipes sp. (assembly GCA_045633045.1). GTDB lineage: Bacteria > Bacteroidota > Bacteroidia > Bacteroidales > Rikenellaceae > Alistipes. Next base: position 56,074 of record JAZQXV010000014.1, read on the forward strand.
GCGTATTTTTTTGCTAAACGGATATGCAGGAACGGGCAAAACGACCATTATTGCCGCCTTTGTGGCAGCACTCAACGATTTGGGTATCAAGACTATACTCCTAGCACCGACAGGACGTGCAGCAAAGGTACTATCGCACTATGCCAAGAAGGAGGCATTTACCATACATAAGAAGATTTATCGCGAGCGCACGATGGCCGATTACGAGTCGAAGTTCTCACTCGACTTCAATAAGGATAAAAATGTCGTGTACATAGTAGATGAAGCTTCGATGCTCTCTACGGCATCATCCGAGGATACTACATTTGGTTCGGGCAACCTTTTGGAGGACCTCATTAAGTATGTGCGTAGCGGCAAGGAGTGCCGCTTGATGCTTGTGGGCGATGATGCGCAGCTGCCACCCGTGGGCATCGACTACAGCCCCGCCCTCGACCCAGCAGAGCTGCTACCCTACGGCGATGTCGATTACAACACCATGGACGAGGTGGTGCGCCAGACGCAGGACTCGGGCATACTCTTCAACGCTACGATGCTGCGCTGCATGCTCGAAAACCGCCTCTACGAGATCCCCCGCTTCGACATGTCGCACCCCGACTTTCGCAGTGTGCAGGGCAATGAACTACTTGAGGCTCTCGAGGAGTGCTACTCGAAGTATGGTCGCGACGAGACTATCGTAATCACGCGCTCGAACAAGCGTGCCAACAGATACAACGAGGGCATACGCCGCTATAACCTCTCGGCCGAGGAGGAGATAGAGAGTGGCGATATGTTGATGATTGTCAAGAACAACTACTTTTACGCCGAGCACGATGAGCACTCGCCCATGTCGTTCGTGGCGAATGGCGATGTGGTGCGACTTAAGCGCATACGCCGCTTCGAGGAGTTCTACGGCTTTAGGTTTATAGATGCCGTCGTGGAGTTTCCCGATTACGACGATTATACCATGGAGGCAAAGGTTATGCTCGACACGTTAGCTTCAGAGTCGCCATCGCTAACACGCGAGGAGAGCCGCAAGCTATTCTATGAGGTTGAGAAGGACTATGAGGATATAAAGTCGCGCACGAAGCGCTATCGTGCCATCCGCGAAAATCAGCACTTCAACGCCATGCAGGTAAAGTTTGCCTATGCCGTAACCTGCCATAAGGCACAGGGCGGACAGTGGAAGGCGGTCTTTGTGGATAGGTGCCTGTTTGGTGACGAGGAGATGTCGAGGGATATGATGAGGTGGTTATATACAGCCATCACGCGCGCTACGGAGCGTGTCTATCTGGTCAACTTCGACGAGAAGTTTTTGGACAACGAGGCGTAAATAGAATAGAGAATAAATTTGTTGTCAGAAGCCGTGAGATGTGGTGCATCACAAAAGTAATAGCCCAGGGATAGTACCTTGATGTACAGCCCTGGGCTATTAGCTTTTAGAGATGTGCCGCAGATTGCGGCTTATCACAACAAATTAGTTGAAGGTTGGGAGGAACGAGTAGTTCTTCGAGTAGTCGAGGTGCTGCTCAACATAGTTGCTGTCGTAGCAAACCTTAACATCTATAATCTTACCATCCTTACCATATACAAGCTCGTATGATGGGTTCACGAAGCCACCATAAGGCTCGATGTTGAGTGCCTTGTTACGCTCGATAACCTCTGCGTGGAGACCTGGCTCAATCTTAACAGCGTAGTTCTCAACGAGTGCCTTACCAGCCTCGTAGTCACCCTCAGACTTGATGCGCTGAACCTCGCAAAGAAGCTCTCCGAAGAGCTCACGGAGGCGTACGAAGTCGTTAACAACGATATATGTCTTGCCATTCTCCTTAACAAGCTCGATTACGTTCTCATCTTTGCCCTTCTCGTAGCACCACTCAGCGATAAGCTTACGGTTACGCATGTGAGACTCCTCGACATCCTTGCCGAGCTCGATGCGTGAGAGCTGTGTCATGTAGCCGTTCATGATGTAGTCAGAGTACTGTGACCATGCAACATCCAAAGTGGGGATAAGACCAATCTCTACGAGCTTCTCATCACCGAGGTAGTAGAGAGCAAAGAGGTCTGCACGCGCCTCCTCAAGAGTTGAAGAGTATGTGCGAAGCTCATCACCCTTAGTACCAGGAGCGAGCTGACCAGAGCCGTGACCCAAGCACTCGTGAAGGTCTGTGTGGAGGTCATCACCAAGCTTACCATAGAGCTTAGCGCGCTCGCGGTCCTCAGCACGAAGGATAAACTCCTCATTAAAGCCGTTACCCTCAGCAGCCTTTGCGTATGCGTAAGTGATGTTATCGATAGTCACACTCTTTGAGCCGTGCTCCTTACGAATCCAGTCAGCGTTGGGGAGGTTGATACCGATAGCTGTTGCAGGGAAGCAGTCGCCACCAAGCATAGCAACAGTGATAACCTTTGCAGAAACGCCCTTAACCTCCTTCTTGCGGTATGCGGGGTTGATAGGAGCGTTATCCTCGAACCACTGAGCATTTGCAGCCATAATCTCTGTACGCTTGCAAGCCTCCACATCGCGGAAGTTTACAATGCTCTCCCAAGATGCCTTGCGACCAAGGGGATCGCCATAGCTCTCGATGAAGCCGTTAACGAAGTCCACATTGCAATCAGTGTCCTTAACCCAAAGAATGTTGTACTCGTCGAACTTCTTGAGGTCACCAGTGCGGTAGTAAGCGATGAGCGCCTCGATTGTTGCACGCTGAGTGTCGTCAGCCACGGTTGCAGCCTTCTCCAACCAGTACACAATCTGCTCGATAGCCTCAGAGTACATGCCACCAACCTTCCAAACCTGCTCAACGACATTGCCGTTCTCATCCTTAACGAGCTTAGAGTTAAGACCGTAAGAGATAGGCTCGGGGTTGCCCTCGTCAGCAGCAGCCATAGCAGCGTAGAATGCCTCTACCTCCTCCTGGTTAACACCCTCATAGTAGTTGTTAGCCGAAGCAGTGATAACATCTACACCAGCCTTCTGGTTGAGACGTGAAGCGTAGAACTCCTTGTCGAAGATGATACGGCAAAGAAGCTCCTCATCCATCTGACGGTTATCGTCGTTGATGTAGAGTGCGAGCTGCTCACGGAACCAAGGCTCAGAGAACTCTGGTGTAAACTTGTCGTTTGAGTAGTGGTGGTGGATGCCATTAGCGAACCACATCTTCTTCAAGTACTTCTCAAAAGCCTTGAACTCTGCGCTCTCAGCCTCAGCTGTGTTGCGAGCATCTGTGTAGATAGTCTCAAAAGTACGGCGAATAGCCAAACCATACTTAAAGTTCTGGTCGAATAGAATGTCACGACCACACTTTGCTGCCTCAGAGAGGTAGTAAACATACTCCTTCTCCTGGAGTGTAAGGTTCTCAAAACCTGGAACCTCATAACGGATAACCTTGATGTCGTCGAAACGATCAACAACCCAAGGCTGCTCCTGATTTGTCTCCTGCTCGACAGGTGCTGCGCACGATGCCAATGCAATAACTCCCATAGCGGTAAGTCCTAAAAATTTATTCATCATTTGTTGGTTATAGTTTGTGATACAATAATCGGTGTAAAATTACAACGAAAATATGAGACAAACAAAAAAAAGAGCACACTCAACACCTATTTACTATTTTTTTTATAATTTTGTCCTACTTAACCGATAATAAAAACGAAATTATATGCTTGGAAGAGGTATCTCAACAATAGCACTTCTTATCTGCTCAAATGTCTTTATGACACTCGCGTGGTATGGCCACATCGCCTTTAAGGATAAACTCGAACGCTTCAGTTCACCCGAAAAGCCATTTATGCTCAAGGGCATGCTCGTCATCGTTCTCATCAGCTGGTGCGTAGCTCTCTTGGAGTATTGCTTCCAGGTACCCGCCAACCGACTTGGCAGTACAGAGTTTGGAGGTCCATTTACGCTATGGCACCTAAAGGTTATTCAGGAAGTTATATCGCTGGTTGTCTTCTCGCTCTTTATGGCAATATTTCTGCATGAGGGGCTCAAATGGAACCACTACGTCGGCTTCCTATGCTTGGTCCTCGCCGTATATTTCATTTTTCGCAAATAACAACTAAAATATTATAATTATGACACCCTATCAGCAATCTATCGAGGCTGCCAAAAGTTGGAAAGAGGCTGTTGGCGCGATGTGGAAGAGACAGCGCATAATGCTGTATTTGGGAATAGCATGCCTTGCACTGCTATTCGTTGGCATGGCACTGCTATTCTCAGGATTGAGCTCTATTGAGGATGCTCCCAGTGCAGGCACGCCACTTCTTATATTTGGTATTGTTGTATTACTTATCATGCTTGCACCTGCCATCACCTCCGTCGTGATGTTGTGGATATTCTATTTTGATGTTAGAAGGTGGCAGAATACCGCTCCCGAATCACTCAAAAAGAGCATCAAGCTATTCTCTTTAGGCCTACTAATTACTCTCATTGCAGCCGCAGCATCTGGCGTCATAGGAGGATTTACTACAGTACCTTATATTGGTGGTGCTGCCGAGGTGCTTAGCTCATTAATCGAGGGTGCTGGATTTGCGGGCATGATTTTAGAGTTTATCGCCATCATCAGACTTCGCAGAGCCGACGATATGCCCGAGTTTGCTAAGCAGGGCGCGCAGAGCCTATTTATCAACTACATCATATCATTTGTAGTTACAGCCGTAGGCTCTATCATCATGGTATTTGCCATTATATCTTTGGCATTTAACACCTTGGATAACTACGACGACATAGATAGCTACGACTCTAACTTCAGCAATATCTGGACTGACGTTGATGAGGAGTATGACGATTACGAGGAGTTTGAGGATAGCGACAACGTCTTTTTGTCGGGCATCTGGGACTCTATGGCTGATGAGTTCACAGACGAGGAGGATCTTGCCTTCCTTAATTCATTGGAGGATGCCGAGGGTGCTATTGCTGCTTTCATCATAGCCTTAGTAATTATGATTGGCGGAGGTATCGTAGCCATGTATTACTACTATCGCGGCTGGTGGCTCATCAGCAAGTCGGAGCTTCCTGTTCTTCCCGAGCCTATCGAGGAGGAGGTTGGCGAAGAGGTTGCCTACGAGGAGGTTGAGGTGGTAGAGAAAGTCGAGGTGATTGAGGAGAAGCAACACGACACCAACTACTAATCTCTCATTACCAATTAAAATAGTTAGGGGTTGTCCTGATTGGACAACCCCTAATCTTTTATTATAGTCAAGTAGCGCATGCTACCCTACTATTAGTGCTTGTGACCTGTGCAGCAAGCATCGGTGCAAGCCTTAGCCTCGCCCTTCTCTGCGCAACCAGACTCAGCCTTAATCTTAATCTTTGCAAACGCCTTAACGAGGGTCTCGTTGTTAGTCTTTGCAGGGTCAAAAGTTACGGTTACAGTCTTTGCTGCAACATCAACCTGCACATCCTTAACTCCCTTCTCGTAAGGGATGGTGTTAGTAACCTTCTTTGCGCAACCAGCACAGTCGATATCTGTTACGAATACTGTTGTCACGCTCTTCTTCTCGCCCTTAGGCTGCTGAGCCTCTGCTACTGCGAAGCTGAAAAGTGCTACGAAAAGCACCAAGATAATCTTCTTCATATTAGTATAGTGTTTTGTTTAGTTAACGTACTTGTTCTTAATTTATTGCATTAATATATGTTCAAGCGTAAGCCGATATAGAACTTACGTCCCATAAGTGGTCCCCATACAGCTGATGAGTTGAAGCCTGGATCATATGGATATGCACCACCAAGGATGGGAGCCTGACCGTGGCCATTGTGACCCTGCATGTAGTTAGCGATATTCTCGCAACCAGCATATAGCGTAAGATTACTCATCTTGTAGCTCACCTGCGCAAAGAACATAGGATATACGGGCGAAAGGTTGGGATTCTCCTTAGCCTTTACAAGGTCGCCCTCAAGCTCGGGCAAACGCACAGGGCCATTGAGCTGCGCTGTAGCATCGAATACCCAGCGACCTACAGCATACTGGATGTTGATAAGACCCTTGTAGCGTGAGGTAAGGGGGCGCTCTACGAGAACCTTCTCGCCATCGCGCTCCAATGTAATCTTGGCGTTGGTATAGCGGAATGTAGCGAAGAGGTCGAAGCCACGGAATGGTGTCCAGTTGAAGTCCACCTGATAGTTATCCGTAAATGAACGCTCGTGGCTATTGTAGATTGCGATGGTGTTTTTCGCTGTCTCCTGATCGAAGACCATGGTATTGAAGAACTGCGAACGGAAGTAGTCGAAGCTAATGGTCGCCATGTCGTCACCCGCAAGCTTGAATGTCTGCGAGATGCTACCACCCACGGTCAACGCCTGCTCCATATCATCGTGGAGGTTGTCGAGGTTGAGAATCTCGCGCGATGTTGTCATCATCCAGATGTTGTCCGTAACGAGGTTCTGACGGCGTGAGCCAAGACCTGCCGAGGCACGCAACGTGGTGCGAGGTGTGATACTCCACTTGATATGTGCACGAGGTGTGATAAGGAACTTGTTCTTTGCATCCTTAACATAGTAGTTGTTGCCTACCATAGCGTAGTCGCCACGGATACCCGCCACAAGCGAGAACTTCTCCTCTATCTGGTAGGTATATTCCGCGAATACACCTGGCTCCATGAGCGTGCTATTGTTCTTCAAATCCCACTGGTAGCCATCGTTAGAGCCAAAGTGCGAGTAGTTGTCGTTCATCATTCGCGCATAGTACGAAGCACCCGCGTTGAGCGAAGAGCGCTGAGTGAAGTAGTGCGCGTATGTGATGTTGAAGCGGAAGGTATTCTCCAATACATCAACCTTGCTACGACCGAAATATGAGTCAGTGAGGTAGTTGTCGTAGTCGAGAATCATCGCCACATTATTCTGCACAGCATCTGCTGGGTCACCAGTGAAGGTACGCTCATAACCCACGGGGATACCCGCCTTGATATAGGCATTGATATTGCGGTTGTGGATAGCCGAGCCGTATGTGTTAGACTCGAGGTTGCTAACCATCTCCTCGTAGAGGTCCTTGGTATAACCCATCTGGCCACCGAGGCGGTTCTCGTTAACCACCTTCCAGCCCCAACGGAACTGCTTACCGTCGCTTGTCTGCCACAACCACTTGTTTGCCACATTAATCTGGTTTGACTTGGGCATATCCGAGAAGCCGTCGTGATTCATATCGTGTGACGCAGTGTCGAGTGAGCCGTGCGCCATGATTACGGTAGAGAGGCTCTTATCTGGAGTAAGAGGAATAGCCGACGACACATTAATCTCGGGACGGAGCTCCGAATCGAAGTAGAGGTTAAGGAAGAAGCGCTCATCGTCGGTTGGCTTACGGTGCTCGAGGTTAATCTGACCTGTGATAGCCTCATGACCCGCAGTCACAGATGCCACACCCTTAGATACCTGGATAGAGTTGAGCCACATACCAGGCGTGTAGCTAAGGCCATATGTAGCACCCGCACCCTGCATGATGGGACGGTTCTCATCGAGAATCTGTGTATAGGTACCCGCGAGACCGAGCATCTTAATCTGTCGTGCGCCAGAGATAGCATCGCTATAACCTACGGTCACCGAAGCTGAGTTCTCGAACGACTCTGCCAATGAGCAGCACGCCATCTTACACAAACCAGCGAACGAGATCTGCTCCTGGCGTGTGATACCACCCTGCTTTGCGTAGTTACCGCGCTGCTGACCCTCGATAACCACCTCGTCGATATCTACTGCCGAGGGCGTCAACTTAATAGTCACGGTGTTCTCCTCCTTGTTGTTCATCTCGAGCTCCATGATATCGTAGCCGAGGTAGTCAACAACAAGTGTCTCGAAGCCACTTACGCGGCGAATAGAGAATGTGCCATTAACAGATGTTGTAGCACCCGCAGTTGTATTCTTCCAGTAGAGCGAAGCACCAACAAGGGGCTGCTCGGTGTTAGCATCTACAACCGTACCTGTAACCACACGCTGCGCCATAACCATAACGGGCAAGAGCATGAGACCTACAAGTAGAATAAAAACTTTGTTTTTCATCTTTATATTTTGGGTATTAATTACATATGATTTTATATAGGATTATCCCTCTGCGTTTGGCAGAGAGAGAGGGGGATATGGCGCTACAACGCCCTATCGGGGCGTAAGACACCTATGCACGTACAGGAGGGGCACGCAACGAGTCGTACCTTGAGAATGCCGCCCTCAGCGGCGAGGATTCATAGCCTGGATATGGCTGTTCCTTAACAGATAGAGTTGCATCATAGGCCTCAACGTCGCAGATAATAGCGGCTAAGGAGAGTTGTATGTATGATGTATTATATGCGCTATTACTGCGCTCGTTATCAACGATAAACTGAGTGTGATTGTCGCTCAAGAGTTCGTGGTCGTGGTCGCAACACTCGGCATTAAACGCGAGGTTATTATCCAACGACACTACGCTGTGGTGATTGCCACAGCTGCACTCAACGCTCTCAGTGGCGTGGTGCGTATGGTGGGGATGGTCGCACGACAGCACCGACAACGACGACATAAGCGAGGCCGTTACATAGATAACCGCCAAGACTGCTGCATATATCATCTTCACTCTTCCCTTCATACATCTATGTATTATAGTCGCGGCAAAGATAGTAAAAAATTTAGTAATAAGAAATTACAAGCAGATTTTTTTGATATTTTTTTGAGAGACGACAAGGTTGAGTCACGACATAAAAATAGCCAGGATGGCACATATTTATTACACCATTCTGGCTATTATTTGAGAGGTCACGAAAAACCTCATATCACAAAGAGGGCTTATTTTGAAGCCTCAACAGAAACCTTACGGAACTCCTTAAGAAGCTTTGTAAGCTCCAAAGCTGCCTTACGAGCACGTGTGCCTGCTGCCTTATTGTTCTTCTCTACCTGAGCGTTAGCGTTCTCTGCAAATGCTGCATACTGAGCTGCGATGTTCTCTACTAATGTCTTCATATCAATAAATTTATTAAAGGTTTTTCACTACGCAAAGTTATAAATTATTTTTTATTTGCAAATTTTTTACAAGAAAAATGCATCATAAAGTCGTGATTTTCCGACAAATTAACTACTTATACTTATTCGGATTCGACAAAATGAATAAATATGCACAGCGCAGAAAAGCAAAATCCCCACAAATGGGGATTGCACAACCACACCATTTGTCGTATCTTTGCGCACAAATAAAAAATATATTAAAAGGTATGCGACTAAGTGAACTAAAAACAGGGGAGACAGCTACGGTGGTCAAGGTGCTTGGCTACGGTGGCTTTCGTCGTCGCATAATGGAGATGGGCTTCGTTAAAGGTCAGGAGGTTACAGTGGTATTGGATGCACCCCTCAAGGACCCAATCGAGTACCACATCATGGGCTACGACATATCGCTACGCCGCAAGGAGGCCGAGATGATTGTCGTAATGACACGCGAGGAGGCTAAGCGCCTATCTATGGGCGAGGCGACATCGCTCATCAAGGACGAGGAGATCGTGGAGCGCGCCGTAGACCATAGCCTCAAGCAGATACGCGTGGGTTTGGTTGGCAACCCCAACGCAGGCAAGACATCGCTATTCAATACACTCTGCGGCCGCAGTGAACATGTGGGCAACTATAGCGGTGTTACGGTAGATGCTAAGCGTGGCACGCTAAACTATAAGGGCTACACCCTGGAGATTACCGACCTTCCAGGCACCTACGCCCTCTCGGCATACTCACCCGAGGAGGTCTATGTGCGCCGACATATTATAGACGACACCCCCGACATTATTGTAAATACTATCGTTGCCTCGAACCTCGAGCGCAACCTATACCTCACCACCGAGCTTATCGACATGAGTCCAAAGATGGTCATCGCAATGAACATGTACGACGAGCTTGAGGCGAGTGGCGCGAAGTTCGACCACGAGGCACTCGGAGGCATGATAGGAGTTCCGATGATTCCCGTTGTTGCCCCCACGGGCAGAGGCATCGAGGAGTTGTTGGATGCTATTGTTGCGGTGCACGAGAATAGCGACAAGCGCGTGCGCCACATCCACATCGGCTACGGCTCGGTTATCGAGGAGAGCCTCGAGGCACTCAATGCCGACATGCGCCTACACCGCGAGGAGCTCATTGCACACTTTCCACCCCGCTACTTTGCGCTTAAACTGATTGAGGGCGACAAGGAGATAGTAAACCTCCTTGAGTCGTCACCACACAAGGAGCGCTGGCAGAAGATGGCTTTGGAGGCACGTCAAGAGATTGAAGAGTCGCTTGGCGAGGACATCGAGACTGCTATTTCAAACCAGAAGTACGGCTTTATCTCGGGAGCGCTGAAGGAGACCTACCGCGCAGCAAAGAGTAGGCGTGACACGCTCAGCGACAAGCTCGATGCCATCGTTACGCATCGAATTTGGGGCTTCCCCATCTTCTTCGCTATCATGTTCCTAATGTTTGTCTCAACATTCGAGTTAGGCAAGTACCCACAGGAGTGGATTGAGCTTGGCGTGGATTGGCTCTACAACACTGTACGCAACGTCATGGAGGCGGGAGCACTGCGCGATATGCTCACCGATGGTGTTATCAGTGGTGTAGGTAGCGTCTTGGTCTTCCTGCCCAACATCATGATATTGTATCTATTCATCTCGTTCCTCGAGGACTCGGGATATTTGGCACGTGCCGCCTTTATCATGGATAAGGTTATGCACCGCATGGGCGTACACGGCAAGTCATTCATACCCATGGTTATGGGTTTTGGCTGTAACGTACCAGCGATTATGGCATGCCGCACCATCGAGTGTCGCACTTCGCGCCTTATAACCATTATGGTTGTGCCCTTCATGTCGTGCAGCGCGCGCCTACCTATTTACATGATGATTATTGGCACCTTCTTCCACAAGTATGCCGGCATCGTACTCTTCGCAATGTATATCCTCGGCATTCTTATCGCCGTAATTACAGCGCGCCTTATGCGTCGCTTCATGTTCCGTGAGCAGGAGGCACCATTCGTTATGGAGCTATCACCCTACCGCATACCCATGCCTAAGACTACACTCCGCCACATGTGGAGCAAGTGTGCGCAGTATCTCAAGAAGATGGGTGGTCTAATCCTCATCGCCTCTATCGTGGTGTGGCTACTGGGCTACTACCCCCGTCCAGCAGAGGGTGCCAATACTGAGAATGTCAATAGCTACGAGCAGTCGTACATGGGTCAGATAGGCAAGGTTACAGAGCCAATATTCGAGCCTATGGATATGGATTGGAAGGCTTCGGTAGCCCTTGTCTCTGGTATTCCCGCCAAAGAGATTGTTGTGAGCACGCTTAGCGTTCTACACTCGCACCCCGACGACGAGAATGCAACCGAGGATGAGACGACACATCGAGTTAGCAAGCGCGTAGCGGATGACATGTCCTTGCCTACAGCCGTGGCATTCCTCATCTTCGCACTTCTCTACCTACCATGTATCGCGACGATTGTAGCCATAGCCTCGGAACTCAACTGGAAGTGGGCAATAGGCTCTGCACTATACAACACCATCATCGCATGGCTTTTGGCATGGGGTGGCTACCACCTAACACTATTACTTATGTAGAGGATTATGGACTGGCAAAGCATCGTTGTGGCAATCATAGCGGTTATCGTGGTTGCCGTCATTATACGCAAGACGTGGAGGCTCTTTACGTGCCACGACACCACGCGCTGTTCGGGTTGCACAAAGGAGTGTAAACACCGCAAGTAACCAATAAAAAGAAACAATGCAACTCATTGAGCTGCATTGTTTTTCTTTATTATATATAAAGCTGACTAGAACTCGTCATCTGAAGCCTCCTCAGATGCGTCTGCCAACTCATCTGCACCCTTCAAATCGTCCTCATCGTAGAAGCCGTCGTTATCGTCATCCTGACCATCATCGACCTTAACATCAATCTTCACCATGTAGTATGTATCCTCAGTCTCATAGGGCACGGTGTAGAAGAATGAACCATCGGGTTTATCGTAACGAGTCATAACCTCGGTAAATCCCAAAGGATAGAGGGCCTTTACCTCTGCCTGCTGCTCAGCAGTAAGATTGTGGAAGCTTGTAATAAGACGTCTCTTCTTGTTATCAGTAGCCATAAATCTAATATATAAAAACTTACGTGTATTAACCTACTTCGGAGCACAAATTTGCAAACATTATCTGCCCGAAATTTTCCGCAAATGTAGCGACATTTTGATAATGTGCAAGCATTGCGCAATATTTTTTTTATTTTTTCGAAAATTCTTCGTTGTTACAAACAAATTGTGTAACTTTACACCATATTATGCACGTAAGGATGACACAGAGCAAAGATATACAGAGGATGCGTGAGCTCGAGCAATATCTCGAGCAGTGCAACTATCAATACTACGTCGAGAATAATCCCACAATCTCGGACTTTGAGTTCGACACATTACTGCGTGAACTCCAGGACCTTGAGGCGAAATATCCCGACGAGGCCGATCCAAACTCCCCCACTCGCCGTGTGGGTAGCGACCTTACATCTGAGTTTGAGAGCGTCGAGCACCGCTACGCCATGCAGTCACTCGCCAACACCTACTCTTCGGAGGAGCTCGGCGAATGGATCGACCGCATCACACGCGAGGTTAGCGACGTGGAGTTTGTATGCGAGCTTAAGTTTGACGGCACAGCCATATCGCTATGCTACGAGAATGGCGTATTGCAGCGTGCTGTAACACGTGGTGACGGCAAGCGTGGTGACGATGTAACGAATAATGTGCGCACCATAGGCTCTGTGCCGATGAAACTTCGTGGCGAGGGCTACCCCGCAGTATTCGAAATTCGTGGCGAGATATACATGCCCTACGCATCGTTCGACCGCCTAAACCGCGAGCGCGAGGCAGCGGGTGAAGCACCTATGGCAAACCCTCGCAACGCTGCAGCAGGAACACTCAAGCAGCAATCCTCACAAGTCGTAGCACGCAGAGGCCTGGACTGCACACTATACCATATCGCTGGAGACAATCTCCCATTTGCCACACACATCGAAAACCTCGAAGCGGCACGCACATGGGGCTTCAAGGTCTCGGAACACATGAAGGTGTGCCGCACACGCCAGGAGATCGAGGACTTCATAACATATTGGGATACTGAGCGCAAGAACCTGCCATTTGCCACCGACGGCATCGTAATCAAGGTGAATAGCTACACACAGCAGCGCACCCTCGGTTCAACGGCTAAGGCACCACGCTGGGCAGTGGCATATAAGTTCCAGGCGGAGCGCGCCCTAACGCGCCTTGTGAGTGTCGATTTTCAGGTAGGCCGCACTGGCGCTATCACCCCCGTTGCCAACCTCGAGCCCGTGCAGTTAGCGGGCACGATTGTTAAGCGCGCCTCGATACACAATGCCGACCAGATTGCAGCCCTCGATATACGCCTTGGCGACATGGTCTATGTTGAGAAGGGCGGCGAGATTATACCCAAGATAACCGAGGTGGAGCTCTTGGAGCGTCCCGCCAATAGCAAGCCATTCGAGTATATCACCCACTGCCCCGAGTGCGGCAGCGAGCTTGTGCGCTATGAGGGCGAGGCGAAGCACTTCTGCCCCAATAGCGCGGAGTGCAAGCCCCAAATCATCGGTCGCATTGTCCACTTCGTAGGTCGCAAGGCGATGGATATTGAGGGTCTTGGTGGCGAAACCATCGAGTTACTTTGGGAGAACGGCATGCTCAAAAACATAGCTGACATCTACGACCTTAATCCTCAACAGTTGGCAGCATTACCACGCTTGGGAGACAAGTCCGCGGCCAACATCCTCGATGGCATACGTGCATCTAAGAGTGTGGCTTTTGAGCGTTTACTCTTTGCCCTCGGCATCCGCTTCGTAGGCGAGACCACAGCAAAATATCTCGCAGCTCATTTCCGAACCCTCGACGCCATAGCTACAGCTACGGTAGAGGAGCTCTCTGAGGCCGAGGAGGTGGGTGCAAAAATTGCGGTGGCTATCACGGAGTACTTTGCCGATGAGCGCAACTGCGATATTGTAGAGCGCCTTAAGAGTGCAGGTCTAAAGTTCGAGATAGAGGAGAAGCAGCGATCATCAAACGCATTAGAGGGTAAGAGCGTTGTTATTTCAGGCAAGTTTGCAGGCCGCTCGCGTGACGACATGAAGGCACTCGTAGAGGAGCACGGAGGGCGCAACCTCGCATCAGTATCGGCCAACGTGGACTTTATCGTTGCGGGCGAGAATATGGGTCCCGCAAAGCGTCAAAAGGCCGAGAAGCTAGGTGTTACAATACTTAGCGAAGAGGAGTTTATGGCACTGATTGAGGGTGCACCCACCAAGGAGAAAGCGCCAGTAGAGCCACAACCACAGCCCATAAAGGAGGAGGCAAAGCCTATCCAGGGCACACTATTTTAGTAAACGTAAAAAATATAGATAAAGACATGGTACAAAACAAGATTAAGGGTGTGGGCGTTGCCCTAATCACCCCATTTAATAACTTCGAGGTTGACTATCCAGCATTGGAGCGCATGGTCGAGCATGTCATCGCAGGTGGCGTGGACTACATCGTGGCACTTGGCTCTACGGCCGAGACGGCAACACTCTCACTCGAGGAGCGACAGCAGGTTTACGACTTTGTCGTTGAGCGCACGGCTGGTCGCGTGCCCATTGTCGTAGGCATGGGTAGCAACAACACACAGGAGTTGGTGGAGCAGCTACGCACATTCGACATGCACGATGCTGTGGCCATCCTCAGCGTTGTACCCTACTACAACAAGCCATCACAGGAGGGTATCTACCGCCACTATATGGCAGTAGCCGAGGCATCTCCCATACCCGTCATTCTCTACAACGTACCAGGCCGCACGGGTATCAACATGACAGCAGCAACTACCCTGCGCCTTGCTCACGCAACCGACAAGATTGTGGCAGTTAAGGAGGCTTCGGGAAGCATCGAGCAGATGCAGGAGATTCTCGATGGTAAGCCAGAGGGCTTCCTCGTTATTTCGGGTGACGACGGCATCACCGTGGAGCTTGTTAAGCGCGGTGGCGCTGGCGTTATTTCAGTGGCTGCTAACGCATTCACCGAGCGTTTTTGCCGCTGTGTACACGATGCTATGGAGGGCAACTTCGCCGAGGCTGAGCGCACAATGGAGCAGCTCACAGAGCCTATCTCACTACTCTTCAGAGAGGGTAACCCCACGGGCGTAAAAGCGATGACCGCGGCTATGGGCATCACACGCGACGAGGTACGCCTACCACTCGTAGAGGGCACAGAGGCACTATGCAAGGATATAAAAAGTGGCATTGCTAAGTACGATTTAAGATAGTGTGTGCGTTGGTCATAAAACCGACATTACATACGCTAATACTATGAGATACATCACACTGCTTTTATCACTTGCGATAGCGCTATCTACCCCCGCAACACTTCGCGCCGAGGAGCCCAATCCTCTCGTAGCAAGTGAGGCTGAGGTAACATTGCTTATTCCCGACGAGGAGGATATTATCCACCAGACACTATCGACCTCGTCGCCATACTATTACACCAACCTCATGCTCAAGTATCGCAACGGTACTGAGCCCCTCACCGACCTTGAATATCACTACCTCTACTACGGCTTTATGTATCAGGAGGACTACCGCCCCTTCGCCGAGAACTCAGCACTCGACAGAATGCTACTCGTAATGGCGGGCATCAACCCCGATCAGCCCACCGTAGGACAGCTCGAGGCACTCATCGAGAATGGTATAGCAGCGATGGAGGTAGATCCATTTAACCCCAAGGTACTCAACATGATGGCATACGCCTATGGAGCTCTCGAAGACCCTAAGCGTGAGCAGCTATACTACAACCATCTCAACGGCATACTCTCGACCATCGAGCGCTCGGGAACAGGCCTCAAGGAGGGTGATAGATGGCACGTACTGATGTTCTCACACGCCTACGATGTGCTTGCATCAAAGGGATACTCCTACAACGAGAACCGCATCATCAGTCGCGAGGCGATGTTTGTGCCCATAGCCCAGCGACCCAAGGAGCGCATCAAGGGCTTTTATTTTGACTACAGCCGAATATATCGCAACAAGCCAGACGACGTGACGTTCAAGCGTGACCGCACATGGCAGTTCAACAACCTCAAACCTCAAGAATACAAGTAGCGACGTTTGGGAGAGAAGATAATTTTATTATCTTTGCGCCGTTTTTAATTAAAGGTCTATAATGAGAAAGATATATTTCCTACTTTTCACTCTATTTTCGCTACTCGCACTCGGAGCGTGTGAACCCAACACGAAGGTTGTCTATGGCATACGTGTTGAGGAGCATATAGGCGTGGCGTTTGACGCCTCTGAGGGTGAATTTGAGTACACGCTACACAGCGCCGTTGACCCCACAACAGTTACCGTTTCGGCTACCGTAAATGGAGGATGGGTGACATCTGTCGATGTAAAGCCCAGAGCAAATAGCAGCAAAGGTACTGTTAGTTTCACTCTCGAGCAGAACAACAGTAATACTTCACGCACTGCGACCATTACGCTCACCGCAACAGCACACCAGACAAAGAAGATTAAGGTAACGCAGTTAGGCACACCTGTGGAGAAGGCCAACCACACCCTTATGTTCGTATTCCTCGGCACGAGTCTCAACCGCTACTTCGACACCAACATCGACGATGCCAAAAAGGCTATCATGACGGGCATACTTGGCGACTCTAACCGTGTGCTTCTGTTCCGCCAGGACAACATGATAAAGGCGCATATCAGCGAGCTATGCTACGACACCACTACAAAGATGTGTATCGAGCGTCGCGTAGTGGAGAACATCACGCTTCCAAGCAGCCAGCTCACCACCGAGGATCTCGCATCACTAATCAACACCATGATTGCTGAAGCCCCCGCCCAGCGCTACGGCATGGTGCTCGCAGGCCACGGCACAGCATGGCTACCACGTGAGTTTGTCAACAAGAGCAGGAGCAGCATATCTGCATTTAGCACATCTAGCAGCGTATGGTCACCAGCTCCTGGCGCAGAGGTGACACGTGCATACGGCGAGAAGGATAATGTACACTTCGACATTCCCGAGCTTGCCGCAGCCATTGAGCAGTTAGACGTTGAGTTGGACTATATACTCTTTGATGCCTGTTTCATGTCAAACATCGAGAGCATATACGACCTACGCAACTCAGCTAACTACATCATAGCTTCACCATGCGAAATCATGGGTCGCGGCTTCCCCTATGAGCGCACACTACCCCACCTCTTTGAGGATAATGGCATGAGCACCGACTACATCAAGGCTGCCGAGAGCTACTACAAATTCTACCGCGATGAGTACTCAAATCAAGCACGTAGTGGTTCAATTGCCGTAATCAACTGCAACGAGGTAGATGCACTTGCTGATGCTACAAAGAGCGTGCTACAGAGTATGACAACGGTATTTTACGACAGAGATGAGCTCCAGACATACGAGGGTCAGGATAAGCACTACTTCTTCGACTTTGGTGAGTGGATAAACGTTGTTGCAACAGATAACAGCGCCCTTGATGCATTCAATGCGCAGCTTGCAAAGACTGTGATTGCGAAGTACTCACTCGACACGTTCTACACAGCCTATGGCTCATATGGCACACACGCTATCGACCTCGATGTTTATTCGGGTATAACGACCTCAGCACCCTCCCAGGCCGCCATCCACAGCTATATGTTTGACACCAATTGGTGTAAATATGTATGGACCGAAAAAGCGAAAGAGATAGCCGAGTAGGAAAATTAAGATATATTTTATATCTTTGCGCACCAATTCCGCAGAAAAATAATATAAAAGCACTATAACAACATGTTTGAAAATCTAACCGCGAAACTCGAACGCTCGTTTAAGATACTCAAGGGCGAGGGTCGAATCACAGAGATTAACGTTGCCGAGACACTCAAGGAGATACGTCGTGCGCTTATCGATGCCGATGTAAACTACAAGGTGGCAAAGTCGTTCACCGACGAGGTAAAGCAGAAGGCATTGGGCCAGGACGTGCTCCGCTCAGTGAAGCCTGGTCAGATGATGACAAAGATTGTGCGCGACGAGCTCGCAACACTCATGGGTGGCACAGCTACAGACATCAGCCTCGAGGGCAACCCCGCAGTCATCCTCATCGCAGGTTTGCAGGGTTCGGGTAAGACCACATTCTCTGGCAAGCTCGCATCGTTCCTCAAGACTAAGAAAGGCCGTCAGGTATTGCTCGTAGCTGGTGACGTATATCGTCCCGCCGCTATCGACCAGCTTAAGATCCTCGGCGAGACCGTAGGCGTAGAGGTATATACCGAGCCAGGTAACAACAACCCCGTACAGATTGCCGAGAACGCTATCAAGTACGCAAAGCAGAAGTCATACAACACCGTAATCGTCGATACAGCAGGTCGTTTGGCTGTTGACGAGGCGATGATGGTTGAGATCACAGCTATAAAGGCTGCAGTTAACCCCTCGGAGACACTCTTCGTTGTGGACTCAATGACTGGTCAGGATGCCGTAAACACTGCTAAGGAGTTTAACGATCGTCTCGACTTCGACGGCGTGGTACTCACAAAGCTCGATGGTGACACACGCGGTGGTGCTGCGATCTCTATTCGCTCGGTTGTTGATAAGCCTCTTAAGTTTATCTCATCTGGCGAGAAGATGGATGCCCTCCAGGTGTTCCACCCTGAGCGTATGGCAGACCGCATCTTGGGCATGGGTGATGTGGTATCTCTCGTGGAGCGCGCACAGGAGCAGTTCGACGAGGAGGAGGCACGTAAGCTCAAGAAGAAGTTGATGAAGAACCAGTTTAACTTCAACGACTTCCGCGACCAGATCAACCAGGTTAAGAAGATGGGTAACCTCAAGGACCTCGCATCTATGATTCCAGGCATGGGCAAGGCTCTTAAGGATATTGATATTCCAGATGACGCCTTCAAGCAGACCGAGGCGATTATCGACTCTATGACGCCAGCCGAGCGCGAGAACCCCGAGATTATCAACGCCAGCCGTCGCGAGCGTATCGCAAAGGGTTCAGGTACTCAGCTTGCAGATGTAAACCGTCTCATCAAGCAGTTCGACCAGACACGCAAGATGATGAAGACCGTAGCGAGCGGCAACATGCAGCAGCGCATGCAGCAGATGCGCCAGATGAGCAAACGCCGCAGATAAGTAAAGGTGGTAAATAGCACTATTTGGCGGGAAAAGGCTTATAAAATAGGCCGAAACACCAAATTTCGCCATACTATTTTGGTAGAATAAAAATATTTACTATCTTTGCACCACCAAACGCGAAAGCATTGGTACCTCGGAGAATCCGTAGCTCAGTAGGTAGAGCACAACACTTTTAATGTTGGGGTCCCGGGTTCGAACCCCGGCGGATTCACCACTCCAGACAGCAACTTTTTAGTTGCTGTCTTTTTTTGTTATTACAGTTCTTAGTTTGACAGCCTTTAGGGTTCGAAGAGTGAAGTAATATTGTGTATCGTAAACTCATTACATGAGTTAAATAGTAGAGGTAGTTGTTTTAGATGCATGCATCGCAACAACTACCTCTATTTCTTTTGTGTAAGTCGTAATTTTAGAATATTAACCCATACCAAAAATCACACATATATAGCCAATACAGACAACATACGTATATATTATCCGTATCACTTACAGTTCATTTACCCCAATAGTATATACTGTTATCCGAACAATTTACCCACAAGACGTTTTACCATATTATTTGAGTGCAATTGCTTCACTACAACGACACCGCCATTTGGGTTAATAGCTAAGGTAACATCAACATAGCCCTCTTCTGGTCTGGTAAAGACACTACTATAAATGACGGCAATTCCATCTTTATTATTAGTTATTCGACGTCCGTCAATAAATAGATAGCCAAATTCATCTACCTGGAAAATTCGATCTCTATCAGCATTAGGGATTGTAGAGTCATATATTTCATCCTCAGTGTACCTAATTTTGAATTCAAAAGAATAATTCAAACTTCCAATGAAGTTCAATTTCACGTGGTGGGTAAATCTGTACATAATCTTATGTTTTTAAATTTACACAAAGATAAGAAAAATAATGAAACTACGCAAAATCGTTATTGAAAAAAAATGATTTACATAAAATTATCCCTCCCTAAGCTTTATAAAATAGCCTCCTAAAGTAGGTGTATTACTATGGTTTCATTGCTGGGGAATTACGCTCTGCATTGTGTCTCTTATACGTTGGATAATTCGCACGAATGGCTAATCCTATCCATAAACAAAAATAGCAGTCAAGTTGACTGCTATTTTTGTTATACACGTACCGCTACTTTGCGACGTTATCGTGCGCCGTACGGTTGTTGCGACGAAGTGAGGCAGGCGTGGTGTTATAACGACGCTTGAAGGCTGCGATAAAGTGTGAGGAGTTTGTAAAGCCACAAAGACGCGCTATCTCCGTAACAGGGACATCCGTAGCAAGAATCATACGGTATGCAAGGTCCAGCTTGCGAATTACAAACCACTGGTGTGGCGGCATGCTGAAACGCTTACGAAAGCGACGCTTAAATGTCGATACCGACACAAAACACTTTTCAGCCAACTCATCAAGCGTTAGGTTTTCGACTACCGCACCCATCACAACACTCTCCAAACGACTATCATCGGCATCTGCCATATTCTCGGGGGATATATCGTCACTATTTAGATGCATCACGATTTGCTCGAACACGCCATTGCAATCTGGTCTATTCTCTATAATATGCCGACCGCGTTCAAGAACATAAAGGCACTGCTCGGGGATATCGAAACTGCGGCAGTCGGTGTGCACACTGCAGTTGCCATGAAGGATATAACCTATAGCATAGTGCTCGGTAGCGATTGAAGATGTAGTATTTGAGCTACTCTTTATATACTCAAAAAGTAGAGCTGCTTTAGGCTGGTTATCGCATGGTTGCGGTGTTGAAACACTCATATTATAATTCTTTTATCATTAATTTGTAGTACAAAATTATAACGACAAAACCTAATATGCAACCTACGAAAGCAGATTGACCCATTTACAATATTAAAATAAGCTAAATATACAATAAAAGATATACTTTTTATTGTATTACTCACTCCACACAGAAAAGTTAACGCAATTATTTATCAATACAATAACAGGATTACTCTCTTGAAAACTGCTACATATATTATATTTTCTTATAGTTTGAGCAACTTTGAATGCACATAGCTCATAACATATAATTTCAATACAGAGAGAGGTAGATAGAAAAAAAATAGCATCGGACATTACATCCGATGCTTATGGTGTAGCGAGAGAGAGACTTGAACTCTCGACCTCATGATTATGAATCATGCGCTCTAACCAGCTGAGCTATCTCGCCATTGCCTGATTGCGAGTGCAAAGA
>JAZQXV010000015.1:0-79760 GCA_045633045.1 Alistipes sp.
AGTTCCAGCACACGTTGAGATGATGGGCTTCCTCGGTATGGGTAACAACCCAATGGTAGGTGCAACTGTTGCTATTGCAGTAGCTATCCAGCAGGCTATGAACTAATTTCTTGTGATAAGGGGTCATCTGCGACCTCTCAATCCAAAGCCCGAATGGGAAATACGCTTAGTATGTCCCATCCGGGCTTTCTCTTTATCGAGGCCACATCTAACCCCTTCTGACAAGAAATTGGCAACCGCTTATCATCCAGGTTTTTTCATGTCATCGCCACTGCTACACCACTCTGATACCAAATAAACTGATTGGTTTATAATACATTGAAAGGAGCAGACCGAGAGGTTTGCTCCTTTTGTTTGCAGCTGTATGAAGGTGAGAATTAGATGTTATTAGGGCGTATTTAGGGCCTATTTGGGGCGATATAATGTTGAGATAGTAGTTTGTGTGCTTATTGAGTTAGAATACAACAAAGTGAGCCTAAATAGCCTTTATTGGGGCATTGACGCACCCATCACGCACCCGAAAATATTCCTAATAGATTGTTCTTGTCGAAAATTATTATTAAATTTGTTACGGACAATAAAACTCAAACTAAATACTATTATGAAACGTCTATCATTAATACTTGGTTTTTTATTATACACCACAATATTATTCGCTCAATCATTCCAAGTAAACATTGAAGCTGTCGCGAATAATACCATACGTGATTACAATGGCGCTGTTCTATTGTCTCCTAACGATACATTTACAATTAGGGAAATATCA
The DNA here is from genome assembly GCA_045633045.1 of Alistipes sp. Classification (GTDB taxonomy): domain Bacteria; phylum Bacteroidota; class Bacteroidia; order Bacteroidales; family Rikenellaceae; genus Alistipes. The sequence goes on from JAZQXV010000015.1 coordinate 767, forward strand.
ATAGAACCAACATATTATACAATGGATATAGGAAAAGATTATCCAGTCAGTATCTCAATTAAAAATTTAACTGGAGATTATCCCAGTTTAAGCTTTAAAACCAACAAGTTACAAGATGTATGGGATTTGGGCATTATATGCCATTCTATTCCATCCATAATGAAGAATGGCTGGCAGTCTGAACTGCGTAAGGAACTAGAATACGAGGCACTCCAATTCATATATAGTGCTAAAAGTCATAATTTGGAATTTAATGACCCATATTTAGAAAGCTACATATATAGTTTAGTTAATAAAATTGTCCCTGATGTTCTATTAGATAATCGCCAATACTCGGTCAATATTTTCATTATGGAAGATCCTAGTATTAATGCATACTGTTATCCTAATGGCACAATCGTAATTAATACTGGATTATTAGCAGCTCTCCATTCTGAAGCGGAATTAGTTGCAATACTTAGTCATGAGATTGCTCATTATGTTTTGGATCATTCTATAATAAATATAAATGAAACTATTAAAAGAGAAAAAAGAGCTGCGTTTTGGGCAGCATTTATGACTGGTATAGCTGCTATAGGCGATGGCGTTTTAGCATCAAACTCAGCTTATTATCAGCCTGGAGTTTTAACAGCGTCGACAGCTATATTATCTGCAACTATTGCTACAAATGCTGTGGAACGATTGGGTATGGAGTATAGCCACTCGCAAGAGTATATTGCAGATTCAATGGCAAAAGATGTATTGAAGTATCTAGGGTATGATGAGAATGCGTTAGCAACTGCACTCTCAAGATTGGAAGATAATTATATTGTAGAGAAGGATGCGTCATTGTATATTAGCAGCACAACTCACCCTTCATTGTACGAGAGAATTATGAAGGCAGGAGTCCCTTCTAATGTGCATGAAAAAAAATATGAACAACTTGTATCGTTTGCTGTTACCAACACGGCAATATGCAAATTTAATGATAGACGATTTAAGCAATGTCTACCTCTTGTAAATCAAAATATAGAAAATGGTGTTGCAACTGCAGATGATTATATAATCAAAGCGAGATGCTTATTGGCAATGGATAACTCGCAGAGCGCATGTGAAGAGATCCTTCACACTATCGAGAAGGCTAAAGAACTGAATGCAAACAAGGTTAATATATACAAGACCGAAATAATGGTCTACCTACGACTTGAAGATTATACTAAAGCTATTGAATTGTTATCTTCATATTATGACGCGGCTAATACTGAAATTGCTAAACTTTCAGAAAATAATCAAGACTTATTGTATAAAGAGTATGATTCTTTCTTGCGAAAAGAAATGGACTGGGCTAGCAATATGCTTATAAAGATTAGAAGCATGTCACTGCAAGAATAAATATATTGTTTAGCATAGCCTCGCACACGTTGAGATGATGGTTCCTTAAGTATGGGTGACAACCCAATGGTAGGTGCAACTGTGGCGATTGCAGTAGCTATCCAGCAGGCAATGAACTAATTTCTTGTGATAAGCCGCAATCTGCGGCATCAAACTCAACTCCCCGGATAGGATATACTAAGCGTATTTCCTATCCGGGGAGTTCTCATTTGCTACCACATCTCACGACTTCTGACAAGAAATTGGGGTGCGTTCCCATCCGCTATTTCTCTTTATCGGCACCAAATTAGCACCACTCTGACGCTAAATTTCAGCCCATCGCTTTTGCAAAACCTACAACCGACATCTGACAATAAATTCAAGTCATCGCTTTCGCAATATAAACTGTCATCTATCCCAGGTACAAAAAACAGAGGGCATCCGTTAAGGATACCCTCTGTTTGTGTGGAAACTTGTCTTATTAGAAGTTGAAGCCGGCGCCGACATAGAATACGCCTGTGTGGCTCTTATATTTGTAGCCCTCTACCTGCTCGCCTGTGTAGCGGTTGAGCAAGCCAAAGTTATAACCAACCTTGACATTAACTCGCTCAGCGATGGTGACGCCCGCGCCAAGGCCTATCTTAAGGTCGAAGCGGCCGTAGTCGCTCTCCTCGTAGTTGTTGGTCTTTACGGTAGTATCGCCAGCCGTTGCCTTGAGGGTTGAGGCGAGACCAACAGAGAACACGGGGCCCGCAAAGGCGTGTACGCTAAGCTTCGAGGGGAGAACCTCATAGCCATACTTAACATGCACGGGGATGTCGAGGTAGTGCTCGGTGAGGCTTGCGCGTGTCTTGACGCCAACGAGCTCCTCCTGCTCTGCCTCTGCACCAAAGGTGTAGCGAAGGCCTGGCTCGATGCCAAGTGTTCCCCATCTCTCGTTCAAGAGGTTAATGCCGTAGGTAGCCTCCACATAGAAGCCATTAAGTGAGTCATCCTCCTTCTCATCGGCAAGGGTAGTTGTTGTGTTTAGAAGATTGTAACCGACGCCTACGCCCAGCTGAGCTTTGGCATCCGCTGCGATAAACATAGCCGCAGCTACAAGAATAAAGCAAATCTTTTTCATATTACATTTGGGGTTAAATGTTAATAAGTAACACAAAGGTAGCAATAAAAATCTATATTCCAATACAAAAAAAGGAACTACCGACGGTAGCTCCTTTCTGTTTTTAGTTGATTATCCCCATACTGCGGGCTTCACGATGCCAAACATCAGCCATGCAAGCACTAGCGTTATAACAATGTTAAATAGCTGTGCGCCAACGAATGACCATAGCACACGGCGGTTTTCGCGCGAAATGATATCCTTAAGGCGCGTGTCCATGCCGATGCAGACAAACGACAACGAGAAGAAGAAGGTCGAGAAGTTCTTCGCAAGCGATGTCTCCATAATCTTGCCGCTCGCGTTGAGCGTGAGCATGTCGTTACTCTGCAATATGCTAAAGAGCGCCGAGGCGAGCACGAAGCCGAGGATAAACTTCGGGAACTTATCCCACACGATGTCGAATGAGGGGCGTGTAGCGCCACCCTCGCCATTGCGCGTAGAAAGGAATAGGGCGATGAAGAATGCCACGAAGCCGATAAGCACATTCTGCGTCGCCTTAACAACGATAGCGGTGCTCTGCGCCACATCGCCCGCCATGGCTGACGATGCGCCTACGCCCGATGTGGTGTCTATCGTGCCACCAATCCACGCTCCCGTAATCTCCTGCTGGAGTGCGGGGTCGTCAGTGAGAAGGGGCACCACCATCTCTGCCAACCAGGGCATAAGGTATATCATCGGAACAACGATGATAAGCACCAGCGAGCAGACATACGACAGGTCCTTCTTGTCTGTGCCTGCCACGCCCGCAGCGGTGATAGATGCCGAGACGCCACAGATGGAGCAGCCACTGGCCAAGGTCATAGCCGTAGCCTGCTCTACCTTGAACCTACGGGCAAGCCAGTAGGCGAAGAACCACACGATGCTTACGACCAGCACCGCCTGAATGAGTCCCGCAAAGCCCGACTTCATAACATCCGAGAAGAGCACCGTAGCACCAAGGCACACGACGCCTATTTTGATGAAGAACTCACCCTGGATGGCTGGCTTGAGCCACTCTGGCACGCGGAAGAGGTTGCGGATGATGAGTCCGAAGAGCACCGAGAAGAATACCGCCTCGAAGCCGTAGAACTTCACCGCCTCGAGCTTCGCTACCCACTGTGCCAGCACGGCGATGGCGAAGATTACGATAAACGAGACGAGGAGGCCTCGCATGGGGCGACCGAGAAGGCGGTTACCCACAAATAGCAAAACTAACGCTATTATGAAAAACTCTCCGATGTTCTTCCAAGCTTCGAGCGTGATTAGTGTTTCGGGAATCTTGGGACCTCCGTTGAGGTTGCTTGCAAAGAGTGCAAGGATGAGGAGTGGAATGCTTAGAAATGTTACTACCCAATCCTCGGTCAGAAATTTTTTCATAATAGCGTTTTAAGGATTTATTCGCGACTAGAACATCGCCGTCGCCAGGATGTTGAATCCCAGGCTGTTGCGATATGCCTCAGGCGCGAGAGCGTTAATCTCGTAGTTGAGGTTAGCCTGCAAGCGCAAGAACTTGAAGGGCTTGTATGCAGTACCGAGCTGGATGCGGTCTCTGTCCATGATGACGCCCTCATCCTTGATGAGCTCGTAGCGAGCATATACGCTCCATGGCTTCTCGAAGTTGTAGCCCGCCAAGACGTAGAACGAGTCTGTGCATACCTCGCCGAAGTTGGCGTGCACATACTCTGCACGACCAATCCATGTGCCATTCTCATACCATGCACCAACAGCGAAGCGGGGGCTCTTGAAGTATCTGTTGCCACCGAAGTTGGTCTCAGCATACATATACGAACCGCTCACTGCGAAGCCCTTGAAAGGCTTAACGATAACGCGAGCGATGAAGTCCTTCGACGAGTTGTGGTCCTTAGCGTTGATGCCCGAGCCGTTGAATACGCCGACATTGTAGTTAAGGATGCTGTAGCCCTCGCGCTCGAAGATGCTACCATAGAGCTGGAAGCCGATGTCGCGACCGGTGGCGCCACTGATGCCGTCGTACAAGCCGTTGTTACGCACGAGGTAGGTGGTGATATATGAGTACTCGATGAACTCTACGGTTGTAGGACCGCAGTTCTCGTTCTCGTATGAGAAGGGAATCTTGAACTGACCGAGCTGGAGGTTGAGCTCCTTCATGGGCTTATAGCGGAAGTAAAGGTCACAAATCTTTGGTGAGTTTGCCATATCTACCTGCAAGCGGTAGTCGATCTTCTCCTGTGCGGCGTCACCCGTAAGGCTCAAACGCGCACGGTGGAGATAGAAGTAATTCGATGGGTCTGCGTTCTCATCCCAGCGGTAGCCACCCTGGATGTAACCCGAGAGGCGGAGGTGCTCATCGGCAAATGCCTTAACCTTCTCACCTGTTGTCTGTGCCTGGGCTACAGTGCATACGCATGCTGCGACAAAAACGAGTAGTAGATGCTTAATTTTCATAGTTTCTTCTGTTAAAAAGTGGGACAAAAGTATTAATTTTTAGATTATGCAATGTTAGTATAAATACCTAATTTACAGTTTTATTATATTGGGGTATCTGTAAATTATGCTGATTATCAGTCGTTAAACTCGATGGATAACTGATTTTTGGGGTATATGTTTATGATGCTAATACCGAGTTTTTTTGCTCTTTTAACGGTGTAGGCCGTGCCACTCTGCGCTCCGTTCCACCATGCGACCAATGTATCGGCTCCCTCGACAAGCATGTCGTTGCGGTGTCGGAAGATAGCGGGGTAGTATGCGTTATCGGAGTAGCGCACGATGGTGGCGTGGCTTAGGATGTGGTTGTATCTTGCGCGCTCCTCGGCGTTGAGGTGGGCATCGAATGTGGGCCAGGGTATGCAAGCTTCAAGGAGGATGGCACAATCCGAGGCCATCAGCTCCACTACCATCTCTGCCGCTGCGAGGTCGAAGCCCTCGGCCATGCCCACACGGAAGTGGCGCGCACCCTCGGTGTAGAGTTCGCTGATTGTCGCCCTGAGCAGGTCGTTGGCAGAGCCGTCGTAGGTGCGGTGGCCCGTAAAGGCCACTATGTGTGTCGAATTATTCACGGCACAAAGATAACTAAATTGCGGTAATCGTGGGCGCGGGGGCTATTAAAATGATGTTAAAATTGTATTAAATAAGTTGCGATTAGAAGCATTGTTGGTCTATTGTTTGCACATTGCCGAGGCGTAGAACGATTAAATTTTACAACTATGAAAAACACAACAATCTGTATCATTTCGGCACTCGGAGGTGCCATGTTGGGTGCCGCAGTGGCTATGCTCACCACGCCACAGTCTGGTAAGGAGCTTCGTGGTAAGATCCACGATGTCTTTGACGAGACGGCACGACGCATTCACGACGACTTGTGCAACTGCAAAGGCTCAACTGCTGAGCACGAGGCGGCTACACACAAGGAGTAGCGGTATTGAAGAGGAGGTATGGTGATGCTTCTTATCTTTATTCTCGCTGCGCTGCTTGGAGCACTGCTCCTCAGCGCAGCCCTTGTGGTATGGTTTGGTGAGGTCGCCATGCCACTGTATTGGGCACTGCTTATTGTGGGCGTTGCCTGGAGTATTGTTGCTGTTCTAGTATATAGTTGTAGTCTGCGTGCCTCGATGGCACGACTGCGCAATCGCCTTGATGTTATATATAAGGTAAGCGCTGCGTTTGATATGGTCTATCGCAGGGTGCTGGCGTTTGTGGAGAATATCTTTAAGGGAATATAGTGTATATAAAGAGTTTAGGGAGCCTTTCAGCTCCCTAAATTCCTTCAACTTCTTAGTCTCTCTACTAATAAAAATCCTTTGCCAAGCCACCCTCGCCTGTCTCCTTGTAGATTGAGGGTAGGTCGTGGCCTGTCTGCTTCATCACCTCCACCACGCGGTCGAACGATACGCGGTGGTGACCGTCGGTGTACATAGAGTATAGGTTGGCATCGAGGGCACGTGCTGCGGCGTAGGCGTTACGCTCGATACAGGGTATCTGTACAAGACCGCAAATGGGGTCGCAGGTCATGCCGAGGTGGTGCTCCAAGCCCATCTCCGCGGCATACTCAATCTGTGCGGGTGAGCCTCCAAAGAGCTGGTTTGCTGCTGCTGCCGCCATGGCACATGCTACGCCCACCTCACCCTGGCAGCCCACCTCGGCGCCAGATATTGAGGCGTTGTGCTTCACGATGTTGCCTATGAGGCCTGCTGTTGCAAGGGCGCGGCAGATGCGTTGCTCGGAGAACTCGCGTGTTTTCCATAGGTGGTACAACACAGCGGGTAGCACGCCCGACGAGCCACATGTGGGCGCTGTTACGATGCGTCCGCCACAAGCATTCTCTTCGCTTACGGCAAGGGCGTATGAGAAGATGAGACCTCGCGACTTGAGGCTCTGGCTGTAACCCGATGCGCGCACATTGTAGCGCATTGCGCGGCGTGCAAGGTTCAATGGACCAGGTATCACACCATCGGTCTCGATGCCGCGCTCCACAGCCTCGCGCATAACGCGCCATACCTTAGAGAGGAATATCCATATCTCCTTACCCTCGTGCATCTCGACATACTCCCAGAAGGTGCGGCCATTATCTGTGCACCACTTCAATATGTCAACAAGCTTTGTGTCGGGGTATATGTCTGCTGTCTCTATGGGTGTGCTATTCTCCTCGGCAAGTGCGCCGCCACCAACGCTATATACAGTCCAGTCGTCTATCACGCAGTTATCTTCGATAGCCTCGAAGCGCATGCCGTTTGGGTGGAAGGGGAGGAATATTGAGGGCTCCCATATCAGCTCCACATTGCCGTGGGGACGTAGGGGCTCGAAAATAGCCTGGTCGGTAAGGTGACCTCGTCCCGTAGCAGCAAGACTACCGTAGAGCGTTACACGGAAGTATCTGCACTCGGGGTTGCGGTGCTGGAATATCTCGGCGGCACGGCGTGGTGCCATGGTGTGGCTGCTCGAAGGGCCTGTACCTATGCGATATAACTCTTTTATCGATTTCATAAAGCACTATGTTTTTGCATTATGTTTTGTATCATGTTTAGTTGCTACGGTACAAAGATAACCATTTTTGTGACTTATATATCTATGGAGTGGAAAATTTTTGTAACTTTGTTATTCGTATGGCAACACTCTATTTTCATATCCCATTCTGTAAGCGTATATGCTCCTATTGCGACTTCTATAAGGTTGGCGCACTCTCGCTTTTGCCCAACGTTGTAGAGGGTATGCACCGCGAATTGGAGGAGCGTAGCAACTATCTTAGCTCGCAACACATAACCTCGATATACTTTGGTGGTGGCACCCCGTCGCTTCTGCAACCCGCAGATGTTGAACGCTTTATAGCTCACGCCCGCGAGTTGTTCGACTGCCCGGACGTGGAGGAGATTACGCTTGAGGCCAATCCCGATGACCTTACGGAGGAGTATGTCAAGGAGCTTGCCAAAACGAGTGTCAACCGCGTGAGTCTCGGCATCCAATCCTTCGACGATGGGGCTTTACGGATGATGAACCGCCGCCATACGGCGCAGGAGGCTGTGGAGGCAGTGCAGCGGTTGAAGCGCTACGGAATAGACAATATCTCTGTGGATATAATCTTCGGTATCGCGGGCTATGGTGGTGATACACTGCGCAATACACTTTCAGAGGCTATAAAGTTGGACGTGGGGCATATTTCGGCCTACCACCTCACCATCGAGGAGCGTACGAAGCTCGGTCTAATGGTGCAGCGAGGCGAATACACACCTATCACGGACGAGGAGTCTGAACGAGAGTATATGGTTGTGCATGAGGCACTTAAGGTGGCAGGGTATGAGCATTATGAGGTCTCGAACTACGCAAAGGAGGGTTGTCGAGCCCGTCACAATTCGGCATATTGGCAGGGCGTGGAGTACCTCGGTATTGGCCCTGGTGCGCACTCCTTCTCGCGCGACAACCGTACGTGGTGTATATCTTCAGCTAAGGAGTATGCCGAGGGTGTGGTGAAGTATGAGAGTGAGGAACTTACGGAGCTCGACCACATGAACGAGTATGTAATGACCTCGCTGCGTAGGGTTGAGGGCATAGACCTCGGCTATGTCGAGGAGCGCTTTGGGGCGAAGCATAGGGAGCGCATCGTAGATGCGGCAAAGGAGTGGACGGAGGCTGGCGTTGTCTATACTGAGGGCAGTAGGCTGGCGATACGTGCCGAGCGCTTTTTAGTCTCCGATGCGGTGATTGAGGCTTTTTTTGCATAAAAATTTTGGTATTTCAAGAATATTTTCTTAATTTTACTTGTGCAAAATTGCATAATTATATCATATTGTGTCGCATTGTCTGCTTAACCTGTTGAGCAATAGACGTTTGCGATGCGATTGTCGTACGTGAATATATAAACTAACAAATATACACATACTATGTCAGGATTGAAATTTGACAAGCGTGAGTTGGGTAATCTTGAGTATGCACTCGATAGAGAGATGCTTGCTACGGACCGCCGTGGTGGCTACATGGCTACCACAATCGTTGGTTGCAACACACGCAAGTATCACGGTTTGATGGTTGCACCTATCGACAGGAGCGACCGCACTTATGTATTGTTGTCGTCGCTCGACGAGACCGTTGTGCAGCACGACCAGTCGTTTAACCTCGCTTTGCACCGCTTTGAGGGTACGTACGAGCCCCGCGGTCACAAGTACATCACCGACTTCGAGTACACCCCAACCCCCACAATCACATACCGTGTGGGTGGTGTAATCTTGAAGAAGGAGTTGTTGTGGATTCACAAGCGCACACAGCTTATGATTCGCTATACGCTTGTCGATGCACACTCTGATACAACATTGCGCCTCCGCCCCTTGTTGGCATTCCGCGATAAGCACTCGCTCTCGAAGGCAAATATGAATGCCGACGGCCGTGCTTACCCCATCCCTTATGGCGTTAAGTGCCGCTTGTACGATGGCTTCCCATGGCTCAATATGCAGCTTAGCAAGGAGGAGTCGGAGTTCGTGGCTGCTCCCGACTGGTACTACAACTTCGAGTACCGCAAGGAGCTTGCTCGTGGCTATGAGGGCCATGAGGACTTGCTCACGCCTGGCTACTTCGAGTTCAACATCAAGAAGGGTGAGAGCGTAATCTTCTCTGCCGCTACCGATATGATGGCATCGCCCGAGACTATCTCGGCAGTATATGAGGGTGCTTTGGCACGCCGCACACACAAGATTGACTTCTTGAGCTGCCTCGAGCACTCGGCACGCCAGTTTGTCATCCGCCGTCCTGAGAACCGCACAGAGGTTGTTGCGGGCTACCCATGGTTTGGCCCCTTCATGGAGGATACATTCATGGCATTGCCCGGCTTGACACTCTCGCAGGGACACAAGGAGGACTGCATCGATGTTCTCGACACCGCAGTGCGTGATATGCAGGAGAGCGGTATGTTTGAGGGCCGAGAGCTCAATGTTACAGCAGATGCACCCCTCTGGTTCTACTTCTCGCTCCAGCAGTTGGAGAAGCACATCTCGCAGAAGGAGGTGTGGGCGAAGTATGGCGAGGCTATGAAGTCTATCCTTGCAGCATACCGCCGAGGCTTCGCAAGAGAGATTATGATGCACGACAACGGCCTTATCTGGGCAGCTGCGGAGCGTCCTCTCACTTGGATGGGTACAAGCGTTGATGGCCTGCCCGTCACACCACGTCGTGGCTACCCCGTAGAGCTCCAGGCATTGTGGTACAACGCCGTGTCATACACCTTGGCAGTAGCAAAGAAGCAGGGTGACAAGGAGTTCGTAGCAGAGTGGAAGGAGCTTCCTGAGCTTATTAGGAACTCATTCCTCAGCCGCTTCTGGTTGGATGAGGGCTACTTGGCTGACTACGTAAATGCTGACGAGATCAATAAGTTTATACGCCCCAACATGGTCGTAGCCGCAGGTCTCGACTACACTATGCTCGATGAGGAGAAGCGTGTACGCGTATTGCAGACCGTGAACGAGCACTTGCTCACACCTCGAGGTTTGCGCACGTTGTCACCACGCAACATACTCTACAAGTCGAACTACAACGAGGATCAGCGTTCGCAGGACCTTGCATCGCGCAACGGCTCGGCATGGGTATGGCCTCTTATGTTCTATGTTAAGGCTTGCTTCGCTATCGGTGGTGAGCGCTTTGTGGATGATGCTCGCAAGTTGTTGGAGGCATTCGACTCTGAACTCCAGACAAAGTGCGTAGGTTCAATCTCGGAGCGCTTCGAGGGTGATCCTCCACACAACCCACGTGGCTCGGTATCACATGCAACATCTGTAGCGGGCTTGCTCTACATCAACATGCTTATCAACGAGTATGCTCCCAAGAAGCGTAAAACAGTGAAGAAGGCAGCCCCTAAGGCTGAGACCACAACCGAGGAGAAGCCTAAGCGTAAGTGTGTGCGCAAGAGTGTTAAGAAATAAACGAAAAAAAGAGATATTATGAGAGTACTAATGTTCGGTTGGGAGTTTCCTCCCCATATCGCTGGTGGTTTGGGTACCGCTTGCTATGGTATGACACAGGGTCTGGCTCGCAACGACGTGGAGGTCATCTTCGTGATGCCCAAGGCGTCGGGTGATGAGGACCAGAGCTTCGTTAAGGTTGTCAATGCCAGCGATATCGAGGCACGCTACTGTGACTCAAGCATTGAGGGTGCAGATGACATAATGCGCAAGATTTCGTTCATCCATATCGACTCGAATATGGTGCCATACATCTCGCCTGAGGAGTGGGCTACATATCGCGAGGGCTACGAGCGCACAGGCAAGAAGTTCTGGGAGCGTAAGGGCGATAGCTGGACACAGCGTTACACATTCTCGGGTAAGTATGGCGCCAACATCATGGAGGAGGTGGCTCGCTATGCTGTTGTTGCAGCAGAGGTGGCACGCCAGCTCGAGGGACAGTTCGACGTTATCCATGCTCAGGACTGGTTGACATACTTCGCGGGTGTCGCAGCCAAGCAGGTGTCGGGTAAACCCCTCGTAGTGCACATGCACGCTACATCGTTTGACCGCTCGTCGAGCGACAACATCGATACTCGTGTCTATGAGATCGAGCGCGCAGGTATGGAGGCGGCAGATATGGTCATCGCCGTGTCTAACCTCACACGTAACATCGTCATCAACAAGTATAACATCGAACCAGAGAAGGTTGTAGCTGTACACAACGCTGTTCAGTTTGCCGAGAACGATAACCCACTTCCAAAGCGCGGTGTCGATGACAAGATCGTTACCTTCCTTGGTCGTATCACCTTCCAGAAGGGTCCCGACTACTTCATCGAGGCGGCAGCTAAGGTGCTGAAGCGCGTACCCAACGTACGCTTCGTAATGGCTGGCTCGGGTGATATGATGAACCACTGTATTCGTCGTGCTGCACAGCTCGGCATCTCTGACCGCTTCCACTTCACAGGCTTCTTGAAGGGCGACGACGTGCAGAAGATGTTCCAGTTGTCGGATGTATATATCATGCCTTCGGTATCTGAGCCATTCGGTATCTCGCCATTGGAGGCTATGCGTTCGAACGTGCCCACTATCATCTCACACCAGAGTGGTGTAGCCGAGGTTTTGGACTACGCTGTTAAGGTTAACTACTGGGATGTAGATGCTATGGCTGACTCTATCTATGGTCTTATCACATATCCTGCTCTTGCGAAGATGTTCTCGGAGAAGGGTATGGAGGAGGTTAACAACCTCAAGTGGTTCAATGCCGCTACGAAGATTAAGGATGTCTATCAGCAGGCTATCGACAATTGTAATAAATAAAAAACGAGTATATATATGAAGACTGTTTGTTTCTATTTTCAGGTGCACCAGCCCTGGCGTTTGAAGACCTATCGTTTCTTCCAGATGGGTAATGACCACAACTACCTCGATGACTTCACCAACCGCGCTATCATGCAGAAGGTGGCTCGCGAGTGCTACTTGCCTATGAATGCCTTGCTCTTGAACCTTATCGAGGAGCATAAGGGTGCCTTCAAGGTGTCGTTCTCTATCACTGGCTCTGCTGTTGAGCAGTTCAAGGCATACGCTCCCGAGGTGTTGGAGTCGTTCAAGAAGTTGGCTGATACTGGTTGCGTAGAGTTCCTCGGTGAGACATACTCTCACTCACTCTCGGCGTTGGCTTCGGCTGAGGAGTTCAAAAATGAGGTTAAGCTCCACACTAAGATGCTTAAGGAGGAGTTCGGCGTTAAGCCCACCGCCTTCCGCAATACCGAGCTTATCTACTCTGACGGCATCGCTAAGATGGTTGAGGACTTGGGCTTCAAGACAATGTTGGCTGAGGGTGCTAAGCACATCCTCGGTTGGAAGTCTCCCAACTTCGTATATACCGATGCTAACGACAACAAGCTCCGCCTCTTGTTGCGTAACTACAAGCTCGCTGATGACATCGCCTTCCGCTTCTCTAATGAGGGTTGGCCCGAGTGGCCCCTTACTGCGGATAAGTTCGCTGGCTGGGTAGCCGCAGAGACAGGTGATGTAGTAAACCTCTTCATGGACTACGAGACATTCGGTGAGCACCAGAAGGCATCTACTGGCATCTTCGACTTCGTTAAGGCATTGCCCGCAGCGATGTTGGCAACTGGTGAGGTGGCATTCGCTACCGTTAGCGAGGCAGCTAAGAAGTTGCAGCCCGTAGCAGTGTTGCATAGCCCCCATGCTATGTCATGGGCAGATGAGGAGCGCGACGTTACAGCATGGCTTGGTAACGATTTGCAGAACGAGGCATTTGCTAAGTTGTATGCCCTCGCTCCCAAGGTTAAGAAGGCTAAGAACAAGGATTTCGAGTATGTATGGCACTTCATGCAGAACTCTGACCACTTCTACTATATGGCAACTAAGTGGTTCTCTGACGGTGACGTACACTCATACTTCAACCCCTACGGCTCGGCTTACGAGGCATTCATCAACTATATGAACGTCTTGTCGGATTTCGATATCGAGCTTACTAAAGCAGGTAAGGAGTAATGAAGCGCGTATTGTTTGTTGTGCTTGCTGCAGCGATGTTTGTGGCTTGCACTAAGGATACGGGTGCTGCAGAGAAGCAGATGACAGAGTACAAGGCACAGTGGAGCGAGATTACCTCGCTCCTCGATGCCGAGGCTGTCGATGCTGAGGGCTTCGATGCTTGGTACAACACACTCACTAATAGCGAGGTTAGAGCCCTTGGTGCTGCGGCTGAGGAGTTGGCAGCGTCGTATGCCGAGGCTGAGCACTGGTACAAGAACCTCTCGGATGCTGAGCAGCAGGCTGTTCGTACGGTGGCTGAGGCATGGGAAGTAGAGAACCCCGCATTGCAGTTGCAGGTGGAGCTCTTTGCCGAGAACTTGGTTGATGTCGATATGCCCTTGCTCAAGTTGTGTGCTGAGGAGCTTGCAGAGGTCTCTGTAGAGGAGCCAGAGGTTGAGCCTACTGACTTGGAGCCTACTGAGGCTACTCTTTCGGAGGTTGTTGAGGAGTAATACTTGACCGATATATAGCATGAATGGCGGTGCCTTAGGGTGCCGCCATTTTTGTTTTGCGTAAGCGCAAAAACTACACAACGTCATCCCGAGGAGCATAGCGACGTGGGGATCTACCTCTGTGAATAGACAGAGAACAATGGAGGATTGCCACGGCTGCGCCTCGCAATGACGGGTTAGATAGGCTTTTCCATCCATCCATTTTCCCTATATAAATGGATGGATGGAAAACATAATATCAATATAAATATAAATATATATTACTATGACACAATATAGATGTCAGTTAGAGAGATATAGAGGACGTAATACACGCCATGTATGTCCTCAGTGTGGTAGAAAAAATGTATTTACTCATTATATTGATACATATAATAATATATATATCAATGATATAGTAGGTAAGTGCAATCGCTTAGATAAATGCGGTTGCCACTATACCCCATACCAATACTTCACTGATAACCCCTGGAAGAAAGATAACACTCTAAGAGAAGAAAAGGGTTTTCCATCCATCCATTTACATAGGAAAAATGGATGGATGGAAACACCCCCACCGCCCAAGAGGGTATCTGTGGGGTTGCCCCGTAGGGTGCTCGATGTCTCGATGAGAGAGTTTTCCTCCTTGTTTGCGGGTTACAAAAATGTAACCCATGAGCTCGGAATAGCCGAGAGGTTCTCCACGGATCCCCTCGAAACCGGCGCCCTAAAACAATTAGGGCTGTCCAGCATTGCCGAACAGCCCTAACATTAAGCTATCTATGTTGCTTAGTCAAGCTCGATGCCATAGTATGCCTCAACGGCAGCCTTTGCACGCTTGTGGTAAGCCTCAGCGCCAGCCTCAATCTTACGCTCAGGGATGATGCGTGTGCGAGGTGTTATGTTCTCGAATGATGTCATTGAGAACTCTGCGCGCTGCATAGGTACGCGAGCCTCGCCCATAGGTGCAATGCTCTGAGATACACCCTTAGCAGTTGCGGCGTTAGCCTTAACTGAAGTAGTTGCGCCAGCCTTACGTGTGAGGGTTACCTCGCTGCGTACGCGTGGGTTAAGAGGTGTAGCATAGCCATTCTGGAGCTGGCTTACGCAAGGATAATATGTCTCAATAATTTCGCCCTCAGAATCCTTGTGAACGATAGGCTTGATAGTGATTGTGTTGTAGTCGTCAGATACCTCAACAGGGAAACGAGCCTCAACAACAGTCTTACCATCAGTGCCGATAACGTCACCAGCAAGGTATGAACGCTCGCCAACAGCCAACATGTAGAATGTGTAGTTGATACCGTAGTAGAATGCTGACATTGGGAACTCACGCTCGATGTTGATAGGCACCCATACGTTACCATCAGCGTCAATCTCGAGGTTCCACTTAGGACCGAAGTCGTAGAACATATCTGATACAGTAGCTACAGAGAACTCGCTTGATGTGAACAAATCCCAAGGAGTCTGTACCACGCCGAGGTTGTAGTCGGGGTGTACGAAGTTGTAGCCGAGGCACAAGAGGCGGTTGAAACCACGTGTGCGAGCGTTGTACTGCTCAGCCATCTCCAAGAACTCCTCGAAGAGGTCGTCAGTCTTCTCGCGGCTGATGCCCCACTCTGCGTAGAGGTCATATACATCCTCAGAGAGAGTCTCGGGATACTCGATGCCGCCAGCGATAG
Source organism: Alistipes sp. (assembly GCA_045633045.1). Classification (GTDB taxonomy): domain Bacteria; phylum Bacteroidota; class Bacteroidia; order Bacteroidales; family Rikenellaceae; genus Alistipes. The sequence continues at coordinate 16,329 of JAZQXV010000015.1, forward strand.
TCACAGGTGACTTGTATTTACCAGCGTCCTCGAACTTGTACTCGCCAGTAGCGTTACCCTCAGAGTCAGTTACGGCGATGTAGTTCTTCATGTCAGCTGAAGCCTCCCACTCGCCCTGGAGCTTCTCAAAGAGCTCAGAGTTTACGCGCACGGGGAAGTTAGCATTAGGTGTAGTGTACTCTGCAACGGCCTTTGAGTTAGGATCGTCGGGGTTGTTGCCAGTACCCTCCCAGTTGTATGCAAGCACTGCAAGACGTGATGTAGCGTTCTCGCGTGACGACATTGTGAAGTTGAAGCCCTCAGGAGTATTGATAAGACCAATTGCAGTAGCATTAAGAGGGTTACCCATCTCCTTGAGGAGCTTTGTATAGCTGTACTCATCGAGGATAGCGTCGAACTCACGCACGTAGTTACATGCGAAGTAAGCCTCAGTAATAGCGTTATCAGGGTTGGGGTTCTTGATGTTGAATGTGAATGAGTATGGATCGTCGCTAGGTACGGGAGTTACAATAACCTCAGGCTTTGGAAGAGTTACCTCGGGCAATTCGAATGTAGTAGTTGCAAAGCTCTGTGTCTTACCTGCTGCATCACCAATACCAGATACCATTACACGGATAGTCTGACCTGCCATGCCCTTAGTATCAATGAACCAGTCTGTGAGCCACAACTCTGTAGGACCCTGACCCATCTCGATACCGAAGCTTCTCATAGCGAAGTATGAACCAACGAACCAGCGCAAGTGGTCAGTGTTGTTATCGATAAGAGGAAGAATCTGCGTCTCGTACTCAGACTCTGTACATACGAGGATGCAGTACTGAGCTACGTCATCTGTAGGAGTGAATGAGAGGCAAGCATCAATAGGAGTGATGTCAGTAACCTTGATCTCAACGTTACCCTCGAGAGTCTCAGCAGGAAGAGTCTCAACATAGATACGCTCGTAGTAACCTGTCCAGTACTTCTCCGAGTCGTACTCGTCGGGGTTGTTCTGCTGGTCGGTGTACCATGCTACCCAGTCGTACACTGGGTTGTAGTAGCCGGGCTGCCAGCCTGCAGGATACCACCATACGGTGCTCTCCCAGTATGAGTCGTCGTTAACGCGCTTTGACTTGATCTCGCCACTCTCCTCGTCGATGTAGAGGACTGTACGCTCCTCGGTGTCGGTCATATACTCGAACTCACCTACCAAGAAGTAGCCAGGCTCGCCAGGAACTTTGGGGTCAAAGTACTCTGCCAATGGATCACCTCCCTCTGAGTAGATAATGTCGCCATTCTCGTCACGCTCTACGCTGTGGTAGTCGTCGCAGATAACGGTCTTGTCTGTTGTTGTCCACTGTGCAGCGTTGTAGAGCAAGTTGTCGTACGAACCACTACCCATAGACTTCATGTAGTTGAACATAGCCATTGAGGTAGTAGCGTAGCGCAAAGCGTTGCCACGCTCCTTAACCTCCTCGGGAATCTGGATGTGTACAGAGAAACCGTCGTACATGCGGTCAACAACTGTCAATACGTTGTCACCATAGCTTGTAGTGGTGAACTCAACACGCTTAACCTCATCGTAGATAGTCTCGTCTGCGAGGCGGAATGCGAAGAAGATGGTGTAAGACTCACCAGCACTAAGACCATCAATTGTGATAGTTGTGTTAGTAACCTCCTCAGTGTTCTTGATTGTTGTCTTGCGCTCATCGCCCTGAAGGATTGCTGATGCGGGAATCTCAGAGTCGCGCTGAACGTAAGCGAACTCCTTAACGTTCTGTGTTGTTACAACGATGGTAGCACCGCTGGCTGATGTCTCAGTTACGGCTACCTCCACCTTTGTCTCCTTCTTGCCTGGTGTAGGCTCGTCGGGAGTGTCGGTACATGCGCTGAGTGCAAAGCCAAGCACAAGTGCAAAGGCTGCAAGCATGTAGTTTGAAAAGTTTTTCATGATTAATAATGTGTTTTTAATGTGTATATATGTTTTTATTTTCAATCTGTTGTAGCGGACAAATATACATATTATTTTTGAAACTCGCACTATTTCAATGTAATATTGTTGCATACGCCGCATTTTTATTCCATGGTCTATTGTGCTATTAACGCTTTTATAAGAGAAATATATTCAAATGCAAAAACAAGAAAATGGGGCTGCCCACTTAAGATGGACAGCCCCAAAGTGCTATTTAGCCTATTTGATTACTCAATTGCGCGGCAGCAGAGATTACGATCGCCGTAGCCGTTGTCAATCTTTGTTACATAGGGGAAGAACTTACCCTCGGCAATCCACTCCAAGGGGAATGCAGCCTCCTGGCGTGAGTATGGGTGGTTCCACTCGCCTGCCAACTCCTTAGCGGTGTGGGGCGCGTTGACAACAACATTGTCGCAGTTGCCGCTCTCGGCAGCAGCCTCGCACTCACGCTTAATCTTGATGAGTGCCTCAATGAAGCGGTCCATCTCGGCCTTTGACTCAGACTCTGTAGGCTCAACCATCAAGGTCTCGTGTACGGGGAACGAGAGGGTAGGAGCGTGGAAGCCGTAGTCCATAAGGCGGTGTGCGATGTCGCCGCAGTCGATGTTGTAGTCGTGCTTGAAGCGTGTGAGGTCGAGGATCATCTCGTGACCTACGCGGCCAGTCTCGCCAGAGTAGTATGTGCGGTACTCGTGCTTCAAGGCTGACGACATGTAGTTAGCATTCACGATAGCCATCTCTGTTGAGCGACGCAAGCCCTCGAAGCCGAGCATGCGGATGTAACCGTAGGTGATGGGCAACAACATTGCAGAACCCCATGGTGAAGATGATACTGCGGTGATACCCTCCTCGCCACCAGTCTCCATGAGTGAGTGTGTGGGCAAGAACTTAACGAGGTGCTCAGCAACGCATACGGGGCCAACACCAGGACCACCACCGCCGTGAGGCATAGCGAAGGTCTTGTGGAGGTTGAGGTGGCATACGTCGGCGCCGATGAAGCCGGGGTTGGTGAGACCCACCTGTGCGTTCATGTTCGCACCATCCATATATACCTGACCACCTGCGTCGTGTACAGCGTCAACGATGTCGCGGATGCGGCTCTCGAATACACCGTGTGTTGAGGGGTATGTTACCATCAAGCCGCAGAGCTCCGATGCGTGCTCCTCGGCCTTCTTCTTCAAATCCTCAACATCGATGTTACCATTCTCGTCGCACGCCACGATGACGATCTTCATGCCCGCCATAGCAGCAGATGCGGGGTTAGTGCCGTGTGCTGAAGATGGGATGAGGATGATGTTACGGTAGCCCTGACCGCGGCTCTGGTGGTATGCACGAATCATAAGGAGACCTGCGTACTCACCTGCAGCACCCGAGTTAGGCTGCAAGGTACAACCTGCGAAGCCAGTGATAGTTGCGAGGTAGCCCTCGAGGTTCGAGATAAGCTCGCGGTAGCCCTCAGTCTGGTCTGCGGGAGCGAAGGGGTGTATGTTCTGGAAACCAGCGAGTGAGAGTGGCTGCATGAGCTGCGCTGCGTTGAGCTTCATGGTACAAGAGCCGAGCGAAATCATAGAGTTCATCAACGAGATGTCGCGCAACTCAAGGCGCTTGATATAACGCATCATCTCGGTCTCTGTGCGGTATGAATTAAATACCTTCTCGGTGAAGAAGTCGCTCTCGCGCTTTACCTCCGCTGCGATAGCGGGCTCCGCACGCTTAACAGCCTTTGCCTTCTTGCCGCGTGCCTCAGCGAAGATGTCGATGATAGCCTGCAACTCAGCATCTGTTGTTACCTCGTCGAATGACATGCGTACGCACTCGTCAGTGGGGTAGAAGAGGTTAATCTCGCGTGCAAGGGCGATGTCCTGGATAACCGATGCCTCAGCCTCAACCTCGAGCGTGTCGAACAAGCTCTTTGTGCGTACCACATAGCCCATAGCCTCCAAAGCCTCCTTAACGGTTACGGCTGCGGTGTGAGCGTTGAGCGCGGCGCGCTGGAGACCCTCCTTACCATTATATATACAGTAGAAACCTACCATCGAAGCCATCAACGCCTGTGCAGTACAGATGTTCGATGTAGCCTTCTCGCGCTTGATGTGCTGCTCACGCATCTGGAGTGACATGCGGAGCGCCTTGTTGCCAAGACGGTCGATAGATACGCCGATGATACGACCAGGCATCTGGCGCTTGTAAGCGTCGCGTGTAGCCATGTAACCAGCGCTTGGACCACCCATACCCATGGGACAACCGAGGCGCTGTGTAGTACCTACGGCGATGTCTGCGCCCCACTCTGCGGGCGACTTCAAGAGTGCCAATGAGTGGAGGTCGGCAACAGCAGTAACGGTGATGCCCGCCTCGTGTGCCTTAGCTGTGAAGGCTGCATAGTCGCGTACCTCGCCATTTGCTGCGGGATACTGCACGATAGCACCAAACTCCTTGCCGGTGAACTCGTACGAAGCGAAGTCGTCACGGATAATCTCGATACCGAAGGGCTCAGAGCGTGTGAGCAATACGTCGAGCGTGTGAGGGAAGATGTTCTCGTCCACGAAGATCTGGTTGCGACCCTGCTTAACGGCCTCGCGTGAGCGCAATGCGTACATCATGAGCATAGCCTCGGCAGTTGCTGTAGCCTCATCAAGAAGTGAGCAGTTTGCCACCTCCATGCCTGTGAGCGAGAGGATAGCGGTTTGGTAGTTGAGCAAAGCCTCCAAGCGGCCCTGTGAAATCTCAGCCTGGTAGGGTGTGTATGATGTGTACCATGCGGGGTTCTCGAAGACATTGCGTGTAACGACTGCGGGAACAGCATTGGGGTAGTAACCCATACCGATGAATGAGCGGAAGGTGCGGTTCTTGGCCGCAAGCTCACCGATGTGTGCTGCATACTCATACTCGCTCATCGCTGCGGGGAGGTCGAGATCCTTCTTAAGACGGATATTCTGTGGGATTACCTGCTGCAATAGCTCCTCAACTGAAGCTACGCCAATTGTTGCGAGCATCTCGCGAAGGTCATCCTTAGTGTTAAGACCGATGTGACGGTCAACAAAGCTGTCAAAGGTTTTCATCTTAGCTTAAAAGTTTTATGTTGTTTTTTGGTTTAATACTTAAATGAGCTACCACCGATAAACTCCCTGAGGAGTGAGGTGGGGGGTATTTCGTCGGGCTCGATAGGCACGAAGTTGTCAAGGAACTTAAGCATGCGCTTGGCCTCAGCATACTCGGGCACGGTGTCGGGTACCTCGCGGAGCACAGGCTCGGCAATGGCGCGGAGCACCGAAATCTCGTAGAAGAGTGACGAGTTAAACATCACGTTGGCATTCTCCTGATAGGGGAAGATGTGCTTCTCCTCGCCGCGACGCACCGAGGGCCACATCTGGAGTGTGCGTAGCGCATTGTTGCCGCGTGTAGCATGGTCGCGGATTGTGCGGCGCAGCATGCGGTTGTCCGAGGTGGGTATGCGCGAGAAGTTATCCATCGCCACCGATGTGAAGCACGAGATATAGATTTTGAACTTGCTACCATCGGCAATGCCTGGCGTGAGGCGTGGGTTGAGGGCGTGGATACCCTCCAAGATGAGTATCGAGCGGTCGGTGAGCTTGAGTGGGTTCTCGTGCCACTGTCGCTTACCCGATATGAAGTCGTAGCGGGGAATCTCAACGCTATCGCCCGCAGCAAGGCGCTGCAAGTGGTCGTTGAGTGTCGCAAGGTCGATAGCCTCCAATGCCTCGAAGTCGGGCTTGCCATCCTCATCCAGCGGTGTCTTGTCGCGGTCCACGAAGTAGTCATCCAGAGCAATAAGCACGGGGTCGAGACCCAATACGCGCAACTGCACACCGAGGCGCTTCGAGAAGGTGGTCTTGCCACTCGACGAGGGACCCGAGATGAGTGCCATGCGCACGCCACGCTCCTTGTTGGCCTCCGCAATGGCGCGTGCTATGTTTGCTATCTTATTCTCGTGGAAGGCCTCGGCAATCTTTATAAGTTCCGAGGCGTCACCCTCCATCACGCGACGGTTGAGCTCTCCGACTGTGGGCACGCCCATGATGTCTATCCACTGCTGGTACTCGTGGAAGATGTCGAACATCTTGTCGAGGTGTATGTTTGTAGATACGGCCTCGGGGTTGCTACGCTCGGGTAGCGCAACGTAGAAGCCGTTGTAGTATGGTGCAATATCGAAGTGGCGCACATAGCCCGATGAGGGTGCCAAAGCGCCATAGAAGTATCCTGGCATATCGCCGAGGTAGTTTACCGTGCGGTAGAGGTGTGGGCGTGTCTCGAGAAGGTCGAGGCGGTCGTCAAAGCCGTAGCGTGCATACTCCTCCGCCACCTCCTCCGCGAGGCGCTTGCGGCGTGTGATAGCGAGGTCGCGCTCCACGATGTCGGTCATGCGCTCCTTGAGCAGTGTCAACTCCTCGGCTGTGGGTACTACGCCATTCTCGAACTGGGCATAGAAGCCACTACCGAGGGTGTGGCGTATGCGCAACTTACGCTCGGGGAAGAGCTCCGTGGCGGCCATCTGCATGACGAAGGATATGGTGCGCTGATATACGCGGTAGCCCTCATAGTGGCGCACATCGAGGAACTCCACAGTGACGGGCTTGAAGATGCGGTGGCTAAGCTCCTTGTAGCGGTTGTTGACGCGCGCCACAAGGATGGGGTAGGGGCGCGCGAAGTCGGCTTTAGCGAGCACCTCCATAAGCGAAGTGCCCATCTCGACATCCATCGTAACGCCGCTATTCACAAGGCGAAGAGTGATTGTCTCCTTCATTTTCTACCTCTTTTTAACTAATTCGAGTGTAAAGATAGTAATTTTTTATAATTTTGTAGCAACAAAACGCTACAACTTATGCAAAAAAATCTAATTTTTATACTCACGGCACTTCTCATGCTTGTGTCGTGTGCGCAACCAAAGAGCGCCGAGGAGGGCCATATATACATCATCTCGACAAACGACATGCACGCCAATATCGAGGCTATGCCTCGCCTTGCAACCCTCGTTGAGGAGTTCGAGGCTAAGGGCGAGGTGGTGCTTGTTGACTCGGGCGATAGGGTTACGGGCAATGCCTATGTCGATGATGATGCCGAGCCAGGCATCCCGATGATAGAGCTTATGAATGCCGTGGGCTACGATGTCGTTACGCTGGGCAACCACGAGTTCGACAAGGGCCGCGAGGTGCTCTACGCCATGACCGAAGCATCTGATTTTAAGTGGATATGCTCAAATATGGCGGATGCCGAGGGCGCGGGATTTAGCCCCTATGTCACTACTACGCTCGAGGGCGTGGATATTGCATTTGTGGGCGTTGTGGCTACCGACTTTAATGGTCGCCCCATGGGTGGCGACTCATCATACGTGGGCTTTAGCTTTACGGACGATGTGACGACCTCGTTTGAGGTGGGCGAGAGCCTTGCTGAGGAGACCGACTTTGCGGTGCTCCTCTCGCACATGGGCTTTGATATGGATAGGCGCCTTGCGGAGATGTCGCCAGCATACGACTGGATTGTTAGTGGTCATAGCCACGACACGGTTAACGAGGCGACAAATGGCGTTCACATTAGCCAAAATCGCAAGGATATTCGCTACGTCGCGGTTGCCGATATTAGTGTTAAGGATGGTGAGATTATAGGCGTGGAGTACTCGCAGATTGAGACTACTAACTATGCAGAGGATGAGAGGGTTAGAGATATGGTTGAGGCGATTAAGGCGCGTGACCCAGGACTTAATACCGTGGAGGCTCATGCCAACGGTAGCGCCACAAAAGATGGCATTGCCAACTTCACCTGCGATGCCCTTTTACACTATTCCTACGACGCTGGTTTTGTGCCCGAAATAGTCTTCTACCACTATGGTGGCGTGCGCCTCTCGGAGATTCGTGAGGGCGACATAAAGCGCGTTGACATACTCAATAATGACCCCTTTGTTTCGACCATCTATGTGGGCGAGATGAGCCTCGATGAGATACGCCGTTTCATCCTCGATAAGTACAATAATGGCACGCCGGAGAAGCCCGATAAGGAGTCGCACTACGCCTACTTCCGCTCGAACGCGCCCTACGAGATTGTGGTTGGTGAGGATGGCGATGCAGTGGACATTCGCTTCGATTTGGAGCCCCGCAAATATCGCGTTGCGATGTGTAACTATATCGCTGAGAACTACATAGATGACACTGTTGTGGAGCGTGGCTTGAAGGAGTGCTCCGTAACCGTGCGTGAGGCTATGTTACGCCAGATGCGCTCATATGGCGAGGAGGGATTTACCCCCGACAACAACGTATATCAGGTTGAAGTAAACAAGTAACGGTTATGTTGGAGACCACATATCAGCGTGAGCTTATAGAGGCGGGATGCGACGAGGCGGGACGCGGCTGTCTCGCAGGCTCGGTATTTGCCGCGGCGGTGATATTGCCACCCGATTTTCACCATCCGCTACTCAACGACTCGAAGCAGATGACAGAGCGACGACGCAACCAACTACGCGAGATTATCGAGCGCGAGGCCTTGGCATGGCATGTCGCTGAGGTTACTGCCGAGCGCATAGACCAGATAAACATCCTCCACGCCTCTATCGAGGGTATGAACATAGCACTCAAGGCGCTGAGCACCACACCCGAGTATATCGTCATCGATGGCAACCGCTTCCATACAGACCTTGCAACACCCTGGCGCACAATAGTTAAGGGCGATGGTAAGTATGCAAATATCGCTGCTGCCTCAGTGCTTGCCAAGACCCACCGCGACGAGTATATGATGCGCATTGCCGAGGAGTACCCCATGTATGGCTGGGCAAAAAACAAGGGCTACCCCACGCGTGAGCATAGGATAGCCGTAAGGGAGTATGGGCTCTCGCCCTATCATCGTAAAACGTTTAATATCTCGCCCGAGCAACTTGAGTTATTCTAAGGTCGCCTAATATGGCCATTTTGGCGTTGCGCCTGTTCTCACCCTCGACCTGTTATACAACTTTATGGGTTGTAGTATCGTTATCGTCGCTTAGCCTCCTTGCGTGGAGCAATCTTTGGTAACACCACGACATTGCGTGCCTCCTCGCGGCCATCGTCGGTTGTCACTACATCGAAGTTTACGCGCCAGTTATGTTTGAGCGTGCGGTAGCCATCGCCATCTGTCACAATAGCTGTGTAGTGGACATAGACATCGACCCCCTCATCGGAGGTGATAAAGCCGTAGCCACGCTTGTCGTCGAACCATTTTACACGCCCTGTCATAGATGAATGTTGTTAGTTTGGCAGTTCAAAGTTACTAAATTTATCGCATCAGTCAATACTAAAAGTGTAAAAAAATGCGTTTAATTTGTAGATTTGCGGAAAAAGGTATATATTTGTGCATTATAGAGAATTATAACCGACTAAAAAGATAGGGTATTATGAATGCAAAATGGAAGATAGCTATTCTTGCGATGCTCGGTCTCTCGACTGCGGCATGCTGTAGCACAAAGAAGGCTAAGAAGAGTGAGGACCCAAAGCCCGTAGAGGTTGAGGATCAGATGGAGGACCCACGCATCATGCTTATGTATGGCGTTCCATTCCCCGATGGCGAGGTTGCACGACCCATTGAGGAGGTTAAGGAGTCTGAGGAGCAGGGCGTTCCCTTCCCCGATGGCCGTGTAGCACAGCCTGTATCTGAGGAGGAGGCAAAGAAGCTTATCGAGGCGATTAAGGCTGAGGAGGCTGCAAAGGCTGCACAGCAGGCTGAGTAATCCCTTAGAAACCTATATAACTACTCTTTACAAGTGAAAGGAAAGAGATTAGGCATCCGCAAGCGCCTGGGTCTCAAACTCTTCAAGGGACTATACGATGGTGTTGTGGAGCGCCACGAGTTGCGTACACTCTTTTGGGAGTGTACGCTTCGTTGTAATTTGAAGTGCCGACACTGCGGTAGCGACTGCCGTGTCGATGTCTCGGAGCGAGATATGCCCCTTGCCGACTTCCTTAAGGTGTTGGACGAGGAGGTTACGCCCAATGTAGATCCCGCAAAGGTGCTTATCATCTTCTCGGGTGGCGAGGTGTTGGTACGCAAGGACCTCGAGGAGGCGGGGCGCGAGGTTACGAAGCGCGGATATATGTGGGGCATGGTGACCAATGGCATGAGCCTCTCGCGTGAGCGCCTGCACTCGCTCGTTGCTGCGGGCTTGCGCTCCGTGTCGGTGAGCTTCGACGGCTTCGAGGATGTGCACAACTACATCCGCCAGAACCCCGATAGCTTCGAGCGTGCACGCCAGGCAGTGGCTAATATCCGTGAGGTTGAGGGACTTACATACGATGTCATAACATGTGCTACGCCCGCCATCATGGATAGGCTCGACCAGTGGAAGGAGTTCCTTATCTCGGAGGGCATCACGCGCTGGCGTATCTTCTCGGTCTTTCCCGCGGGCCGTGCTAAGCGCGATGAGACGCTGCACCTAAACCCCGAGCAGTTCCGCACGCTCATGGAGTTTATCCGCAAGACGCGCAAGGAGGGCCGCATAAACCTCAGTTACGCCTGTGAGGGCTTCCTCGGCGGCTACGAGACCGAGGTGCGCGACCACTTCTATATGTGTACTGCGGGTGTTACGGTAGCCTCTATCCGTGTTAATGGCGATATTTCGGGCTGTACCAGCGTGCGTGGTAACTATGCGCAGGGTAACATCTACCGAGATAGGTTCTGGGATGTATGGCAGAATAGGTTTACCCCCTTCCGCGACCGCGAGTGGACGAAGACGGATGAGTGCGCCGATTGTAAGGTGTGGGAGTTCTGCCGCGGCGGAGGCATGCACCTCAGAGACGATAACGGCAAACTAATGTACTGTCACTATAAAATGTTAAAGTAGGGATTGTATTTCAATCCCTACTTTTTTTGTTATTTGAGTGTTACGCAACGATTTACAAGCGGTGTATCGGGCGTAGCAAAGGCCTGCTCCGTGTCGCCAACCCACTCCGTAGTGATGCGTGTGGCATCTATGCCGTTGTTGACGAGGTAGGTCATGACACTCTCGGCGCGCTCCTTCGAAAGCTGCATATTGCGCTCGGCGCTACCCGTCTCCTTGTCGGCATATCCCGTAACCATAATCGGAGCGTTGCAGTCGGCCATTGCCGCGATGTAGTTGTCGAGTGTCGCGCGGGCATACTCCGAGAGTGTGGCCTCGCCAATGGTGAAGAAGACGACGCCCTCGCCCGTGTTGTGGCACTTCGTAGGCATAGGCTGTGCGCTCTTTGCTGCAGCAAGGTCGCTCTTGAGGCGGTTGTTATCCTGCTCGAGGGCCTTAGCGCTCTCTGCGAGGTTTATGAGTGCGGCATCCGTTGCCAAAATCTCCTCCTCGAGGCCTACAATAGCGGCGATGTAGCCATCGACATCTGCCTGGGAGTATGCTGGGGTCCAGACGCGCTTGTTGAAGCGGTAGGCGATGCCAACAGATGCCGAGAGACCTACGGCAACACGTCCACAACCATTAATCTCGGCGGGGAGCGAGCCCTCGCGGAAGAACCAGGAGCGTAGGTCGAGCTCTATATCCCATTGTGGCGTGATGTGAAACTTGTTCAAGAGGCCCGTGGTGAAGGCAAACTCGCTGTTGGTCGAGCCGGCAGAGTTGCTTGTCCACGACATTACGTTATATCCGAAGCCCATATACGACACTGCGCTATATATGCGGTCGGGGCGGTAGCCACCAATCCAGTTCGACATGTTCACCAGGATATCGCCGTGCACATATAGGTAGGGTGTCTTGAAGATGCCCTCGCCATACTTGGGTTGGTTGAAGGAGTAGTTCTGGAACTCGCCGCCATCGACCTGCAGACGCATACCCACAACGGGTACTATCCACTTCACGGCCGAGATATTGGCATTCCAGCCCACGCGGTTGAAGAACTTGCCAGGGTCATCCCCGATGTTTCTTCCCACCTGCAGCATCGAGGCACCACCACCCGCAGCAATCTCCCAGTTATCCCAGAAGCGATTTGTCTCATATCCGCGCCAAGCACGTGGGCGCTCCCACTCTTGTGCCGAGACTATCGGTGTCACAACAGCGACAACCAATAATAGAAGTAAAACTTTTTTCATAGACGTAAGCATTTTTGTTGTTCTACACGATTTTCGCGCAATGCTCATCATTCATTTTTCGTGCCACGCCTGATGAATAAAGAAAAGAGAGCCTCGACCATCGTCGAGACTCTCCTCTAATAATTTAGACTTTTCTATAAGGCTTAGTTGCACTTAGAATAGCCGCACGCCATACATGTCAAGCAACCGTTCTGGTATGCCATGTTCTCCTGGCCACACTGAGGACAGCGACCCTTACCGCGGGTACCATCCTTGATGTACTGCTTCAACGCACGCTCAACGCCATTCTTCCATGTGTTGATGGTCTCAGAGTCGAGGTGTAGGCCGTCAACGAGCTGAACAACCTTGTCAATAGGCATGCCGTAGCGCAATACGCCAGAGATGAGCTTCGCATAGTTCCAGAACTCCTCGTCGAAGAGGCGTGAGATACCACCGATGGTGTTGATGTAGCCGTAGCGGTCCTGGTACTGGAAGTCGTAGCGCTTAGTGCCATCAGCCTCGGTAACCTTGAGGATGTTACCGTGGGTGATAGTCTTGGGGATGTACATAGCATCCTCCTCAATCTTACCGGTGAAAATCTCGTAAGGGCGGTCATCCTGCTTACCCACGAAGGCAATCCAATCCTCCTTGCCGTTCTTGAAACGTACGATGTCGGCAGGGATAGACTCGGGACGACGTAAGCTGTTGCTATTCGAGCAGTTCTTCTTCTTGTCCTTTGAGTTCACGTCGAGCAATACGCCATCGCGGCAGCCGTCACGATATACGGTTATACCCTTACAGCCGCACTCCCAAGCTGTGCGATAAACATCTGCTACGAGCTCCTCGGTAACCTCGTTGGGGAGGTTTACGGTAACAGAGATAGAGTGGTCCACCCACTTCTGGATAGCACCCTGCATCTTAACCTTTGCCACCCAGTCGATGTCGTTTGCTGTAGCCTTGTAGTAGGGCGACGCCTTGAGCCACTCGTTGAGCTCCTCCTCCTTGATTGTCTGGAGCTTGGTTGTGTCGTAGCCATTAATCTCGAGCCACTTAACGAACTGGTGGTGATATACGTAGTACTCTACGAACTTCTCACCTGTCTCATCTACGAACGATGCCACCTGGTCCTTGTCCGAGGGGTTAATCTTGCGACGACGCTTATATACGGGGCGGAATACAGGCTCGATACCCGATGTAGTCTGCGACATGAGTGATGTAGTACCTGTAGGCGCGATAGTGAGCATCGCGATGTTACGACGACCATACTGCTTCATCAACTCGCGCAACTCGGGTGCTGCCTCGCATACTCGCTCAACCATGGGGTTGCCCTGCTCCTTCTCGAAGTTATAAACACCAAATGCACCACGATCCTTCGCCATCATTGTAGAGGCGCGGTATGCCTCCACTGCGAGGGTCTTGTGTACGCTAACTGTGAAGTCGATAGCCTCGTCCGAGCCGTAGCGGAGGCCGAGTGCTGCCAACATATCGCCCTCAGCGGTGATGCCGAGGCCCGTACGGCGACCCTTGAGTGCCATATCCTTAATCTTCTTCCAGAGCTCGAGCTCTACGCGGCGTACATCCTCATCCTCGGGGTCTGAAGCAATCTTGTTGATGATAAGCTCCACCTTCTCGAGCTCGAGGTCGATGATGTCATCCATGAGGTGCATAGCCATTGCTACGTGCTCCTTGAACTTCTCGAAGTTGAACTTTGCCTCCTTAGTAAAGGGCGCGTCAACATAGCTCAAGAGGTTAAGTGCCAAGAGACGGCAGCTGTCGTAGGGGCACAATGGAATCTCGCCACATGGGTTTGTAGATACTGTTCGGAAGCCCTCGTCAGCGTAGCAGTCGGGCACGCTCTCGCGGATGATAGTATCCCAGAAGAGCACACCGGGCTCTGCCGACTTCCAAGCGTTGTGGATAATCTTTGCCCAAAGCTTCTTAGCGTCGATGTCCTGAGTGTAGATAGGCTTGTCGCTGTTGATGGGGAACTGCTGACGGTATGACTCACCCGCCAATGCAGCACGCATAAAGCCGTCATCTACCTTTATAGATACGTTAGCACCAGTCACCTTGCCAGTATCGACCTTTGCGTCGATGAATCGCTCAGCATCGGGGTGCTTGATAAGCAACGAGAGCATCAAGGCGCCACGACGGCCATCCTGTGCCACCTCGCGTGTAGAGTTAGAGTAGCGCTCCATGAAGGGCACGATACCTGTTGAGGTGAGTGCCGAGTTGAGCACGGGGCTACCAGTAGGGCGGATGTGCGAGAGGTCGTGACCCACGCCACCACGGCGCTTCATGAGCTGTACCTGCTCCTCGTCCATGCGGAAGATACCACCGTAAGAGTCTGCGGGGTTCTTGTGTCCGATAACGAAGCAGTTAGAGAGAGATGCCACCTGGAGGTTGTTGCCAATACCAGTCATAGGGCCACCCTGAGGGATGACATAGCGGAAGTGGTCGAGAAGCTCGAATATCTGCTCCTTAGACAATGGGTTGGGGTAGTTGTTCTCGATGCGTGCGAGCTCGCCAGCGATACGGTTGTGCATATCGCGGGGCGTAGTCTCGTAGATGTTGCCGAACGAGTCCTTCAAAGCGTACTTGCTCACCCACACCTGTGCGGCGAGTTCGTCACCTGCGAAATACTCCTTCGAAGCCGCTACTGCGTCCTCGTACTTCACAGTGTTAAGCTGTTCATTGTTAGGTTTTTGAGTCATAATTGTATATTGTTTTTTACTATTTTTTCCATTGCCTGTGGCCCTCTCTCTTTGTTCCATACACACAGCCCGTCGGCCTCTCTTCTTGCCCTATGCCCACCTAAAGTGCGCACTTCGAGTGTACAAAATTCGGCATTTTTTATGGTATTACCCAATTTTTTCGCAACTATTTTTTCGACACTTTATTCACAAAAAACAAAAAGATGCGCTAGAGTTATCTCCAGCGCATCTTTTGCTATTTAGCATTGCGTTTTTTGAGCCTTAGTCCGTATTTGAAAAGCAGTATGCCGATGATGGCTGCCACGATGCCTACGACAGCACCAAGGAGTATATCCTGGGGGAAGTGGCAGGCCAGATATATGCGTGAGTAGCATATGAGTGTTGCCACCGATGCCATTACTATCGTAAACCAGCGCTTCTCCACAACCACGGCCGAGAGTATGGCGATGGCGGTGATGGTTGATGTATGTCCCGATACTGTGCCATAGATATATCCGGTGTTGTAGCCATTTGCCGCGAAGTCGAGACCCTCGGGTGTATGCTGAGGGCGTAGGCGTGCGGGGAACGATGGCCATATGTCGGCAAGAGGTCCCTGGTGCTTGAAGATGCCAGCAACCACGTCGGCAAAGAGTATGGCCACACCTACGGCAACCACAAAGGCGAGGATGCCACGCCACGAGTGACGGCGCCATACCAAATATAATATAAGTATATATAGGGGAATCCAGAGTGCCATGCCCGATATCTTTGTCATTGCGACATCGAGCCATGCAGGGCCGTCGAAGTTTAATACTTCAAACAGTCCCCAATCCCAAGTTACATTATTCATAGTTCGGTCCGATATTAATAGTCAGCATACATGGGTAGTCCCGCAGCCATGCCTGTCTCGGCTACGAGCATCGCGCTACACTGCATTACAACCCATATTACGGTCACTATAAGCAGCCACTGTCCCACAAATCCCGAGCGTGTTACGATGCGCTCTATTGCGCCATTGAGGCGCTTGGGGAGGTAGTGTAGGATGTAGCCACCACACATTATCGCTATCGCTACGCCCGAAGCCTCGATTGCGGGCAGGATGTCTGCAACATGGAAGTTGTATGCTATGCGGTTTATCATGTCGAGGCAGAGGGTGAGGTCCTCGCCGAACTCAGGCTTTTGCTGTGCCGATGCGAAGAGCAACCATCCAAAGGCGACTATATGTAGGGTGATTAGCGTAGCGCCGAAGCGTACTATGGGGTGCATCTCTGCTCCTGTCTTCTTCGCCCAGGGGTTAATCTTTAGCCACACCTTGTGTAGTGCAAGTGCCAAGCCATGTAGCACGCCCCAGGCCATGTAGCAGATGCTAACGCCATGCCACAATCCACCGAGCACCATCGTGAGGAAGAGGTTTAAGTATGTGCGGAACGAGCCGCGGCGGTTGCCTCCGAGGGCTATGTATAGGTACTCCTTGAGCCATGTGGAGAGCGATATATGCCATCGTCGCCAGAACTCGGTTATCGTAGCCGACTTGTATGGTGCGTCGAAGTTGTCGGGAAGGCGGAAACCCATCATGAGTGCTACGCCCACGGCGATGTCGGAGTAGCCCGAGAAGTCGCAGTATATCTGCATCGTGAAGCCATATATGGCGAGTAGCGCCACCACGCCACTATCGCCCAACTCACCCTTGAATGCGGGGTTAACGAATAGCGCACCGAGCGACGAGGCTATAACGGCATACTTCAATAATCCTCCTGCTATAAGCGTCACGGCACGTCCGAAGTCCTCACGCGATACGTTCACCTCGCGTGCCTCTATCTGTGGTATGAACTCCTTAGCCTTTACGAGTGGGCCGAGGAACATCTTGGGGAAGAAGGAGAGCAAAAAGAGGTAGTCCATAAAGCGGCGCAAAGGCTTTATTGTGCCACGCGATATATCGACAACGTAGGCTATGGACTGGAACACGAAGAATGATACACCCGCGGGTACGGCTACACCCTCGAAGTTGAGCACGCCATAGACATAGAGGTTATCCAGCACGCCGACGAAGAATCCCGTAGCCTTGAAGTAGATGAGTATCGCGAGGTTTATAACTACGCTCAGTGCCACCCATCCGCGAGGGCTTTCTCCATTTTCGCGACAACGTGCCACACACTTGCCGATAACAAAGTCGCTGAGTGCCACGCCGCAGAGCAGCAGTAGGTATAGCCCCGAGAGCTTATAGTAGAAGTATAGCGAGAAGAGTGTTACGTACCATGTGCGTAGGTTTGGGCGACGCTTAATGATGACGTAGCCCAGAGCAAAGACAAGGAGTGCAAAGAGGAAGAACCCCGTAGAGAGCGTGAGGGGTGCTGCGGGGTCATAC
Organism: Alistipes sp.; assembly: GCA_045633045.1. Classification (GTDB taxonomy): domain Bacteria; phylum Bacteroidota; class Bacteroidia; order Bacteroidales; family Rikenellaceae; genus Alistipes. Next base: position 33,355 of record JAZQXV010000015.1, read on the forward strand.
TCCAGGAGTGACACCACACGCTGCCAAAGGGTACTATCGAACTTCAAAAACTCCATAGTTACTCCTCGCTATTTGTGTTGCTAGCCTCGTAGCTCCAACCTATAGAGTCTATAATTGGGCTTACAGCGTTAATCTGGTTGTTGAGCCTCTCCTCAGCCTCCAGCGCCCTCTGTCGCTCGAGTTCAGCCTGACGCTCCGCCTCGATGCGTGCTGCCTCCTCCTGCTCATAGAGTAGGGCATATACGCGCTGGCATATAGCCTCGGTAAGGGCATTTGCTATGCGCTTGCCACCGGCATAGTTGATGTGTGTATAGTCCTTGGCTGCCCAGCCGTTAGATACGAATGTGGGCATGCCTCCGAGGTTTTGCATCACGCGTGCCGTCTCCCAGAATACCACGTTGCAGCTATCTGCCGCAGCACGCTGATACTTCGTGAGGGCATCCACCGAGCCGATGGGCTCGTAGGCATTTGTCTCGGCGTTCTTAACCCAGCGGTCGCTAACGCCCACAACCAAGATCGCTGCATTGGGGAAGCATCGCTCGGCATAGGCAATCATATCGCGCACCTGGTCGCGGTACTTGGCATATACTCTCTGACCCTTCTGCATGATGTTAAGGCCATACTGCAATACCACAAGGTCGTAGCCCAGGAACTCATCTATCTGGCGGTTTACCGTGGCGCTTGTGCCAAAGATGGCGTGGCCATTGTTGCTGCGCACCGAGAAGTTATCAACCGTAACGCCACCGTTGCCCTCCATCGATGCTCCGTAGCACATCACGCTACCCTCAACCACGCGCAGACGTATATCATCGACGGTACCCTCGACGAAGATCTCGCGAACACGCTCATCGCCCGCAATCATAAACTCGTTGCGTAGCGTATCACCGAGTACTACCTCTACACGGCTGGTGTCGCGGCTGATAAGGAGTATGCGCGCCTGGGTGCATGAGTCGAGCGAGGCGTGTGAATTTGTTGCCTGCCAGCGTGTTGTGGCACCTGCGCGACCCTCTGCCAAGTAGCCCGATACGAAGAGGCGCTCACGCACAGCCTCAGGGGCCTCCTTAGGCTTCATTACACTGTACGTCTTCCAGTTCGATGATGTGCGCTTGATGCTCTTGCGTACGGTGGCGAAGGGTATATCTGCGGGGATGAAACCGGCGCCACGGCCACCAAAGCGGCTCTGTAGCTCCTCGCGTAGGTCGCAGGTCACGATGTCACCCTCAACGAAGGAGTCGCCCATAAATGCTATGCGCACCTCCTCGCCATTGGCAAGCTTCGCGATAAAGTTATCGAAACGTGTTGTGGCAAGCGTGTCGAAGTCCTCGAAATCCACTATGGCACTGCCTGTGGGGCAGAAGTCCTCGCTACGCAACGCTGCTCGATTGTTGCTGCGGGTGCTCTGCACTATCCACTCGTATCGCACGGGGATAGGCTCGGGTAGGGTGTCCACCTCGCAGATTTGCGCCTCGGCCTCGGCGAGCTCCTGCTCCAGGAGGTCGAAGTCGGCAGTGTAGGCGTGTGCTGCATCCTCCGTGATCTCCACTGCACGTAGCTCCGAGAGTATATCCACGCGCTCGAACTCCATGCCGAAGATCTTGAACGAGGGCACAAAGCCGAGGCCTACTAAGCCGAGAATTACGACAAAGGTGAAACTCGCGATGCGTATGTTTGCGTTAGAGTTTTTCATTGTGTGATACTACTTTGTAACGAGGTAGTAGATATATGCTACGTAGCATAGTAGGAATATAACACCCTCGAAGCGTGTCATCTTATCGCGACCGATAACGAGTGCCGAAATCATAACAAGTGTTGCTGCTGCTGCCACGACGTAGATGTCAATCATCGTAACGTCGCCCATTGAGAGTGGTGTGATGGCACCGCAGAGACCGAGGATAAGCAGGATGTTTGCGATGTTCGAGCCGAGAACGTTACCCAGTGCCAACGATGCGCGACCCTTGAATATCGCCACGAGACTCGATGCCAACTCCGGAAGCGATGTGCCGCCCGCAACGAGTGTGATGGCGATTGTTGACTTAGGTACACCCCACGCGAGGGCAATAGCCGAGGCGCTATCCACGAAGAGGTCGCCACCCCAGATAAGACCACCAAGACCCAACAAAATCCACACGGGGATACGCCACAAGGACATGGGCTTTGCGCTCTGCTCAGGCTCGGCGGGTGTGGGGCTCTTAAGGAGCGTCTTCTTCTCGGCGCGTATCATCAATACAATCATCACAATGTAGCCCACAAGTAGAATTATACCCTCCAAGCGCGAAATATCCTCATTTATAAGCGTTGCCACGAGGAGTGCCAATGTCGCGGCGATGCAGATGGGAATGTCGCGGCGGATGTTGGTCTTGGTGAAGAGTATGGGCGAGAATACCGCACACACACCAAGGATTGCCAAGATGTTGAATATGTTAGAACCTACGACATTACCGATAGCCATAGCGCTCTCGCCATTGAGTGCCGAGATAAAACTTACCGTAAGTTCGGGCATAGAGGTACCCACCGCCACGATAGTTAGACCCACGATAAACTCGGGCACACGAAAGCGTGCTGCCAATGCCACCGAACCGTCGGTGAGCAACATCGCACCGACAATGATGAGTGCCAATGCGCCTATAAGAATCAAATACTCCATATTTGCGTTAATAAATAATTGGCAAAGGTATAAAAAAAATCGAAATAGATACCTATGTAAATAAAAAAGTGTGGGTAGATTTTACTCCACCCACACCCTTATATAAGGTTGCAGTTGATTATCGGTTGATTGAAGCGCGAAGTGGCTGCGCTGCGGGCTTGGTGCTTAACACCTTGAGCTGCTTGCTTGCGGTTGAAGAGCCAAAGAGCTTCTCGATGATCTCCTCTACGGGACGCTTTGTCAAGGCGTCGTAGTTGTACAAGAATGGCTCCGATATCCACATCTCCGAGTAGTTGCCACGGTAGTCCATACATACTGCACACATAACATAGAGCGTGCCACTCTCGCCTGTGAGGAGCTGAGTCTTGCCACATGGGTAGCTTACGAGGTCGGCAAATATAGCCTCCTCGCCATATACCGATACCTCCTGTGCAGAGTAGATGCAGTAGAACATATCCTGTGTAGGCTGCTCAGTAAAGATCTCTGACCACATAGCATACCAACCCATAGTCTCGAACATGCCATGGTTGTAGAAGTAGTCGGGGTCGTATGCCTCGAGCTCCATAAGGCTGTAGGGACCATTGTAATCAACGCGCACCACGCCATTCTCGCACTCGCTCTCGGCATCTGTTGTGAAGTCGTAGCGGAAGAGGTCTGTTGTTACCACGCCACCATAGTAGCCGTATGCGAGAATAGAGTACTCGGTCTCAGGCTGTAGGGTGTTGAGGTGGCTAAATATCTCGCCTCTGTATGTCTCCATCGCGAAGTTGTTGTTCAGCCACTCGATAATCTCACCATTTGTACTCTCGGGAACCTCTCCCTTTTCCACTAATGCTACTGTGTAATACTCGTTGGTTGAGGGCGTTACGGTGACGTCAACTACGCGTACATATTTGTTCTCAATCTTGATGTCGAGTGTCATGTCCGAATCACCAATCGCCTCTGTGGTGAAGTTTACAATCTGGGGCTTAGACACCACCTGTGGTAGGCCGTCAACCATATCTACGGCATAGATTACCATTGCGTAGTTTGTGTCGCCCTTCAATAGCTCGCTATACTCCTCGTCGCCCTGGAGACACATATATTCGATAATCTGGTCGAGAGTGTAGCCCGAAGCTTGAAGCTGGATCATCATGTCGAGCCATACGCTCGATACGAGCTCTGCGTAGTTGTCGTCTGCAGGAGTGTCGCGATACATATAGTCACCCTCCTCATATACGGTAAGGTAGTAGTAGCCCTCATAGTCCTGGGGTTTGATGTTGTATGTGGCGGAGGGTCCGCTTACGGTTACATCGACGTCGAAGTCAACCTCTGTGAGCTCCTTGCCCTGGAGTATCACCATCTGATGTGTAACGGGTGACGCCAGCCAGTAGTCGTTGTTTGCCTCGTTGAACTCTATAGCATATACATAGAGTACATACTCCTTGCCTGGTACCATGCCTGTCCACTCGACAGAGTACTCGCCCTGATAAGCGATGTAGTTTGCCAAGAAGAACTCGTAGAGGTAGGGCGCGTCATACTGCTTGGCAAAGTCCATGTTGTAGTTGTAGTCGTCCTGGAAGAGCTCCTCGGCTGTTGTAATCTGTGCCGAGAGGAAGTAGTCAACCTCAGCCATGTAGGCGATGTAGGCGTAGTCGTCGTTCGAGGGCTTGATAAGGGTGCTGCACGATGTTGAGGTGCTCGTTGTCACCTCCAACTCAAAGGTTATGGCGTCGAACTGCGCCTGCTTAACGGTGATATAAACTGGATTAGCATTGGGGTATGTGACGCGCAATTTTGTCTCACGCTCCTTGGCTTCTTTGTTCTCAGCCACGCAGAAGGTGAGTGTTCCGTTGTCTGGCACGATGTCAGATATCCACTCCGCCTCGGAAGTAGCCACGATGTCGATGCCCTCGATGCCGTTGTTGATGGTGTAGTGGAGCGTTGTGGTGCTCTCTTCATACCTAAGGTTGACGACCTCTTGGTCGAATTTTACGGATGTTGCGGTGTCGATAACATCGTTAGTTTCTGGTGATTTACACGACCACGATGCTACGGCGAGCATGATGGTGGCAAAAGTGGTAAAGAGTCTAAATGTTGTTCTCATAGTCACGTTTTAAGTCGATTTTCTTTTGTGCAAAGATATGATTTTTATTGCCATTGTGCAACGATATTTTGATATATTTTTCATATTTTTTCGATATAGACTATTTTTGTTTTGCAATTTATTATTATATTTGCCACTTGAAGAGGTGTTTTTTTATAAAAAAGTTTATAAATTACCCTCTCTCCATGGCGATTTGGTGTGCGCTGAAACATGAAAAAATAAAAACGAATATACTAACTAATTTTAACTAACAAATTCTATGAGAACACTTAAGAATTTCTTGATGATGGGTCTTATGCCTATCATGGCTCTTGCTCTTATGGTAGGTTGTCAGGATACTCCTGAGGGCCCAAACAAGCCTACACCTCCCGCTGTAGAGAAGGATTGTACAATCAAGTTGGGTAAGACTTCAATCTCTACAAGCCTTGCAGGTGGTTCATACCTCCTCGATTACACAATCCAGTACAATGGCGAGGGTGAGAATCCTCACAAGAACGAGAAGATCTCTGCTGAGGCAGCTGAGTCTTGGGTTAAGGATTTCAACTACAGCATCACAGGTGCTCTTCAGTTCACTGTTGAGGCTAACCACACTGACGCTGAGCGTGAGTGCTTGGTAACTGTTAAGTACCGCTTCGCTGAGGATGTTGTCTTCACTGTTAAGCAGGGCGCTCCAGTTAAGGCGGGCTTCACTTTGGAGAACGTTAGAGCTTCTTACTTCGACTACACAGTTGATGTAATTCCTGAGAACAAGACTTTGCCCTACATCGTGATGTCGGCTTCTCCCGAGTATATCATTGCTTCAGGCTTCGAGACTGGCCAGGACTACTACGAGGATGACCTCGCATACTTTGGCTGGTTGGGTCAGTTCCACGCCATGTCTGCTGTAGAGGTTATGCAGTCGCGTGCTAAGGTAGGTGACCAGCCTGATGTTACCGTAGATAACGGTGCTTCAGGTGTGCCCTACACATTCTACTGCTACTACTTCGACTATGAGTCAGGTGCATTGCTCTCTGATGTGACATTCTTCACTGTCGAGACTGCTAAGCCCGAGAAGAAGGAGGTAGATTTCGAGATGAACTACGAGATTGTTGAGGGTACATTGGTTAAGGCTGATGTAACTCCTGTAGGAGGTTACACTGGTGACTACTACTTCGATATTCTTAATAGCATCCAGGTTCAGGACTACCTCGATAACATGGACTTCCTCAATGATGAGTCTCGTGTTGTTGAGTACTGGTGGGCAACCGCAGTTCAGGATATGATGCAGGATCTGTCTAACGCTGAGATTATTGCTAACTTCACTTGCGTTGGCAATAACCCTGATGGCACTCCTAAGAGCCACTACGAGTTCGAGCTTTTGGCTAACCACGACTACTACCTCTTCGCATTCGCTATGGAGGAGAACGGTCTCTGCTGCTCAACTCCTAAGGTCGTTAAGCTTACTACTGGTAATGTTGCAATGTCTGACAATGTGATTACTCCTTCTGTAAGCAAGCTTACTTCACGTACTGCAACGTTCACATTCGAGACCACTAACAATGACTACTATGTTGCTGGCTGGCAGAAGGCTTCTGACTGGGCTACATACGGCAACAACGATGCTGAGCGTCAGCAGTACCTCATCCGCAACATGGATTACAACCTCCTCAGCGGTAATGTTTCAACAACTGTTATCGACCTCGAGATGGAGACTGATTATGTCCTCTACGCATTCGGTTCACGCGGTGGTGTTGCAACAACAGATAAGATCTTCATTCAGACATTCAGAACTAAGGGTATGAATGGTGATGTATCTATCGAGATTGTTGACAACGGCTACTACGATGCTTCAGACTTCGCTGACTACGCTGGTTACGAGTACTTGTCTAACTACGAGGGCTCTGTTATCTTCCCAGTAGAGCTTAAGTTTAGCAATGATAGCTACGGTGATTACTTCTTCGAGGTTTACAACTGGACAGGTCGCCCCGAGAGCGATTACTACACCGACGAGCAGTATCTTGATGGTATTGTATATAATATCAATAAGAAAGGCTCAATGACTATAACTCATACTTATTCAATCCTCGATATTGGTGGTAAGTATTGCTACATTGCAATTGTATTTGACAATGACGGTGTAATGTCTAAGCTCTTCAAGATGTGGGTTGAGCCTACATACGATGGTTGTGGTAATGCTCAGAACTACGTTAACTGGTGGGATGCTTACCAGGAGAGCCAGAACCAGGGTCCAGAGCTCCAGAGCATCGTTTACAACGAGGTTGCTGCTGACAAACTCTTCAGCAAGAAGGGAGAGAAGGCTGCACGCGTATCTGAGATGACATTCTCAAACGAGACTGTTAAGATGGCTTCAGACGAGATTCTCGCTCGCTAATCTTAGACCTTTAGGTTAGGTTTTCCTAACCCCATATATGGGGCTGTGCAAATTGCTTGCACAGCCCTTCTTTGTTGTGATAAGCCACTGTATTCTGACAACAAAGGGTTGTTAATGTCTCAAAAAAATACTACCTTTGTAGAAACATAACAGACTCTGTCATCCTGAGCGAAGCGAAGGATCTCTCGGGTAGCACGCGCATTCGCCCTCTTACAGACCTCGAGATGCTTCACTGTCGTTCAGCATGACACTTCTAAAATAGATATTATGGCAGACAACTATCTCGAGAAACGAATGGAGGACTATCGCAACCAGCAGCCCGCAAAAAAGCGCGTGGCATCGTTGCAACGACTACTAAAGGCTAACCGCAGCTATCGCGGCTACGATGCAAAGTTTGTGGTGCGCCCCGATCAGCTGCACCGCATAATTGAGGTGGCTACGTTATGCCCCTCGGCACGCAACCAGCAGGTGTTGCGCTTCCGCCCCGTGCTTAGTGGCGAGGCGACAAAGGTGTTGAAGCACATTCGCCTTGGTGGTGCGCTACCAGAGTTGCACCTCCCCTTCGAGGGCACCGAGCCTAACGCCTTCGTTGTGATATGCTCGACGGTTGAGGATAGCCACTATGTGAGTGTTGACCTCGGCATCGTGGCGCAGTCGATGTTGCTGCAGGCTGCGGAGATGGGCTTGGGTGGTATCTGCATAGGTGCGTTCGACCATGCCGAGATTAAGGAGGCGTTGTCCCTGTCATACGACCCCTTGCTCGTTATCGCTATTGGCCGCCCCGCAGAGCGTATCGAGATTGTGGAGGTTAGGGAGGGCGACTCGTTGACCTACTACCGCAACGAGGGTGTGCACTACGTGCCAAAAATCAGAGTTGATGACCTAATTCTGAAGTAAGCTATGAAGAGAGTGCTAACTGCTATATTTGTGCTGGTTGCCGCGGCAGCCATGGCGCAGGACCCCTACTGGGAGAACCCTGAGATGTTTGCAGAGAATAGGCTTCCTGCACGTGCTACGCTCATGCCATACCCCTCGGCCGATGAGGCCTTTGCGCGTGGCGAGTCCTCGCTCGTGAAGGATATAAGTGGCGCGTGGCGCTTCCACTGGACGGCAACGCCCGCAGAGCGCCCCGAGGGCTTCTGGGCTCTGGACTACGACGACGAGGCGTGGGGTACTATGCCCGTGCCAGGCAACTGGGAGCTTAACGGCTACGGCTATCCCATCTACACCAATATTGTCTATCCCTTCCCCAAGAATCCTCCCTACATCCCCCACGACGATAACCCTACGGGATGCTATCGCCACACATTCGACATCCCCGCCACATGGGATGGTCGCCGCATAATCCTACACTTTGAGTCGGGTTTGGCGGCTATGCACATATGGGTTAATGGCGAGAAGGTGGGCTACAGCCAAGGTACAAAGACTGCCGTGGAGTTCGATATCACGCCATACGTTAAGCAGGGTAGCAACCTCCTCGCTATCGAGGGCTACCGCTGGTGCGACGGCTCTTACCTCGAGGATCAGGACTTCTGGCGCTTGTCGGGCTTCGACCGTGGCGTGAAGGTCTATGCTACGGGTAGGACACGCATCGCCGATATGTTTGTGGTTGCCGATCTCGACGAAACATATACCAACGGTCTATACAACGCTACCATAAGCGTGCAGAACGCTGATAGCGCACCATTTAAGGGTGCTGTTAAGGTGTCGTTGGTCAAGGGTCGCTACAACTACCAGACCGAGAAGTTTACCTACGAGAAGGCAGTTGCCATAATCTCTAAGAGCGTAAAGGTGGCACCCGGTACTACGCTCGATATTGACCTCGCGCGCACGATATACAATGTAGATGTATGGAGCCACGAGAACCCTAAGCTCTACACCACCGTGGTGACGCTCGCCGACAACAAGGGCAACGTCATCGAGAGCATGGCGTGCAACACGGGCTTCCGCAAGGTCGAGATAAAGGATGCGCAGCTACTCCTTAACGGTAAACCGCTAATGATAAATGGCGTAAATATACACGAGCACAACCCTGCGACGGGTCATGTTGTCAACCGCGAGTTGATGCTCCAGGATATATACCTTATGAAGCAGCACAACATCAACGCTGTGCGCACAAGTCACTACCCACAACCTACCGAGTGGTACGACCTCTGCGACATCCACGGCATACTGCTTGTTGATGAGGCCAACATCGAGGCGCATGGCTGTGGCGTGGGCTACCAAAGTGACTACCCCGAGTTTCACCCCTCGCACCGCGCAGAGTGGAAGGCCGCACACCACGACCGTGTGCAGGCTATGGTGGAGCGCGACAAGAACCACCCCTCGGTAATCCTCTGGTCTATGGGTAACGAGAGTAGCGACGGCGAGGTCTATGGCGAGATGTATGAGTGGATACACCAGCGCGATAAGACACGCTTCGTGCAGCTTGAGCAGGGCTATAGCGGCCCACATACTGATATCAGCTGCCCGATGTATCCCCCAATAAACGAGTTCCGCCGATGGGCCGAGCGCACCGACGCAAAGAAACCATATATAATGTGTGAGTTTGCCCACGCCATGGGTAACTCTACGGGCAACCTCCGCGAGTTCTTCGACATAATGGAGGGACACCCACACATGCAGGGTGGCTTCATCTGGGACTGGGTGGACCAGGGTATAGATGCAGTGGACAAGAATGGAAAGCATTATTGGGCATATGGTGGCGACTTCGGTGCTACGATGTACCACCACGACGAGAACTTCTGCTGTAATGGCCTCATCTCGCCTGACCGCACGCCACACCCCGGACTTATGGAGGTGAAAAAGGTCTATCAGGATATAGAGTTTGAGCTGGTTGAGGGTGGTGTGCGCATACACAACAACTTCAACTTCATGGACCTCGCAAAGTATAGCTTCCGCTACGTTTTGAAGTGTGAGGGCGTCGTTGTATATCAGGCGGCCCTACCCTCGGTGAAGTGCGCGGCGGGCGAGAGTGTAGATGTGCCCCTCGCTTACCCCGTCATAGATAATAGCGCGGAGTACACCCTCGACTTCGAGGCTTCGGGCATGATGCACAACTTGCTAAAGGCGGGTGCTATGCAGAGTGTTGTGGTGGCAACCGAGCAGTTTGTATTGCGCCCCTACGACTTTGCAAAGAGCGAGCCCGAGGGTACGATAGTCATCGAGCGTGGCGACGACTGGGTTATGGCATTTGCGGGTAATAAGGCGGTGTTGTTCTCAACCGAGAGCGGCGAGCTGTTGAGCTACGTCTCTAACCGCAGAGACATCATGAAGCAGCTGCCCGAACCTTGGTTCTGGCGCGCAATGACCGATAACGACTGGGGTGCTGGCTTCCATCGCATCGCAGATGTTTGGCGCACGAACGACCGTAAGCCACTGGGCGCTACGGTAGAGGAGCATGCTGATAAGCTGGTTGTGCGTGGCGAGTTCCAAATCGAGAATGCTCCATCGTACTACACCCAGACATATACATTCCGCGCGGATGGCTCCTTGAAGGTTGAGGTGGCATGGCGCAAGGGTAGTGAGGAGTTGCCCGAGATGCCACGTTTCGGCATGCGCATGATTCTGCCTGCCGACTACAAGAAGTTTACATACTACGGCCGTGGCCCATGGGAGAACTACGCGGATAGGTGTGAGTCATCGTTCTTGGGTCGCTACGAGCAGTCAACCGACGAGCAGCTATTCCCATATGTGCGACCACAGGAGTCGGGCAACAAGACTGATGTACGCTGGCTGGAACTTATGGGCAGCGAAGGTCGTGGCATCCGCATCGAGGGCCTACAACCGTTGAATGTCAGCGCTATGCCTTACCGCGCTGAGGACCTTGACCCCGGCGTGGAGTCGAAGAACCAGGTGCACTACTCTGATATCGAGCCTCGCGACGAGGTGGTGCTCCATGTCGACCTTGCGCAGCGTGGCTTGGGTGGCGACACATCGTGGGGTGCTACGCCACGCAATGAGTATTGCCTGATAGGCGATGAGTATAGCTATGGTTATATAATCTATCCGATTAACTAATTGAAAAACAAATGGATAACATTTTAACAGTCGAACATGTCTCGAAGAGTTATACGGGACATAAGGCGTTGGACGATGTCTCGTTGGAGGTGCCCCGCGGAGCGATATATGGTCTCCTGGGCCCCAACGGCGCGGGTAAGACAACGCTCATTCGCGTAATCACACGCATCACGCTTGCTGACTCAGGTCGCGTGCTGTTGGATGGCAAGCCTGTGACAGCCGATGAGGTATTTCATATCGGCTATATGCCCGAGGAGCGCGGACTATACAAGAAGATGCGCGTGGGTGAGCAGGCGGTGTTCTTCGCACGCCTGAAGGGTATGTCGAAGCGCGATGCTGAGGCGCGCCTTAAGGAGTGGTTCGAGCGCCTCGAAATCGCTGATTGGTGGGGCCGCAAGGTGGAGGATTTGTCGAAGGGTATGGCGCAGAAGGTGCAGTTTATCTCTACCGTGGTACACGAGCCAAAGTTGCTAATTTTCGATGAGCCCTTCTCGGGCTTCGACCCCATAAATGCAGATAGACTCAAGCAGGAGATTTTGGGTCTGCGCGATAGGGGTGCTACGGTAATATTCTCGACGCACAACATGGCTTCGGTAGAGGAGATCTGCGACCATATAACGCTTATAAACAAGTCGCATAACGTGCTCTCGGGCTCAGTCGAAGCTATTCGTCGTGAGGCTGGTGGTAATACCTTTGTGGTATTGCATCGTGCTGATGATGAAGTATTTAATGCTACAGTATCGGGTATTGCCACGCTGCTTGGCCAGAGTAAGGGTATTGTGGGTGGCTACCGCGAGTCGAAGATTCACATCCCGAAGGATGAGGATGTAAGGGTGGTCATCGAGCGTCTAAACAATAACTGTGAACTGCGCTCTATAAGTGAGGTTATGCCCTCGATAAACGATATATTCATCCGTGCTGTAAATGGTGCACTATAACCGTGATGCTATGAGAAAGATATGGTTAATTATCGTGCGCGAATTTGTGGAGCGCGTACGCAAAAAGTCATTTATCGTCGCAACGTTTATCACCCCTCTATTGATGGTGGGATTGATGATTGCGCCAACCCTAGTTATGATTTATGGTTCAAGCGACCAAAAGCAGGTCGTCGTTGTCGATCGCTCAGGCATGGTGCGCGATAGGCTTGTCTCGACCTCCGAGGTGATGTTTATGGATCAAAGCGACCTCTCGAAGCGCGAGGCGTGTGCCCTCTATGGCGAGGATAGCGGGGTCTTTGGTGTGCTCTACATCGGTAGCGAGATTGAGCACCGCGACTCGGTGCAGCTCATAACCAACGAGCCCTCTTCGTTGATGATTGAGGAGGTTATAACCCAGCAGCTTAACACCATAGTTGAGCGCGAGAAGTTGCGTGCCTACGACATCGAGAACCTCGAAGAGATACTCGCCTCGGTGGCAACAGATATTGAGCTTGCTACCTATGAGAACAATGGCACAGGCGAGGAGGCTTCTATGGAGAGCACCTCGTCGGGTATCAACTATGCCCTCGGCCTTATCCTCGGCATGATGCTCTACATGTTGCTTATCCTCTATGGACAGATGGTGCTTACGTCGGTAGTGGAGGAGAAGGCGAGCCGTGTGATAGATGTCATGGTGACAAGCTCGTCGCCATTCCAGATTATGATGGGTAAGATTTTGGGTATCGCCCTTGTTGCCATTACGCAGATTGCCATTTGGGCTCTGCTTGTCATTGCCGCCTCGAAGTTCTTGCTTCCGGCAATGTTTAGCGCCGAGGTTACAGCGACAAACGATATGATGCTTCAGTCTATCCTCGGTACGCTGGGTGATACGGGCTATCTCGCATCGCTCTTTGGCTGCTTAGCACTCTTTATGGTGGGTGGTTTCTTGCTCTATGCGGCGTTGTATGCTGCTGCGGGCTCGGCTGTTGACTCGGTGCAGGAGGGTCAGCAGTATAACACAATCATTATGATGCCTATTATCCTCTCGATAATCGTTATGATGACTATCTTTAACGACCCAAATTCACCCATAGCGTTTTGGGCTTCGATGGTTCCTCTTACTTCGCCCATTGTGATGATTGCCCGCATACCGTTTGGCATTCCATGGTGGGAGGTAGTTGTCTCATTAATAGTGCTTTATGCAACATTCGTATGTGTCGTGTGGTGCGCCGCCCGCATCTTCCGTGTCGGTATCTTCATGCACGGCAAGCGTCCCACATGGTGCGAACTTTGGCAGTGGCTGAGGACTAAGTAAGTAGTGAAAAATCAGTAATTAGGAATAGCGTTGGCTCGGATAGAGTTGACGCTATTTTTTTGCTATATAAAAAAATGCGGATTATATTCCCACTTATTCCTAAATTCTTAGTATATTTGCACGTTATATGTACATGTGCGCGCGTATGAAACGACTAATTATGCTTATCGCTTTGCTACTCTGTGGGTTGCTATCCACCGAGAGCGCCGTTGCGCAGTACTATAGCTGGGGTGCCGATCCTCCATCGTATCGCTGGAAGCAGATGAAGGCGAAGGACTATCGCGTGGTATATCCCGATACCGCGCAGCCCATCGCCAACCGCATGATGTACTACCTCGATGCCGTGCAGAAGGATATATCCTACGGCTATCGCTATCGTCAGATGCCTATACCATTTGTGGTGCACCCCTCGAACTTCGCATCTAATGGTTTGGTAATGTGGATGCCCCGACGTGTGGAGTTCCTCTCTACACCCGATACGCGTGGCTACTCCATGCCATGGACAAAGCAACTCGTAGCGCACGAATATCGCCATGCCGTGCAGTACAATAACCTCAATCGTGGCATCGTCAAGGGCCTTAGTTATGTCTTGGGTCAGCAGAGCTCGACCATTGGCCTGCTCTTCATGCCCCTTTGGATGATAGAGGGCGATGCCGTGATGATAGAGACCGAAATGTCAACCTTTGGTCGTGGCCTGCAACCCTCGTTCACGATGCCCTATCGCGCCTACGAGTCGGTGGCATTCGGCTACAAGAACTTCGATAAGTGGTTTAGCGGCTCGTATAAGGACTACATACCCAACCACTACCAGATAGGCTACCTCCTCTCGCGCCACGGCTACAAGCAGTATGGCACGGTGATGGGTGACGATGTCGCGGAGCTCACCTCGCGCCGCCCATGGATGGTGGTGTCGAATACGTGGGTGTTTAAGAAACTGTATAATAGTTCTACGCCCCAACTCTTCTACGATACCTTCCTTACACTTGAGGAGCATTGGCGTTCTCTGGCAGATGTGGAGCAGACGACAGAGCCCATGGCGGTGGCAGAGCCTACATCCTACACGATATACTCGCACCCTATACCTATGGGCGATGGCTGTATTCTCTTCTTAAAGGAGGACTTAGATAAGACTATGGCCTTTGTGGCGGTTGATGAGACTACGGGTGAGGAGGAGCATATAGCATATACGGGTATCGTATCTACGCGCCCTATGCTCAGCCAGCAAGGACGTGTATGGTGGACGGAGTATCGCCAGAGCGCACTCTTTGGCGAGAAGGTGGCGTCGCAGTTGTGTTATATGGACCTCGATAGGGGTGTTCCCGCTACCATGAGTGAGTATCGTAACGTACTCTACCCAACACCCACTGTGGGCCACGGTATCGCATGGGTTGAATATACGCCCGACGGACGATATAGCATTGTGGTGTATGGCTCGGCAAATATCGCACGCCGCACGGAGCTAAACTATGGCAGCGAGATTCACGGTATGGCGTGGGATAACGCTACCGAGACCCTATACCTCATAATCACCGATGACGACGGCATGCACATCGCGAGCCTCACGGCCGAGGGTATTGCTCCCGTTACGCGAGCGGCATATACTACGCTTAGCGACCTTGTGGCAAAGGATGGCGTGCTCTACTATGGCTCCATCGCCTCGGGCCGCGATGAGTTACATATGTACGACCTCGGTAAGGGCGAGGAGTATCGCCTCTCGACCTCGCGCTATGGCTCGTTCCAGCCTGTGCCTTTGGATAGCGGTAGGGTGGTTGCAACGTCGTACGATAGGCGAGGCTATATGCCTGTTACGCAGTCGTTGAGCGATGCTGTAAAGGTGGAGTATGCGCCACACCCTCCAAAGATTATGTTGCCCGAGACACGCCCCTGGGGTGTTGTGAACCTCGACACGGTGCGCTTCGAAGAGGTTGCGGCAGATAGCGTGCTAACAAAGACACCGCCTAAGCGCTTTAGCCGTCTTGCCCACGCATTTAACATACACAGCTGGGCACCAGCATCATATGACCCATATGCTCTTACCGAGGAGTCGCACATAGCCTTCAACCTTGGCGCTACGATAATGTCGCAAAATATCCTCTCGACGTTGGAGGGCTTTGCTACATGGGGCTGGAATCAGCGCGAGGGCTCGGTGTTCAAGGGCACGTTGCGCTATAAAGGCCTTGGTGTCACCCTCTCGGTGAGTGGTACTTATGGCGGTACGCAGCAGATCTATAAGGTCGCTATATATGACCCTGATAAGGGTGAACTCCAATATCCTAATGAGCCGGAGCTCGGCCGCTACTACTCTGTAAGTGCGAGCGCTACGTTGCCTATACTTATTCATCGCGGCTACCACACGAGTCAGTTTGCTATCGGTGCATCGTGGAACTTCTCGAATGGCATGGTGGCAAATGTCGATAACCTCGAGTTTAAGGGCGGTAAGGTGACAAATATCCACACCATCGGCTACTCCGAGGGTGTGCACCTGCTTAACATCGGTGTCTCGTTCCAGGACTATGTGCGCATGGCCCATCGTGACTTTTTACCCCCATGGGGTGTGGCACTTGCGGTGAACTCGGGACTAAACCCTGCCTCTACAAACTTCGGAACGCTTGTGGTGGCATATGGTAAGCTCTATACACCGGGCTTTGGCCCCCACCACTCGTTGTCGTTGGCGGCATCGTACCAGACCTCGCTTGGTGGCTTCCAGTCTGATATGGTGCTCTCGAGCCTTTCGCTAAAGTCGTCACGCCTAATACCGCGAGGCTTCAACTCATACGACATTGCGAACAATAACTATGTCGCAACGTCGCTAAACTATCAGGCTCCCGTGTGGTATCCCGATGGTGGTATCCGAGGCATCATCTTCTTTAAGCGTGTGCGCCTAAATGCGGGATTGGACTACGCCTCGTTCAACTATAGGACTATAAACTCCGAGGATGACGTGATTGTGAATAGGCGTAGGCACATTGGCTCCTATGGCCTTGACCTTGGTGTCGATTTTAACCTATTTGCTATGCCCGAGTCAGCAACAATTTCGGCAACATTCTCGTTATATAGAACGGCGCAGTTTGCTCCGTTTGAGGATGGTAAGTTTCATTTCTCGTTCGGCCTGGGATTGCCATTTTAGGTGTGTAACGGTGTAATTACTTGATAATAAATAAAACCAAACGATATGTCACAGAAGAAACAGAACACAAAACGCAGATTTTCGTTTAGATCATGGGTTGTGCTTGCGATGTGGATTATCACATTAGTAGGCATTGCTGCTGTGGTGACGCTCTTTGCAATGGCCAAGAACGAGAAACTCGGCCCTATGCCCTCGTTCGATGAGCTTGAGAATCCAAAGACAAACCTCGCAACACAGATCTACTCGGATGATGGAGAGATTATCGGTACCTACTTCATCGAAAATCGTACTTACCTCTCTTACGAGGAGCTCTTCCCCGCAGACAGGGAGCGCTGGTTGGAGATCGATGGCCACAAGTTGCCACCCATCGTAGCGGCACTCCTTGCAACCGAGGATGTGCGCTTCTTCGACCACTCGGGTATCGACTTCCAGGCTACGGCGCGTGTGGGAATCAAGACCATCCTCTTGGGTCAGAAGGACCAGGGTGGTGGTAGTACCGTAACGCAGCAGTTGGCTAAGAACCTCTACAAGACGCGTGTTAAGAATGAGGGCTTGGAGGGTAAGGCGGGTACTATTGCGGCTAAGGCCCAGGAGTATGTTATCGCCACACAGCTCGAGCACAACTATACCAAGGAGGAGATTGTGGCTATGTACCTCAATACCGTGGAGTTCTCGAACTCGAACTTCGGTATTAAGTCTGCGGCTAACAACTTCTTTGGCAAGGAGCCTTGCGACCTCTCTATCGAGGAGGCGGCAGTCATTGCAGGACAGGTTAAGGCGCCAGGTACATATGCCCCCTTGAAGCTCGGCGAGCCCAACCCCAAGGCTTTGGAGCGTCGCAATACGGTGCTCGACCGTATGGCCTCGGCGGGTGCTATCAGTGAGAAAAAGGCTGCGGAGTTGAAGCAGTTGCCCATCGACTTGTCGAACTATCGTCGTGCGGGTGATGCGCACAACGAGGGCTCGGCGACATACTTCCGCGAAATGGTGCGTCGCGCCATGACGGCTAAGGAACCTCTACGCAAAAATTACTACACTGAGTGGGACTATGAGCAGGCACTTAAGGAGTATAACGAGAACCCAATCATGGGCTGGTGCTACAAGAATAAGAAGGCTAATGGCGAGTCGTATGACATCTACCGTGATGGTCTCAAAATATACACTACGGTAGATGCCCAGATGCAGAAGTATGCCGAGGCGGCATTCCGTGAGCAGATGGCAGAGCTTGTGCAGCCACGCATGGAGAGTCAAATAAAGAGCCGTGGTGGCTCGCTCTTTCCCGATTTGAACAAGGCCGAGTCGGACAAGAAGATAGACAAGGCAATGCAGCAGACCGACCGCTGGCGCTGCATGAAGGATGCGGGAAAGAGCGACAGCGAGATTATCGCGGCGTTCAACACCCCCATCAAGATGCGCGTATTCACCTTTAAGGGTGATCGCGATACGGTGCTCACACCTCGTGACTCGCTCATCCACTATAAGAAGACTATGCGTGGTGCTTTTGTCGCTATCGACCCCTCTACGGGATATGTGCGCGCATACGTTGGTGGCCCCGACTACCGCTACTTCAAGTACGATGCAGCATCGCAGGGTAAGCGTCAGGTAGGCTCTACCGCAAAACCCTTCATCTACACCTTTGCTATCGACCAGCTCGGACTCACACCATGTACAACCGTGCCTAACCTCCCCGTCTCTATCGAGACACCCTCGGGCATCTGGTCGCCTAAGGAGGCTGGTACTGTGGAGTATGTCGGCGAGAATCCCTTGTATTGGGGCTTGGCAAATAGCCGTAACAACTATTCGGCATGGATTATGAAGCACGCTAAGCGCCCTGAGGCGGTGGCAGACTTTATCCACGATATTGGTATTAAGAGCTATATCGACCCCGTAGTGTCGTTGTGTATCGGTTCGTACGATAGTAACCCCTACGAGATGGCTTCGGCATATTGTACCTTTGCAAATGAGGGTGTGCGTGTCGATCCAGTCTTTGTTACACGCATCGAGGATAGCCAGGGTAACGTCTTGGCGACCTTCACGCCCAAGACTAACGACGTGTTGTCGAAGCGCGTGGCATATACCATGATTACGATGATGCAGCGCGTGGTTACGCAGGGTACGGCGCGACGCATGATCTATGAGTTCGGCTTCAACGACGTGGAGATGGCAGCAAAGACGGGTACTACGAACGATAACGTCGATGCATGGTTTATGTGTGCTGTGCCCAACCTTGTTATGGGTGTATGGGTAGGTGGCGAGGATCCAAGCATCCACTTTACTATGAGTGCCGATGGCTCGCGTATGGCATTGCCCGTGGCGGGTAAGTTCCTCACGAAGGTGTATAACGACGGTACGCTCGGCGTGCTCCGCACAGACCGCTTTGAGCGCTCGGCGGAGCTCCCCGACTATAACTGTGACGACTCATCTTCGGCAAGCGAGGATGCTTCAAGTGACGACGATGCAGGCTCATCGAGTGGCGATGACGAGTTCTTTGACTAACCCCCCCCCATGGCATATCGTAAAAAAAGAATATATAATAGATTAGTATAAATTCACTTAAAAGATAAGATTATGAATATTGCAATTGTTGGAGTAAGTGGAGCAGTGGGCCAGGAGTTCTTGAAGATTTTGGAGCACCACCCCATGCAGATTGATGAGTTGCGACTATTTGGCTCTAAGCGTAGTGCTGGTAGTAGCTATCGCTTCCGTGGCAAGGATATCGTAGTGCGTGAGTTGCAGCATAACGACGATTTCAAAGATATAGACGTGGCACTATGCTCGGCAGGTGCTTCGACATCAAAGGAGTATGCCGAGACCATTACTAAGTATGGCGCATTCATGATTGATAACTCGAGCGCCTTCCGTATGGATGACGATGTACCCTTGGTTGTGCCCGAGGTGAATGGTGAGGATGCCTTCAACGCTCCCCGCCGTATCATCGCCAACCCCAACTGCACAACCATCCAAATGGTTGTAGCTCTGGGTGTTATCGAGAAGCTCTCGCATATCAACCGCGTGCATGTGGCGACCTACCAGTCGGCAAGTGGTGCGGGTGCTACGGCAATGCAGGAGTTTCAGGAGCAGCAGCGTGCTGTGGTTGAGGGCTCAGAGCCCAAGGTTGAGAAGTTCGCATACCAGCTCGCCTGCAACCTCATCCCCCATATTGATGTCTTCCAGGATAACGACTACACAAAGGAGGAGATGAAGATGTATCACGAGACGCGCAAGATTATGCACTCGGATATCCACACCTCAGCTACATGTGTGCGTGTTCCCGTTATGCGTGCCCACTCGGAGGCTGTGTGGGTGGAGACCGATGAGGTACTCTCTGTGGAGGCTGTGCGCGAGGCTTTTGCCCAGGCTAAGGGCGTGGTACTCATCGACGAGCCCGCCGAGAAGCGCTATCCCATGCCCCTCTTTGCCGAGGGTAGCGACCCCGTGTATGTAGGCCGCATCCGCAAGGATATTGCAAACGAGAAGGGTCTTACATTCTGGTGCGTAGCCGACCAGATTCGCAAGGGCGCAGCACTCAACGCAGTTCAGATCCTTGAGCTTCTTGTTGAGAATAAGTAGAGGTATATTCTATAAATTAGGGATAAGTTTTTTGTCGCCTCTTGACCTAATTTATAGAATCTACCTAAAGATATGGTTTTTTCTGCAACGGCGGACAAAAAAATATTTTGTTTAGGGGTTGCAATTGACTATATTTTTGCGTATCTTTGTAGCGCTAAAAGCGTAAATAACGAAATTTTGCGGATTTAGCGAAATATAAAAAGAATAAATTATTAATATTATTATATAACTTAAAACTACACAACTATGGAAATCCCATTTGCAGAAGCGTATCGAATTAAGATGGTTGAGCCTTTGAAGAAGAGCACACGCGCA
This sequence comes from Alistipes sp., assembly GCA_045633045.1. Classification (GTDB taxonomy): domain Bacteria; phylum Bacteroidota; class Bacteroidia; order Bacteroidales; family Rikenellaceae; genus Alistipes. The sequence goes on from JAZQXV010000015.1 coordinate 53,720, forward strand.
GAGCGTGAGCAGTGGCTCAAGGAGGCACACTACAACCTCTTCGGCTTGAAGTCTGAGCAGGTTTACATCGACTGCTTGACTGACTCAGGTACAGGTGCTATGAGCGACCGTCAGTGGGCTGCTATGATGACTGGTGACGAGGCTTACGCTGGTTCAAAGTCATTCTTCCAGCTTAAGGAGACTATCGGCGCCATCACTGGTTTCGAGTATGTTATCCCCACTCACCAGGGTCGTGCTGCTGAGAACGTGTTGTTCTCACACCTCGTAAAGGCTGGTGACATCATCCCCGGTAACTCACACTTCGACACTACTAAGGGTCACATCGAGTTCCGTAAGGCCGTAGCTTTGGACTGCACAATCGACGCAGCTAAGGATACTCAGCTTGAGATTCCTTTCAAGGGCGAGGTTGACTGCGCTAAGTTGGAGAAGGCTTTGGCTGAGAACGCTGAGAAGATTCCTTTCATCATCGTTACTGTAACTAACAACACTGCTGGTGGTCAGCCCGTATCTATGAAGAACCTTCGTGATGTTCGTGCTATCGCTGACAAGTATGGCAAGCGTGTTGTATTCGACTCAGCTCGTTTCGTTGAGAACGCATACTTCATCAAGACTCGTGAGGAGGGCTACGCAGATAAGACTATCAAGGAGATCTGCAAGGAGATGTTCTCTTACGCTGACGGTATGACAATGTCATCAAAGAAGGATGGTCTCGTAAACATGGGTGGTTTCATCGCTACTCGTCACGAGGACTGGTACGAGGGTGCTAAGCGCTTCTGTATCCCCTTCGAGGGCTTCTTGACATACGGTGGTATGAACGGTCGTGATATGGCTGCTTTGGCAGTAGGTCTTGACGAGAACACTGAGCTCGAGACTATCGAGACTCGTATCAAGCAGGTTCAGTACCTCGCTGCAAAGCTCGACGAGTACGGCATTCCTTACCAGCGTCCTGTTGGTGGTCACGCTTTGTTCGTAGATGCTGACAAGGTTCTCTCTAACATTCCTAAGGAGGAGTTCCCCGCACAGACTCTTGCTATCGAGCTCTACCTCCAGGCTGGTGTTCGTGGTTGCGAGATTGGCTACATCCTTGCTGACCGTGATCCTATCACTCGTGAGAACCGCTTCGGTGGTCTCGACCTTCTCCGTCTCTGCATCGCACGTCGTTCATACACTAACAACCACATGGATGTTATCGCTGCAGCGCTTAAGAACGTTTACGACCGTCGTAACGAGATCACACGCGGTGTGAAGATCGTTTGGGAGACTGAGTTGATGCGTCACTTCACAGTTAAGCTCGAGCGTTTGTAATTTGTTGTGATAAGCCGCAATCTTCGGCACATCACTAAAAGTAAATCACCCAAGGCTGTACGATTTAGTACTATCCTTGGGTGATTTCTTTTGTGATATACCACATCTCACGACTTCTGACAACAAATCGGGTGTGGGCTCTGCGTCAAAATACCATCTCCATAAGCCATCTATATCCGCGATAAACCTCTTCGTGCGCACCCATATAATGGTGATTCAAGCACCGCATGAGGCGGAATATTGAGTAAGTATTTTTACCTAATTTCAGCAAATTGTGGTCGTTTTTTCGCCTGCGGAGCGAGTGCAAATAAAAAAAACGCTACCTTTGTGTGTTCCTATTTATAGGGGCGTGCGCGTGCGTTGCGCGCGTGCGCGCGGTGTAAAACAAGAGTATGTTTAACTAAACACAAAGATAAAATGGTAGATATTTTTGATCGCTTATCGAAAAATGCTGGTGGCCCTATTGGTCAGTATATGTCGGCCGTACATGGCTATTTCGCATTCCCCAAGCTCGAGGGTGAGCTCGGTCCTCACATGACCTTCCGCGGCAAGCCCGTACTCAACTGGAGCTTGAACAACTACCTCGGCTTGGCGAACCACCCCGAGGTGCGCGAGGCGGATGCCCAGGGCGGCAAGGATTTCGGTATGGCATACCCCATGGGTGCGCGTATGATGTCTGGTCAGACAAAGTATCACGAGCAGCTCGAGCGTGAGCTTGCAGAGTTTGTAGGCAAGGAGGATGCCTTCCTCCTCAACTACGGCTACCAGGGTATGATCTCTATCATCGACTGCTTGCTCACACCACGCGATGTTGTGGTCTATGATAAGGAGTGCCACGCATGTATCATCGACGGCTTGCGCATGCACCCAGGTAAGCGCTTCGTATATGCTCACAACGACGAGGCATCGTTGCGCTTGCAGCTCAAGCACGCTACGGAGCTTGCCGAAGAGCAGAATGGCGGTGTGCTCGTAATCACCGAGGGTGTATTCGGCATGAAGGGTGACCTTGGCTTCTTGGATGTTATCGTAAAGTGCAAGAAGGAGTTTAGCTTCCGCCTCTTGGTGGACGATGCTCATGGCTTCGGTACTATGGGTACTCACGGCAAGGGTACAGGTGACCACTTCGGTGTGCAGGATGAGATTGATGTCTTGTTCAACACCTTTGCAAAGTCTATGGCGGGCATCGGTGCCTTCGTATGTGGTCCACGCTGGTTGATTAACCTCTTCCGCTACAACATGCGCTCGCAGCTCTATGCTAAGTCGTTGCCCATGCCTATGGTTATCGGTGCGTTGAAGCGTCTTGACCTTATCCGCAAGCACCCTGAGTATCAGGAGAAGCTCTGGGAGATCACACGAGCTTTGCAGAAGGGTCTCACGGAGAATGGCTTCGACATCGGCGTAACGCAGTCGCCCGTGACACCTATATATATGAAGGGTGGCAACGAGGAGGGTACAAACCTCATCGTGGACCTTCGCGAGAACTACGGCTTGTTCTGCTCTATCGTGGTATATCCCGTAATTCCCAAGGGCGAGATTATCCTTCGCGTCATCCCCACTGCGGCACACACAATGGAGGATGTGGAATATACAGTAAACACCTTCAAGGCTGTGCGTGCTAAGTTTGAGGCGGGCGAGTATATCAAGCCTATTCCTCAGATGGCCGACCCCGACTTTAAGGTGCGATAGTGGCTTTGTAATCAACACTCTACGTGAGTGTAAATATAGTTTTTTGACCGGTGCTGTTCTCTCTGAGAGACAGCATCCGGTTTTTGTCGTTATAAAAAAAGTCCTCTATGAAGGAGAAAACACGAGTATCTTTAGGTATAATATTATGGGTGGGCGTTGCGCTATGCTTCGCTATTGTGGGTGGTTATGCCCTTATAAATGGTGACACAGAGAGTGATAGCGAGAGTGTTGTTGTGCCTCAGCCCTCTACATTCGGCATTGAGCGTGTAGAGCCCGAGAGTGTGGGCCTAGATGCCCACAATCTCGCCTATATCGAGCGTAAGGTGGAGCAGTATATCGCTATGGGTGCTACTGAGGGTGCTGTCGTTGCCGTTGTGCGCGATGGTAAGATTGCCTACCTTGAAGCATTCGGTAATAGGGAGCGTGGTGGCGAGGCTATGACTGTGGATACGCGCTTCGACCTGGCCTCGTTGACAAAGCCCGTCGTTGTGGCTACCTCTGTGATGCAGCTTGTTGAGCGTGGCGACCTGCGCCTTGAGGAGAGGGTGAGTAAGATAATTCCCGAGTTTGAGGATTACAAAGATCCCAAAAACAAGGAGGTGCACTACGCAACCGTTGGGGATCTTATGTCTCATAGCTCGGGCCTTCGACCCTATGTTGCACTCTCACGTTTGGAGGGGGACTACCCAGATAGAGAGCTCGACAAGAGTGTGATGTTAGACTATATTGTACACTCGGAGCGTCTCGGTGCCCCACGTACTATCTACAAATATAGCTGCTTGAATTACATATTGTTGGGTGAGATTGTCGAGCGCCGCACGGGTATGTCGCTTGATGAGTATGCCGAGCAAAATATCTTTGCGCCACTTCAGATGACTGCAACGTGCTATGCGCCCGATGTGGAGTATGCTCTGCTTGTTGCGCCCACGTCGCCCGTAGGTGCCGAAGAGGAGCTCCGCGGCGTTGTTAATGATCCCTTAGCGCGTGAGCTTATGGCGGGTGTATCGGGAAATGCGGGCCTCTTCTCTACGGCTGAGGACCTTGCAATATATGCTGCAATGTTGCTTAATGGTGGAAAGTGGAATGATACTAAAATTTTAACCTCGAGGGCTGTGTGTAAGCTCTTTGAAGATGCTGATTGCGAGGACTCTACACGTGCTATGGCGTGGGAGCGCCTCTCGTCGGGCTTCGAGGAGTATGACCCCGAAAAGGAGAGCTCCATATATGTGCATACGGGGGCTACGGGAACAAGCATACACCTCGACTTGGAGCACAACATGGCGATCATAATCCTTACAAATCGCACGCATGTTGAGGGCGCTGCGAGTGATATAAGGGAGCTGCGTCGAAGCATAGCAACGATAGTCGAGTACTCGGTAATGTAAACAAAGGGGATTGTCACTAAAACAATCCCCTTTATTATAATAGTGTAGCCCTAAGCCTCTGTAGCTATGCCGTAGCGGTTATCCTCTTTGTTGCCCTTGCATGCAAGGAGGTAGATAAGGTAGAAGTTAGCTAAGGGTATGATGCCCAGGAGTATCCACCAGCCGCTCTTACCCACATCGTGCAGACGGCGCACCGTAGTGCTGATGGTGGGGATGACGAGTATGGGTAGCATCACCCAGCCTACAACGATAAAGGCTGTGGCGATAAGCACAAAGAGCCACCACATCCAATACTCCACGCGGTTGGCACGGCCACGCCCCGAGAAGTACTTCTTAAAGCACACCTTCACCGCCTCCTTAAACGTTGAGACGGGGCGCGAGCCATCCTTGAGCGTTATGCGCAACTCGCAGCCACAGCGTGCACAGAGGCACGACGCACCATTCGAAGGTGCGCCGCACTCCTGACAATAGTATATGCCACCGCCACAGGGGCTGCCACAGTTCGGGCACTCCGAGGCGTTAGTGGGCATTGCGTAGCCACAACTTCTGCAATACATGCTTCAGTCGGTTATGGATTATAGGCGTGCCTTGATTGCCTTAGACTCAGCCTCGTAGCCGGGCTTGTCGAGCAAAGCAAACATGTTCTTCTTGTATGCCTCAACACCTGGCTGGTCGAAGGGGTTAACGCCGAGCATATAGCCGCTGATGCCGCAACCCTTCTCGAAGAAGTAGAGCAACTGGCCGATGGTGCGCTCGTCGATGCGCTCAATCTCGATTGTGAGGTTGGGCACGCCACCGTCGATGTGCGCGATGCGTACGCCGAGCTCTGCCATCTTGTTAATCTCTGACAAGCGCTTGCCAGTGAGGAAGTTAAGACCGTCGAGATTAGCCTCGTCGCTCTCCACCTTAACCTCATACTTAGAGTTCTTAACCGAGATGATTGTCTCGAAGAGTGTGCGCTCGCCCTCCTGGATGTACTGACCCATAGAGTGCAAATCGGCAGTGAGTGTCACGCTTGCGGGGAAGATACCCTTGTTCTCCTTGCCCTCGCTCTCGCCATATAGCTGCTTCCACCACTCGGCGATATACTGCAACTTAGGCTCGTACGAACCCAAAATCTCAATCTTCTTGCCCGCCTTGTAAAGCTCGTTGCGCACGATAGCGTACTGCGCTGCGGGGTTCTCCTCGATAGGCATATTCTGTGCTGTGAGGCGCTCCATGTCGCGTGCACCCTCAACAAAGGCATCTACATCGACGCCCGCAACAGCCAATGGAAGAAGGCCTACGGGTGAGAGTACAGAGTAGCGACCGCCCACATTGTCCTCGATGACGAAAGTGGGGTAGCCCTCCTGTGTTGCGAGGGTCTTGAGAGCACCACGCGCCTTGTCCGTAATAGCCACGATGCGCTCTGCAGCCTCAGCCTTGCCATAGCGCTTCTCGATCTCTGCCTTAACGAGGCGGAAGGCGATAGCGGGCTCGGTAGTAGTACCCGACTTAGAGATTACGATAGCAGCGATTGAGTAATCCTTAACGGCATCCATAAGCTCGTAGGTGTAGTCCTCCGAGATGTTCTCGCCAGCAAATACAACGGTGGGGTTGTCGTGCTTCTTCTTCAACGACTCGAAAGAGTTAGACATAGCCTCCAATACGGCCTTGGCACCGAGGTATGAGCCACCGATACCTATACAAATAACCACCTCTGCGCGCTCGCGAAGCTTAGCAGCCACGGCCTTAATCTCTCGGAGGTGCTCATCGCTGATTGATGAGGGGAGGTTAACCCAGCCGAGGAAGTCGTTGCCGGCACCCTCGCCAGTGTGCAAAAGGTCGTTGGCGCGCTTTGCCGCTGCCTGCATATCGTTGGTAATGGTTACGCCTGAGTGCTTGGCGTCAAAGTTAATCAGTTTCATAGTCGTAAAATATTGAGTTTATTAATATTAGTTATCGTAAAATCTGCGTCAACGACTGCATTGCGTCGCGTGCCGAAGCACCCTCATAGAGCACCTCCCACACCTTGTCGGCGATGGGCATGTCAATGTTGCGACGCATGGAGCTCTGGCGGATGCAATCTGCGGCGTAGTATCCCTCGGCAATCATCGTCATCTCGTTGAGTGCGCTCTTCACGGAGCAGCCCTTACCAAGGAGTGTGCCGAGGCGGCGGTTGCGGCTCAAAGGTGAGTAGCAAGTGACCAAAAGATCGCCCATGTATGCTGCGGCGTTGATGTCGCGATTCTCGAGGGGCACTGCCTCGTCGATAAAGCGTTTCATCTCTGCTGAGCAGCCCGCAATAAGCACTGCAAGGAAGTTGTCGCCATAGCGCAAACCTACGGCCATGCCCACTGCTAAAGCGTAGATATTCTTCATGATAGCGGCAGCCTCAACGCCCAACACATCGTTCGACAACGAGCAGCGGAAGAAGTCGTTGGCAAGCACGTCGCGCACCCTCTCTGCGGTCTCCTTCGACTCGCTCGCTACGGTTAGGTACGATAGCTGGCACTGTCCCACCTCCTCGGCATGTGAGGGGCCTGTTACCACTGCGAGGTTCTCCATGGGAATGTCGTAGTAGCGGTTCATGTGCTCGACAATTGTGAGGTAGTCGCCAGGGATGATGCCCTTGACGGCCGAAACCACAATCTTGTCGGCGAGGCTCTCGGTCAGTGGCTCGAGGAACTTCTTGAAGAATGCCGAAGGCATTGCGAGGATGACTATGTCGGCATCGCGCACAACAGCATTGATATCATCGGAGGGGGTAATGAACTCCTGGTCGATATAGCACCAGGGGAGGTATTTAGGGTTGCGACTGCGCATCTTGAGCGACTCACGAATCTCGTCGTTAAGCACGAGCCAATCCACATGGTGGTGGTTTACGGTGAGTGTCTTTACGATGGCTGTTGCCCAGCTGCCGTAGCCGAGTACGGCACAACGGGGTTTATTGTTTGTGTCCATAAGCAAAAAATTATAGACAAAATTAATAAAAAAAAGTTAAAACTCTTGCAAATTCTCCATTTCTTTTTCCTATCTTTGCAAGTGAGTTAGGAGTGCTTATTCTATGAATAAGCGTAACCCGCTCTTAGATAAATTGTTACGACATGCGGCCGTGGTGTTGAGTGTCGAAACTTTTTGTCTAAAGGCTTCATTAGGGGGTATATTCTCACTGGTGGGGCGATGTTGGATGAGAAAATAATAAAACGATTAGATATGGGACTTTTTTCACTTACGCAGGAGTTAGCTATTGACCTCGGTACGGCCAATACACTCATCATGCACAATGGTAAGGTCGTCGTTGACGAGCCCTCTATTGTTGCGCTTAGCATCAAGACGGGTAACCTTATGGCTATCGGTAATAAGGCACGCCTCATGGATGGTAAGACACACTCAGATATCCGCACTATTCGCCCCTTGCGCGACGGTGTTATCGCAGATTTCGAGGCTACGGAGCTCATGCTTCGCGGACTCATCAAGAAGGTGGGCGCTGCTCGCGGTATGTTCGCACCCTCACTCCGAATGATGATTTGTATCCCTTCGGGCTCTACAAACGTCGAGATTCGTGCCGTGCGTGACTCTGCACAGCATGCTGGTGGTCGTGAGATCTACCTCATCTTCGAGCCTATGGCTGCAGCTCTCGGTGCAGGTCTCGATGTAGAGGCTCCAGAGGGTAACCTCATCATCGACATCGGTGGTGGTACTTCTGAGATCGCTTGTATCTCGTTGGGTGGTATCGTATGCTCAAAGAGTATCAACGTTGCGGGTGATGTCTTTACCAACGACATCCAGAACTATGTTCGCCAGCAGTACGAGATTCGTATTGGTGAGCGTACCGCAGAGAATATTAAGTGCGCTATTGGCGCTGCTGTTCCCGAGTTGGAGAACGAGCCCGAGGACTTCGTGTTCACAGGTTCAAACATGCGTACCAACATGCCTCATGAGGTTAAGTTGAACTACAGCGAGATTGCATACGCCTTGGATAAGTCGCTCGTAAAGCTCGATAACGCCCTCATGGAGGTGTTGGAGTCTATGCCACCTGAGCTCTACTCTGACGTGGTGAAGAACGGTATCTACCTCGCTGGTGGTGGTGCTCTTATCAAGGGTCTTGATCAGCGCTTGTCGAAGAAGTCGGGTCTCCCCGTACACATCGCTGATGATCCACTACGTGCTATTGCTCGCGGTACTTGCATCGCACTTAAGAACATTGGCAACTTCTCATTCCTCCTCGGTGGCGAGAAGTAGTAGTTTAGAGTATCGAAATGAGATAATGGGGCAGCCGAGTGCTGTCGCAACAACTTCAAAAGAGAGGCTGTCGGCATGCGTGTTTGGCAGCCTCTTTCAAGCAAGATTATGCATCGACTTATAGAGTTCATAAAGCGCATATACATCGTGCTACTCTTCCTTCTTATCGAGGGTGTGGCACTATGGACCTATGCTACTGCAACGCCCTATACCGAGTCAAAGATATTGGCTCGCACAACAGCTGTGGGTAGCGCTGTGAGTGGCACCATGAACGATGTGCGCAACTTCTTTGCGTTGCCAGACCAGAATAGCGCGCTTACGAAGCGTGTGGCACATCTCGAAGCCGAGGTTGAGCGTAGAGATATACTACTTGCGGAGCTTACGCCTAGCCAGAGTGAGGAGTCAATCATCGACAGCATCGACGCTAAGTTCTGTTACCACCCTGCAAATGTCATCTCGATGACTACAAACCGCAATCGCAACTACATCGTTGTAGATAGAGGTGCGCAGGATGGTATCCGCGAGAATATGGGTGTCATAACGCCCAACAAGGAGCTTGTCGGCACGGTGGTGTCGTGCTCCGATAGCTACTCGGTGGTTATGCCGCTCTTGAATACGCTCTTCAAGATTGGTGGTCGATTGATCGACAACGACTACGTCTGCTCAATATATTGGGAGGGTACATCGCGCTACGAGGTTACGGGTGTGGAGCTCTCGCGATATGCTGAGCCTAAGAGGGGTATGGTCATTAACGTTAAGTCGGAGCGTATGCCCTCGGATGTGGTTATTGGTAAGATTGAGGATTGCGAGATGAACGCCTCGAAGACGGCATACAGCGTAGATGTCACCATTGCCGCGGATATGCAGCGCTTGAGCAACCTGCTCATTGTCGAGAACCGCGACCAGACGGAGTTGGAGAACCTCCTGGAGAGCGTAGAACAGTAGTGCAACGCGTAAAACCTATTTCGGTAAATGTTTAAGAATCTATCATATCTATGGATGGCGTTGGCTATCATGGTCGTGCAGATATTCCTGCTCGACGAGCTCTCGATAGCTATGTGGTTGCGCCCTATGATATTCCCACTTGTGGTAATACTCTTACAGATGGAGTGGCGCACGATATGGGTGTTGCTCATCGGTACGCTTGTCGGCGTTGTCATGGACCTCGCACTTGGTGGCGCAGGCCTCTATACCGCAACGCTTGTCCCCTTGACGATGATACGCCGCTGGATGCTCTACCTTACCACGCGCCGTAGCATCGAGCCGGGTGACCAGACATCTGTACTCTCACGCCTCAACCGTGGCCAGCTCATGGGCTACACCGTGACGATGCTCGCTATACACCACACGCTCTTCTTCTCAATGGAGGCATTGTCGTTGGCGCATCCTCTACGACTTATGGCGACGATAATTTGCAGCACGCTTCTCTCGACAGCTGTGGCATGGCCCATCATCAGAATATTCACACTTAAAATCGTTACGAAGTAATGAACAACAATGGCAGATTGTACTACAATCTTCTTCGACTTGTTGTCGTAGGTGTGGGTGTCGTATTGCTTGCTCGTCTTGTGTGGATGCAGTTCAACTCCGAGGAGTACAAGGAGCAGGCACGTGCCAATAGCATCGTGAGTGTCGTGGAGTTCCCGATGCGTGGCGAGGTGCTCGACCGTAATGGTGAGTATATCGTTAAGAGCCGTTCGTGCTACGACGTGATGATGGTATATAACGATTTGCCCAAGGAGGGCTTCGACACTACGCGCCTAATCACGCTTCTAGACATCTCGCGTGAGAAGTTCGATAAACACCTTCGCACAGCACGTCGCAGTCCTCGTGCCTCGATACTCGTTGCGGGCTACTTGTCGCAAGACAATAAGTTGAGCCTCGACGAGATGAACATCCCCGGTATCACTACGCGCTACCGCACAGCCCGCGAGTACCCCCGCAAGGTGGGTGGTAACCTCTTGGGCTATGTCAGCGAGGTAAATAGCGATCAGGTTGAGCGGTTGTCAAACTATGTTGCGGGTGAGTATATCGGCTCTAATGGTTTGGAGTCGGCATACGAGGATGTGTTGCGTGGCGAGAAGGGTGTTAAGTACTACACCATTGATGCGCACCGTGCTATCATAGGCCCCTATAATGAGGGTAATGATGATGTCCAGCCCGAGCGCGGCTTACAGCTCGTATCGACCATTGACGTGCGCTTGCAGGAGTTTGCCGAGGAGTTGATGGAGGGTAAGATAGGCTCTGTCGTAGCCATCGAGCCATCGACGGGTGAAATCTTGATTATGGTGTCGTCACCATCCTATAACCCCGACCTTTTGGTAGGCCGCCAGCGTGGTAACAACTACATGGAGCTCTTCCACGACCAGCGTAACCCACAGTTTAACCGTTCGGTGAAGGCTAAGTATCCTCCAGGCTCAACGTTCAAGCTTGTGCAGGGCCTTATCGCTATGCAGGAGGGTGTGCTCACGCCCAACATGCGCTATTCGTGCCATATGGGTTACAAATATGGTGGCCGTACGATGGGCTGTCACGACCACGCTTCGCCCCTCGACCTACGTGATGCTGTGGCACAATCGTGCAACGCATACTTCTGTCAGGTGTTCAAGGATATGATTACCAACCCCAAGTATGGTAGCGTTAAGGAGGGTGTGCGCGTTTGGAACGAGTATGTGTATAGCTTTGGCTTTGGTCGTAAGCTTGGTACGGACCTCTATGGCGAGGGTGCGGGTAATGTCCCTACTCCCGAGGACTATGACAGAAAGTATAACGGCAGGTGGAACTATGGCTCGGTGCTATCGTGTTCTATTGGCCAGGGTGAGATGGGATGTACCCCACTGCAGATGGCAAACCTCGCCGCTATCATCGCCAACCGTGGCTACTACTACACGCCCCACCTCGTAAAGAAGATTGAGGGGCGCGACTCTATCGACGCACGCTTCTACGAGCGTCACTATACCATGGTTGACTCTATACACTACGTCCCCATTGTTGAGGGTATGTGGAGGGGTGTTAACGTCTCGGGTACCTCGCGTACGGCATACTTGCCGGGCTGGGATGTGTGTGGTAAGACGGGTACGGCAGAGAACTCTGGCCCCGACCACTCGACATTCCTCTCGTTTGCACCCAAGGATAATCCGCAGATTGCTATCTCGGTATATGTTGAGCATGGTGGCTTCGGTTCGGCAATTGCGGTGCCTATCGCCTCGCTTATCGAGGAGATGTACCTCACGGATACTATTCAGCGTCCCGAACTTATCGATAGGGTGAAGAATGCGAAACCTAACTATCGCATCTACGACGAGAGACAGCGTAAGTATGATGCAAAACGTAACAAGAAGTAAAGGAGTGGGCTAATGATTTCAGGATATAACATATCGTCAAGTCAGCGAAACAACTCGCTCTTTGGCAAGGTTGACAAGGTGGCACTGTCGCTGTATGTGGTAATCGTGCTACTCGGCCTCTTGTTCATCACATCGGCATCGTACGACCCCGATACGGAGAACTTCTTCTCGTTTAGCCACAACTACATGAAGCAGGCTATATGGATTGGTATCTCCTCGGTTGTTGTCACCGTGGTGCTGTTGCTCGACCGTAGGCTCTTCCACATGTTTGCCATTCCGGCCTACGTCGTCGGCGTAGGATTGCTTCTTGCCGCACTATTTTTTGGTCGCGAGGTGAATGGTGCTAAGGCGTGGTTCGAGTTCGGAGGCTTCAGAGTACAGCCCGTGGAGTTCGCAAAGATTGCTACGGCGTTGATGATGGCGCGCGTGATGAGTGACTACTCGTTTAACATAAAGCGCCTCATAGACCTCGTTAAGGTGGCTGCCGTAATCCTGCTCCCCTTCTCGATTATCGTATTGCAGAACGATACAGGCTCGGGCCTTGTGCTCGGCGCCTTCATCTTCGTATTCTTCCGCGAGGGATTGTCGAAGTATGTCTATTTCCCGGTGTTGTTCACCGCCTTCCTATTTATCGTGTCGCTCATCTTCGAGCCCGTGGTGATATTCACTGCGCTGCTAGTGCTCTTTGTGCTATATAGCCTATTGAAGCATGGTGCCTTTATTGGCCACCTACGCTTCTTGCTCATTATCCTCTTGGCGTCGATGCTCCTAGCGGTATTTACGCCGTTGAGCGGCTACGTAGCGTTGATGATTGTGGCGTCGGTAGCTATCTTAGTGCTGCTTGTCTTTGTGTTCAAGACACACACGCTTAGCCTCTTGTGGCCCATTGTGCTCTTTGCCTATGCCATGATATTTGTGCCTACGTGCGACTATCTTTTTACGAAGCTCGAGCCTCACCAGCAGAACCGCATACGCATCTTCGTGGGTATGGTTGATGATCCCCAGAACGTGGGTTATAACGTAAACCAGTCGGAGATTGCCATAGGCTCGGGAGGTCTCTTCGGTAAGGGTTTCTTGGAGGGTACACAGACGCGCTATAACTTCGTGCCCGAGAAGCATACGGACTTCATCTTCTGCGTCGTAGGCGAGGAGTGGGGCCTGTTTGGTTGCTTCGTTGTTGTGGCGTTGTATGTAGCACTTATTCTGCGCCTTATGCGCATGGGTGAGCGCATCAAAGAGCCCTTCGGTAGAGTATATTGCTACTCGGTTGCTGCGATGCTGCTCTTGCACGTCTTGGTAAACATAGGCATGACCATAGGCCTTATGCCGGTGATGGGTATCCCCTTACCGCTGATGAGCTACGGAGGCTCGTCGCTGTTGGCATTCTCGCTGCTTATAATGATTGCGATACGCCTCGATGCTTCGACTTCGGATAACGATATGAGCATAAAGTATTGATTATGAATAACGAAAGATTGATATTTGTAACTAACGACGACAGCTACCTCTCAAAGGGCTTTCGTCATGCCGTGGAGCTCGCTTCGCGCTTCGGTAGGGTTGTAGCCATCGCGCCCGATAGGGTGCAGAGCGGCATGAGCCAGGCCATTACGATAAATGCACCCCTCTTTTTGCGCCGAGTTGAGGAGCGTGAGGGTGTCGAGATATACGCCTTCTCGGGTACCCCTGTTGACTGCGCTAAGATCGCCTTCGACCACTTCTTCGAGGGCCGTAAGGTTGACCTCGTGGTGTCGGGCATTAACCATGGCTCGAATGCCGCTGTCAATGTTATGTACTCGGGTACTATGGGTGCTGCTATCGAGGGTAGCTTCTACGGTGTTCCTTCTGTGGGTTTGTCGGTTGACGACCATAGTGCTGATGCAGATTTTGAGGGCGCTGTGGAGTGTGGAGAGCGCATCATACGTGCCATCCTCGATAACGAGATGAACCTGCCTCGCCCCTTGTGTCTCAATGTCAACGTTCCACGCTGTGCCGCTTCGGAGATTCAGGGCATACGCCTCTCGCGCCAGACACGAGGCTTCTGGAGAGAGGACTTCTACGCCCGCCAGGACCCCCAGGGTAGAGACTACTTCTGGCTTACGGGAGCATTCCAGAATGCCGAGCCCGAGGCTGAGGATACTGATGAGTGGGCATTGGCACATAACTACGTCAGCGTCGTTCCCGTGCAGGTAGATATGACCGACTATCGCATGCTCAAGAGCCTCGAGGGCATCATTAAGTAATACTCCGACCGCACCATGACAGGCGTAGAGATACTCACGATAGTCTCGATAGTGATGCAGTTTGTGGCGATAGCCATGGCACTGCTTCTTGTCAACCACACACGCTATAAGGCGTTGTGGATATGCTGTATCGTGGGTCTTGCGATGCTTACGGTGGAGCGAGGCCTCGACCTCGGCATCTTCGGTGAGGATGCCATCTCGGATTTGGCCCTTGCATGGGTAGGTATCATACTATCGTTGAGCTACTCGTTGAGCGTCTTCTTTGGTAGGCTCCTTGTGCGCCATGTAGATAGGGTCACACAGCAGCGCCGATTGCTTGAGAATAGGCTTATGACGGCGGTGTTGCGCACCGAGGAGCGCCAGCGTGCCAACTTCTCGCGCGAGCTACACGATGGCCTTGGCCCTCTGCTCTCCTCGGCCAAGATGTCCCTTTCGGCACTCAGCCGCGCAGATATGGATGACAACAGCCGTAAGATGCTACAAAATACATCGGCGGTTATCGAGGAGGCTATACGCTCGCTACGCGAAATATCGAATAACCTCTCGCCCCATGTGCTCAACAACTTCGGCCTCGTGCACGGCATCAAGAACTTCGTGGAGAGGGTGGGGGCGTTGCACAACTGCGAGATTATACTTCGCTCGCGCCTCGTTGATGAACGCTTCGATGCCAACATCGAGGTTATCCTCTATCGCGTTGTCTGCGAGCTTGTGAATAACTCATTGAAGCACTCGGCTTGCCAGCGCATAATAATAGATATAAACAAGGAGGGTAACAATATCGTCGTCGATTATCGCGATAACGGCAAGGGTTTTAACCTCGCAGAGGTAGAGAACGTAGGCATGGGCCTCTCGAACATCAAGTCGCGCATATCGTCGCTCGGAGGAAAGATACGCATCGACACGAAGCCTGGTGCTGGCATGCTTGCACATATCGAGGTGAGCACAACGGGCGAGATAGTGCAGCTCGCAGATGACCTTTACGAACAAGTTTATGGTAAGAGATATGGTAGAAAAAAGAGTAAACATAGCGTTGGTCGATGACCACACCCTCTTCCGCACCGGACTACGCGGCCTGCTATCCATGCGTGAGGGATTCAATGTTGTAGCCGATGTGGGTAGTGGCGAGGAGTTCCTCGAGTTGTTACCCGCGTTGGAGGTGGACGTCGTATTCATGGATATAT
The DNA here is from genome assembly GCA_045633045.1 of Alistipes sp. Lineage (GTDB taxonomy): Bacteria > Bacteroidota > Bacteroidia > Bacteroidales > Rikenellaceae > Alistipes. Next base: position 69,085 of record JAZQXV010000015.1, read on the forward strand.
CAATGCCTGGCATCAATGGCGTGGAGACAACACGCCGCGCACTACAGTTGCGCCCTAACCTCCATGTCATCGCTCTGTCGATGTATGGCGACGACCACTTCTACAAGCTTATGCTTGAGTCTGGTGCTTCAGGCTTTCTCCTCAAAGACTCCGATATTGAGGAGGTGTACGCCTCTGTGGATGCAGTGTCTGAGGGCGATAGCTACTTCAGTGAGGCACTCCTTGGCTCCTTCACACGAAATATGAGCCGCCTTGCCCTTCCCGATGCTCCCTCCGAGGATTCACTCTCCGACCGCGAGGTAGAGATTCTCCTCGAGGTGTGCCGTGGCCTATCCAACCAGGAGATCGCCGACAAGCTCTTTATCTCTAAGCGCACCGTGGATAAGCATCGTGCCAATATTCTTGAGAAGACGGGTTGCAAAAACACCGCCAATCTTGTGGTTTACGCCATAAAGAACCACCTCGTCGAAATTTAATTTGTTGTGATAAGCCGCAATCTGTGGCACCAAACTTAGAGCCCCGAATGGGAAATACGCTTAGTATGTCCCATCCGAAGCTCTTTCATTTGGCACCACATCTCACGACTTCTGACAACAAATTGGGTTGTGGTGCTAATAAATGTTTAATTCTACACTGCTCTTACAACAAATTGGGTTGTGACGCTGATTGGCGCAGAATTTGTCCGTAGTCGGGGCATGGAAAATAAAGGCATTATACGGGCGCACATAGCCCTAATATTCTGCAACCTCGTATGGGCGTGCGACTATCCATTCTACAACCTTCTGTTGGGTAAGTACATATCGCCACTCGCTATGGTTACAGCCTCGCTCGTCGTGGCTGCCATATTGTCGTGGATACCTGTTATATGGCAGGGGCGCGAGCGCATAGCACGCAGCGACTGGGGTCTCATCCTCCTTGCAGCACTCCTTATGGGTGTCGTGCGTAAGGTGATGATGATGTTCGGCCTCTCGCGTACCTCACCCATCGACGGCTCCATCATCGCCACCATAACGCCTCTTATTGTCCTTGTCGTATCGGTCTTAGCGCGTGTCGATAGGCTCACAACGCGCAAGGTCATAGGCCTTATTATCGGATGTGCGGGTGCTGTGGCGGTTGTTATTACGAGCGATAGCCCCACGCACGAGAAGTCGGAATTGTGGGGCAACCTGATGATGATTACGAGTGGCTGCGTGACGGCACTCTATATGGTGTTCTTCAAACCCGTGGTCTCGAAGTATCGTGTTACGACGGTGCTCCGCGCCATATATACCATCTCTGCCGCGGTGATGCTACCCATAGGCATCGACTCGGTCATCGAGAGCGACTTCGCGGATATGAACGCGAAGCTCTGGGCTGCTGCGGCCTTTGTCCTTATCGTGCCAACCTATCTGCCTAACCTCCTGCTTAACTACTCGTTGCGCTACCTTAAGCCCACGATGTCGAGCACCTATACCTATATACAACCTGTTCTTGCCGTGGCCCTCTCTGTGGCTATGGGTCTCGACCGCCTGCATGCCGATACGGTGCTCTTCGCGTTGCTGCTCTTTGTGGGCGTAGGCTTGGTTATTAGGTCGTACAGGAAAGGAGCAGCTATCTAAAAATAGGGAAGCAACGCGCTTCCCTATTTCTCTAATTGTGTCGTGCCACGACCGTTGTTTTGCAGAGCGTGTCGCCCTCATCATCGAAGACTTCGACAATGAAGTTGAGGTTCTCCCTGTCGAGGTAGCCCCACTCCGGGGCAAAGGTAAACTCAAAGGGCATCGTCTCGCCCGAGAGCGTTAGGTGGTGGTCGTTGTGTACGATGAAGTTGTCGTGCATGACCCTGATGTAGCAGTCGCCACGGAAGCCTCCGATATTGCCACTACAGAGGTAGGTGTGGGTGTCAAACTCGTGGTCGCTGGTGTTGTTGGATGTAGGTGTCTCCTTGATACACTCAATGGTTATATCTGTGAGCTTAGCGCTCCTATTTCCCAATTCAACATCAACATCGCAGGCCACAAATGCCAATGCCACAATGGCGAAAAAAAGTCTTTTCATAGGTCGTAAGTTTTAATGTTTCACTATGCAAATTCACCCCCCCCCACCAATTTCCCAAATTTTTAGGCAATAAATTGATAGTCAGGAGAGTAAATTTGCGCATATTGCATATCTATGCAATGGTGCTTATGGTCGTTTTTATGCTGCTACTTGAAGTTGTTGAGCTTCGAGGTCTTAATCTTTGCCTTGCCCATGTTTGCTACGGTGACAGCGTCGGCAATGCCGTGGAACTCGATGATACCCTCACCAGTACTCAATATCTCCAACTTTTGGCAGTCAACATTAAGGAGCGAGTTCTCGATGCCCGATGAGTTTTGTAGGATAGAGGTTGCCGTTGTTGCACCCCTCATATAGAGGTAGCCCGTGTTTAGGGTGTATAGCTGCTCGGTGTTGAGGTTGTCAACCTTCATGGTCATGGTGCCCGTGTTGCAAATCTCCATGTTCGACTCTGCGGTAATATCGGTAGCGATAATCGACATGGTCAGGGTGTTGACCATTTGCAGCTTGTCGGCACATTTGCCACTCTTGAAGAATAGATTCATATCCGAGGTGTTGGTTATACATCGCAGGCTCTGCGAGGGGATGGTGACCTCGATGTGGCACTTCTGGTTGAGCGTAGCCATAACCTTTTTGGGAGCATCATTGTCGCTGGCTATGGCGAGCGTGTCGCCTCTAAAGTCGAATTTTAGGTAGGGGAACACGCTTGTGGGCGCTGCAATGGTTATTATGTCGCTCTCCTCGTCGGTGACGGTGACTGTTGCGGGTAGGGTGGAGATAAGCTCCTTAAGCTCCGAGTGTCGTAGCTCGGTAACCGTGTACTCAATGGCGTGGTTGTCAGCTTTGCTTATGCTCACCACCTTCTGTGCCTGTGCCGCAGCCACGAAGCAGACTGCTGACAACGCAATAAAAAATATCTTTCTCATAGTTGTAATTTCTTAAAATTTGTAGCTTACTCCTCCTTGAATATCACCTGCTCATAAACCGTAACCAAGGAGCCGTTGGTGTCGAGACGGTAGATGCGCTTGGGGTTTGAGTATATGGCAGTTATCAGGCGTATCTTGCCACTTGCCTCCTCCTCCCAGACATCTGCCGTGTCGCGCTCTGCGGTGAAGGCCTCGATAAACTCCTTGGCCATGGCCTTGTCGTCAATAATCGAGAGTTCTGTTACGCGCTTTATTATCTCGCCAGTCGCGGGGTCGCGCTTCACGGCCACGCGCAGTCCCTGGCCATACTTGTTGCTCTGCATGTCGCGCTTGAGGAGTGCCTCTATCCTCTCCTGTGCGCTGCACTCTGCGACGGTCGCCACAAGGAGTGCAACAATAAAAATCAGTCGTTTCATTTTTGCTAATCGTTTTATTTACAGCGCTGTGTTGTTACTAAAAATTGGTGTCTGCCCATGCTATAAGCTCGTTCGCCTCAAGCTCTATGGCCTCGGCGCGAGCAAAGAGCTCCTCGATGTCATCCTCGATAACCTCAATGTCGTCGTAGCGTATGCCCGCCTCGACAATATAGCTGCCCTCATATATATTATAGGTGTGCTCCTTTGGTGCTGCCTTTTCTTGGGGGAGTAGTACGACCACTACGGCTGCACAGGTAGCTACGGCAGTTGCTGCCGCTACCCACCACCTGCGACTGATTGTCATGCGTGGCTTGGGCTTCGCGGGTGCCGCTTTATCGGGCATGCCCTTGGCATACCAAGCAAACATCGCCTTGAGGTCGCTCCACTTGTCGGGCACATCTGCCGTAGCGAACCACTCGTATAGCTCGCGCTCCTCGGCATTCGTCGTGCGACCCTCGAGGAACCTATCTACGAGACTCTCTATGTAGTGTAGCTTATCCATCTTTGCGGTTTTTGAATTGTTCTAATATTGCTCGGCGTGCTCGGCTGAGGTTCTGGTATATGGCATCGTGGCTCATCTTCACGAGGTCGGCTATCTCCTCGACCTCCATGCCCTCGATGTGTTTCATGCGTAGTATCATCTGCTGCTTGCTCGGCAGGGTGTCGATGGCCTGCAGCAGCTCGGTGTATCGCTCCAGCGATGGTGGCTCGTCGGAGGCTGTTATGCGCTCATCGAGTGTCGTTGCGGGGTGGCGCTTCTCGTTGCGTAGGGTGTTTAGCGCCAGACGCTTAACCACCACCGTGGCGAGGGCCTCAATGCTGCGGTAGTCGTCGAGCTTGTCGCGCATGGCGTAGAGCTTGAGTAGCGCCTCCTGCACGACATCCTCGGCATCGGCCACGGCACCAAGATATTGGTGTGCTATGGCGAGGAGCTTCGTGCGACTACGCTCAACGAATATTTCGAACTCTCGGTTAGTCATTTTGTTTTGTGCTTTCTACGCTTATGACACCAAAGGTCGCAATTTCTGACATAATGCGAAAATAAAAAGTGATTTTTTTGAAGAGGTCGATGTAGAATTTGTTGTCAGAGTGGTGTGGTAGTGGTGCATCACAAAAGAACCCACCCAGGGATAGTACTTAATCGTACAGCCCTGGGTGGAGTAACAAATAATTTGTGAAGAGAAAGCTGCTAACGCTCGATAAAAATCCCGATGCAAAATTTAGCGTCAGAAGGGTTGCAGATGTGGACTTGACATGAAAAAGCCTCGGATGGGCTGTACTTGTCGTACTGCTCATTCGAGGCTTTGATTGAAAGGCCGCAGATGCGCCCTTATCACGCTAAATTAAAGCTGGGGGCCAGCTGCTACGAGTGCCTTACCCTCCTCGTTTGTTGTGAACTTTGCGAAGTTCTTAACGAAGCGACCTGCCAAGTCCTCTGCGCGCTTGTTCCACTCTGCTGCGTCAGCATAAGTGTCGCGAGGATCGAGGATTGCGGGATCTACACCAGGAAGCGATGTAGGCACCTTGAAGTCGAACATAGGAATCTGCTTTGTCTCTGCCTTGTCGATTGAACCATCGAGGATAGCGTCGATGATACCACGTGTATCCTTGATAGAGATACGCTTGCCAGTACCGTTCCAGCCAGTGTTTACGAGGTAAGCAGTAGCGCCAGATGCCTGCATACGCTTTACGAGCTCCTCACCATACTTTGTGGGGTGGAGTGAAAGGAATGCTGCACCGAAGCATGCAGAGAATGTAGGAGTAGGCTCAGTGATACCACGCTCTGTACCTGCGAGCTTTGCAGTAAAGCCAGAGAGGAAGTAGTACTTAGTCTGCTCGGGAGTAAGGATAGATACGGGAGGCAATACACCGAACGCATCAGCAGAGAGGAAGATAACCTTCTTTGCTGCGGGAGCCTTAGATACGGGCTCTACGATGTTGTCGATGTGGTAGATAGGGTAAGATACGCGAGTGTTCTCGGTAACTGACTTATCTGAGAAGTCGATCTTGCCGTTCTCATCTACTGTAACGTTCTCGAGGAGTGCGTCACGACGGATAGCGTTCCAGATGTCGGGCTCGTTCTCCTTAGAGAGGTTGATAACCTTTGCGTAGCAGCCACCCTCGAAGTTGAATACGCCGTCATCGTCCCAGCCGTGCTCGTCGTCACCGATAAGCTGACGCTTAGGATCTGTTGAGAGGGTAGTCTTACCAGTACCAGAGAGACCGAAGAAGATAGCTGTCTCGCCCTTCTCGTTAGTGTTTGCTGAGCAGTGCATAGATGCGATGCCCTTCAAAGGAAGGAGGTAGTTCATGTATGAGAACATACCCTTCTTCATCTCACCACCATACCATGTGTTGATGATAACCTGCATCTTCTCTGTGAGGTTGAACACAACAGCAGTCTCAGAGTTGAGGCCGAGCTCCTTGTAGTTCTCAACCTTAGCCTTTGAGGCGTTGAGTACTACGAAGTCGGGCTCACCATAGTTTGCGAGCTCCTCCTCTGTAGGACGGATGAACATGTTCTTTACGAAGTGTGCCTGCCAAGCTACCTCCATGATGAAGCGGATCTTGAGGCGTGTGTTCTCGTTAGCACCGCAGAAAGTATCAACAACGTAGAGCTTCTTGTTTGAGAGCTCCTTAGAAGCGATCTTCTTGAGCTCAGCCCAAGCAGCCTCAGTAACGGGCTTATTGTCGTTCTTGTACTCGTCAGATGTCCACCAGATAGTATCCTTAGTGGTCTCATCCATCACGAAGAACTTGTCCTTAGGTGAACGACCAGTGTAAACGCCAGTCATAACGTTTACTGCACCCATCTCAGTTACTACGCCCTTGTCGAAGCCTGTGAGACCCTCTTTAGTCTCCTCCTCGAACAAAGTCTCATACGAAGGGTTGTAAACAACCTCCTCAACGCCGGTGATACCGTACTTTGCCAAATCAATTGTAGCCATAGTTCAATACTTTTATTAATTAATTCTTTGATTCTCCTCTATCTAAATCTCGCGTGGTATGCTCTCGTGTAACCATTCGCACATATTAGGCGCAATGAGGAACAAATTTCAATACCACAAAATCGGTGCAAAGTTAGCAAATAATTTTGTACTGTGAAATTTTTAACAGACTTTTTTTAATTTTTTTATAAAATATTCTACCACGCCGAATTTACTACTATAATACCCGTTGTATTGGGTGCAAAAATAGAACGCCCCGAGCACTTGAATATTGTGCCGGGGCGTAGGGTATATGGGGCTGACGCTGCTACTTCTCGAGGATATAGACTGTCTCGCCAGGACGTTGCATATGGTAGTGCTCGCGGGCGTAGCTCTCCATAAACTCGGGGTCTGTAGAGATGTTGTGGATGAAGATGCTGTCGCGCTCAATCTTCGCCTCGTAGTGCTCAATCTTCTGGTCGAGCTCCTTGATCTGTGAGTTTGTGCGTAGCATGTCGCGTATGGTGAGCACAGATACATAGAGGGTACAGATGGTGATGACCACGGTCAACACAATCCAAAAGTAGTTTATTATGCGTAGCTTCGTTGCCTCCTTCATCGCTAAGGTATGTGCATGAATTTATGTGTCTGGATAGATATGTTCCACACGGGGTTGAGCTTCACCCACTCGACGATGTCGCCGATGATCTGCTCATAGACACTCCACTCGGGCTGCAGGTAGAGGCGGCACTTGCGGCTAACCCTCTTGCTGCACTCTACGGCCCACTCCAAGTCCTCCTTGGTCTGGATGATTACCTTGAGCTCATCGGCACGGCGCAGAGCCTCCTCCAATGGGGGCATCTGGCGCTTGGGCGAGAGGCATATCCAGTCGAACTCGCCGCTGATGGGGTTGGTGCCCGATGTCTCGATAAATATCTCAAGACCCTTGGCGTGAAGCTGGCGTGTGAGTTCTCCCAAGGGGTACAACAGTGGCTCGCCACCCGTAATCACGATGGCCTGTGCCGAGCATGACGACGCGCGCTCGACGATAGTCTCAACAGGGGTAGGAGGGAAAACCTTGGGGTTCCATGTGTACTTAGCATCGCACCAACGGCAGCCAACGTCACAGCCGCCGAGGCGTATGAAGTACGCGGGCTTACCTGAGTGGTAACCCTCGCCCTGAATGGTATAGAAGTCCTCAACGAGGGGTAGCTTACGGCCACCCTCGAGGAGCTCCAAGTCGGGATTAATCTTCATCTAAAACGTAAATATCCTTAAGGTTACGACCTATCTGGTTGTAGTCCAAGCCATAGCCCACGATAAACTCGTTGCCGATGGGCATCGCTACATAGTCAATCTTATACTCGTGGAGGAACTTCTCGGGCTTGTAGAAGAGGGTGCAGATAGCCACACTCGCGGGCTTGCGCTCCTTCAAGTACTCGAGCAAGTAGTTCATGCTGTGACCTGTCTCTACGATGTCCTCGACAATGATAATATCCTTACCCTCGATGTCGAAGTCGATGCCGAGGTGCTGCTTCACGCAACCCGTGCTCTGCGTACCCTCGTATGACGAGATTTTGACAAAGGCCAAGCGTGAGTCGAAGTTCACCTTACGCACCAAGTCGCTGAGGAAGAGGAAGGCACCCGAGAGCACACCGAGGAAGATGGGTGTCTTACCTTTGTAGCGCTCGTTGAGCTGCTCGGCAACGCGCTCCACGGCCTTGTCGATCTCCTCGGCGGGAATCATAATCTTGAATTTGCGGTCAAGCAATTTTATCTTTCCGTTCTCCATATTGTAGTTATTTTGAAGTCAAAGTTACATATTTTATCCTAATCTGCAAACTAATTGGTGCGAACTCTGTCGAGGATGCCCGTTAGTGCAGCGAGGATAACGCCGTAGTTTGTGATGGCAACGCCCTGCTTGCGAGCGCGTTCCACACGGCTAAGCACATGCTTACGGTTGAACATGCAGGCGCCGCAGTGGATGACCAAATCGTAGGGCGTGAGGTCCTCGGGGTAGTCTGCGCCACCCACGATGTCTATCGTGAGTCCCTCGCCAAACCTCTTGCGTAGGAGGAGGGGAAGCTTCACGCGACCTATATCCTCGTTCTGTGGCGTGTGTGAGCATGCCTCGGCGATGAGTATGCGCGAAGTCTCGGTTATGCCCTTTAGCGCCTTCACTCCCTCGGTAAAGAGGGCGATGTCGCCCTTGTAGCGCGCAAAGAGGATAGAGAACGAGGTTAGTGTCGAAGCCTCGGGCTTAAGCTGATAGACCTCGTTAAAGGCTTGAGAGTCAGTGATGATAAGCTCGGGAGGTGTAGCCAGCGCTGTCAATGCCTCGGCCATGCGGTCGGGGGTGCAGCAGATGGGTATGCAGCCGCGGTCGAGCAACTCGCGTATGGTCTGCACCTGTGGCTGGATAAGGCGACCCTTAGGTGCCGACTTATCCTGTGGCATTACGAGGAGCACTCTGTCACCAGCCTTGCAGAAGCCCTCGGTGATAAGGCGCTCCTCGGCGGGGCGTGTCTCTATAATCGCCTCGCGCAGAGCCTCTATGCCCTCGCCCGTAGTTGTGCTTGTGGCGATGGCGCGCAGTTTCGTTGCCTCCTCGATGCGAGTAATAAGTGCCTCGCGGTTGGCGATTCTATCCACCTGGTTGAGTGCCACAACAACGGGAATCTCGCGTGTGCGACACTCCTCGATTATGCGAAGCTCGGTGTCGATGCCCTCGTCGGTAAACAGCACCACGGCGATATCGGTCCTATCCAACATTTTCGATGTGCGTGCCATGCGCTCCTTGCCGAGTGTGGTGTTGTCGTCGAGACCTGGGGTGTCTATAATAACCACGGCACCCATGCCCGTAAGCTCCATAGGCTTCTGTACGGGGTCGGTCGTTGTGCCTGGCGTGTCCGAGACGATTGCCACATCCTGCTTCGCTAAGCAGTTGAGCATGGCCGATTTGCCGGCATTTGTGCGACCCAATAGGGCGATATGTACTCTCTCTGATGCTGGGGTTTGAGGTGTCATAGTCTCGCTATATTAGAATCTGAAGTCGCGCTTACCCTCGAGGATGGCCTTAAGGTTGTCCTGAGTGATGCGGCGCACCTTATCCGATGGGATAATCTGCTGAAGGCGGTCAATCATCTTGTAGCCCTCGACCTTAACCTTTGGCGATGCGTAGTCCTCCAAGTACTCGGCGAGTGTCATAAGAGCGTTGGGTGCGCAGCAGTTGCCAATAAGGCCACGCTTAGCCAACGACATGAAGCGGTCACCGGTGCGGCCCTCGCGGTAGCAGGCGGTGCAGAAGCTTGGGATGTAGCCCAACTCCAAGAGCCAGCCCACAATCTCATCCAATGTACGCTCATCCGAGATGTCGAACTGTGCCGACTCCTCGGCATTCTCAATGCCTTCGGCATAGCCACCAACGGATGTCTTAGAGCCACCGCTAAGCTGCGATACGCCCACATCGAGAACCAACTCGCGCGAACGCTTCGACTCGCGTGTCGATACAATCATGCCTGTATATGGCACGGCGATGCGCAAAACTGCCACGATGCGGCGGAATACCTCGTCGGTAACGGCATTGGGAAAGTCCTTGGGGTCGATGTCATCCGCAGGACGAATGCGGGGTACGCTGATGGTGTGAGGACCCACGCCAAAGCGCGCCTCGAGGTGCTCGGCGTGCATAAGGATACCCACAACATCGTAGCGGTAGTTCGAGAGTCCGAAGAGTGCTCCCACGCCCACATCGTCGATGCCACCAAGCATCGCGCGGTCCATAGCCTCGGTGTGGTATGCCCAGTCGCTCTTGGGACCTGTGGGGTGTAGAGCCTCGTATGTAGCGCGGTCGTAGGTCTCCTCAAAGAGGATGTATGTGCCGATGCCCGCATCCTTCAATTTGGTGTAGTTCTCAACGGTTGTCGCCGCGATGTTCACATTCACACGGCGTATAGCACCATTCTTGTGGTGGATAGAGTAGATGGTGTCGATAGACTCCAATACATACTCAATGGGGCTGAGCTTGGGGTGCTCGCCAGTTTCCAAGGCGAGGCGCTTGTGGCCCATATCCTGAAGGGCGATAACCTCGCGGCGTATCTCCTCCTGCGTAAGCTTACGGCGGGGAATAGTCTTATTCTTAGCGTGATAGGGGCAATAGACGCAGCCATTCACGCAGTGGTTCGAGAGGTACAAGGGTGCGAACATCACTATGCGGTTGCCGTAGATTTGCTCTTTTAGGCGACGCGCAATAGCGAATATGCGCTCCTCAATCTCCTTATCCTCCACCTCGATAAGTACCGCAGCCTCACGGTGTGAGATGCCCTTGCCAAGTTCAGCCTTGGCGAGAATCTCCTCGATGAGTGCTCGGTCGTTGC
>JAZQXV010000016.1:0-77106 GCA_045633045.1 Alistipes sp.
GGAGCCTACTCGATAACCTACGCAAACCTCGTGGCGCAGATAGATCAATCACTCGGCATTACCGAACTGGCTGATGCCCTAACAAACATCATCGGATAATGGCAGACTTCGCACAAATCATCAACCGTCTGGCGGTGGTAAGGACATACATCGTAGATGCCATAAATGACATGGGTGGCACAGCGGACGAGTCGATGACCTTCGCACAGCTATCCAACCAGATATACGCCCTTCCTACGGGAATGGAGCATGTGCGCAATGGATACCAACTCTTCAAGGAGAACACAGAGATGACCGAACTGCCTGCAACACTCGACTTTCGGCAGTTCGACTCTATGTACCAGATGTGCTACAAGTGTACATCGCTCACGCGTATTCCGCAACTTGAGACCGCCAATGTCACGAATATGATGTGGGCGTTCTACGGATGCTCCGCACTGACCGAGATTGATGGACTCGATACACGAAGCATTACATCTGCCTCGGAGTTATTCCATGGTTGTTCCTCGCTTACTGCCATATATTCGACACTTGACTTCTCGAATGTGAGAAGCCAAATCGATACTACATTTACATCTTGTAAGTCTCTTGTCGAGGTGCGTTTTGCTGGAACTATAAATGTCGATGTAGCGATGAATGGTTGTGCAAAGTTGTCGGTGGATAGCCTGCTCTCGTTGCTCAATGCCCTTTGCGAGAATGGGCAAGGCTTGAAGTGCAAGATTGGCACGACCAACCTCGGTAAACTAACTGATGCGCAAAAGGCAATCGCCACTGATAAGGGTTGGGAACTGTTGTGATGCGAAAGTGGCTATTCGCCTCAAAATATGATGCGAATAGAGTATTTATTCACATCAAGGCTCATCCAGGGTGCGCGAAAAGTGCGCGAAAGTGCGCAGAGTGCGCAAAGGGAAGATACAAGTGCGTAAAGGGTGCGTAAATTTACGCATTTACGCACTTTTACGCATAACACAAAATTAGCCGCCCCGTTTGGAGCGGCTGTCGCACTTGTTGGCAACTTTTACGCGCTGTGTTGCGCTATTGGAGTTTGAGTGGAATGTGTACCTAGATTAGGTGTAAAGTCACCACAAATGCGAGTTGCTAGCTTGCTCATATCTTCGGCAAGTTTATCGTTCATAACCTTTGCATAGATCTGCGTGGTGCGAATGTTTCTGTGACCAAGCATCTTGCTAACAGACTCAATAGGCACTCCGTTAGATAGGGCGACAGTTGTCGCAAAGGTGTGTCGAGCCATATGGAAGGTTAAGTTTTTCTTTATATGACACAAGGTTGCAACCTCCTTTAAATATATATTGGTACAGTCATTACTCAAAACGGGAAGCAATGCACCTCGCAATTTTTTGTCGCCTTTATACTTGGCAATAATCATTTGGGGTATCTCAAGCAGTGGAACATCCACCGATACAGAAGTCTTCTGACGGCTGGTCTTAATCCAAGGTTGCCCATTGTCGTCAATAACGATGTTTTCGGGTTTTAGACTATAAACATCGCAGTGGGCAAGTCCTGTAAAGCAACAGAATACAAATACATCTCGAATGCGATCCAGGCGTTCTATCTGCATGTCGGTTTGCATGAGTGTGGTCAGTTCGGATTTCGTTAACACTTCGCGTTCAACGGGATCGTACTGAATCTTGACCGCAGCAAATGGATTCTTACTGACCCAGCCATTGTCGTGCGCAACCTTAAAAATGGTGCGAAGCTTCTGACGAATCTTCATCGCGTGGTTGTGTGCGACCTGGTAGTTTTGTCTAATATAAGTGTCAAAGTCATTGATAAACTTTGGATTGACATCCTCGAGCAACATGTCGCTCATGTTAAAACGCTCTTTGATAAATAGCTGCAGGCGATTGCGTACTACAACATATTTATCAAAGGTGCGCTTAGAAGTCGTGATGCCGATAGACTTTGCGTAGTCCTCAAGCCACAAGTCAAAGACCTCAATAAAGCTTCGAGGTTTGTCACTGTACCCGTTACCTGTAACGGCACATTTCAGCTTTTCTGCAGTAACGATCTCTCCGCGTTGCAACATCTCATGGAACTTATCCATAACGGCCATGCGAATACGATCCAGCTCTGCATTAATAACCTTGTCGTCCTTTGTAAGACCTAGTGTTCGCTCAAATGTCCATCGTTCTGGAAGAACATTCAATTTAGTAGATAGGCTCTTGGTTACACCTCCGATTTTCCACTGAGCCATAATAGGTACTCGTCCTAACTTGTTTGGCTTACCCTTGTGCAGTTTAAAATGCACCTTCATAATCTGTCCACTCATAATCTTTATTATTTAAAGTTTGTAACTCCCTGCTGCAAAATTACCGCTATCAGAATGGCTCAAAGAATTTTTTGTGCGACAATGTTGCGACACTATTACGACAATGATGCGACAAGTGCCATGGCGCAAACTTAATCCACTCGTAACTAACGGTTTACGGGTGCAAACATAAGCTCACTATTTGGAAGTGTCAAGTTAATTAGGGACTATCTGCAATCGTTGCTTGCAGATTTTATACATTTGAGTAGATGTGGGTAGAAACATTCGCAAAATAACGATGTAATGGTCTCTCGATGTGCTTTTTAATATAAATATATGTATACTTCGAGTAACTAACAATGCGCTTGCAGGTAGAATGACAACGGGCGTGTAAACATTTTTTTTTATTGACGAGAATGATTACCTTTGCAACATAAAACAAAAATACCTATAAAGCCATTGCGACATTATGCGACAAAAGAGAGAAACCAGTGTTAGACAATGAGTTGCATAATAGCCAACACGCTCGCTTGTGTCGAAGGTAGACGATTGCCCTGAGGGGGTACAGAAGAGAAGAACGAGAGTTCTTCTCTTTTTTTTGTGCCCACTCGGGCGAGAACCCTGGAAACGCCTCCCTCTCAGGGAGGTTGGGAGGGTGTAAACTAAACGAGCATACGACTGCCTACTGCAAGTAGCGCAGTCGAGCCCCTGAGGGGGTACAGAAGAGAAGAACAAGAGTTCTTCTCTTTTTTTGTTTTATGCCCGAGCTAACTACTCCTAATAATATTAGGCGCCATTAACACATGGCAACGAAAGAATGGTTCACTGCCCCAATAAAATATAGATTTGACGAAAGTTGTCAAATACATCTTATACCTTTGTCCTAGCTACAGAAATTTGAAAACTTATCAAACATGGGACTCTTTGATTTTTTATTGGGTAACGATAAGCACGATGCGGACCACGGCGAGGACTGGGATCGCAGCGTTTTTGACACCGACAGATTTCGTAATCGCGGAAGTGGCAACTGGGTGGACTGGGAGGATGTATCGACGGGCGACTGCGACACCGATGGCTTCGAGCGCCCAAACTTTGATGAGGATGGCGAGTGGTAGCGGCACCTAAAGACACACCCCTACTACTGCGAAATAATCTGGCTGGCAAGTTCGCGGGCAGCACGCTCCATGTTGGCTATCGCGGTTTCGCGCTGCATGGCAACATCTGTGGGCTGGTCGTGGGGCGTAATGGCACACACCGCATGGAAGCCTCCCGCAAGGAGTACGCTCTCACACTCTACCCTACCGCCAAGCGCTACTACGGGGATGCCGAGGCGCTGCGCCGCAGCCAATACACCCGCAGGAGCCTTGCCGTGGAGTGTCTGCCTATCTATCGAGCCCTCGCCCGTAACAACCAACACCGCCCCCTCTGCCCTACGCTCAAAGTCGAGCAACGAGAGCACTATCTCTATACCGGGGCACATACGCGCACCCAGCATGGTATATAGCGCATAGCCCATGCCTCCCGCAGCACCCGCTCCCGCAACCTCAGCGGCTTCGGCATCCATAACCTCGGAATAGTGACGTAGAGCCATGTCGAGGCGCTCCACCACCTCGGGCGATGCACCCTTTTGTGGCGCAAAGATATGCGCTGCACCCGTTGGGCCATATAGCGGATTATCAACATCTACAGCCGCAGTAAAACGCACACCCATCAATAGAGGATGACGCTCCGCAGTCGATATGCTTGCCACACGCTCCAAGATTGAAATGGTATCAGTCAGTTCCACCCCCACACTATCGTAGAAGCGGTAGCCAAGGGCGCGCAGCATGCCTACGCCGCAGTCGTTCGTGGCACTACCTCCCAAGCCCATTATAATCTTGCGACAGCCACGCTCCAGGGCATCTACAATCAACTCTCCCGTGCCATAAGTGGAGGCGACAAGGGGGTTGCGTTCCTCGGGCTTTAGTAGCGTAAGGCCGCTCGCCGAGGACATGGCTATAACCGCCGTATCTCCCTCGTTTATAAGTACGTAGCGTGCCTCAATCCTTCGGCCGAGAGGGTCGCTCACCACCTTCGAGACCATCTCGCCACCCACACCCTCGCATATAGCCTCGGCCATGCCCTCGCCACCATCGGCAATAGCGAGCACCTCGACATCGGCATCGGGGTACTCCGCGATAAAGCCACGACGAAATGCCTCGCCAGCCTCGCGTGAGGTGAGTGAGCCCTTGAAAGAGTCGAAAGCGGCGATAATGCGTGTCATGATGTCTGTTTTTGAAATCTTTTCAACTACAAATATAAGGATTATTCAGCGAATTTTCCTATCTTTGTGAGTGCAGTTTTTAGATAAAACCGATTACGACTATGAGACGACTACGAACACTTATACTATTTTCGCTTATAACGCTCCTCTCGCTATCTGCGGTTAGTGCCCAAAATCATCGCTACGATGCGGGTGTAAGTCGCGAGCTTGCAGAATGGCGCAAGGCTACGATTAAGGATGTGAGATACACGCTACACTTCGACCTTGTGAACGATAAGGGTGTTGCGTGGCTACACTTCAACCTCGATGCTCCACAAGAGATTATTATCGACCTGCGCAATACCGACCTTGTGAGCGATGTGATAAGTGGAGAGACCTCAATACTAAATCGTTGCACACTCGCTAACGAGCATATCGTAGTGCCAGCATGCGAGACACATGCAGGTAGCAATGGAGTGGGCATCGCGTTCGCTATCGACAACCAGTCGCTTAACCGTAAGCCCGACTTCCTATACACATTGCTTGTGCCCGACCGTGCACGCACCCTCTTTCCATGCTTCGACCAGCCCGATATGAAGGCCGAGTACAACCTATCGCTAACGCTCCCCGAGGGCTGGGTAGCAGTATCGAATACCGCGGTAAGCAGAGTTGATGACAACACCGTAACTTTCGCCCCCACAGAGCCGTTGAGCACCTACCTCTTTTCGTTCGTGGCGGGTAAGTTCGATAGCCGCACCTACGACGACGGCAACCACCGCTTCACGGCATACTACCGCGAGACCGACCCCAAGCGCCTTGCGCAGCTCGACACCATCTTTGAGCAGGTGGCGGCATCGTTGGAGTGGCTGGAGGATTATACAGGCATCGACTACCCCTTTGCCAAGTACGACCTTATCATGCTCCCCGGCTTCCAGTATGGCGGCATGGAGCATACGGGAGCTACGCTCTACAACGACAGTCAGATGTTCCTCGGCGAGAACCCCACGCTCGATGAGGAGCTGCGCCGCATACAACTTATAGCGCACGAAACGGCGCATATGTGGTTTGGCGACTACGTAACGATGGAGTGGTTCAACGACGTCTGGACAAAGGAGATATTCGCGAACTACTTCGCTGCACGCATGACCGAGCCCCTATTCCCCGATGTCAACCACCGCCTGAACAGCCTTAAGACATACACCCATGCGGCATACAACGAGGACCGCACCGCGGGCAACATATCCATCCGCCAAGAGCTTGATAACCTTAACAATGCGGGACTTATCTACGGCCAGACAATCTACAACAAAGCCCCCATCGTGATGGATAAGATTGTGGAACTTATGGGCGAGGAGGCCTTCCGCACGGGCATTCAGGAGTACTTGCGCACCTACGCCTATGGCAACGCCACATGGCCTGACCTCGTGGCAATACTCGACAAGCACAGCGAGGAGGATATCACCACATTCAGCGAGGCGTGGATCGAGAAGGCGCGCATGCCATTTATAAATTTGGTATATAGAAAGGGGCGATACACCATATATGACCAGCACCCCGAGTGGGCGCAGCGCTTCAACTGCTTTGTGGAGTATAAGAACGGCAAGACGGAGATTGTCGAAGTGGAGATAAAGCCTGGCAACAAGGGCTACACTTTCCCACGCAATGCTAAGATTGTCATCCCCAACTGCGATGGCCGAGGCTACGGACTCTTCTGCCTGCCCGAGGAGTCAAGGGTGTGGATGATGCAGAATATTGGCGAGGTGGAGGATGACCTTATGCGCCAGTCGATGGTGACGATGCTCAACGAGGTCTACGAGTGGCGTAATATTGAGACAGAGTGCAGTGTGTACGCATGGCTCGACTTCCTTATCGACTACATCCCCCGCGAGAAGAACTACCTCGTGGCCTCCACGCTCAACAGCTACCTCACGAAGCCTATGCTCGAGGTGGGCACGGCCGAGGATGAGGCGCGCCTCTGGGAGATAGCCTCGACGTGCGACAACCCCGCCCTCAGCCGCCGCCTGAAGATGACACTTGCCCATGTCATGCGCTCGGAGGAGGTATGTGCAAAAATGTACGACATGTGGAGCGCAGAGAGCGATAAGATGCTCAACGAGAGCGACGCTATGACTCTCGCATACGAGCTTGCGGTGCGCTATCCCGAGCGATACAACGAGATATACACCACTCAGCTTGAGCGCATTAGCAATGCCGATAGACGTAACCAGTTCGAGTATATCATGCGCGGCACACATCCCGATGTGGAGGTACGCGATGCTCTCTTTGAGTCGCTCATGGAGCCCGCAAACCGCCGCATAGAGCCTTGGACCGCGACGCTCCTAAGTTACCTCAACCACCATCTGCGTCAGGATGAGGCGGTGAAGTATATATACCGCGGCTTGGAGGAGATGGAGGAGGTGCAGCGCACGGGCGACATCTTCTTCCCACGCAACTGGGCGGGAGCGTTGCTCGGTGGTCATACGAGCGACAAAGCGAAAGCCGAGGTGGAGCGCTTCCTATACGCCCACCCCGACTATCCTCGTCTCCTACGCAACAAGATATTGCAGGCGGCAGATATGCGTCACACTCAGCCCTATCCCTGCTACTAACCTACTGCTGCACCCAGATGAGTTTATCGGTGTCGTAGCCACGCTCGCGGGCTATGGCGAGGATATGCTCTATGGTAGGTTCTGGGAGGCTTGGCGTGCGCGAGAGTATCCATAGATACTTTGGCGAGCTGCTGCCCACCAGTGCCCAGTCGTAATCCTCGCCGAGCGCCAAGATGTTGTAGTCCGAGTAGAAGAAGAGGAAGAACGACACGCGCAGCTGCCCAGGGTGCTTACCCAACTTTGCCTTACCATCTGATATGCGCAGGAGACCCGTCTTTGAGTCCACGCCACTATTACGCACCGATATCTTACCATCGGGCTCTATTGCGTAGAATGCCTCGCAGCGCTCCATGTTGCGCTCGAAGCGGTGGTCATAGCGCGCAAGCTCATACCAGCGCCCCATATATCGCTTTAGGTCGAGGTCTTCGACGGTTGTTGCGTTGATACTCTGCGCCTTACACGACTGCGCCGACAAGAGAATAACTGCCATAAGAATAGTGTAGATGTATCTCATAAGTGTTGTGTTTGCAACCAAATAAGCATATATAGTGCCAACTCCGCGCTGCGATTTGCATTTTTAGTTAAAAGATGCTATCTTTGTGTTTTAGAAACTAAATACATATCAAAATATGAACGCTATTGTAAAGAACGATTTTCAGTTCAAGGGCCAGAAGGGTCACTATGTAGGTAAGGTACGCGACGTCTATAACATCAACGACGACTACCTCGTGATGGTTGTGTCGGATCGCATCTCTGCATTCGATGTTGTACTTCCCAAGGGCATCCCCTTCAAGGGTCAGGTATTGAACCAGATTGCTGCTAAGTTCCTCGATGCCACTACAGATATTCTTCCCAACTGGAAGATTGGCGTGCCCGATCCTATGGTTACCGTAGGTCACCGCTGCGAGCCCTACAAGGTGGAGATGGTTATTCGTGGCTACCTCTCTGGTCACGCATGGAGAGAGTATAAGGCTGGCAAGCGCACCATCTGTGGCGTAGCAATGCCCGACGGCATGGTAGAGAACCAGAAGTTCCCCGAGCCTATCATCACCCCCACAACAAAGGCTGACGAGGGTCACGACGAGGATATCTCAAAGGAGGAGATCATCGCACAGGGCCTCGTATCACGCGAGGAGTACGAGCAGTTGGAGGCATACACACGTGCTATCTTCCAGCGCGGTACTGAGATTGCTGCTAAGATGGGTCTTATACTTGTTGACACAAAGTACGAGTTCGGCAAGAAGAACGGCACTATCTACCTCATGGACGAGATTCACACCCCCGACTCATCGCGCTACTTCTACAAGGAGGGTTACGAGGAGCGCCTCGCTAAGGGCGAGAAGCAGAAGCAGCTCTCTAAGGAGTTCGTTCGCGAGTGGTTGATGGAGAATGGCTTCCAGGGCCAGGAGGGTCAGCAGGTTCCCGATATGACACCCGAGGTTGTTGCAGGCATCACAGAGCGCTACATCGAGTTGTTCGAGGCTGTTACAGGCGAGAAGTTCGTACGCGCTGAGGATGGCGACATCGAGGCCCGCATCGAGAAGAATGTCTCTGAGTACCTCAAGACTTTGTAGTTTAGGCTATGAAAAGATACTTCGTAGCGCTTGTAGCCCTACTCTTGGGCATGCAGGCGGCAAGCGCACAGACCCTCACGCAGGGTTCGCTCGTTGTACTGCACGGCGAGGAGTTTGTCAAGGTTGTTGCCGACTACTCCAATGCTCTTATCATGGACTTGACCGAGGAGGAGTTCGCAGAGTGGGAGGATGATTGGTATAAGGACCAGCCCGCCATTATGAGCGAACTCATTGAGGAGGCAAACGACGAACTCGATGGCATGTTGCGCCTAAGCAGAACACGAACCACCGATTACATCTTACGCTGGGCCGTAAAATGGATTGATGAGAGTGGCACCATAATGAGCGACTTCTATCTCGAGACCGCCGGTGGCGAGGTCATCGCAGTCATCGAGAATGTAAGGGGTAAAGGCGGAGTATTTGGCACGAAGCTCTACCTGATAAAGACAGGCGCCGAAAGCACAGGCCGTACGTTAGGCAAGTTTCTAAGAAAACAGCTTAAATAAAAATGAGGGGTGTTCGATAATGTCGAACGCCCCTTTATTGAATCGCAACATAAACACTAACCCATATGATAGACTTCTTACAAATACAATTTTTTGGCTTTCTTCCAGCAATCATACTATTTGCTGTCATCGTTGCTCTCGATAGACGCCGCCCCGAGCCCTTCGGACAACTCGTCAAGGCATTCTTCTTTGGTGCTATTCCTGCCGGCATCATCATCGTCACAGTATTTATGATGGAGTTAGTAGGCATAGAGTTGAACACAGGACCCTTCGCATCGGCATTTTTCAGCGCTGCCATCCCCGAGGAGGCACTTAAGTTACTGATGTTGTGGTTGGTGCTCCGCAAAAATAAGTACTACGACGAGAAGTTTGACGGCATCGTCTACTCGTGCTGCGTGGGTCTCGGCTTCGCGGCATTCGAAAATGTTCTCTACCTGTTGGACTTCAACATTGGCACAGTCGTCTTACGCGGCACCCTATCTGTTCCTGGACACTTCTTGTTCGCCGTGATGATGGGTTACTTCTACTCGCTTGCTCATTACAACACCAAGCGCCGCAAGTTGAACATGGTTCTAACATTCTTGGTCCCCATGCTTGCCCACGGACTCTACGACTATGCGCTCATGTCGCTGGAGTATGTCAACGAGTGGTTTGCACTCCTCATCACGTGCGTTGCCTTCCCCGCTATTATAGCAGGCTCGTGGATTATATCTATCAAGTTTATTAAGCGCCACCTCACAAGCGACGATGAAGACGAGGCACGCGCCATGGTCGAGGCCGAGGCTATAGCCAAAGCAGAAGCATATACTCCGATTGATGTAGAGGTAGAGTCTGATGATGAGGAGACACCCGCAGAACCCATAGAACCCACAAAATAACAAGACGCCCCACTACCCAATTTTTCATCAGAGTGGTGTGGTAGTGGTGCATCACAAAAGAGACCTCCCAAGGATAGTACAACATAGTACAGCCTTGGGAGGTCTACTTTTAGGGATGTGCCGCTAACGCGCCACTATCATGGAAAATTAGTATGACTTGGCAAACAATACGCGATACTTCGAAGGCTTACCTGAGAATACGCAAGTACCCTCCTCCTCTACTACGTCCATAGGGATGCAGCGAATGGTAGCCTTTGTAGCCTCCTTGATAGCCTGCTCGGTCTCGGGTGTGCCATCCCAGTGTGCTGAGATGAAGCCGCCCTTCTCGTTCAATACCTGCTGGAACTCCTCCCAAGTATCAACCTTAGTAATCATAGAGTTACGGTAGTCGAGAGCCTTCTGGAAGATGTTAGCCTGAATCTCGTCGAGGAGGTTTACGATGCGCTCTGTGAGTCCCTCCTGCGATACGATCTCCTTAGAGAGTGTGTCGCGGCGTGCAAGCTCGATAGTGCCATTCTCCATGTCGCGAGGACCGAGTGCAAGGCGTACAGGTACACCCTTCAACTCATACTCCGCAAACTTGAAGCCTGAACGCACATTATCGCGACCGTCAACCTTAACAGATACACCCTTTGCGCGGAGCTCCTTTGCCATCTCCTCGAGGCGTGCAACAACCTGAAGGCGCTGCTCCTCGCCCTTGTAGATGGGCACCATAACAACCTGGATAGGGGCCAATTTTGGAGGAAGCACAAGGCCGTTGTTGTCAGAGTGTGCCATGATGAGAGCACCCATAAGGCGTGTTGACACACCCCACGATGTTGCCCATACATACTCCTGCTTACCCTCCTTGTTTGTGTACTGCACGTCGAAGGCCTTTGCGAAGTTCTGACCGAGGAAGTGTGAAGTACCGCTCTGGAGAGCCTTACCATCCTGCATGAGAGCCTCGATAGTGAGTGTATCTACGGCACCAGCAAAGCGCTCGTTGGGCGACTTGTGACCCACGATAACGGGGACACCCATCCACTCCTCAGCGAAGGTCTTATATACGTTGATCATGCGCTCGGTCTCCTCGATAGCCTCCTGAGCCGTAGCGTGTGCTGTGTGGCCCTCCTGCCAGAGGAACTCTGCGGTACGGAGGAAGAGACGTGTACGCATCTCCCAGCGCACTACGTTAGCCCACTGGTTGCAGAGGATAGGTAGGTCGCGGTATGATGTGATCCAGTTCTTATATGTGTTCCAGATGATAGTCTCCGATGTGGGGCGCACAATAAGCTCCTCCTCAAGGCGTGCTGCGGGATCTACAACAACACCCTTACCCTCCTCGTCATTCTTGAGGCGGTAGTGTGTAACTACGGCACACTCCTTAGCGAAGCCCTCAACGTGGCTTGCCTCGCGCGAGAAGAACGACTTAGGGATGAAGAGTGGGAAGTATGCGTTCTCGTGTCCTGTCTCCTTGAACATACGGTCAAGCACATCGCGCATCTTCTCCCAGATGGCATAGCCATAGGGCTTGATTACCATACAGCCGCGCACCGCTGAGTTCTCAGCAAGACCAGCCTTGATAACCAAATCGTTATACCACTGCGAGTAGTTCTCGTCGCTCTTGGTCAAATCCTTCAATTCAATTGCCATTGTATATAAATTTTTAATTATTTTATTGCTTACCTATATAAAAAAGCATAATGCGCGACAAAGGTAATAACATTTTACCATTTGTCGCACACAATTTCCATTTTTTTATTCCACCTCGCGCTATTTTTGCTTCGCAACCCTCTCGACTGCCTCCGCTGCCATGTCGTAGTCGTAGCCCAAACCGAGGGCATAGCGCAGCAACTTGCCGCGTAGTTCGTAGTCGTTCGCTGCCTTTACGCTGCGCAGCTTCTTCTCAAGCTTCTCGTGCAGGCGCTCCACCCTGCTGTCATCCGCCATAAGCTCCACAAGCACCGCGCTAATCGTCTCACGCTCAACACCCTTTAGGCGTAGCTGCATCGCTATCTTACGCTCACCCCACCCCGCAAGCTGACTCTTCTCGCGTGTGTATGCCTCGGCATAGCGACGGTTATCAATGTAGCGGTCGGCAATGAGTTTGTCGAGCACACCGCGCTGCTCCGCCTCGGGCACACCCCACGTGCGCATAAGGCGTAGGGCATCGCCCGTGCTCTTCTCGCTACGCGCAGCAAGACGCATCAACGACTGCAGAGCCTGCTGTGCCGTCTTTGTCTTACGCTCACGCGTCTGTGGCGTCATCTCGTTATCGAACTCACCCTTGCGCATATCATTCGTGGTTTTCCTCTAAAGTCCTCTCTTACAACTATATCCGCGTAGCCCTCAGCCTCAAGCATCACCCGCATCTCCTCGACCAACGCCTCATAAATCTCGAAGTAGAGACGCCCCTCCGCCTTAAGCATCTTGCGTCCCGTGCGGGCAATGGCGCGGTAGAAAACGAGTGGGTCGCCGTCCTCAACAAAGAGCGCAATATGTGGTTCATGCTCCGTAACATTTGGGCGCATCAACGCGCTATCGCTATCGGGTATGTATGGCGGATTTGAGACTATAGCATCGAACATAACGCCCTCAAAATTAGCATCAAAGTCCGAGAGTGCATCTCCCTCTACGAACTCTACATCGGGAGCATACTCCGCACCATTTTCGCGCGCTATGGCAAGTGCCTCATGCGATATATCCATCGCCCAAACGGCACTCTCTTTTATCATGCGCTTAAGCGCCAAGGCGATGCAACCACTGCCGGTGCATACATCCAAGATATGTGCACCCACATTTGCCTCGCGCGCCACCCAATCAACCAACTCCTCGGTCTCGGGGCGGGGGATAAGCACACCCTCCCTCACCGTAAGCTCCATGTCGGCGAACTCCGCCTTGCCTACGATATACTGCACGGGGCGCCACGAGCGTAGCTCATCCGCAATAATATCTAAATCAGGGATTTCCAACTCTACATTGGGCTCTATGAGGAGGTCGTTGCGTGAGATACCTCCCTTTGCGAGGAGTATCATCTCGGCAATCTGTCTCGCCTCAACCTCGGGGTAGCACTCGCTTGCCACCGCCACGAGTTGCAAGAATATCTCTCTGCGTGTTGCCATCTACAACTGCAATTTAAGGTCGGCAAGTGCCACGGCTGCCATAGCCTCAACAACGACAGCGGCACGTCGTGCGATGCAAGCATCGTGGCGACCACCTATGATAAGGGGGCTAACCTCGCCCTTCGCGAAGTCGTAGGTCATCTGCTCCTTTGCGATGCTGGGCGTGGGCTTTATCGCAACGCGCACAACGATGTCGTTGCCATTGGCTATACCACCATTTATGCCACCCTCATTATTAGTATATGTCGCGCCTGACTCGCTCACAATCATATCATTACGCTCCGAGCCACGCTTGCATGCCGAAGCAAAGCCATCGCCAAACTCTACGCCCTTAACCGCGGGAATTGAGAATAGCAGGTGCGCCATTACGCTCTCTACAGAGTCGAAGAATGGCTCACCTACGGGCTCACCGATGCCCTTTATGCGGCACTCGACAACGCCACCAATAGAGTCACCATCAGCAGCAGCACGACTAATAATATCGTCAAATTTAGCCTCGTCGCTCTCGCCTCCAACCTCGATTAGTCGCGTCTCAAATTCGACACCCTCGAGCAGCGCCTTTGCCACAACACCCGCAGCGACAAGCGCCACGGTCATGCGTCCCGAAGCCATGCCACCACCCGCAATATCGCACTCCTCGCCATACTTACGCAACTGCACTAAGTCAGCATGCGAAGGGCGGGGCTGACGGCGCAAATGGTCGTAGTCGCGGCTTCGTATATTGCTATTACTAAAGACGATACGCAACGCTTCACCCGTAGTGTATCCATCTGGGTCGAGGCCCTCAATCCTCGGCACATCTGCCTCATGGCGAGGGGTCTCGCCACAGCGCTTAGGACGGCGACGGTCAATATCGGCCATAAAGGCCTCCATGGGCAACGCAACACCCGCGGGCACACCCTCAACGAGCACACCCACCTCCTCGGCATGCGAAGCGCCAAATATGGTTATTTTGAATTTATATCCGAAGCTATTATTCACCGCTACTTGTTGGTTTTAAGCATTTCGAGGTCCTCAAAAAACGAGGGATAGCTCTTCGCCACGCACTCACGATTGCGGATAGAGACCTCATCCTCTATGCGCAACGACGTAATTGCCAACGACATGGCGATACGATGGTCATCGTGCGAGTCAACCTCGGCAGCGTGTGGCTTACCACCCACAATGCGCATAACATTCTCGTCGTAGTCGAGCTCTATATCGATGCCGAGCTTGCGATACTCCTCACGAAGCACCTCGCCGCGGTCACTCTCCTTGCCACGCAAGCGCTCTATGCCACGGATGGTCGAAACTCCCTCAGCAGCAGCGGCCAACGCCACAAGCGCGGGGAACAAATCGGGAGAGTTTGTAGCATCAAACGTAAAGGCCTCCAAGGGTCTGTGCGCCACGGTGATTGCACCCTCCTCGATTATTATCGAGGCACCCGCACGCTCCAGAGCACGGCACACCAATGTGTCGGCCTGGCGCGAGAGAGTAGAGATATTACGCACCGTAACCTCGCCAGCGATAGCGGCAGCGACCATGATGAATGCCGCAGCACTCCAGTCGCTCTCGATGGTATAATCAACGGGCTTAAGTATCTGATTTCCCTCAATATAGAATTCAGAGTAGTCGCCCTCGTTGTGCATAACCTCGACACCGAAGCGCTCCAACGTCTCGAGCGTCATGTCGATGTATGGCGTAGAGACTGCATCGCGCACCTCAATCGTCGTATCGCTCTTGGCACATGGCAACGCGATAAGTAGGCCCGTGATAAATTGCGACGATATGCTGCCATCGACAACTACCCTACCGCCCTTGATTGGGCCATGTACCTCTATGGGCAGGCGGCCACCGCCATCACGCACCTCAACACCGAGCGTGCGCAGTGGTTCTACCATCATCGCCATGGGACGATGACGTAGCGTACCCTCACCCTCAATACGCATAGCCTCGCCACCAAGTGCAGCGATGGGCGTAAAGAGGCGTGCCGCAAGTCCCGACTCGCCAACATTCAAAGTATTGGCCGTGGGATTGAGACCTCCGTCTATGATAAGTGTGTTGTCATCCTTGATTTCGACACGCGCACCGAGCGTTCTGATAGCCTCGATGGCTGAACGCGTGTCTCGGCATAGTTCTATGCCACGAAGTGTTGTGCGTCCCGAGGCAAGGAGTGCCGCAGCCAACGCACGTTGTGCATAACTCTTTGAGCATGGGGGAATTACCTCGCCATGCAATCTATTCCCAAGAGGAACCGTACTATCGTCCATATATTATATATAAAGTTGCTTAACTACAAGAGGTCATCCTCATCCTCCACAATGTGGGTATGTCCCAACTGACGAAGTGCCTCCTCACGCTCCTGCTCCTCCTTCTCGCGCATCTGGCGACGCATCTGTGGCGAGCTACGAAGCTCAAAGTTGCTACCGAGATATACCTTACGCACCATCTCGTCGTTCGCCAAGTCCTCAGCCGTACCCGCCTTAAGAATCTTACCCTCGTAGAGGAGGTATGTACGGTCGGTGATGGCGAGGGTCTCGTCAACGTTGTGGTCGGTGATGATAACGCCAATGTTCTTATCCTTGAGCGTACCCACGATATTCTGGATGTCCTCAACGGCAATGGGGTCCACACCCGCAAATGGCTCGTCAAGGAGGATAAACGAGGGGTTGATAGCCACGGCACGCGCAATCTCCGTACGGCGGCGCTCACCACCCGAGAGCTGATTACCATAGCTCTTGCGCACCTTCTGCAAGCGGAATTCCTCGATAAGTTGCTCAACACGCTCACGCTGGTACTGACGCGAATAGTCGGTCATCTCCAAAACGGCACGTAGGTTGTCCTCTACCGTAAGGTGGCGGAAGACGGATGCCTCCTGTGCGAGGTAGCCCACGCCCATCTGCGCACGGCGATAGACGGGGAGTTTTGTGATGTCAGTGACCTTGCCGTCGTTATCCTCGAGGTAGATGCTACCCTCGTTGGGCTTGATAAGTCCCACGATCATGTAGAAGGTAGTTGTCTTGCCCGCGCCATTAGGGCCGAGCAAACCGACGATTTCTCCCTGATTAACGTCAATGGTGACATGATTCACGACGGTGCGTGATTTATAGGATTTTACCAGCTCGCTTGTGAAAAGTCTCATTGGCTATTGCATTTTTTTTGTAACTTTTTTGCAAAGTTATCACTATTTTTCAAAAAAATATAGTATATTTGGGTAAAATTTTTAGAGAAAATTTATGGACACCGAACAAAGCGTATTGTTACACGATAAATTACGCGAGTATTTTGGATTTTCATCGTTCAAGGGCAACCAAGAGGCTGTCATTCAAAACGTGCTCTCTGGCAAGGACACTTTCGTGCTTATGCCGACAGGTGGTGGTAAGTCGTTGTGCTACCAGTTACCTGCCCTTATAATGGATGGTGTAGCTATTGTCATATCCCCCCTTATCGCCCTGATGAAGAATCAGGTCGATGCCATGCGTACCTTCTCTACCGAGTCGGGCATAGCACACTTCCTAAACTCATCGCTCAACAAGTCGGCCATAGCACAGGTGCGTCAGGATGTCCTTGACGGCCGCACCAAGCTACTATATTTCGCCCCCGAGTCGCTGACCAAGGAGGATAACATCGCTTTCCTACGCAAAATAAAGATATCGTTCTACGCCATAGATGAGGCACACTGTATTTCGGAGTGGGGTCACGACTTCCGCCCTGAGTACCGCCGTATTCGCCCCATCATCAATGACATCGGCCAAGCACCCCTCATCGCACTCACCGCGACTGCGACACCAAAGGTGCAGATGGATATTCAGAAGAACCTCGGCATGACAGATGCAACGGTATTCCGTTCATCATTCAACCGTGCCAACCTATACTACGAGCTACGTCCCAAGCAGAATGTTGACCACGACATCATCCGTTTCATCAAGCAGAATGATGGCAAGAGCGGCATCATCTACTGCCTCAGCCGCAAGAAGGTGGAGGAGCTCGCCGAGTTGCTCATGGCAAACGGCATCAAGGCGCGCGCATATCACGCAGGTATGGATGCGCAGACACGTGCCGATAACCAGGATGCCTTCCTTCACGAGCGCGTGGATGTCATTGTCGCAACCATCGCCTTCGGTATGGGTATCGACAAGCCCGACGTGCGCTACGTCATCCACTACGACATACCCAAGTCGTTGGAGGGCTACTACCAGGAGACAGGACGTGCAGGACGTGATGGTGGCGAGGGTCACTGTCTGACGTTCTACAGCTATAAGGATATTCAGAAGCTCGAGAAGTTTATGCAGGGTAAGCCCGTTGCCGAGCAAGAGATTGGCAAGTTGCTGCTTCTCGAGACCGTATCATACGCCGAGAGCTCGATGTGTCGTCGTCGCTCGTTATTGCACTACTTCGGCGAGACATACCCCGAGACCAACTGCGGCAACTGCGACAACTGCTGCAAACCTAAGCCCAAGGTAGAGGCTAAGGAGGAGTTACAGCTTGCACTCGAGGCGCTCAAGGCTATAGGCGACAAGTTCAAGGCCGACCACCTTGTAGCAGTGCTTATGGGTAAGGTTACGGCTATGATTAAGAGCTATAGCCACAACAAACTCGAGATATTTGGTGCTGGCGAGGATAAGGATGTGCGCTTCTGGAACGCCGTAATCCGCCAGGCGCTCATTTTGGGTCTCGTGGATAAGAACATCGAGAACTACGGTCTTTTATCTATCAACGCGCGCGGAGAGGAGTATATTAAGAAGCCTACGTCGGTAACTATCACCATCGACCACGACTACGACGCCGAGGATGAGAACGAGCCATCAGGTCCTATCAAGGGCGGTGGCGCAGCAGACGAGGAGCTCTACGCTATGCTTAAGGATTTGCGCCGCAAGGTAGCGAAGCAAAACGACCTGCCCCCATACGTCATCTTCCAGGATCCATCGCTTGAGGATATGTCTATACAGTATCCAATCACCATCGAGGAGTTGCAGACTATCTCGGGTGTGGGTGCAGGTAAGGCACAGAAGTTTGGTGCTGAGTTCGTCAAACTCATTAAGGCATATGTTGATGAGAAGGAGATATTGCGACCACAGGATATGGTCGTTAAGGGCGTGGCTAACAAGTCGAGCAACAAGATCTTCATCATCCAGTCTATCGACCGCAAGATGGACTTCGAGGATATTGCACGCGCCAAGAATCTCGATATGGACGAGCTGCTCAGCGAGATTGAGGCTATCGTGAACTCGGGCACTCGCCTCGATATACAGTACTACCTCAACACCATCATGGATGAGGATAAGGTCGAGGATATATACCTCTACTTCAAGGAGGATGCCGAGAGTGACTCGCTCGATGCCGCTATCGACGAGCTCGGCTCGGAGTATAGCGAGGAGGAGATACGCCTTGTACGCATTAAATTTATATCGGAGGTAGCAAACTAATGGCAGAGGTACGCGCAAAAAAGGCACTCGGTCAGCACTTCTTGACCGACCTAAACATAGCACGCAAGATTGCGACATCACTCTCAGGTGGTAGCACCGAGGCACCCGACAAGGTGCTCGAGGTAGGTTGCGGTATGGGTGTGCTCACGCAGTTTCTCTTGGAGCGTAACGACATCGTGACCTATGGTGCAGAGATCGACACCGAGTCTGTGGAGTATCTCCACGCCCACTATCCCGAATTTGCACCACGCCTCACGGAGGGTGACTTCCTCAAGATGGATCTACGTGCGACATACGGCGAGAGGCTCAAGATAATCGGCAACTTCCCCTATAACATATCGTCACAGATATTCTTCAAGGTGCTCGAGAACCGCGACATTGTACCCGAGTGCGTGGGCATGATACAGAAGGAGGTCGCTGTACGCTTGGCAGAGCCTCCAGGCTCGAAGGAGTATGGCATCCTTAGTGTATTGTTGCAGGCATGGTACGACATCGACTACCTCTTTACCGTGGGCGAGAAGGTATTTAACCCGCCACCAAAGGTTAAGAGCGCCGTGGTGCGCCTCGTGCGTAACAACGTCGAGAAGCTCGACTGCGACGAGCAGCTATTTATAAAGGTGGTTAAGGCGTCGTTCGGTCAGCGCCGTAAGATGTTGCGCAACTCGCTTAAGGCTGCCTTTGGCAACTTCGGTGGCAACGAACACAAGTTCTTCACGATGCGTGCCGAACAGCTCTCAGTAGCAGACTTTGTGGAGCTAACAAACTGGGTTGCAGAGAATAAATAACCTGATAAGGCACGTCGGATAATTAAAGCGGAGAGAGGCTACCCATATTGCTTAGGCGAAGTACTACCACTCCGTCGCAGCTATCGACAACACCAATTAGTGTGACTATGTCATCTGGTATTAACTGGGTGGCGTAGTCACAACTATTTAATGTCGCTACGGTGAGCGTATCGCTTCCAGAGACAAAGTGGCGCAACGACGACTCATATGGTCTCTCCGCAGCATCAGCATCGCACCATGCAAGCGCGGCATCCTCCTGGGCTACCCTTACACCCTCCACACGCACATAATGCGACATATCGTCGAAGCCTATATCCTCAACAGCGATACTTTGCATCCCGTGATACTTATCATAAACATGTATAACATCGAGGCGGTTCTCCAACTCGGTCTCCGAGATGCGATCTACGACATACTCTGCCGTGGGCTCAGCACCTAGCACTATACGCTCGCCCTCACGACCTATATAGAGCCCCTCGCAGCGTATGCGCACCTCGGCAAATAGCGGCACTACCGCGTCTATATTCTCTATATCTACCTTGACCTCTATGCCCGCTTGTCTATCGTAGAGCACAAACGACTTGTATGTCTCGCCAAACTTATCGTTGAGCACCACAGCCCCCTCAATCCATACGTCACTCTTTATGCGCTGGCTACGCTCATCGGCCAACGAACGGAGATATGCAATAGATACATCGCCCTCAGCCTCGAACCTACCATCGGGCTCTGTACAGGCTACGGTCATAAGCACGACAATACTAATATATAGTGCAATCCTCCGCATATCGCATCTTAAGTTGATAACACTCCTTTCCTCCATCATACTTCGCCCACTCGACAATACCCGACAACGAGACCTCACCCATAGGTATTGCATTATCTGCAAAGCGCGCATACTCTCTCGTATATACCGCCACGCTATCACCTGCATCATTCTTAAATAGCGCATAACCCCTCCAGCGAGCATCCTCCATAACATCATCTATGCTTGTAGAGGCGATAACATGCACGCCATCTACACGCACAAGGCGACCACAATCGCCATACTCTAACTCCGCGATAGCAACACTTCGAGGCCTCTGCACCTCAACGCTGCTGCCACGCACAACTACCCTATCCACCGCCTCGCGCGAGGCAAGATAGCCGACATCGTAGCTCTCATACTCCGCAGCCTTCGTACCCACAACAGCGACACCACGCTGGTAGGCTATATAACACCCCTCAAGGCATAGCGCCACCTCTAAGCCCTCGGGATAATCAGCAGCGAGGGGCGTGATACCCATCATAACCTCAATGGCAGCAGTGCCGTCATCCACAACAATCGAGCGATAGAAGTTCTCATCCCTATCAGACGAGATAATGCGTCCCACAACCACTATATCTTGGTCGATACGCGAGGGGCGAGTACCCACGATACGCTCTTTAAGGCTCCGGATGTCGGTTGTTGAGTGTGGTAGCTCAGAGAGAATATGA
This sequence comes from Alistipes sp., assembly GCA_045633045.1. Classification (GTDB taxonomy): domain Bacteria; phylum Bacteroidota; class Bacteroidia; order Bacteroidales; family Rikenellaceae; genus Alistipes. Next base: position 20,843 of record JAZQXV010000016.1, read on the forward strand.
GACTCGTCGGCAGCATTGTAGCAACCGACGAGCATAAAACACAGTATCGCAAGGAGTAACCTCATTACTATTTTGAACTCTTAGCCTCTACCCACGAGTCCTTCAAACCTAGGAAGTAGAGAATACCATCAAGACCTACCGTTGAGAGCGACTGACGTGCCGTCTCACGCACCTTTGGCTTTGCATGGAAGGCGATACCGAGACCCGCGATATTGAGCATGGGCAAATCATTTGCACCATCACCCACAGCTACAGACTGCTGAATATCAATATTTTCGAACTGACACAATAATCTCAATAACTCAGCCTTGCGTGCGCCATCAACAATCTCGCCAGTGTATCGACCCGTGAGCTTACCATCCTCAACCTCGAGCTCGTTGGCATAGACATAGTCGAAGCCGAAGCGGCTCTTGAGGTAGTTACCGAAGTAGGTAAATCCACCCGAGAGGATTGCGGTCTTATAGCCCACGCGCTTCAGGATTGTCATCATACGGTCAACACCCTCGGTGATTGGGAGGTTGACAGCGATGTCCTCCATTACGCTTACGTCCAAACCCTTCAACAACGCCACGCGCTGCTCGAAGCTCTCGCGGAAGTCAATCTCACCACGCATGGCTCGCTCAGTAATCTCGCGTACCTCAGCACCCACGCCAGCACGGTCTGCCAACTCATCAATAACCTCTGTACGGATAAGCGTAGAGTCCATATCGAAGCAGATAAGACGGCGCGAACGACGGAAGATGCCATCACGCTGGAATGAGAGATCTACATCGCCCTCCTTCGTAATCTTCATCAACTCGTTCTGGAAGTGTCCCTTGTCTGAGAGCGTACCACGCACCGAGAACTCAATACTCGTCTTGGGAGCGCGCTCATCCTCATCCAAGGGCATACGTCCCGTTAGGCGATTAATATCGTCGATGTTAAGACCGGCATCCGATATAAGCTGTGTGACACGCGATATGTGCTCGGCGGTAATCTTGCGACCCACGAGCGTGAGGATGTAACGGTTCTTACCCTGACCCGTCACCCAGCGGCGATACTCCTCCTCGTCGATGGGCGTGAAGCGTATCTGAATGTTCATCTCCGAGGCCTTGAACAGAAGCTCCTTCATAATCTGTCCCGAACGCTCGGCGGTGGTCATAAATAGTATGCCGAGAGTTAGCGACTGGTGGATGTTCGACTGGCCGATGTCGAGGATAAAGGCGTCGTGACGCGCAAGAATACCTGTCAACGAAGATGTTAGACCAGGCTTATCCTCACCCGAGATGTTTATTTGAATAATCTCTATTTTGTTATTCTTCATATCGAAATGCACACTTTTTTTTATATCACAACCACAAATGTACGAATTTTTGCGATATGTTGTAACACTCGCATTAGGATTTTTTGGCACCACAATCTAAAAATCTATTCAATGTGCACCTTGAGCAATGCCTCGCCAAGATCATGTAGATGGCGTTCAATGTCCTGCATGCGCTCAAACGAAGGCTTCTTCTTGCCAGTAACATACTGCTGCATAAGCGAACGATTGATTCCCAACTCACGCGCTATAGAGGCAATGTTTAACTGAGGGAACCTCTCGAATAGCGTACCTATAGGATTCTCTCGCTCAATAAACGACAACTGAGACTGCTCATCCATGATTATATTGTTTTTCGGTTTATGACACACAAAGGTACAAAATCTTACTGAATATACATTTCATAGCAAGATTATTTTGCAACATCCTCACTGTTTTCCGCCTCCACACACTACTCTTCCATGGTCACGGGTATATTTTATGCAGCCAATAACATGACATGGCAACACTTCACACACAACCATTCAGCCCTGTCCGCGGGTACATTTTTTTGAACCCGCAAACGCAAAGAGCAACCAACAACATCGCGGGTACATTTTTTTGAACCCACAGACACAAAGAGCAACGAACACCTTCGAGGACACATTTCTTTAAACCAATAAGCACAGCTGTAACTTCACTGACATCGCGGGTACATTTTTATGAACCCGCAGACACAAAGAGCAACCAACACTATTGCGGGTACCCACGAACTCGAAAAGCAACCAACATTGTTACAGGTGCATTTTCTTGAACCCGCAGACACAAAGAGCAACGAACACTATTGCGGGTACCCACGAACTCGAAAAGCAACCAGCATTGTTACAGGTACATTTTTTTGAACCCGCAAACACAAAGAGCAACCAACAACATCGCGGGTATATTTTTTTGAACCCGCAGACACAAAGAGTAACCAAACACCTTCGAGGACACATTTCTTTAAACCAATAAGCACAGCTGTAACTTCACTGACATCTCGGGTGCATTTTTTTGAACCCGCAGACACAAAGAGTAACCAACAACATCGCGGGTGCATTTTTTTGAACCCGCAAACACAAAGAGCAACCAACAACATCACGGGTGCATTTTTTTGAACCCGCAAACACAAAGAGTAACCAAGCACCTTCGCGGGTGCATTTTTTTTGAACCCGCAGACACAAAGAGCAACCAACACTATCACGGGTATATTTTTATGAACCCGCAAACGCAAAGAGTAACCAAACAACATCGCGGGTACATTTTTTTGAACCCGCGAACAAAGAAAAGAGGTTTCTTATTTTAATACACCCAACCACTATTCCTAATAAATCGTCAGCCGATTTGGCAAAACAGAAAAGATTGATTAACTTTGTTGTAGCATAAGGTCCAGATGGTGGCGGTGATTGCATAAATAAAAAGAGGATTTGAAGTAGTGACTATGAAGTACGATGTGTTTATAAGCTATTCTTCGCACGATCAAAAAATAGTTGAGGGTCTATGTGCTTACATCGAGCAGAATAAAATTAGGTGTTTTGTAGCATATAGGGATATTCCTAAAGGCAAACCATGGGCATCTTGTATTCCTCAGGCATTGAGTGAGAGTAGAATGATGCTTGTAGTTTTTTCAGACAAATTTAATTACTCTGTAGAGGTAGACCGAGAACTCACGATAGCAAGCAAGAGAAAAATACCAATTCTTACATTCAGACTTACAGATGTCGAATTTGTGGGTACAAAGGAATACTATCTATCTAATATCAATTGGATAGATGCATTCCCAGATCCAAAGAATGCATTTGGTAAAGTCACGGATAGTATAGCCAAATTATTGGATATCAACTTAAAGAGCGAAGAAGAAAAAACCTCAGATGGAATCAGTGATGAACTAAAGAATACAATAAAACTTGCAGAATTAGGGGTCGCTGAAGCTCAGTATTCATTAGGACTTTCCTATTTTGGAAATACGGATTTTGCAACAGGAGGCAACTTTATTAAAGATTACTCGCAGGCAGTAAAGTGGTATCTAAAATCAGCAGAACAGAACCATGTAGAAGCACAAGTTCAACTCGGCATCTGTTATGCAAACGGATTAGGAGTTGAAAAAAATGAACATGAGGCTTACTACTGGTGGCAAAAAGCAGCCTCACAAGGACATGAGTCTGCAATTTCTTATATAAAATCAAAAGAAAGTGCTGAGATAATAGAACAATGCCAAAATGGTAGAATCTCTCCCAAGAATGCCATATCTACTTTAAAAACTAGAAACAAATGCAGATTAATTCTAAGATCTGCAGTTCCCAATCTTGTTGTCACAAAAGCCATAAAAGATGCCTTGAATATAGGTTTAATGGATGCAAAAAAAATTATTGAAAATACACCAGCAATTATTTGTGAAGCAAACAAATGGGATATAATATCAATACGCAATAAAATAGAGACTAAAATACCTAATAAACAAGATATTACATTGGATATTGAAGAAATTTAATATTTAACCTTAATAATATTACCGTAAGAACATTTGCTGGTTATGCTAACTTTCGGACCAGAAGTGAGGATATTTGCGAAAAATAATTAACTTTGCGACGTTAAAACTTTTGAACGTTCAATTTAAGCAAATTTTATAGCTATGGAATTAAAGGATATTTTGGCTATCTCGGGTCAGCCCGGCCTCTTCAAGTATGTGGCACAGTCACAGCGTGGCGTTATCGTGGAGTCACTCCTCGATGGTAAGCGCATGAACGCTGCAGCTACAGCACGCGTAAGCGCGCTCACCGAGATCTCTATGTTCACTGAGGGTGAGGATATTCCACTCGCAAACGTATTCACAAACATCTGGAACTACACTGAGGGCAAGGAGGCTATCTCACACAAGGAGTCGGCAGATAAGATTCAGGCAGAGTTCGCAAAGGTGTTGCCTGAGTATGACCGCGAGCGCGTGCATGTTTCAGATATGAAGAAGTGCTTCGCATGGTACAACCTCTTGGTTAAGGCTGGCATGACAGAGTTCAAGTTGCCTAGCTACGACGAGGAGGGCGCAGAGGAGTAATCCATTGCACGGCCAAAGATGATAGAGGAGTGTCCCACGGGGCACTCTTTTTTTGTGGGTTAGGAAGAGGAAAATGACGCGAAAAAAGTTATTACCACAAACCAAAGCGGTAGTCCGAATTTCTTGTCAGAGTGGTGCTAATTTGCCACCGATAAAGAAATTGGGCTGGATGGGTAGTACTTATCGTACGTCCCATTCAGCCCAATGATTGAGGTGGCGAAGTAGCGCCACTATCACAAGAAATTACATGTGGATGGCGCAACCCAATGCGTCTTCTGCCGCCTCCATCACTGCCTCGTGCATTGAGGGATGTGCATGGATAGTGCGTGCGATGCGGTGTGCGCTTACGCCAAGCACCTTAGCGAGGGTTGGCTCGCCAATCATCTCCGTAACGTTGTGACCCACAAAGTGCGCACCGAGGAGCTTCTCCTCAGCGTCGAAGATAAGCTTCACGAAGCCGTCACGCTCGCCCGCAGCAGTAGCCTTACCCGATGCGGTATATGGGAACTTACCCACCTTATACTCAATGCCTGCAGCCTTTACCTGCGCCTCGGTCATGCCGACAGAGGCAACCTCAGGAGAGGTGAAGATGCACGATGGGATTGTAGAGTAATCTACAGCCTCGGGGTTGAGACCGCAGATGTGCTCCACGCAGTGGATAGCCTCAGCCGATGCTACGTGCGCAAGGGCGGGTGTTGCGATGATGTCACCGATAGCATATACGCCGTCGATGTTTGTTTTGTAGTGCTCGTCAACCTTGATCTTGTCGCGCTCGATCTCGATACCGAGCTCCTCAAGACCCATATCCTCGATGTTAGACTTGATGCCGACAGCCGAGAGCACGATGTCTGCCTCGAGCGTCTGCTCACCCTTCTTACCCTCGATAACGACGTCACACTTGCCATCCTCGCGCACAGCGACAGACTTAACAGTTGTAGATGTCATCACCGTAGCGCGGAGCTTGCGGAAGGCGCGCTCCATAGCCTTTGCTGTGTCCTCATCCTCGAGAGGCATGATCTGAGGCATATACTCGACGATGGTAACCTTTACGCCCATTGTAGCGTAGATGTATGCGAACTCCGAGCCGATAGCGCCAGAGCCTACGACAACCATAGTCTCGGGCAACTCGGGGAGTACGAGGGCCTCCTTAGATGAGATGATATGCTTGCCATCGATAGGCATGAAGGGCATCACACGGGGACGCGCACCTGTTGCAAGGATGATGTGGTCAGCCTCATAGTCAACACCCTCAACCTCTACGGTATCCTGTGCCTTGAGGCGTCCGAAGCCTGCGATGACGTCGATATTGTTCTTCTTGAGGAGGAACTGAACGCCCTTGTTCATTGTTGTTGCCACCATGCGCTCACGCTCCACCATCTTTGTCCAGTCGGGCTTTACCTCGCCCTCGATGCTTACGCCATATGTCGCAGCAGCCTTGCAATCAGCATAGACCTGTGCTGAGCGTACGAGAGCCTTTGTAGGAATGCAACCCCAGTTGAGGCATACGCCACCAGCATCTGCCTTCTCGACGATAGCCACGCGCTTGCCACACTGTGCAGCACGTATAGCAGCAACATAACCGCCAGGACCTGAGCCTATAACGATAATATCATATCTTTCCATAGTGATAATTCTTTTGTAGTGTTACTCTGCAATTACTTTACCACCTTGAGGATCTCACCCTTGTCGGCAGCTACGGCGCGCTTCCAGTTCTCAGTGTAGCCAGGCTGCTCGATAACGCCAGGAATATCCTTACCATTGCCATTGTCCACGAACTTGCCGTTCTCCTCGCCCTTGATGTTACCATCGATATACTTAACCATGAGGTAGTTGTCGAGGTTTGTCCATACGCCAAAGAGAGCCTGTGCAGTCTCCACGCTGAACTCAGTAGCAACCTTGCGAGCCTTCTTCTCCTTGTTTGATACGTTTGCAATCTTTGCATCCATCACGGGGATAAGCTCGAGCATAGAGTTCTCCCAGTAGTCAACAACCTCGCGTACGTTCTTACCTACGGTGTTGTAGCGCAAGTATGCGAACTGTGCCACGCGGTTAGTAATCCAGAACATAGATGTATCTGAGTACTTAAGCATTGTACCGTTGCCGTCACGCAAGCACTCGGGAACCTCAGTAGATGTAACGTAGATAGGAGTTAGAGGTGATGTTGCAGCATCGTCAGTACCAAACCAGAGGATACCAGTCTTGCCGGGACGTGCCTGACCTACAAGCCAGAATGCAGTCTGCTGTGTTGCTGTTGCACGCTCGTTACAGTACTCAACGCCGTCAACCTCGAAGTACATAGGACGCCAGCGGTAGGGGCAACCCTCGCCACCTGCACCGATGTCTGATGTCATATCCATCTTTGTACCCTCGTAGTGGTCACGCATACAGTCCATAAGCTGCTTGGGCGATACCTTCTCAACGGGCTTAACCCACAAAGGCATGCGGTTAGCAGGGTTGTGACCCATAGCGTAGTCCTCATACTGATCCATATCAGCAGCTACAGTGCGGAAGAATGCCCATACGCGAGCCTCGCAACCACGCATAGCACCGAAATCGAGTGGAGCGTATGCCTCAGCAAAGCTGAAGTCCTCGTTTGCACCATCAAACCAGCCGAACTTGCGTGCTACATCTGCCACATCGGGAGCGTAGAGACAGTTCTCGGGGTCGTCCCATGGGAATGTAGTGATACGAGCCTGGTTAGCGTGGCCACTAACATAGCCATCAGGGATGCGGCGTGCTACCCATACGATACCCTTATCCTCGGGACCCTTACCGATAAGCTCCATGATCCACGCCTCCTCAGTATCTACGATAGAGAAAGACTCACCTGAAGAGCAGTAGCCGTATGTGTTAGCCAAGTCAACGATGATGTCGATAGCCTCACGTGCGGTCTTTGCGCGCTGCAAAGTGATGTAGATAAGTGAGCCGTAGTCGATGCCACCATTGGGATCCTCCAACTCGTGACGGCCACCAAATGTAGTCTCAGTGATGAAGAGCGAGTGCTCATTAGAGTTACCGAGTGTGCGGTATGTTACGGGAGCCTGCTTAATCTTACCGATGTAGCGACCTGTATCCCACTCTGTTACGTCCATCCACTCTGTGTACTTACCAGGAACATACTGGTAGAGCGTACCATAGAGGCCGTGAGAGTCTGCAGCGTAGGTTACCATGTTTGAGCCGTCGGTAGAGGCACCGCGCGTCACAATGAAGTTTGTACAAGCATCAGCGGTGTAAACCGAGCCGATGAACGCGCCCACAAGGGCAGCAAGTTTTAGTAGTCTGTTCATAATGTTTTTAGGTTATAATTTATTTATTCTCTTGTTATTCACGCTGTTTAGGCATATTAACCTCCAAAGATACACATTTATTTTGAAAAAACAAAACGCCACGACCAATTGCCAACTGCTCACTACTAATTTTTCGGTAAAACTTGCGCTATTGCCTAATAATTTGTACTTTTGCGGGCAAAAGTATTTAGCTATGACTATCAAGCATCGATTAGAGAAAATATATGCGACACTGCCCGAGGGCGTGAGCCTTGTTGCGGTATCGAAGTTTCACCCCGCAGAGCGCGTGATGGAGGCCTACGAGGCTGGCCAGCGCATCTTCGGCGAGAGCCGCCCACAGGAGATGACAGCAAAGGCTGCCGAGCTCCCAAGGGATATTGTATGGGCAATGATTGGTCACCTGCAGACAAACAAGGTCAAGATGATTGCACCCTTCGTATCCCTCATCGCATCGGTAGATTCCGACCGCCTTGTCGAGGAGATTGAGAAGCAGGCAGCAAAAAATGAGCGTACGATAGACATCCTCCTTGAGGTGCACGTTGCCGACGAGGAGACAAAGTCGGGTTGGGACATCGAGGAGTTGCGCTCCTACCTCGCATCGGGTGCCTTGGACGCCATGTCGCACATCCGCGTGCGTGGCGTTATGACCATAGCCACAAACACCGACGACGAGACTACCATACGTCGTGACTTCCAGACTATTAGAGACATATTCGAGGAGCTTAAACCACGCTTTGGCGAGGCGTTCGACACCCTCTCTATCGGCATGTCGGACGACTACCCCATCGCCCTTGAATATGGCTCGACAATGGTGCGCATAGGCACTGCAATATTTGGTGCTCGCGAATACTAACCCACCTCTGTCATGCGATACTTCATAGAGTTACAATACGACGGTGCGGCATACTTCGGATGGCAGCGTCAGCCCGACACCGCTACGGTGCAGGGTACCATCGAGGCTAAGCTCTCGATGCTTCGCGGCGTGCCCACAGAGATTGTCGGCGCGGGACGCACAGACACGGGCGTGAATGCCTCGTTCTACACCGCGCACTTCGACAGCGACACCGCCATCGACTGCCAGCAACTTGCCTACAAGCTCAACAAGGTGTTGCCCCACGACATCGCCATAATGCGCATATACGAGGTCGAGGAGAGCCAGCACGCGCGCTTCGATGCCAAGGAGCGCGAGTACACCTACTTCCTCACACCCCGCAAGTCGCCCTTCCGTCGCTACTCGGCATGGCACTACACCGCTGACCTCGACATCGAGACTATGAACACCGCTGCACGACTACTTCTTGTGCATGAGGACTTTACATCATTCGCCAAGCTCAACTCAAACAATAAGACCAATATCTGCCACATAACACACGCCGAGTGGATGATGGAGAGCGATGGCACGCTACGCTTCACCATTCGTGCCGACCGCTTCCTGCGCAACATGGTACGCGCCATTGTGGGCACTCTTGTCGATGTTGGTCGTGGTCGCTACACGGTCGAGGAGTTCAACGACATCATCACCTCGCGCGACCTATCACGCTCAAGTGCTGGAGCCCCCGCCTGCGGACTATTCCTCTCGAACGTAAAATATTAGCAGGCGACAGCTCTAATAATGACCCGATTAGCACGATACATACTCTCTATCATACTCCTTCTCGTTGTTGCTACATATGCCTCGGCGCAGAGCTCGCTCAACAAGACGGAGCGCACTGCCATAGCCGCAAAGCTGCAGAGCATAACACTCCCCGAGGTTGCGGGAAGCTACGTCAAGGTTAACGAGGTGCGCATACGCAACCGCAAGGTCGAGGTGCGTGCTTCGGCAGAGCTCGCCTACTACCCTATGCGCCACGAGAGTATTGAACGCATCTACGACAGCGTGCGTAGCACCCTACCCGAGAAGTTTCGCAGCTACACCCTCGCCATATACGCTGACGGCAAGCTCATCGACAACCTTATTCCTCAATACTACAACCCCCGCCACACCTCTAAGCCGTTTACATACAGGAATATAACACCGCTAATCACGCGCACAAGTGAGCTATCACAGCCCACAAACGGACTACAAAATAGACATATAGCCCTATGGCAGAGCCACGGCCGCTACTATAAAAACACTGTCGGAGATTGGCGCTGGCAGCGCGCATGTCTGTGGGAGACCGTCGAGGACCTCTACACGCAGAGCTACGTCATACCATACATCCTACCGATGCTTGAGCGTGCGGGAGCGAACGTACTCATACCGCGAGAGCGTAGCATGCGCACCGAGGAGGTTATCCTCGACAACGACAATGGCATATCGCCCACCATATACCACGAAACAAGTGGCACAATAGAGTGGAAGCATGCGGGGTTGGGTTTTGCGCACCTCTACGACACATACCCCGCGGGGCATAACCCCTTTGCTGATGGCACAGCGCGCATGATAGCCACAACATCGGATGAGGCAAACATAGCAACTGCGACATGGGGCGGTAGCATACCCTCATCGGGCATATACACCCTCTACATCTCATACGCTTCACTCAAAAATAGCGTTAGCGATGCCCACTACACCGTACACGCCTCGGGTGGCGACCACACCTTCACCATAAACCAGAAGATGGGAGGCGCGATGTGGATAGCACTCGGAGAGTTCTACTTCGAGGCGGGCGAGCATGAGGTGCTTGTGACACTCACGAACTACTCCACAGAGCAGGGCGTAGTGAGCGCCGACGCCATAAAGATAGGCGGTGGCATGGGCAACATCCGTCGTAGCACACCCGAGATCGACTCACTCGCCACTGAGCAGACAAGTGGCTATCCACGCTTTACGGAGGGTGCACGCTACTGGTTGCAGTGGTCGGGCTTTCCCCCTAACGTCTATTCTCCCAAGGATAACACCGACGACTACAAAGAGGACTATATGTCTCGTGCACACTGGGTTAACCACCTTATGGGAGGTTCGGAACACCTCGCCGATAGCCTCGGCAAGCGCATACCCATAGACCTAACGCTCGCCATGCACTCCGATGCTGGCGTAAGGGATAACGACGATGTGGTGGGCACACTCGGCATCTACTGCACACGCGACAACAAGGGTAAATTCGCCCTCAATAGCTCGCGCCTACGCTCAAGAGACCTCACGGACATCGTGATGACGCAGATTGTCGAAGATATACGCGCACTGCATGAGCCCAACTGGAAGCGACGTGGTATGTGGGATAGAGCCTACTACGAGGCACGCGTACCCAGCTGTCCCACTATGCTTCTCGAACTACTCTCGCATCAGAACTATGGCGATATGAGCTACGGCCTCGACCCTACCTTCCGCTTCGACGTGAGCCGTGCCATATATAAGGGCATACTACGCTACCTCGCCTCGCAGTACGCCTTCGACTATGTGGTACAACCTCTGCCCGTGCGCAACTTCGCCGTAGTGTTGGAGGGCGACACAGCACACCTATCGTGGCAGCCTACGTCTGACCCCCTCGAGCCTACAGCCGAGGCAGCATACTATATATTATATACGCGCGTAGATGGTGGCGGCTTCGACACTGGCCGCCGCATAGATGGCACCTCAACGACCGTCAAGCAGGAGGCAGACCGCATATACAGCTACCGGATAACTGCCGTAAACGCTGGTGGCGAGAGCTTTGACTCCGAGACTCTATCGGCATGCCACGCCTCGCACGCCAAGGGCGATATACTCGTCGTTAACGGCTTCACACGTATATCGGCCCCCCAGCGCATATCGACAGACTCAACCGCTGGCTTCGTGCATACACACGATGGTGGCGTACCTTACATTTCGGACATATCGTTTATCGGCGAGCAGACCATATTTGACCGCTCACTAAACCGCTCGGAGAATGATCGCAATGCCCTTGGCACATCGCGCCGCAACTACGAAACTACCATACTTGCGGGCAACACTTTCGACTACCCCGCCATTCATGGTGCATCCATTGTCGAGGCGGGCTACTCCTTCTCATCAACCTCTGCGGGGGCTGTGGAGGCGGCTATGGTAAACCTCAACGACTTCCACGCCGTAGATCTTATCCTTGGCAAGCAGCGCACAACGACCATAGGTCGCAACACCACACCTCGCTTTGAGGCACTCCCCGAGGCTCTACAACAGCAACTGCGCGCATATACCGAGGCTGGAGGAGCACTCCTTATTACGGGAGCATATACCCTAACCGACCTATGCGAGGATGCTACGGCCGAGGATATAGCCTTTGCCAAGGAGGTGCTACACGCCACTGTGAGCGGCGCGGACACTGAGGCTCGAAGGGCTACAACGCCTCTAGCCCTTGCACTTAAGCGCAAGATAAACACATGTCTAATTGGCGATGCGGCGTTCAACACCGAGCTTAACAGCGACATATACGCCATGGAGGCGACAGAGATTGTATCGCCCGTGGGCGAGGGTGCACACACCATACTTCTCTACGACACCGACACCTCAGCAGCCATAGCCTACTCGGGTAATCACCGCACAATAGTCGTGGGCTTCCCCTTTGAGACCATAACAAACACCAACGCGCGCAACCGCATGATGTCGAAATGTCTCAACTATCTACTCTCCGAGCATAGGAGCTTCGAGGTAACAGAGGAGAACGAGAGTGACAAACGAAAAACTAAACGAAAGAGGTAACCGATGAAACTATCACGTCAGAATATCAGAACATTAGCCATGCCCCTGGCTATGGTTGTGGGTGTAGCACTATGCCGCCCCTTAGCCGTTGTCGAGGAGGTGACACAACACTCCTTAACACCCGTGCTTATCGCGGCGATGCTCTTTATAACCTTCTGCCGCGTCGATATACGCCAGATGCGCCTCTCGTGGTCACACCTATGGATGCTACTTATACAGTTCGTAGGTGCCGCTATTGTCTATTATGCCGTGACACCACTCTTAGGTGAGACCGTAGGTCAGGGCGCCATGATATGCGTTATGGCACCCATAGCCATGGCTGCGGTGGTGATTGGAGGCATGCTCGGTGGTAACGTAACGATGATGGTTACGTATAGCCTCATCTGTAACCTCGTCACAGCGATTGTGGCTCCCTACATGCTCCACGCCTTTGGCAATGGCAGCTGCACCTTTATGGAGATTATCGGACGCGTAGCCCCCACGCTTATCGCCCCATTTGTTGTTGCACAGCTGTGTCGCTGGCTGCTACCAAAGGTTGCAGCATGGTTTTCATCGCACTCATCAATATCGTTTTACCTATGGCTCATATCGCTAATCCTCGTCATGGGACGCACCACGGTATTTATTATCGACACTAAGGATGCCGACCCCATGGTAGAGATTGAGCTCGCCATTGTTGCCCTTGTGCTCTGCATTGCGCAGTTCAGGGCGGGACGCTTCTTGGGTCGCTATACGGGCGATGTTGTGGCTACGACGCAGTCCGTAGGCCAGAAGAACACCATCTTCGCGATATGGCTCTCACTCAACTTCCTCAACCCCATCGCCTCTATCGCCCCCACGGCATATATCGTGTGGCAGAACCTTATCAACAGCTGGCAGATGTGGAAGCATGAGAACAAAAAGCGATAGCCACATGGCGCTATTATTGCAGTACACGAGGGTATAAAACCTTAAAACACTGCAATTATGACACTTTCCACTTTTGCTACGGCGCTCATCACCATCGTTGAGCTGCCATACGCTTACGACGCGCTCGAGCCCTACATCTCAGCCGAGACGCTACACTTCCACCACGACAAGCACTATGCGACATATGTCGCCAAGCTAAACGAGCTGATTGAGGATACGCGATACGCCACAATGCCCCTCGAGGAGATTGTGCGCACCAGCGATGGCGCAATCTTCAACAATGCCGCACAGGCATGGAACCATGTCTTCTACTTCGAGCAGTTTGCACCCCATGCCCAGCACGACCCTACGGGAGCGCTTAAGCGCGCCATAGTTGAGGAGTTCGGCTCGTTCGAGGCACTCAAGGAGCGCATGACGACACAGGCCACGACACTCTTTGGCTCGGGCTGGACATGGCTTGCGGCGGACAGGGATGGCAGACTCTACATCATCTCGAAACCCAATGCTGGCACACCCCTAACGGACGACCTTACACCACTTTTGGCAATAGATGTGTGGGAGCATGCCTACTATATCGACTACCGCAATATGCGCCGTAATAGCATTGAGGAGCTGTGGAAGGTCATCGACTGGCGAATAATAGAGGAGCGCTACAACGCCATATAGGTGGTATAGGTAACCACGCGCAACATATAACTCCGAGCATAATTTCTTGTCAGAAGTCGTGCTATGTGGTGCCAAATGAAAGAACCCCGGATGGGTAGTACTATACGTACATCCCATTCGGGGTTCTGAGTTTGGTGCCGCAGAGTGCGGCTTATCACAAGAAAATTACTTGATTACGACAAGAGGCTGATCCGCCGCTACAGTATCACCCTCAGCCACCAACAAGCCGAGAACCTCACCTGCGTAGTCTGAAGATATAGAGTTCTCCATCTTCATAGCCTCAAGGATCATAACCTCCTGACCTACGGTAACCTTATCGCCAGCCTTAACCTTAATCTCGATAACGCGACCAGGGAGTGGTGCATTCACAGTGTTGCCATCAGCAGCTGTTACCTTGCGCTCTGCAACCTCTGCACCATCGTCATCCATAGAGTCTGCCACCTCGATAAGGATAGCGTCAGCAGCTACAGTATCACCCTCAGCAACGAGGATCTGCTTAACGAAGCCTGCGTAGTCAGTAGTGATAGAGTTCTCCATCTTCATAGCCTCGAGGATCATAACCTCGTCGCCAGCGTTAACCTTGTCACCCACCTTAACCTTGAGCTCGATAACGCGACCAGGAAGTGGTGCGCATACGGTCTTACCAGTCACGGGGCGCTTAGCACCTGCACCAGCACCTGCCTTAGCGCTCTCGATCTCGATGATAACGCCCTCAGCCTGTACGGTGTCACCCTCCTTAACGATGATCTGCTTAACGCGACCAGCGAAGTCAGATGTGATAGAGTTCTCCATCTTCATAGCCTCGAGGATAGCAACCTCCTGACCTACAGTAACCATATCGCCAACCTTAACCTTGAGCTCGATAACACGGCCAGGAAGTGGTGCGAGGATAGTGTCACCAGTAATAGGCTGAAGCTCTACTGCCTCCTCCTTCTTCAATGATGGGTCTGCAGCTACCTTCTCAGCGTATGCAGCCTCCTTGATGCCTGTGAGGTAAGCCTTGGCAACCAATGGGAACAACTCGAGCAAGAGCTCCTCCTTCTCGTTCTCTGCCAAGAGTACGCCACCTGCCTTCTCCAATACGGGGTTAGGCTGCTTCTGGTACTTAGATGTATCGTAAGGACGCTCCTCGCGGAAGCCACAAATCTTCTCGCGGAAATCCTCTGAAATCTTAACGGGAGTGCGGCCGTAGTCACCCTTCACGAGGCCTACGAACTGAGCCGACTTATTTGTGTACATAGCACGACCTGCCTTCTCGTCCATAGCGCAGTTAACAGCCTGTGCACCCACGATCTGTGAAGTAGGCGTTACGAGGGGTGGAAGACCCGCTGCGAGACGTACGGGAGGAATAAGCTCCATAGCACGTGGGAGGATATCCTCAGCGCCGAGCTGCTTGAGCTGTGCCACCATGTTAGAGTACATACCACCAGGAATCTCAGCATCCTGAACGAGCTTGTTAGGCGCGGGGAAGCCGAAGTATGCCTCGATAGCCTGTGATGCTACCAAGAGCTCATCCCAGTTCTCCTCCTGAGCAGCCTTCACGCAACGGTCGAGCAATGCGTCAACCTCTGCAGGAACCTCGTCAGTGAGGGGGTTGAAGGGCTTTGGAAGGGGCTTCTCTGCACCAAATACAGAGAGTTCGAGCTCCTTGCGAATATCCTTCAACTCAACGTTGATTTTAGCTACAGCCTCCATGTTCGCACCAAGCTCGATGCCCAACTTCTTACAGAAGAGGTAAACAAGCTCAACTGCGGGAGCACCTGTGCCACCACCGAACCACCAGCAGTTAGTATCAACGATGTCAACACCCGCTACGATAGCTGCATATACTGAACCGAGGCCATAACCAGGAGTACAGTGTGTGTGGAAGTCTACGGTTACACCGAGCTCCTTCTTCAAGAGCTTGATGAGGCCTGCAACGCGTGCGGGAGGAATAAGACCCGACATATCCTTGATGGTAATCATGTCGGCGCCGAGCTCTGCCATCTGTCGCGCCTTGTCCAAGAAGTACTCGTCTGTAAATACTTTGTCGTGCTCCTCGCCGTCAGAGTACTTAGGATCTACGGTGTAGCAGACTGCGCAGTCAGCGATACCGCCATACTGCTTGATATACTTGATTGTTGACTTAACGTTGTCAACATCGTTCAAAGCGTCGAAGATACGCATGATGCCCAAGCCGCTCTCGATAGCGTTGCGAGAGAAGCCGTCGATAATCTCGTCAGTGTAGGGGGCATAACCAAAGAGGTTACGGCCACGCGAGAGCGCTGTGAGCTTCGATACATCACCCACTGCCTTCTTGATAGTCTCGAGACGAGTCCAGGGGTTCTCATTAAGGTAGCGCATCACAGAGTCGGGCACAGCACCGCCCCAAACCTCCATAGCGTAGAAGCCGGCATCCTTATAGTAAGGAAGACAGCGGTCCACCTGCTGCTGAGTCATACGAGTTGCGAAAGATGACTGCTGGCCATCACGCAAAGTAAGATCACGAATTTTAAGGATCTTTGTCATAGTTGTACAATTAGGTTTATTAGTTAGTTTTAAGTCGTTCAAAGGTTGTTCTATTTTTCGAATAACAAATTTAAGCAATATTTTCCCGAAAAACAAATATTTTTCTAAAAAAGTACACCACAAATAAAAATACTACCCAGGAATAGGACACTCCTGGGTAGCATATTTCAAACGCAGACAGAGGGCTACTTACTGCAATGAGTTTAAGAAGCTCTCGGCTAAGGTAATATCCTCGGGCGTTGTAATCTTGATGTTTGTGCGCTCGCCCTCGACCAATGTTATGTGGCCACCGAAGGCCTCAACCACCGAGGCATCATCCGTGAATGCGGGGCTAAACTCCACATTATAAGCATCGCGAAGTAACTGAGCCTTAAATATTTGCGGGGTCTGCACAATGCGCAACTCCGAGCGGGGCACGATGTAGGAGTTATCGCCCTCAACCCTACGATACGAGTCAACGACATCCACAACAGGTATCACCGCGTCGTGCTCCTCCACAGCGAGCATGGCGCGTATTATGAGGCGCTTTGTGGCAAGCGCTCTAACGCCATCATGCACAGCGATATACTCCACCTCCGAAGAGAGGGCGTTGATGCCATTAAGCACCGAGTGGAAGCGCTCCTTGCCCCCCGCAACGATGCGGTGTGGGGCGACATCGAAGCGTGCGCGCAGGTTCTCCCACAAGGGGATATGCGCCTCGGGCAACACCACGACAATCTCTGCACCGGGAAGTGCCTCACTAAAGGTGTTTATGGTGCGTGCCACGATGGGCTCACCGCCAAGCATAAGAAACTGCTTGGGCAGCGCCGACTGCATACGGCTACCAGAGCCACCCGCAACGATTACTACTCCTCGCTTTGCCATAATAGTTTCTTTCCAAATCCGAGAGTGTTATCCGTGAGCTTCATCAGCGTGGGGGCCACCATCCATATCTCGAGGTCTGCCGCCGCAGCATATGGGAAGCGCTTGATGTAGCACTTGCGCGCCTCGTCGTCACCACGCTCCGCACGGCCCGTAACCTGAAGGCCCTGCACACGGCCCACGATGCGTGTCTCGAGCACGATAGAGAGCGCCACGCTACTATTTACCGCCATCTCCGCGCCATGACGCGTAGTGAGGTCGGAGGTAAAGACAAAGAGGTTGCGCTTCGCGTCGAAAGCATAGAAGCAGTTTGCAACATAAGGCATACCCTCGCCATTTACCGTAGCGAGGGTAAGCACATGATGCTTCTTTATAAACTTTATAAATCGCTCATCCATAATAGGATATACTATTTGCCGTTAGGGAAAATATCCTCTTCGGTGATTGCGCCACCCTCGGGAGTCTTACCCTCAAGCTCGGCAACTACCCTATCGCGCACTGCCTCGAAGCGCGCCTTGTGTGCATCAGCAATAGGCTCGGCTGGCTCCTGTGGAACCTTCAATGGGTCGATGGGCGTGCCATTCTTCCAGATGCGGTAGTCGAGGTGAGGGCCAGTCGAGGTACCTGTCGAGCCTACATAGCCGATAAGCTGACCCTGTGACACCTTTGTGCCCACCTTGATGCCCTTAGCGAAGCCCTTTAGGTGGAGGTAGCCAGTCTGGAGGTTACCCGCGTGCTTGATTTTAATGGTGTTACCGCCACCGCCACCCCAGCCAGCGAAGATGACCGTGCCATCTGCTACAGAGTGTACGGGAGTGCCCGAGGGTGCAGCGTAGTCGACACCGTGGTGTGGGCGATATACCTTGTGTACGGGGTGAAGGCGTGCGTTAGAGAACTTCGAGCTGATGCGCGTGTACTTCAAAGGAGCCTTGAGCAACTGCTTGCGCAACGACTCGCCATTATACTCCCAGTAGCGGAGCTTACCCTCCTCCTGGGCGTAAGGGATGGCGTAATACTCCTTGCCGCCGTGCGTAAACTTAGCACCCCACACACGGCCGATGCCTACGGATGTGCCGTTCACAAACTTCTCGTCGTAGATAACGGCGAATGAGTCACCCTCCTGGATGCCAAAGAAATCGACAGTCCACTGGTAGATATCCTCAACCTCTGCAGCCAAGGCGTAGGGCATATCCTGCTCCATGATAGCACCCCAGAGTGATGAGGTGATAACAGCCTCGCGGTTCTGGCGCACGATATCCACGGGGTTCTCACCCTTAGTCACCGACACAGAGTCGCGGTGGAAGCCGAAGGTAACGTACTCAATAGCGTCGGTATGATAGACAAGGTAGTCGAGCACCTCGCGTGTGCCGAGTGAGTCGGTCTCGGTGCGCATGAATGTGGTGTATGCCTTGTCGGCACGAATCTTACGCAAGGGGAAAACTTCGGCTGCAGCCTTATCAAGGCGGTCAACCATAACAGCAGAGACACCCCTACGACCCAAGATTCCGCCTACGGTCTCACCCGAGCGGACGGTATCGTTAGCGATGGTGTAACCCTCTATATCTATGCCATAAAGGTACTCTGGTTCTTTGTTTGCTGTGCCATTTGCAGCACCGTTGCCCTTGTTTTCGGTAGAGCCTCCGCCACACGCTACAATGCCTAAAAGCAGGAGCAATGCAGAAAAACGAGCGATGAGTTTCATATTCGGCAAAGGTAGTAATTATTTTGTTTTTTTTACGCTTTTTTGCGTACTATTATAGTCGATAAACGCTAAAAACAGCTATTTATTTGGTCGTTACGAAAATAAACCTTACCTTTGACCAAAAGTGTGCCTAAGGCACTGCATATTTTGCGGGGCCACGGCAGACCAAAAGCATGTAGAGATGAAGCTTATTAGACGCATAATATCGTGGATATACACATTGGTGGTGATCATACGACACCGCCTCTACGACTGGGGCGTATTGAAGAGTTACTCCTTCGATATACCCATCGTCTGCATAGGCAACATCACCGTAGGTGGCACAGGCAAGACCCCCACCGCGGAGTACATACTCGCCTCGCTTGCCAACCACTACACCATGGCCATACTCTCGCGTGGCTATGGCCGCACAACAAAGGGCTATCGCGAGGTTACGACCGACGATATTTATAGCGACGTAGGCGACGAGCCGCTTCAGATGAAACTTAAGTTCCCCGAGACAGTGGTTGTGGTATCGGAGGATAGAGTGGCGGGTATCGAGCGCATACGCAAGGAACATCCCGAGGTGAACCTAATCATCATGGACGACGGCTTCCAGCACCGCAGAGTACGCCCCAAGGTAAATATCCTTATCGTGGACTCTACACGTCCCTACGAGAGCGACAACATGCTTCCGTTGGGTCGTCTGCGCGACCTACCCTCGCGCCTCAAGGAGGGACACATCTTCATCGTCTCGAAATGTAGCGACACGATGAGCCCTATCGACAAGCGCATCTGGTATAACAAACTTCGCGGCATAGCATACCAAAAGGTCTTCTTCTCGAACATCGAGACACTCGACATCGAGCCCATCTACGATTTCGACAACCGCGAAGAGCCTTACTACGCACAACAGGCCATCCTCGTG
This sequence comes from Alistipes sp., assembly GCA_045633045.1. Taxonomy (GTDB): domain Bacteria; phylum Bacteroidota; class Bacteroidia; order Bacteroidales; family Rikenellaceae; genus Alistipes. Next base: position 40,686 of record JAZQXV010000016.1, read on the forward strand.
TCGGGTATCGGCAACCCTCGCCCCTTTATTCGCGAGGCCGAGACGCGCTTCACAGTCGTGGATAAGGTCATCTTCCCCGACCACCACCGATTTACCGCCGAGGACCTCAAGGAGATATACGCAGTGTTCAACAAATATCCTCGCGCCATTATCCTTACCACAGAGAAGGATGCCGTGAGGTTGCGCCGTGCTCGCATGCCCGAAAGGATGATGCGCGCGATGTACTACCAGCCCATCGCCATGCGTTTGGTTGAGGGTCCCGAGCGCGATGACTTCGTTGAGAGCCTTGTTACCAACATCAAATACAAGGAGCGTAACGCCGAGACTAAGGGTAGCAAAAAAAAGGCCATTGTGGATGATTTTGATTAGCAGACATAAAGAGATAAAGTTATGATAAACAAAGTAATACTTGTAGGAAACGTGGGCATGGACCCCGAGGTGCGCAGTCTTGAGACAGGCGTTAAGGTAGCACGCATTCGCCTTGCTACGAGCGAGCGCATCTTCAACCGTCAGACTAACGAGAACACCGAGCATACCGAGTGGCACACCGTAACATTGTGGCGCGGCCTTGCAGAGGTAGTAGATAAGTATGTACACAAGGGCTCACAGCTCTATATCGAGGGTCGTCTCCGCAGCCGTGAGTGGGAGCAGGATGGACAGAAGCGCTATGCCACAGAGATCGTTGCTGATGAGATGAAGCTCCTCGGTCGCCGTCAGGAGGGTGCGCCACAGCAGAGTGGATATCTGGGTGGTTATCAGCAGCCTGCACAGCCCGCATATCAGCAGCCCGCATATCAGCAGCCCACACAGCCTCAGTATCAGCCTACCCCACAGCCTGTTGCGCCTGCTGCACCCATGAATGATCCCGACGATTTGCCATTCTAGTCACACACAAGACGACATAAAAAAATAGAGATAACTCAGCTGGGTTATCTCTATTTTTTATCCCATTGTTGCAGTATTGAGGCAACAATCGACCCTTTTAAGGAATTACTTTGTGTAGTGCATCGAGAGATAGATACCGGGGAAGCTCTGCACAATGCTATATATTGAGGCAAAGGTAGAGGTATCTCCCGTAGTGATCTCAGGGATTGCTGTGGCAATAGCATCTAAAGCATCCTGAGCATCGAGCATCACGACAAGCTTGCCGTCAACCTTTTTAAGAAAGCCTCCACACTTTATCGCCTTACCATCCTCAGCCGTTGCCGTAAGTTCGAATCGTGCCTTAGTGCTATCGTAGGTATAGCTACCCTCGAATATGTACTCGCCATAACTAAAACTACCCTTACCACTCTTTGAGAGTGTAATGGTGAAGCAGCCGGGAGTAACGCCATAGGCGCGTAGCTCCTCACGCACGAGAAGCTTAACCTGGCCTATTGTAGCATCGGCAAACGAGTTAGTGCCGAGATACTCAATATCCAAGTCGCTATACTTCCACGCACCAAGAATCTCGCTCTTTGCGGGAGCGTTATCCGCAAGGCTCTTATATGGCGAGGTCTTAGTCGTGGTAGTGTTACTAGAGTTCGTGCCACGAAGGAGGCCTCCCAGCTTTGAAAGGTCGAACTGAGCACTCGCACTCTCGGGCATAGCAACCATGCCCGCAAAGAGTAGTGCAATAGCAAATATCACCCTCTTCATAACTACTGGCGGCTATATGAGAATCCTACTAATACGCTGTCGTAGTTCTTAAGGAAGTTTGTCAAGCCATCAAGCACCGAGATCTTTGAGCCGATTGCAGTAAGGAAGTTTGTGAGCTTAGAGCAGTCATAGACGACCTCGAGGCCATCGCCGTTAATGTAGGCATAGCCATTGAGCGATGAGAGCTTGATAAGCTTAGAATCGAAGTTAAAAACAATGGCGTGTGTCGCGTTATCGTAGGTGTATGTACCTGTATATGTGCGCTTACCGATTACCATAGCGAAAGTATCGTCGCTATTGAGCGTAAGCGAGTGGTTGCCTGGCTTGATGCCCACAACACTATATGCAGAGCTCAACTTCTTTGCTATGTTATCAACCATAGCGTTACCCGCGAGCGATGCCAACTCATTCTCACTCTCGATGCGTACACCAGGTTCGGTGTAATCCCACGACGAAGCCAACAGATACTCCGTAACCTTACCGTCGGTCTTCTGGTCAACCAGCTCAGTCACTGCGTCCTTAAGGAAGCTACCCAAGTTTTGTGCCGATGCAGCACCAGCAAATGCTACTATAGCGATAAAAAGAACTACTACTCTCTTCATAAAATTATAAGTCAATAAGTTAAACGAAAGGCTTCGGATGCCACTCCGACACCCGAAGCCCTCATGTGATAAACGTACCTATTATTAATAATATTGTTATAGGCTCGCCTCAATCTCCTCAATCTCATGCAACCATGCGCGAGACTCAGCATCCGAAGGCATGTGCAAGTCGCCGCGTGGCGAGAGGCCTACAGCGCCCACCTTTGGACCATCGGGCATTGCCGAGCGCTTGAACTGCTGCGAGAAGAAGCGACGGAAGAAGACCTTCAACCACTTAACGATAGTGGCCTCGTCGTACTTATCCTCGAAAGCGATACATGCAAGCATAAATATTTTTGACGGCTCGTAGCGACGGCGCAATGCGCAGTAGAGGAAGAAGTCGTGCAAGTCGTATGGGCCAACGATGTCCTCGGTCTTCTGTGCGATATTATCGCCATCTGCGGGGAGCAACTCGGGGCTTACGGGCGTAGCGACAACATCGCGCAACGCCTCGCGCAACGTACCCTCGGCACGATTCTCAGCGTACCACTCCACCATATACTTAACCAGCGTCTTAGGCACCGACGAATTGATGCCATACATAGACATCTGGTCGCCGTTGTATGTCGCCCAGCCGAGAGCCAACTCGCTCATGTCGCCCGTGCCGATAACCATGCCGCCGCACATATTCGCCACATCCATGAGTATCTGCGTACGCTCGCGTGCCTGTGAGTTCTCGAATGCTACGCCACGCTCATTGGGGTCGATGCCAAGATCCTTGAAGTGCTGCTCACACGCATCCTTGATAGATATCTCGCGGAGCGTACAACCCAACTCGCGCACCATGGTGAGTGCATTCTGGTATGTGCGGTCTGTAGTACCGAAGCCAGGCATTGTAACGCCTATGATACCCTTGCGATCGAGCCCCAAGAGGTCGAACGTATCGCATACGGCGAGAAGTGCCAATGTAGAGTCGAGGCCGCCAGAGATGCCGATAACGGCATTCTTGCATCCCGTATGCTCGAGGCGCTGTGCCAAGCCGGCGCTCTGAATTGCGAATACCTCCTTGCAGTGTACTGCACGTGCAGCCTCATCCTCGGGTACGAAGTATAGAGGCTCGATATGGCGGCGTACGCGGTCGGTGCGCACGATCTCGTCAACATCAATCTCCACAACGCGCATCTCGGGCGCATCGGGATAGTAGAAGGTGTTACGTGCAGTACGGCGTGTAGAGATGTACTCCACGTCGATATCTGCGATTGCCATGCGGTCGTTGCGCACGAAGCGCTCGCTAACACCCAACACACGGCCAAGCTCCGCGATTACGGCATTACCCGCAAACACAAGGTCGCTCGACGACTCGCCATGACCCGCCGAAGCATAGACATATGCCGCCATGGTGCGTGACGACTGCTCGGCGATAAGCGAGATGAGGTAGTCGTGCTTACATACCGACTCAGGTGATGCCGAGAGGTTGAACAAGAGCTTAGCACCCTGCACCGCCTGCATTGATGAGGGTGGCACAGGAACCCACATATCCTCGCAAATCTCTACACCAAACTCCACGCCGTGGATGTCGAACAAGAGGTCAGCACCAAAGGGGCACTCCTGACCCGCAAAGCGTATCATGCGGTCACGAATACCGAAGCCCGATACCCACCAGCGGAGCTCCGAGAACTCGCCATAGTTGGGGATGTAAGACTTAGGGATGATGCCCCACAACACGCCCTGACCGAAGATAGCGGCGCAGTTGTAGAGGCGGTCGGCAAATACCACGGGGAGACCCACGATGCCAATTGTTGGTATGTCGGCAGTCTCCTGCATGAGCCATGCAAGGGCGTTCTCCGCGTCCTTCAAGAGCTTCTTCTGCAGCACCATATCGCCACAGGTGTAGCCCACAAGCGAGAGCTCGGGCATCACGACGATTTCGACACCCTCGTCGAAGGCCTCCTGCATAATCTTGAGAGCGCCCTCGGCATTGCGGTGGGCATCGGCGATGTGTACGCGAGGCACCGCCGCCGCAACTCTCATATATCCATATTGGTTGTTCATACTCTAATGCGTTTTAATATAGCATAACCTAATTTTTGTCAGAAGGGGTTAGATTTGGCTACAAGCCGAAATTGAGCTGGATGGGGGAATACTTTGGCGTATTTCCCCATTCGGGTCAATGAGCTTGGAGTCGAAGATGACACCTTATCACAAAAATTACTCTGTCCAGATGCGAGCCAAGTTGATGATAGTATTCATCGCCTTCTGCATTGTTGTCAACGATGCATACTCGTAGCGACCATGGAAGTTCATACCACCAGTGAAGATGTTGGGGCAGGGAAGACCCATGAACGAGAGGCGTGAACCATCGGTACCACCACGGATAGGCTTAACAAGGGGCTTAACACCCGCCTCAATCATGGCGCGCTTAGCCTTGTCGATAACCTGTGGATGTGGCTCAACCATCTTACGCATGTTGTAGTACTGATCCTTGAGTGTAAGGGTGAGCACCTTCTCGCCATACTTGCGCTGGAGGAAGTTTACAACATCCCACATAAGCTGCTTCTTCGCCTCAAACTTATCGCTGTCGTGGTCGCGGATGATGTAGTTAATCTCCGCCTCCTCAACGCTACCCTTGATGCCTACGCAGTGGAAGAAGCCCTCGTAGTGCTCGGTGAACTGTGGGCGCTCGTTAGCGGGAAGAAGGGCGTTGAGCTCCGTAGCGATGTCGATAGCGTTAATCATCTTATTCTTCGCCATACCGGGGTGTACGTTACGACCTGCGATAGCGATCTTAGCGCCTGCAGCGTTGAAGTTCTCATACTCCAACTCACCCTCCATGCCACCATCCATGGTGTATGCGAAGTCGGCAGCGAACTTCTTAACATCGAAGTAGTCAACACCACGGCCAATCTCCTCGTCGGGAGTGAAGCCCACGCGAATCTTGCCATGTGGGACCTCGGGGTGTGCCACGAGCCACTCCATTGCTGTCACAATCTCGGCAACACCCGCCTTATCGTCAGCACCAAGGAGTGTAGTACCATCGGTGTGGATGAGGGTGTGGCCCTTGAAGAATGGCAACTCAGGGAACTCCTCAACGCGCAACCATACGTCGCCACCAAGCAAGATGTCGCGACCATCGTAGTTCTCAACAACATGGGGCTTAACATTTGCGCCGCTCATGTCGGGAGCTGTATCCACGTGCGAGATAAAGCCGATAACGGGGGCATTCTCATAGCCCTTAGTTGCGGGGAGCGTACCCATAACATAGCCATACTCGTCCATTGTAACCTCCTTGAGGCCGATTGTCTCGAGCTCCTCCTTGAGGTAGCGCAACAATACGAGCTGCTTCTCGGTTGAGGGGAACGATGTGCTCGACTCATCAGCCTGAGTGTCGAACGACACATATTTAAGGAATCTATCTTTCAAATCCATAGTCTATATCTTTTTTAATTGTTTCCGGAAAATATAAATCGAAGTATTACTCACCGAGCTTTGCGCGACGTGAGTGCCAGATGAAGTATGCGATAATAGCCACATACATCACGATGCCGAGGTACTCAGCACCCATTGAGCCAGCCCAGCCACCAATAGTGAGCTCGACGCCTGTGAACGCGATAATTGCACTTACTACGCCCATAAGAGCACCACCTGCGATGAAGCCCGAAGCGATGAGTGTACCGCGGTTGTTGTTTGCCTTAGCCTTCTCAGGGTTCTTGTGACGGTTAACAGCCCAGTTTGCCAAACCACCCACAACTAGAGGTGCGTTAAGGCTCATAGGGATGAACATACCGAGTGCGAAGGGCAATGCGGGAACGTTGATGAGTGTGAGCACAAGAATAAGACCTGCACCGATGCCATAGAGCAACCATGGTGTAACACCACCGGTCATCAAAGGCTTAATAACCGCTGCCATGGCGTTAGCCTGGGGTGCTGCGAGCTCGCTATTACCAGCGAAGCCGTAGGTCTCGTTCATGATAATCATAACACCCGCAACTGTAGCTGCCGACACGAATGTACCGACGAACTTCCATGTCTGCTGTTTCTTGGGTGTTGTACCGAGCCAGTAGCCCACCTTGAGGTCGGTGATAAAGCCACCCGCCATAGAGAGAGCTGTACATACCACGCCACCAATTACGAGTGCGGCAACCATACCTGAGTTACCCTCCAAGCCGATTGATACGAGCACCAATGACGAAAGGATAAGGGTCATCAATGTCATACCCGATACGGGGTTAGAGCCCACGATAGCAATTGCGTTAGCAGCAACTGTAGTGAAGAGGAACGAGATAACAAATACGATAGCCAAAGCCACAGCTGTCTGCATCCAGTTGCCAAGCACGCCAAACTGGAAGAAGAAGAACGTTGCAACGAGTGTTGCGATGATAATCGAGAGGATAAGCTTCATAGAGATATCGCGCTGTGTGCGAGATTCTACACCTATTGTCTTCTTACCCAAAAACTCGTTCTTAGCCAATACCAAGGCGCTCTTGATGATGCCCGCCTGGCGCACGATGCCGATAAGGCCAGCCATTGCGATACCACCAATACCAATAGGACGACCGATATATTTGTAGAGGTTCTCGGGAGTGAACACCAAAGAGCTATCAGAGAGAACTGTAGTGTATGCGGCGCCCTCAGCATAGCCAGTAATTGCGCAGAAGTCTGCGGGATTAGCCTGGATAGCTGCAATCTGTGCTGGGTCGGTGATGCCAAATACTGCGATAAGCTGATCTGCCGAGAGTGTGTCGAAGATATCCTTACCTGAGATACCGAGCATCTGAGCGAATGTCAACGAATCAACGACGTTCTCGAACGAGCCTACGAGAGGCACGATGAAGAACCATACAAGTGCAGAACCCGCTGTGATGATAAGGGCATACTTCAAACCGATGATATAACCCAAACCGAGCACTGCAGCCGAGGTGTTAATGCCAAATGCGAGCTTAAACTTTGCAGCGATAGCCTGACCCCAGCCCCACACCTGTGTAGAGATAGCGCTAGACCATGCACCAAAGGTTGAAACTACGAAGTCGTAGAGACCACCGATAAGACCCGCAGCAACGAGAATCTTAGCCTGTGAACCACCCTTCTCACCCGATACGAGCACCTCAGTGGTTGCTGTAGCCTCGGGGAATGGGTACTTGCCGTGCATCTCCTTTACGAAGTACTTACGGAATGGAATCATAAGGGCGATACCCAAGATACCACCGAGCAATGATGAGAGGAATACCTGGTAGAAGTGAGCCTCGAGACCGAGGATGTAGAGCGCGGGGAGCGTGAAGATAGCACCCGCAACGATAACGCCCGACGAAGCACCAATAGACTGGATAATGACATTCTGACCGAGCATATTCTTCTTACCACGCATCTGACCGATACCTACGGCAATGATAGCGATGGGGATTGCAGCCTCGAATACCTGACCCACCTTAAGACCAAGGTATGCTGCCGCAGCCGAGAAGATAACAGCCATGATGATACCGAGGGTTACAGAGTAGGGAGTAACCTCGCGAGGCTGCGACTGCGCACCCATGACGGGCTGATACTCCTCACCCGCCTTGAGTTCACGATAGGCGTTCTCTGGAAGTGAAGTTTTAATCTGTTCCTGTTGCATAGTATTGTGTTTTAGTAATTATATACGCATAGAATAGCACAAAGATACTAAAAATATCCAAACAACAAAACTCTCGCGTATAAAAATAGGTATAAAAGAGAGGGACCGCCCTTTTTGTTAGGCAGTCCCCCTGATTTTGAGAAGTATAATTTCAGGCCTTTGAAGCCCGAGAAATAGCAGTCACTACTCCACTACCTCGCCAAAAAGCGTTGCACTTGAGCAGCCAGTGATGCGCACCTTGACATAGTCGCCAACCTTGAAGTTGTGGCGGTCGAAAACGACCATCTTATTCTGCGAAGTACGACCCGAGAGCTGCTCATCACTACGCTTCGATGTGCACTCAACAAGGATCTCGAACTCCTTGCCGATGTCGCGCTTGTTACTCTCCTCCGAGAGCTTATTCTGCAAGTCTATAATCTCTGTCAAGCGGCGTGTCTTAACATCCTCAGGAATGTCGTCACCAAGATTGCGCTGTGCGAATGTACCGGGGCGCTCCGAGTACTTAAACATATAGGCGAAGTCGTAGCCCACCTCGCGCATAAGCGAGAGTGTCTCGGCGTGCTCCTCCTCGGTTTCGTGCGCAAAGCCTGCGATGAGGTCGGTAGTGATGGCACAATCGGGCATATAGCGACGTATAGCCTCAACACGCTCCAAGTACCACTCGCGAGTATATTTACGGTTCATGCGCTTAAGCATCTCGGTAGAGCCCGACTGCGCAGGAAGGTGTATAGCACGGCAGATGTTAGGCATAGACGCCATAGTTTCGAGGAGCTTGTCGCTAATATCCTTGGGGTGTGACGTAGCGAAGCGCACACGCAACAATGGAGAGATCTCCGCCACCTGCTTCAACAACTCCGGGAAATCAACATCACCCGTGCGGTATGAGTTCACGTTCTGACCGAGAAGCGTCACCTCGCGATATCCATTCTCGAAGAGCGTACGTGCCTCAGCAACAATAGTTTTTGCATCGCGGCTACGCTCGATACCTCGTGTGTAGGGCACAACGCAGTATGAGCAGTAGTTGTTGCAGCCACGCATGATAGCGATAAAGGCACTCACGCCATTTCTATCGAGGCGAACGGGGGCAATCTCAGCGTATGTCTCCTCCTTCGAGAGCTCGACATTGACACCCGTAGAGCCGCCATCAACCTCGCGAACAAGGCGTGGAAGGTCGCGATATGAGTCGGGGCCAGCAACGATGTCAACGCCCGTACCACCCTTTGTAAGTTCCTCCTTTAGGCGCTCGGCCATACAGCCGATAATGCCGATGATGAGCGAGGGTTTCTTCTTGCGCATGTGGCGCATCTCGCTCAAACGGCCCCAGATGCGCTGCTCGGCATTGTCGCGGATGGAGCAGGTGTTGATAAGCACGATGTCGGCCTCCTCAAGGCTCTCGGTATAACGAAAACCCTCCTGCTGCATGATAGACACCACGATCTCCGAGTCACCGACATTCATCTGGCAACCATATGTCTCGATGTATAGCTTGCGACCACTACCTGTGAGTGGTCGCAAATTATTAATATTTACGTTCATAGACTTTGTTAAAAGTGTTTAGGGATAAAACCCTACTGTGACTTGAATAAGTTGTATAACAAGAGCTGATTTTAGGCATACGCAGTTCGAGAAACCGCAGTTTACTAAGCGTAAATGAGGATTTCGAGAACAAGTATAACGCCAAAGCAGCCTTGTTTGGCAACTTATTCGGTGGGCATTGCGTCCTCCTCAGGGAATGGCTTAAAGCCCTGACCGAAGGTGTCGTACGCATCTGTTACAACCACGAATGCACGAGGATCGAACTCCTTAATCTTCTGCTGTACGTTGCGCACCTCACGACGGCTTACAACGAGGAAGATCATCTCCTTCTCATCCTGAGTGTACATACCCTTAGCCTTGAGGTAGGTACCACCACGATCAAGGTCCTTAAGGATATACTCGCGCATAGCCTCGGAGTGCTCGTTGCAGATGATATAGAGGAGCTTATCGCGTGACGCGCCGTCGATTGTGTAACCCAAAACCTTAGCATTCACGAATATACAAACGCCAGAGTAGAGCGACAAAAGAAGACCTGCACCCTCCTTGCCATCGGGCAGACCGACACCGAAGCCGATAACAACAAGACCGCTCAATACGATAAGTGCATCCGAGAGAAGCACGCCATTTGCGAACTTCATCTTAGCGAACTTATGAAGGAGCATGCCTGTGATATCTGTACCACCTGTTGCAGCGTTATTACGGATAACGATACCTACGCCAACACCACTCAAGCAACCACCGATGATAGCGGCAAGGAGCAAGTGGTCAGAGAGGTCGATATAGCCGTTAAGCAAATATGCTGGGTCTAGCTCATGAATAGCCTCTGCGTTGGGATATACGAGGTAGTCGAGCAAGTTCATAAGACCAGGTGTCACAAACGATGCAAAGATTGTGCGACCGCCGAGCTTACCGCCAAAGATAAGAATAGCCGTAAGGATAAGAGGCACATCGAACATATAACCAAAGGTACCCACCTGAATTGATGGGAAGAGGTTATGAAGCACCAAGGCGAGACCATAGATACCACCAGGAACTAGGTCGTAAGGGTTAATGAATACTACGAAAGCGAGTGCTACGAGCAAACAACCGAGGACAATCTGTCCGATAGAAGACCACCAACGCCAATCAGTTACAGACTCCTTTGTAGAGGCTGCCATGTCGGCAAAGCTAAATTTCAATTTCATAAATATGCAATTATGTAGTTTTAACAAACAAATTTAGACATTTTTTTTGAAACGGCAATATTTCGTCTCAATTTTTCCTATTATCGTCGCTCGGAGTAGCCGAATGATTAATGTGCATAATTTTGCTATTTTCATTTTTTGTTTTATCTTTGTATTGTGCACCGAGATTATCCCATCAACATTTTCTCGGCTATAACCCTCAAAAACAGAATTTTATGACGACATGGGAATTTGAAACATGGATTATTGTAATACTTATACTTATTGCTGCATATCTGCTTGGCTCAATACCAAGTGCCGTGTGGATTGGAAAGAAATATTATGGCATAGATATTCGCGAACACGGCTCTAAAAATGCAGGTACAACCAATATGCTCCGCGTGTTGGGTAAGCGCGCTGCAGCACCCGTATTTGTCATCGACTTTCTCAAGGGTTACATCGCCGTGCTTCTCACAAGCCTTGCTCCCGTAACCACAGAGTGGGAGATCAATCTACGCCTCATGGCTACCGTAGCCGTTGTTTTGGGACATATCTTCCCCATCTTCGCAGGCTTTAGAGGTGGTAAGGGCGTTGCTACAATTCTCGGTGCTGGTCTGGGCATCTATACCCCAGTGTTGCTCATGTGTTTCGGTGTATGGTGCTTCGTATTTGCCGTATGGCACTACGTGTCGCTCGCATCTATGGTTGCGGGATGCTGCTACCCCTTCTTCGTAACCATATTCATGATTATGTCGGCCAAGCCCGAGACCCCCGTATTCAGCAGCATACCATTTATAGTATTCTCGTGGCTGGTGGCAGTCATGCTCATCTGGACACACCGCAAAAATATCTCTCGTTTGCGCGACGGCACCGAGTCTCAGATACATCTTTGGGGTGCGGAGTCAAACCCAGAGAAGAAGTAAGAGGAGAAACAATAACAACTTATATATATAAATAATGAGAAGATTTATCTGCTTTGCAGTGGCAATGCTCGCAGCATATGCGGTCAATGCCCAGGATTTCGACACCAACTTCAACGATGCTACGCTTCGCATCGACTATACACTCATGGGTAACGCCCACGAGCAGCATGTAGCACTCCGCGACATGAGCTCTACGGAGAACTGGTGGGGACGCCGCGTAAATCTCAGCAACGTACCCTTGGAGGGTAATGGCGACCTTACACTCTACGATGCCGAGACACGCGAGGTATTGTACAAAACATCGTTCTCATCACTCTTCCAGGAGTGGATTACTACACCCGAGGCTGCGACAATAACCAAGAGCTTCGAGTTCACACTTCTTGTTCCTATGCCTCAGCGCGCTACCATCGCCGAGATGGTACTCCGCGACAACACTGGCAAGGAGAGCAAGCTTGCTCACACCATCGACCCCGCAGATGTGCTTATCCGCGACCGTAGCAACCAGCGTCCCGTACCCCACAGCTACACACACAAGGGTGGCGACTCTAAGGAGTGTATCGACGTTGTAATCCTCGCTGAGGGATACCGCATCGACGAGATGGACACATTCATGGAGGATGCCATGATTACCACATCGGAGATTCTCTCTTACGAGCCCTTCAAGAGCCACAAAGAGAAGTTTAACTTCATCGCTATACTCAGCGCATCTACCGACACAAATGTCAGTGTACCCCAGGAGGAGGCGTGGTGCGACACTGCCGTAGGCTCAAACTTCATGACATTCTACATGGAGCGTTACCTCACTTCAGGCGAGGTATATGCGATGTACGACTTGGCTACAAACATCCCTTGCGAGCACTTTATAATCCTTGCAAACACAGCAACATACGGTGGTGGCGGCATCTATAACTCATACACGCTCACCACAGCACACCACCCTGCATTCCGCCCCGTAGTAGTGCATGAGTTTGGACACTCGTTTGGTGGCCTCGGTGACGAGTATTTCTATGAGACTACCGACAATAATGACGAGATGCACTCACTCTCACACGAGCCATGGGAGCCCAACATCACTACACTTGTCGATTTCGGCTCTAAGTGGGCAGATATGGTAGCCGAGGGTATCGAGATTCCTACAAAGGTGACAGAGGAGCGCTCAGAGAACTACGTAGTAGGCGTTTATGAGGGTGGCGGTTATCGCTCTAAGGGCATCTATCGTCCTGTGGATGTGTGCCGTATGCGCAACAACACAGCAGAGCGTTTCTGCCCCGTGTGCGAGCGCGCATTGGAGCGTGTGATTCTTCATCAGACCGTTAGCGAGTAATCACTACACATCAGTTAAGAAGTGCTTGGTAATTCGCCAGGCACTTTTTTTTGTTAAATTACCATTTACGAATTACGCATTACTAATTATTTTTATTATCTTTGTCGGTTGTGTGCGTATGTGCGCACATACATATACGCGCGATACAGTCCTTTTACAGATTACAACAAACAAAAACACAATAAGTTATGCAGTTAGCAGACAAGTATTCACCCGAATCAATCGAACAGAAGTGGTACGACTTCTGGATCGACAACAACCTTTTCCACTCGGAGCCCGACGCTCGCGAGCCCTATACTATCGTTATTCCACCACCCAACGTGACAGGTATGCTTCACATGGGCCACATGCTCAACAATACGTTGCAGGATGTGCTCGTGCGCCGCGCGCGTATGCAGGGCAAGAACGCCTGCTGGGTACCAGGTACCGACCACGCATCTATCGCAACAGAGGCTAAGGTGGTAAAGAAGCTTGCAGAGCAGGGCATCAAGAAGAGCGACCTCACACGCGAGGAGTTCCTCAAGCACGCATGGGAGTGGACAAACGAGCATGGCGGCATCATCCTCAAGCAGTTGCGCAAGCTCGGCGCTTCGTGCGACTGGGAGCGCACAGCATTCACCATGGATGAGGTTCGCAGCAAGAGTGTGATACGCGTATTCTGCGACCTCTACAACAAGGGTCTCATCTATCGTGGCTTGCGCATGGTGAACTGGGATCCCAAGGCACAGACTGCACTTAGCAACGAGGAGGTTATCTACCGCGAGGAGAAGAGCAAGCTCTACTACTTGAAGTACTACGTAAACGAGGTTGCAGGCAGCACCGATGGCGAGGAGCAGGGCGCTGTAACACTCGGCGCAACCGACCCATTTGATCCTACCGTAAAGCATCAGATTCTTCACCGCGATGCTGAGGGTCGTCGTTATGCTGTGGTGGCAACAACACGCCCCGAGACAATCATGGGTGACACAGCGATGTGTATCAACCCCAAGGACCCAAAGAACACATGGCTCAAGGGCAAGAGCGTAATTGTGCCTCTCGTAAACCGCGTTGTACCCATCATCGAGGACCGTTATGTTGAGATCGAGTTCGGTACTGGTTGCTTGAAGGTGACTCCAGCACACGATGTTAACGACTATATGCTCGGCAAGACACACAACCTCGAGACTATCGACATCTTCAATGCCGATGCTACAATCAGCGAGGCTGCAGGTCTCTATGTTGGTATGGACCGTATGGATGTGCGCAAGCAGATTGTGAAGGACCTCGCCGAGGCAGGTCTCTTGGAGAAGGTCGAGGACTACGACAACAAGGTTGGCTACAGCGAGCGTAACGCCGACACAGCCGTTGAGCCACGCCTCTGTATGCAGTGGTTCTTGCGCATGCAGCACTTCGCTGACATCGCCTTGCCTCCAGTAATGAACGATGAGATTAAGTTCCACCCCGCAAAGTACAAGACAACATACAACAACTGGCTCACAAACATTCAGGATTGGTGTATCAGCCGCCAGCTCTGGTGGGGTCACCGCATCCCCGCATACTTCCTCCCCACAGGTGAGGGTTGCGAGGAGAAGTTCGTTGTAGCAGAGAGCCGCGAGGAGGCACTCGCCCTTGCTAAGGCAATCCCTGGCTACGAGAATATCACAGCCGAGGAGTTGCGCCACGATGAGGATGCCCTCGACACATGGTTCTCATCATGGTTGTGGCCTATTTCGCTCTTCAATGGTATCCTCGACCCCGAGAACGAGGAGATCAAATACTACTACTCAACCAACGATCTCGTGACAGGTCCAGATATCATCTTCTTCTGGATTGCACGTATGATCATGGCGGGTTACGAGTGGTGCAACGAAAAGCCATTCCGCAACGTTTACTTCACAGGTATCGTACGTGACAAGCTCGGCCGTAAGATGTCGAAGCAGTTGGGTAACTCACCCGATCCCCTCGACCTTATCGCTAAGTATGGTGCTGATGGTATGCGTGTGGCTATGCTCATGTCAACATCTGCCGGCAACGACGTTATGTTCGATGAGGCACTCTGCGAGCAGGGCCGTAACTTCTGCAACAAGATTTGGAATGCCTACCGCCTCGTAAACATGTGGGAGGTGGACACAAATATTGCACAGCCCGAGGCAGCTAAGCAGGCTATCACATGGTTTGATGAGGTTATGATGGAGCGTATCGCCCTTATCAACCACAATATGGAGCAGTACCGTATCTCTGAAGCATTCACAGAGTTGTATCGCCTCTTCTGGGATGACTTCAGCGGCTGGTACCTCGAGATGGTGAAGCCCGCATACCAGTCTCCTATTGACGCTGTGACAATCGCACGCACAAAGCACTACTTCGATATGTTGCTTCGCATGTTGCACCCCTTCATGCCATTCGTAACAGAGGAGATTTGGCAGGACCTTAAACCCGAGAGCGATGTTAAGTCTATTGTTGTTGCACAGCAGCCTAAGGCTGAGCGCGAGGCAGATGCTGCGATTATCGCACGCTTCGGCTTGGCTCAGGAGGTCATCTCTGCAATCCGTAATGTACGCAAGCAGAAGAACATCGCACAGAAAGAGGCTCTCGCGTTGAACTACATCGCCGACGAGAACTACCCCGCAGAGTTCGAGGCCGTAATCGTTAAGATGGGTAACATCAAGGAGGTAGCGACAGTCGTAGAGAAGGATCCTACAGCTGCAGCCTTCATCGTTAAGACTACGCAGTACTTCGTGCCCATGGAGGGTAACATCGACAAGGAGGCAGAGCTCAAGAAGCTCAACGACGACCTCACATACTACGAGGGCTTCCTCTCGTCAGTTATGAAGAAGCTCTCAAACGAGCGCTTCGTGTCGTCTGCACCCGAGAAGGTTGTTGCCAACGAGCGCGCTAAGCAGGCTGATGCCGAGGCAAAGATTGCTGCGCTCAAGGCACAAATCGCTGCTCTGCAGTAATGGCAGCACCCAACATCACCATATACACCGACGGCTCGGCGCGAGGTAACCCCGGGCCGGGCGGCTATGGTGTGGTGCTACTCTCGGGACCGCACCGCAAGGAGCTTTCGGCAGGCTACCGCCTCACGACGAACAACCGCATGGAGCTTATGGCCGTGTGCGTGGCGTTGGAGGCGCTAAAGTACGACGGTTCGAATGTAACGCTCTACTCCGACTCGAAATATGTCATCGAAGCGGTGAACCAGCGCTGGGTATTCGGCTGGGAGAAGAAGGGCTTTGCGGGCAAGAAGAACCCCGACCTGTGGATACGCTTCTTGCGCATCTATCGTCGCCACAATGTGCAGTTCATCTGGGTCAAGGGTCACGCCTCGACAGTGGAGAACAACCGTTGCGACGAGTTGGCCGTAGCCGCAGCACTTGGAGGCAACCTCCTCGAAGACACGGGCTACGACGGAGAGTAGCATTATGTAACGCATAAAAGCATTGACTATGAGTAAACAATCGTGGAAACCAGGAACGCTTATATACCCTCTTCCTGCGGTGCTCGTCACTACGGGCGCAACACCCGAGGAGTATAACATGCTCACCATAGCGTGGACAGGAACGATATGCACAGATCCTCCAATGTGCTACATCTCTGTGCGCAAGGAGCGCCACAGCTACGACATCATACGTCGCACGGGGGAGTTCTGCATAAACCTAACTACTGAGGCTATGGCACACGCAACGGACTGGTGTGGCGTGCGCTCGGGACGCAACGAGGATAAATGGAAGGCTACGGGACTCACACCCATGACCAATCCCCACGTCTCGGCACCCATCATCGCCGAGTCACCACTTTCTATCTGCTGTCGCGTGCGCGAGGTTAAGGAGCTGGGCTCACACGATATGTTCATCGCCGATGTTGTGGGCGTGGAGGCAGACGACCGCTATATAGACCCCGAAACAGGCAAATTCTCGCTCGACAAGGCAAATCCCATTGTCTATTCGCATGGCGAGTACTACAGCCTCGGCAAGCTCATCGGTCACTTCGGATGGTCGGTGCGCAAAAAGACTACAAAGAGACGTAAATAATTAAAACTGAATATAGTATGGATAGTGTTCAACACGATTTGCTCAACCGCTACGAGGAGGGCCTACGCAAGACACTCATCGACTTCTTCAGCAAGGAGGGTTTGATGGATGGTCGCCTCTTGGAGGTCGAGGAGCTCAACGAGAAGTGGAAGACATCCGCTCCCTCATATATGGTTGACGCAGTACCCGAGGTTGCGAAGTATCCCCTTGTAGCCATCGCATGGGCTATGTACGAGGGTATGGGCCTCGCAGTATTGTGGGATAAGGAGTGGAAGCGCTACGAGAGCGTGGAGGACTTCCACAAGATGTTGTGTGAGCCCCGCGGCTTCGACTGCATGGATGAGTATGTTACGGAGATTCTCCTATGCCACCCCTTGGGTAGCGCAGAGGCAGAGAAGATCGAGAACCTCATTCGCTCGGCTGCCGAGCGCGCCTTGTCGCTTATCCGCAAGGAGCAGGTCGAGGCACAGAGCGTCATGGCATTCCATGTCTTTGCACGCACCACGAAGGTTATGTTCGAGATGGGCGTGTCGGTGCAGCTCAAGCGCATGGGCTACAACTATGTTAAGGTCAACGCCGAGGTGGTTAGCTAAGCGAGAGACCTAAAACAAAACGAGGGAGGTGAGCATTACGCTTTGCCTCCCTTTTTATATTTAGAGTCTCATACATCCCAGTGACGGCACTTTTTGTTAGCGCCGCAGATTGCAGCTTTTCGTTAGAAATAATTTCTTGTCAAAAGTTGTGAGATGTGGTGCTGACATGAAAAAGCCTCGGATGGGTAGTACTTAGATGTACATCCCATTCGAGGGTTTGATTGAAGCGCCGCAGATTGCGGCTTTTCACAAGAAATAAAAAGTCCCAAGCCTTAAGAAGACCTGGGACTCACCTTAATTATATAAGGACCACTATTTAACTGCGTTAACGATTGCCTCAAATGCCTTAGGCTCATTGAGAGCGAGGTCTGCCAAAACCTTACGGTTGAGGGCAATACCCTTCTGGTTCATCTTACCGATAAACTCTGAATAAGTCATACCGTACATACGAACCGCAGCGTTGATACGAACGATCCACAATGAACGATAATTTCTCTTCTTCTCACGACGGTGAGTGTATGCAAACTGCAAACCCTTCTCGACAGTATTTTTCGCAACTGTCCATACGTTTCCCCTTGAACCAAAGTTACCCTTGGCAAGCTTCAAAACCTTCTTTCTTCTTGCGCGTGACGCAACAGCGTTGACTGAACGTGGCATAGTTTAAAGTTTTTGATAGAGTTGGTAGCGGTGTGATTCTCTCACACTCTTTAGGGCTACTGCGCTCCGATTGTTAATTAAAAATTGTTGTTGTTACTACTGCTTTACGCCTTTGCCGTTAATTACTTAACGAGCAACTGCTTGATCTTAGCCTCATCAGCTGAAGATACTGTACCTGAGTAGCAAAGGTTACGCTTACGCTTGTTAGTCTTTTTTGTCAGGATGTGACTGTGATAAGCGTGCTTACGCTTGATCTTACCTGTGCCGGTGAAAGAAAAACGCTTCTTCGCAGCGGCATTTGTTTTCATTTTTGGCATTGTTACAAAAGTTAAATTAGTTAATAATAGCGCGCAAAGGTAAACATAAAATTCGATACTGCAAAATTATCGAATTCAAAAAACGCAATTTTATACCACTTTAACGGCTAAAAGGTCGCAAAAACTACTTTTCAGCGACCTTAAATTGCGCTGCAACGGGGAGGTGATCCGAGAGTTCCACCTCGCTGTTAGCATTATAGTTGACAGGCTCCAAGCCCTCAGAATAGAGCACATAGTCTATACGCAACCAGCCCCACATAGGACGATAAGTGTAGCCAAAGCCACTACCTTTAGCTGTGAAGAGGTCGTGAAGATTGTGTGTCATCTGCTTATAGACATACGAGCCGGGAGTATCGTTGAAGTCGCCACATACGATATGACGATATGGCGTAGCATCTATAACCTTGCGCAATGAGTCCACATGGTCCATACGCACAGACGTATTCTCCGCAACACGATCTACGATGCTCATCATATTGTCGCCATCGCTCAATATCTTACCGCGCGAAATATCTTCGCTATCCTCCTCGGTAATACCCATTGTGTAGAAGTGGTTGTTGAACACACGAATGGTATCCTTATCTGCCATGACAATATCTACCCACTGCGAGGTACCACGACCCGTATTTGCGATGCTACCGCTTGCTACAATGGGATAGCGGCTATATGTACGCAAAATAACGTTCTCCGACTCGTTCACGTCACTTGTATATACGTTTTTGTAGTCCTCGTTAATGAGCAAGTCGATGTAGTCCAAGTTATCAGCATCGAGAGCATACTCCTGCAAGCAGATAACATCGGCAGTACGCGACTGCTTAACAAAGGGGTTTGACGCAGCGAGGTAGTCGGCATACTCCTTGACTACACGATGGCCATCATCGTTACGGAAGCCACGCACGTTGTAGGTAATCACCGTAAATACATCCTTAGGCTGGCTCTCCACCTCGGTGTCACGCACCCAGTTGATATTAAAGAACTCATTTACATGGAATAAGCCGGGTACAAGCACAAGAAATACTGCAACCGAGATCTTCCACCTACGAGCAATAAGCCACACCATCAAGCATGCCAACACCATGACATAGAGGATATGGCGGAAGTGACCAACGATAGTTAGTGCTCCATAGTACTCGGGTGAGATGTAACGTGTAAGGTATGCGATAATGAGTGCCACCGATAGAGATATGGTCAGCGCCAAGTACACAATAAAGAGTATTGTGCCGATATAAGAACCGTTTCTCTTAGGCTTCGAGCTGCCACCAAGAGGTGAGCTGCTGTAGGTTTCGCTGTTTTTTGACATAGCCTTAAATCTTTGTAACCTTAGGGGGTTAAGTTTAATATTTGTTTGTGTCCGTAATTTCTATTGATAGTAGTTGTTGCGCTTGCGAGCCTGGTGGCGCCACCATAGAAGCAACAACCAGCCCCAGAACATACCTCCGAGGTGAGCAAAGTGTGCAACACTATCCATTGCTCCCGATAGACCGAGGAAGAGCTCCAATACACCATATATCACCACAAACCACTTCGCTTTGAGTGTGATGGGAGGGAAGATAAGCGAGATCATAGCATTGGGATGCAAGAGACCAAACGCTAAGAGTAGGCCAAACACTGCTCCCGAAGCACCCACGGTAGGTGTTGCCATATACTTAACCCAGTCCATAGATCCAACCTCGAGGTGCGCGAGGTCTATCTGAGCGACACCCATCTGGAAGAGTGCTGCGCCCACACCACATACTATATAATAAATAAGGAAACGTTTCCAACCCATCTCCAACTCCAATGTACGTCCAAACATCCACAACGAGAACATATTGAAGAAGAGGTGTGAAAAGTTTGCATGCATGAACATATATGTCAAAGGCTGCCAAAAGCTGAAGTGCGCCTGACTCCAATTTGAATCACCCATTGCCTGGAACGAGATATAATCGTTCCATACATTCATCGCGCCCTGCCTCATATCGAGTGTAAAGAGCTGGAAGCGAATCATGTCTGATTCGAACAACATCGATGCTGCAAAGACAACAAGGTTGGCAATTATAAGATTGAGCACCACCGGGGGTGTCGAAGTATTGGTTCTAAATATAGACATACTCTAAAACTTGGTTTCTAATTAAAATTTCGTAAGCTTGGCACGTAACTCATCTACCGTAAGCTCCGCCATGATGGGTGCACCAGAGTGTGTGAAGCTGGGGTTTGCGCACTTCTCCAAGCGGTGCAACAACTCCAAAGCCTCGGCCGACTTTACGCCCTTGCCATAGCCCGCGCTACCGCGGCGTGCCATAAGCTCCGCCATGCGCTCGCGCTCACGCTCCAAGGGCATATCGCCATCCTCAATGCCGTGCAACAACTCATATATCAACTCATCGAGCGGCGTCGCCACATCCAACACCGCGGGGCGTCCCGCAACCGAGATGCGACCCTCACCGAGATACTCTATCTCGAAGCCCATGGCTGCAAACTCCGTAGCATGCTCCTCCATCAGAGCATACTCATCGAGCGAGAGCACCAACTCCTCAGCAAAGAACATGCGCTGCGTAGCCACCGCGCCACACTTCATCGATGCGAGCACCTCCTCAAACATGATGCGCTCCTTAGCTCTACGTAACGACACAACAACACTGCGGCAGCCATACGTAGCCACAGCATAGCCACCACCCACAGTCATACACTCTCCAAACGTGGGCACCTCGACGCTATGCATCGAAGATGATACTATGTCGAACAACGACTCCTCGCACTCGGGCTCCTCGTCGATAAACTCCATCACGCTACCCGAAGCCATTGAGCCCATGGTCGATGTATGTATAGCGAACTCCTCGGCTACCTCCGCCGCAGCTACCCTACCGCGAGGTGCCGCGCTCTTTGCGTCACCACCCTCAAAGGGTACGTCGAAGCCCGTAAATGGGACATCGGGCATGGGGGCCGTGGGGTCTATATACTCCTCCATAAAGGGGTTGTACGAGACATTAGTCGAAGCGCGTGGCTCACGATATACTTGACGCTCACCACTATATACGGGAATATCAACCTGACCCTCAACATTGAAGTCCATCTGTGGCACAGCTCCCGTCTTTGCGAGGGTCTCGCGAATTGCGGCCTGCAAAATCTCGAGTATCACATCTGTATCTGCAAACTTCACCGTCGTCTTCTGCGGATGCACGTTCACATCTACCCTCTCGGGATCGACCGTAAGGTAGATGAAGTATGAGGGCATGCAACCCTCGGGTATAAGCTTCTCGTAGGCACGCACGATGGTGCGCTGCATAGCCTGCGAGTAGAAGTAACGACCATTAACAAAGAGATACTGCTCGTTGTTACGCTTCTTGGCAGCTGCGGGACGACCCACAAAGCCCTCGATGCGTACAACAGAGGTATCCGCATCAACATCCAGCAAGTTTTGGCGTATGTGCTTACCCACGATGTCGATGATGCGGCCACGACGGTTTGTCGGAGGGAGCATGTACACGGGGGCGTCGTTCTGCCTAAGTTCGAACTCCACCTCGGGGTTGCACAGCGCAACACGCTGGAACTCACTCTTTATCTGCGATGCAAGGCGCGAGTTGTCGCCATCGATAAACTTGCGACGTGAGGGCACGTTATAGAAGAGGTTGCGCACCACAAACTGCGAACCCTTCGAGCACGATATGGGTGTCTGACTGCGGAACTCGCCACCCGAAATCTCGGTTAGCGTGCCGAGCTCATCCTCCTCGCGGCGAGTGCGAAGCTCCACCTCCGCTACCGCAGCGATACTTGCCAGGGCCTCACCTCTAAAGCCGAAGGTGTGCAACTGATAGACATCCTCTATGGAGCGAATCTTCGACGTGGCATGACGGTCGAATGCCATGCGGGCATCCATCATCGACATGCCGATGCCGTCATCAACAATCTGAATCATATCCTTACCACCGTTGCGGAAGTTGACACGCACACACTTCGCCCCCGCGTCAATGGAGTTTTCCATCATCTCCTTGACGACGTTCGAGGGTGCATTAACGACCTCACCTGCTGCAATCTGGTTTGCAACAATCTCGGGTAGCAGTTTTATTCTATCCATGCCTTGGGTTACTCCTTGTTCTCTACGCGCTTGCCATCAACAATCTCCACATCGTCGGAGTAGATGTTTACCGAGCGCGTCTGCATATTATAGACCTCAATCTCATTAATAATCTCGGGAGTGAGGCTCTCAAACTCCGTAAAGTCAATATCGCCATGCTGCTCGTTGAGTATCACATTGGGAGCTACCATGGTACTGTCTGCACCATATATCGCCTCACCCTCAACAACCGCTGTTGTCTCGCCGCCATTCATAAAGCGGGTGATAAACTCTGTTGCTTGAGGCATGATATAGGCAAAGCCTAAGCCCACGACCACAATCAAGAGACCGTAGCGCAAAAGGCGATTTGAAGCATTTTTAGTCTGCTCCTCGCGTGACTCGCGACGTGCCTCCTTCTTCATGCGCAGGTAGTCACCAGGCGCATATGGGAGGTCGTCTGTCTCGCTCGATGTGCCATGCAGCTCACGACGACGCTGATCGAATGCCTCCTTTACGGGGTCATAGTAGCGTGGCGTGTAGTTAAACTGACGCGGCTTGGTCTTATGTGGTCTAAATATCGACATCGTGTATTATTGAAATATTTTCACACTTTTCAGTTTGTCGTATGTTGTCAGAAGCAGTTAGATGTGGTGGTTTGTCGCAGGTGGCAAAACCGCAGTTTACTTGAAGTAAATGAGGATTTTGCAACCAAGCAAGACGCCGCAGATGACTGCTTATCACAACATACTACCTAAAGAAGTTCTTCATGCGGGTTAGTATATCCTGATTGTCGCGGCTATCCGTACGCTTAAAGTTGGGCTGCTCGCTGAGCTGCTCGACAAGCTTACGCTCCTCCTTGTTGAGGGTTGTGGGGATAACGACATCCACAACAACGATGATGTCGCCACGACCACGGCCGTTAACATCGGGAAGACCCTTGCCACGTAGGCGCATAACCTTACCAGACTGTGTGCCTGGGTCGATAGAGATGCGCACTCGACCATCTATTGTTGGAACTTCAGCATCACCACCAAGTATCGCTGTGGTAACAGAGATACCGAGGTTGTGCACGAGGTTGTTACCCTGACGCTCAAATTCGGGGTGGCTCTCCTCCTTGATTACAACGATAAGGTCACCATTTACGCCACCATGGCGCGCAGCATTACCCATGCCCTGAAGCGTGAGTGCCATGCCCTCGGCAACACCTGCGGGGATCTTTACCTCAACGACCTTATCGCCGCGCTCGGTACCCTCGCCATGGCAGTGGGGACACTTATCCTTGATTACGCGACCCTCACCCTGGCACGATGGACATACGCTCTGGGTCTGCATACGGCCGAAGAAAGAGTTCTGCACCGTAATGACATAACCCGAGCCGCCACACTGCGAACAGGTTGTGAAAGCCGACTTATCCTTTGCTCCCGTACCGCCACACTTCTCGCAGGCGATAATCTTATTTAGCTTAAGTTTCTTCGTTACACCCTCGGCAATCTCCTTGAGCGTGAGGCGCACAGAGATACGCAAGTCGCTACCGCGGTTCACTCTCTGACGGCCACCACGGCTGCGACCACCGCCAAAGCCACCAAACGTACCCCCAAAGATATCACCGAACTGCTCAAAAATATCCTCCATAGAGAAGCCGCCAGCGCCACCAAAGCCACTGAAGCCTCCAGCGCCACCACCAGGACCATTCATACCCGCATGGCCGAAACGGTCGTAGCGCGCACGCTTATCCTCGTTCGACAATACGTCATAGGCGTCCGCTGCCTCGTTGAAGTTCTCCTCGTCATCCTTATCCCCTGGGTTCTTATCGGGGTGGTACTTGATTGCGGCCTTACGATAGGCCTTCTTTATTGTATCGGCATCGGCGTTCTTCTCGACGCCCAACACCTCGTAGTAGTCTCTCTTTTCTGCCATAACACGACCCTATTATTCGCCAACAACAACCTTTGCATAGCGCAATACGTGGTCACCCATCTTGTAGCCACGCTGCACGCAGTCGATAACAAGGCCGCGCTTATCCTCGCCCGCAGCGAAACGCGCTACGGCCTCCTGCTCCTCCTCGTTAAAGGGCAAGCCCACGCACTCTATAGCCTTGATGCCCGCAGTGTTAAGCACGCTCTCGAACTTCTTCATCACGAGAGTCTCGCCCTCGCGCAATGCCACGATGTCCTCGCTCTTTGCCGAAGCTGCTACGGCACGCTCCATGTCGTCGAGAACGGGCAAGATAGCCTTCCATGCGCCCTCCGAGCCACGCTCCACAAGCTCCATCTTCTCCTTGATGGTACGCTTACGGAAGTTGTCGAACTCGGCCTGCAAACGCATATACTTATCGCGCCATGCGGCGATCTGCTCCTCGAGAGTAGGCTCTACTGCCACATTGTCAGTAGCCTCCTCAGCCTCAACTGACACATTGTCAGTCTCAGCAGCGTTCACTGTCTGCTCTGCGTTCTCTGCCTCAACATTTGTTGTCTTCATATCTTTCTCATTATCTGTCTGTTGACCCTTCATAAATCTCCTAAAATTAAATTGTTTCATATTATAATGAACAAATTATATGCCTAATATAAATATAGTAGGACGCTTCTCAAATGGTGGCACACCCGCCTTGCGCCACGCCTCGATGGTCATGGTGCGAATATACTCATCGGGGGCAGTGATGTCCGTAGCCACCGTGAGCTTCAAGCGGGGCGAAAGGCTCTTAACGAGCGTCTCGAAGAGCTTGACATTGCGGTATGGCGCCTCGATGAAGAGCTGCGACTGCTGCTCCTCCACTACTCTGCGCTCGAGCTCCCTCAAGCGGCGCTGACGCTCTGGGTCTTTGATGGGTAGGTAGCCCACAAAGGCGAAACTCTGGCCATTGAGTCCCGATGCCATAACCGACATAAGTATTGACGATGGTCCCACAAGAGGCACTACACGCACACCATGGCGATGCGCCAAGGCGGCGATAGCGGCACCAGGGTCTGCAACACCTGGCACACCCGCCTCCGAGATGACACCTGCCGAGCGACCCTCCAACACAGGCTTAAGCATGCGCTCCACCTCGCGGGCATCGGTAGTGTGCTCGTTTAGCTCCACGAACTCCAGCTCCTCAATCTTGCGCTTCACACCCGCCTTCGAGAGGAAGCGGCGTGCCGAGCGTGTATTCTCGACGATGAAGTAGTCGAGCGAGTCCATAATCTTGCGATTGGCCTCGGGCAGGACATCCCACACCGGCGTAACCTCCGATATGGGGCATGGAATCATATATATAGTACCCTTCATTATCGTTCTGTGTATATTCGTTTTACGCGCTGCGAGATAGAGGTCATAATCTCGTAAGATATGGTGTCGAGCACACGCGCCATATCCTCGAGCGTATTTCCGCTCTCGGTGCCAAAGATGGTCACCTTGTCGCCTACCTCAACGCCCTCAATATCCGTAATATCAATCATTGCACTATCCATACATACGCGACCTACAATCTTTGCGCGCTCGCCACGCACGATAACCTCCCAGCGGCCATTGCCAAGATGACGGTCAAGACCATCGGCATAACCCACGGGGATTGTAGCTATAACCATCTCGCGCTCAACACGTGCCGAGCGAGCATAGCCAATGCTCTCGCCCACGGCCAGCGTCTTTATCTGCACGATGCGTGTCGAGAGCGTAGCAACAGGGATAAGTTTGTCGTTGTGCTCAAAGCCGAAGCCATACAAGCCAAGACCCAAGCGACACATATCGAAGTGTGCCTCCTTGAAGCGCACGATAGCCGCCGAGTTAGCGATATGGCGCAATGGTTTATAATCGAGCCACTCGGTGAGCTGCTGGCTCATATAGTCAAACGCCGCAATCTGCTTGCGCGTGAAGTCATCCTCCACGGGCATATCGGCAGAGGACAGGTGCGAGAATATCGAAGCTACCCTAAGCGAGGTGTCGAGGTGTATGGCACGACCCAAGAGGTCTATATCATCATCCACAAAACCCAAGCGGTGCATACCCGTGTCGAGCTTGATGTGTATGGGGTATGCCTCACGGTGGGCATGGTGCACAGCACGCCTAAAGGCATCCAACGAGTGGAAGCTATATATCTCAGGCTCAAGGTCATGAGCAATCATCATATCGAAGCTATCCTGGTCGGCATTAAGCACCACGATAGGCATCGTAATACCCTTCTTTCTTAGCGTGACACCCTCATCTGCAAAGGCAACTGCAAGATAGCGCACACCCTCATGCTGGAGCATGCGTGCCACATCTACGTCACCCGCACCATAGCTACCCGCCTTGACCATAGCTACGATTGGATGGTGCTGGGGCAGATGCTGACGGAAGTAGTTTAGGTTCTTCTTCATCGCTGCAAGGTCAACCTCCAACGTTGTAGTGTGTGTACGACGCTCCAAGAGGCGTGTAAGGCGCTCAAACCTGCTATCGCGGCTACCCTTAACCAAGATTACTGACTTTGCCCAGCGCTCGCGGTCGAAGTTCTCGATGAGCTCATCCGTAGAGAGGTAGAACGATGAACCACGTGGGAAGAGGTGGGCAAAAGATGATATTGTCTCACCCACACCTATAAGGTGGTCAACGGCCGCCTTCTTCACCGCAGCGGCAACACGCTGGTATAGCTCCTCGCTCGGAATGCCGCTCTGGCGAATATCCGAGATTACGGCAACCCTGCGTCGTCCCATAGACTGCACATAGAGAGCATCCAAAGCCACCGCAACAGAGTTGATGTCGGAGTTATATGTGTCATCAATAATCATAGAGTCATCGACACCCTCCTTCAGTTCGAGGCGCATAGCCACATGTGCCGAGAAGACAGCGTCGTCAACGCCATAGCCCAAGCGGCGCATGAGTGCCGAGACATGCAGCGCATCTACCGAGAGTGCATCACTCAACTCGAGTTCATCCTCAACATCCTCCTCCAGGCTACTATCTATAAGCTCGCGGTCACCATAGAGCTCCTCTATGCAGCTTGCCAACGAGCGATACTCACTGCTGTAAATAATCGTGCGTGCGCGGCGCGCGAGGAGCAACTTCTCCTCGATTTTTGCGCGCTCCGACACGAAGTTTGCCGAGTGTGCATCGCCAATGGATGTCACAACGACAATGTCGGGGCGTATCATAGCCTCCAGGCGCTCCATCTCGCCAGGCTCCGAGATACCCGCCTCGATGAAGGCTACCTCCTCCTCGCCATCAAGCATAAGCAACGAGAGTGCCACGCCGAGCTGCGAGTTGTAGCTCTTGGGCGAGGCAAACGAGCGCACCGTGTCGGGCATAGAGCGTGACGCCCACTCCTTGACGATAGTCTTACCGTTGGAGCCCGTAATGGCAACAACCCTACCCTTGAACTCGCGGCGGTGGTATGCCGCAAGTCGCTGCAGAGCACCTATTGCCGAGGGGACAACGACAATGCCGACGCCAGCCTCCTTGACCTCAACATCGCGCTCGACGATGAAGGCCTTGACGCCGCGTGCCACCATTGCGGGGATGAAGGTGTGGCCATCGTGGTGCTTGCCGTTGATAGCCACAAAGACCATATCGTCAGAGGAGAAGACACCGCGCGAATCGGTAGCCACCTCCTTAACCCTGAGGTCGCAACCGCGATGCTCACCGCCCACGATACGAGCAATTTCAGACAATAGGTAATTCATATATCTAAACTTTTTAGTCGCGTTTGAAAGTCACCACAGTGATGCCAGCGCCACCCCTATCGGCATGGTCGTCTGCCACTGTTGCCACATCGCGCACCGTGCGCAAGTAGCGGCGTATCTCCTCCTTGAGCGCTCCCGTACCCTTGCCATGAAGGATTGTAACACCCGAGACACCCACCATAAGGGCATCGTCCACCAAGTCCTCGACGGCGGCGAGCGCCTCCGAGGTACGCATGCCACGCACATCTATGTGGTCGCGGAAATTGAGCTTGCGCTGGTTGATATCCACCGACACCACCGTGCGCGCCGTTGTGGGGCGTGTGGCCTCGCGATACTCCGCCGAGCTAACAGCCTTCAAGCGCTCCATCTCCACCATTATCATCATCTGACCGAATGCCACCTGCGCCTTCTTGCCCTTTATCATCTGCACAACGCCAGGCACATCCTGTCCCTCAATCTTAACCTTCGAGCCCACCTCAATCTTCACGGGTTTAACCTCCTCGGCCTTGGGCGCTATCTCCACGCCACGCTCACGCTCCATGCGGCGCTCCTCTCTGCGCTCGCGGCGGCGTGCCAAGCGCTCCATCTCGCGCTTGATGTGGTCGTCATGCTTCTCGGCAGCATCGTCCACCACCGCATCGGCAAAGCCCTCAAACTCCTTACGCGCAAGGCGTGTGAGCTCCTTATCGGCCTGCGACTCGCGGATGGTGCGGATGGTATTCTCGATGGTGCGATTAGCCTCGGCAATCAACGCCTCGGCCTCCTTACGCGCCTTATCCAAAATCACCTTACGCTCATCGCGTATGCTCTGCAAGCGGTCGGTATATGTCTGCTCCAGCTGCTCCACCTTGCGGTCGGTCTGGCGGATGCGGTCGCGCTTCTCGGCCCAATAGCGCTTGTCGCGGGCAATCTCGCGCAACTGCTTCTCAAGGTTGATATGGTCCTCGCCAGCCTTATCCATCGCCATGCGTACGATATCCTCCGGAAGACCAATCTTACGTGCCACCTCAATTGCGAACGAGCTACCGGGTTTACCCATCTCGAGGCTAAAGAGTGGCCGTATATTCTTAACATCGAAGGCCATAGCACCATTTGCTACACCCTCGTTGCGTGATGCGAAATATTTGATGTTGGCATAGTGCGTAGTGATAACGCCATAGGCCTTGCGCTCGACGAAGCGCTCCAATATAGACTCAGATATTGCGCCACCAATCGTGGGCTCAGTACCCGAGCCGAACTCATCAATCATGATGAGCGTATGCTCCGATGCCTCTGCGAGCATCGCCTTCATATTCACAAGGTGTGACGAGTAGGTCGAAAGGTCGTTCTCCAACGACTGCTGGTCGCCAATGTCAATCATCAACGAGTCGAACAGCGGGAACTCCGAGTTCTCCAACACGGGAACCAAGAAGCCACACTGCACCATATACTGCAATATGCCCGTAGTCTTCAAACATACCGACTTACCACCAGCATTAGGTCCAGAGATAACAAGAATGCGACGCTCGGCGTTTAGCTCCATATCGAGCGGCACAATCGCCTTGCCCTGCGCCTTTAGCGTCTGCTCCAAAAGGGGGTGACGCGCCTTACGCAACAACAAGCGACCCTCGGTCGAGATGATCGGCTTAACAGCGCCATTATCCAACGCCCAGCGCGCCTTAGCACGCAGCATATCTATCTTTGTGAGGTACTCCTCGATGCGGTCGAGTCCCTTGACATCGCCACGCAACACTGCAGTAAGCTCCGTGAGAATGCGCACAATCTCACGCATCTGGGCATACTCCAACTCGCGCAACTCGTTATTAAGCTCGACAACCTCCACGGGCTCGACATAGAAGGTACGTCCCGTAGCCGACTCATCGTGGATGAAACCTGCCAACTTGCGCTTGTTTGCCGCAGCAACGGGGATAACGGCATGGCCATCGCGAATCGAAATCATGGCATCCGCCTCGACGATACCCGAAGCCTTAGCCCTCTGCAGTACCTGCTGCAAGCGCTTTGCCACCTGACCCTCATGCTCACGAATGGCACGACGTATCTCGGCCAACTCCTGCGATGCCGAAGAGCGCACCTCGCCCTTATCATCCACCACACGCTCTATCTCGCGCTGCAACTCCGGGAAGAGCTGCACACGCTCCGTCATGCGGCGTAACGCTGGATAGCTACCCTCTCTGCGCGAACGGATAAAGCCCACAATGGCACTCACACCCCTCAATGCGCGCAGCAGCACTGCGCACTCATCAGCCATGAGGTAGGCACCCTCCACAGCAATCTTATCGATAATTGAACGAAGATCCTCCTGCTCGCCAATCTCGGCGCCAGGCTCCATGGCCAAGACCGTGCGCATCTCGTCGGCAAGCGTCAAGCGCTCCTCGACCTCACGACGCGAACGTGTGAAGCCCTCCGAAGCCATAAGCTCGCGAGCTGAGAGCATGGAGCAACGCTCCACAATCTGCTCTCTGATGCGGTCGAAGCCGACCCTCTGTTCAAAATTCGATGGATATATCATCTTTGTACTCTATGTGTGCCGCACCCCGTGCGAGGCGTGGCACACCTCTATATTTCTATCTACTGAGCAACCTTCTCTGCACGCTTTGCCTCCCTTGCGGCCTCCTTAGCAGCCTTCTTTGCAGCCTTAGCCTCCATCTCCTCGGCAGACTTACCAAATACTGAGATGTTAACATAGCGCATAGGGCGAGCCTTGACATCCTCCAACAACAATCCGAGGTTGTCGCTTGCGGTAGTGAGCGAGTCGTAGAGCTCAGCGTCGTTGAGCAACTTACCCATAGAGCCATCGTTGCTCTCGATAGCTGCAAGAACACTATTGA
This sequence comes from Alistipes sp., assembly GCA_045633045.1. Taxonomy (GTDB): domain Bacteria; phylum Bacteroidota; class Bacteroidia; order Bacteroidales; family Rikenellaceae; genus Alistipes. The sequence goes on from JAZQXV010000016.1 coordinate 71,533, forward strand.
GCGAGTTGACAGTTGCAGAGAGCTTATTAACGAGGTCGGCATCTGCCAAGTCACCGCTGAACGACTCGAGGTTGGTAATCATAGCCTCGATATCTGAAGAGCTCTCAGAGAGCATTGTAGTGAACGAGTGCAAATCACCAAGAGCGCCCTCAATGTCATCGCTCGATGCAGTGAGCATCTGGTCGATAGATGCAGTCACAGACTCGAGGTTTGCAACGAGCTGGCCGAGGTTCTCGCCGTTAGCCTCCAAGAGTGTATTGAGGTTGTCAACCGTAACATTCAAGCCCTCGAGCAACTCGCCACCCTTATCAGCCAACGAGCCAAGCATATCGGCACGTACACGACCCTCGAAGGTGCCACCGTCAGGCATAGGTTTATCCGAGTCACCCTGGATGATGTAGATCTCCATACCACCCATAAGACCTGCTGAGGCAATCTCTGCAACAGAGTTATCTGGGATCATATCGGCATACTCCGCGTCGATAGAGAGTTCCACCTCTACCTTATCCTCTAGAAGTGTGATGCTGCGCACATTACCCACCTCTACACCACGCATCTTGATGCGCGAAGACTCCATAAGACCTGTTACATCGTCATAATAGACAGTGTAGATGTTGTTCGAAAGAAGGATATTCTGACCACCGAGCCACTTAATACCCCACCACGATACCAAAATTACGATTACGGTAAATGTACCGACCTTCAAAAAACTACTAAGTTTCATATCTCTACATTTTTAATTTTCACTATTTTGTTACGATGCTGTCGCCCTCGAAATAGACGATGTAGGCATCCTTAAATGTCTTTTTTGCCTCTGCCAAGTCCTTCTTCGCTGCCTCGCGCGTAGCATAGCTACCGTAGCAATACTTGTACTTGTATTTGCCTGTACCCATCAATAAATAGACCTTACCCTTGTAGCTCTTAAACTGATAGTCTCGCGTATCGACCTCATAGGTGCTCGATATAAGCTGAATTGCATAGCCGCTAGTAAGCCTCTCCTGAGGTATCTCCGCCACAGGCGTACTCTCCTCCGCGCGTACCACTACGCCCTCGTCACTCGATATAGCATCCAAGCCATTAAAGAAGCTAACAATAGCATTTGTCAAGGCCGTTGCAATCTCCTTCTTGCCCTTCTCCGAGGTTATGTAGGCGAGATCCTTGGCATTTGTCATATATCCAATCTCAACAAGCACGCCGTGACCCTCCAAGTAGTAGAGCATGGTCCAAATCTTACCCGACTTAACACCGAGGCTACCGAGACCGAGCTTCTGGATATTGTCACAACACTGCTGCGCAAACATTCGGTTGCGGGGCTCGTTGTCGAGCTGGCGGGTGAGCACCTTGATAAAGCCCATAGACTTAGTATCCAAGTCGTTGATGTTCAGCGCATCGCCATCATCTGCAAAGAGGTTTGCACGGCTATCGTTCTGCTTCATGAGCGCCTCGTCGAGCGACAATACCCACGCCTCACAGCCATTCACCGTAGGCTTCTCGATAGCATTTGCGTGGATGCCGATTGTGAGGTCTGCGCCCTTGCTATTTGCAAACTCGGCACGCATGCGGTTGTCGGCATTCTGGTTTGCATGGTACGACGAATCGCTATGACGTGTTAGATAGACCTCCAAGTCTGGCATCTTAGTAGCCAACTGGCGGCGTATCTCCTTCGATATATCAAGAACAATATCTGCCTCGCGCATCTTGCCCACTACCTTACCGGGGCGTGGATTGCCGTGACCAGGGTCGAGTACCACCACTCTTTTTCGACCCTCCTGCGCAACATTAGCGCTCTGCTGTGCGTTAGCAACAACAGGCATAAGGAGCGCGATGACAAGTGTTATTATGAGATTTCTCATAAAATGTTCCGGTTTACAAAAATTATTATTATATTTGCGGGTTGTTGCGCGCTATGCAACAGCACACAACCTTTGCTATAAGTCAAGCGACTCGAAGCACCCCTGTCGGTTTTGCCGACGCCGTCGGCAAAGTTACAAAAAATTATTGAATTTTGAGGCATATTTTGTTAAAATATCTTCCATCGGTGTTGCTAACCGTGGTGTTTACAATCCTCTGTTTCGGCCTTACTGCCGCAAGCAGAGGCAGTTTCGCTGCGCTTTTGTTTAGCGACTCCACAACTATGGCTTCCACCATTCAGGACACAACAAGAGCCATAAGGGAGAGTGCACCACGCAAAAAGGGGGGCATGCACTTCTCGGATATCGTCGAGGGTAAGGCTGCCGACTCTGTGGTCTTCGATGCCCGAAACAAACTTATCCATAGCTACAAGAGTGGTGATGTGACATATCAGGGTATGAACCTCAAGGCCGACTACATGCGAGTGGATATGGAGACAAAGAACATCTTTGCCCACGGCTATCCCGATACTACAAACCTGCGCGAGGATGGCACACCACGCAACACACAGCCCGAATTCTCGGATGGTGGCTCGCCATACTCTATGGATACCATCACCTATAACCTCGAGACACGCAAGGCAAAGATCAAGGGTATCGCGACACAGCAGGGTGATGGCTGGCTTATCGGTAGCAGCGTGAAGATGCACCCCGATGAGACTATTCATATCGGACATGGTATGTACACTACGTGCGATTGTATAGACCATCCCCACTTCTACCTCGCCATGACGCAGGCGAAAGTTATCCCCGGCAAGAAGGTCGTTACGGGCTACGCCTACCTCGTTATGGAGGATGTGCCCATCTACTTCCCCGGTATCCCCGAGGGCTTCTTCCCCGTGCAGACAGGTCCCAAGTCTGGTCTCTTGATGCCCACCTATGGTGAGGACGCTAAGGGTTTCTTTATCCGTGACTTAGGCTACTACTTCAAGTTTGGTGAGCACATGGATCTCGCAATCCGCGGCGGTATTTACACCCTCGGATCATGGGAGGTATCTGCCGTATCGCAGTACGTAAAGCGCTACAAATTCAAGGGTAACTTCAACCTTATGTACTCGGCAATTCGTACGGGTGAGAAGGGCGAGGCCGACTTCGTGCAACAGAACAACTACAAAATCCAGTGGACACACTCGCAGGATCCCAAGGCAAACCCCGGCTCGACATTCTCGGCTTCGGTAAACCTTACCTCAAGTGGTTATAGCCGCTACTCGGCAACAAGCGTAAACGACATCCTCGCAACGCAGACCAACTCATCTATCTCGTACTCGAAGAACTGGGAGGGCACACCCTTCTCATTGGCTCTTAACATGGCCGTATCACAGAATTCACGCGATAAAACCCTCGCAGTGACACTGCCTACTGTTACCTTCAACGTTGCGAGTTTCAACCCCTTCAAGCGTAAGGAGGCCGTGGGTAAGACTCGCTGGTACGAGAAGATTAAGATGAGCTACTCAATGAAGATGACCAACTCGGTGAATGCCAAGGAGAATGAGATATTCACTAAGGAGACGCTTAAAAAGATGAAGAATGGTATTCAACATACCATTCCTATCTCTACATCGTTGTCACTCTTCAATTATATCAACGTCAGCCCATCATTCAACTACACCGAGCGCTGGTACTTCAAGAAGGTACGCCAGGAGTGGAATGAGGAGACACATAAGGTCGAAACCCTTGACCCGGAGTATGGCTTCTGGCGCTTATATAACTACAACGCCTCTGTATCGGCAAATACTACGGTCTATGGTACATATACTGCCAAGAAGAAGGAGCGTAAGTTGCAGGCCGTGCGCCATACCCTTACACCAAATATTGGCTTTAACTTTGCCCCCGATTTCAGTCGCCAGATGTATGGCTTCTACGAGACCGTACAGACCGATACGACAGGTAAGTTTAAGGTGTATTCACCCTTTACTGACAACGCCTACGGCGTGCCTGGTAGCGGCCAGCAGTTAGCACTAACGTTTGGTCTCTCACAGTCGCTCGAGGCCAAGATACGCACGCGCGATACCGTAAAGAAAGTTAAGCTTATCGACCAGATATCTATTTCAGGCTCGTATAACTTCCTCTCGGACTCTATGCGCCTATCAACACTGCCCATACAGATTCGTACTACGGTATATCAGAATATCGCGCTTAACGTCTCACTCACGCTCGACCCCTACGAGGTATCACCCGAGGGCGTTCGCTACAATAAACTGATGTGGAGCCGCGGTAGCATCGGTCGTCTGCAATCTGCAAGCTGGAGCTTCGGCTATACCTTCCGTTCGCGCGAGAATAAGGGCCAGGTTGCGGGTAACGACATCACCTCGTTCCCTGCCGAGTACTTCAACTCATGGAGCGACCCCTATGGTCAGCTCAACCCCGCAATGCGAAGACAATGGATGGCGGGCCAATACTACGACTTCTCCATACCGTGGAACTTTGGCTTTAACTATAGCTTCAACTATAGTGCCCGCTATACAAATAACGGCACGACGGGATATACGAAGAACCTACAGCAGACTATCAACTTCAATGCCAGCGTTAAGCTGACACCCAAGACGATGATTACTGCGACGTCGGGTTACGATTTCACGGCACGTAAGATGTCTATGACCTCTATATCTATCACACGCGACCTGCACTGCTGGCAGATGTCGTTCACTTGGATCCCCTTCGGCAACCATAAGAGCTGGGCGTTTAACATCGGCGTTAAGGCGGCATCATTGGCCGACTTGAAGTACGATAAGAGCTACTCACAGTACGACTACATGTACTAGTTGCAGCGTGTGGTGCTGACACAATAATAGCCTGTCTAAATCGTTAGACAGGCTTATTTTTATATAATAAAATCCATACGCCGTCCCTACTACTCAGCCATACAGAGCATAGCTGAAGCATCTACTCGCAGTCAACATGTTCTTCCTCGGCATCGCAAGGAGCTCCACAGCAATCTCTCCCCCTCCCCATTACCCAATATGATGGGGGACTTTATTATATACCCCACGTATAAGAACTCACAAGAGCCTACTGTCAGCTACATCATTGTGTTCCCAACGCCCTCTCAAAAAGTCTTCCTTCGCCAACGTTACAAGCCTAGCGTGCATCTTGATTAATATGATAATATGGGGACTTCACCACTGGTGAGGTAAGCCAAAGGCTTACAACAAGCCCCTCCTTTTCAAACGGAGGGGTTTGGGGAGGATTGTAAGCATAACCGGCTATAGCCGGCTCTTTAAGCCTTAATCCGGGGTTCGGAATTTGTGTGTAAACACAAAAAAGCCGAACCCTTACGGATTCGGCTTAAAGAGGCGGCTACCTACTCTCCCACCTAAATAGGCAGTACCATCGGCGTGAGTGAGCTTAACTTCTCTGTTCGGAATGGGAAGAGGTGGAACCTCACTGCTATAACCACCTAAAGAACCTTTGTTTTAATTGGATTGTTTTGAGTGGTTCCAACTCCACTAAACTTTGACATCCATCGAAGATGAGATAGTATTTAAGAAAGCCATTCGGGTAATTAGTACTACTCGACTGAAGATATCTCTATCCTTACATCTGTAGCCTATCAACGTAGTAGTCTCCTACGCCCCTCAAGGGAAAACTTATCTTGGAGATGGCTTCGCGCTTAGATGCTTTCAGCGCTTATCCAAACCGAACGCGGCTACTCGGCGGTACACTT
>JAZQXV010000017.1:0-90697 GCA_045633045.1 Alistipes sp.
GACAATGGACCAATTTTCGCGCGCCTACTCCCCTATTATATAAATATAGGTATAGCGCAGAGACTACCCCATCACGCACTTTTTCTCGAGGTGCACGAAGCGCGGGAAAAGGATATTATTCTCGATGTGTATATGCTCAAACAGGCCATCCATAAACTCTTCGAGTTCCTCAAGCATCAGTCTATAGCTCGCACAGGCATCCTCTGGGGCGGCAAATCCGTTCATCAAATTGCGGATAAATTTGTAGCGCGTGCCCTCGTCACTATGCTCGCTAAGCATAACGCGGATGGGGTTGGCAACACTTCCGCAGTGCATCTTCTCTACTCGCTCCTTGCGCATTGAGGCCTCGAAGAGCGTCAGGCAGTAGGGGAATAGCACCTGCTCCTCCTTTTGGAGGTGACTCTCGAGATCATCGAGTGAGTCGGCAAAGAGCTTTACAAGTTGATTGAGTTCTGGGTGGGCAGCGCCGTGAACCTCGGCGACGCGCCTGATATCTTCAAGAAGTCTTGGCCCCTTAGCACGGATGCCACGGTGGTGGATTTTGAGAACATAATCTATCAACAAGTCTGTAGGCCACGACGCGAATGGTATAGCACCACGCTTAGCCTCATCGTTTTCAGCGAGCGCCTGACATATACTCTCGACATCGGCGCCAGCAATACGACACGCATCAGCGAGCGTAGCACCGCCACCACAGCAGAAGTCAATGCCGAAATATTTAAAGACGCGCGCAGCAGCAAAGTTCTCGTTAACGATAGAGGCCACGCTCCTATTAGCAAAATTGGAGTTATTCATAATATTATCTTTTTATTCGTTTTGTTTAGTTTTATCGCCGCAAAGATAGTATAAATTATCGTTATATCAAATCGGTTTTTCCTATCACAGGATAGATAAAAACTATACCATAAAACCGATAATGCCGCGCTGAGAAAGGGCTGATAAACGAAAAGTAAATAATTTCGGGTCTAAAATTTTGATTTTTCAAAAAAAGTTCATACCTTTGGATTAGTTTTACCCAATGGGTAGCAAAAGAGAGTTTTCACTATTATATATCGCAGTTATGAATAAGTTAAACAAACCAGCAATCTTGGTTGTTGACATGCTCAACGACTTTGTTTATGGAGCCTTGACTTGCGAACGCGGTAAGGCTATTGTACCCGCAACTGCTCAACTTCTCGACGCAGCACGCAAGGCGGGCGTACCAGTAATCTTTTGTAACGATGCACACCGCAAGGGCATCGACCGCGAACTTATCATCTGGGGCGACCACGCCATCGCAGGCACTCCGGGTGCAGAGGTGATCCCCGAATTGGGACTTGCGGAGAGCGACTATGTAGTACCCAAACGTCGTTATAGCGGCTTCTTCCAGACCGACCTCGACATCCTTCTCAAGGAGCTCGGCGTACAGACTGTAGTCATGACTGGCCTACATACGCACATGTGCGTGCGCCACACTTCGGCAGATGCCTACTGCCTTGGCTATGACGTTGTGGTGGCAAAAGAGGCGACCGACTCGTTCACTGAGGAGGACTACACATCGGGACTCGCCTACCTTAAGCTATGTTACGGTGCAGATGCCTATACAAATGAAGAACTCATAGCAATGTTATAAACATCTATATAACAAATAATTAGCCGAGGATAATTATCTCCTCGGCTTTATTATTTTTAATCGCAGTAAAAAAAAGTGAAAAAATATTTGGTACGTTGAAATATTTACTCTATCTTTGCACGTCGAAAAAAACACGGGATGTAGCGCAGTCCGGTTAGCGCACCTGCTTTGGGAGCAGGGGGTCCCAGGTTCGAATCCTGGTATCCCGACAATGATGAAGGTCGTAGCAATACGACCTTTTTTCATGGCATAGGGTTGGCAAAGTCACCGCCACCCATCTTCGCCGTTCGGGATGTAGCGCAGTCCGGTTAGCGCGCCAGCTTCGGGAGTTGGAGGCCCCGGGTTCGAATCCCGGTATCCCGACATATTTCACACAGACAACTCTGCGGAGTTTGTCTGTTTTGTTTGTGACCATACGGAGCAGAACGAAAACAGCCGACTTTGGAAGTCGGCTGCCTATTCTATGTCGTGGCGTCACGATAGATGCGACATAAAAGTTTACGCTCTATCGTATGTGCGGAACTCAAATGGCGACTCATACTCCTCGCCGCGCTCATGGCGAACTACATCAACGAGTTTCCACTGCGAGAAGTCAATCTCGGGGAACGATGTATCGCCCTCATAATCACGCTCTACACGTGTGATATACATTCTATCTGCTACGCTTAGCGCCTCGCGGTATATCTGCGCACCACCCATGATGAATATCTCCTCATCCGCGCCAGACATGCGTATAGCCTCCTCCAACGAGTGAGCCGTAAGTGCGCCCTCGAACTCGCGGTCGGCGCGCGTGATGACGATGTTTGTGCGCTTGGGAAGGGGCTTCGAGCCGAGCGACTCGAAGGTCTTGCGACCCATAATCACGGGATGACCCGAGGTCGTAGTGCGGAAGAAACGCATGTCCTCCTTAATATGCCACAAGAGTGAGTTCTTATCTCCGATGGTGCCATTCTGTGCGATGGCAACGATGATGCTTACCATAGTTTATATATATCTAAAATGAGAGTGGCGCCTTTATCGCTGGATGGGGGTCGTAGCCCTCGAGCGTAAAGTCGTCGTATGTATAGTCAAAAATCGAGTCGCGGTCAGCAAGAATCATGCGGGGAAGAGCGCGTGTGTCGCGCGAAAGCTGCTCGGCCGCCTGGTCGAGGTGGTTGAGGTAGAGGTGAGCATCGCCAAGCGTGTGGATAAACTCACCAGCCTCCAAGCCGCACTCCTTGGCTATCATCATCGTCATAAGGGCATACGACGCGATGTTGAATGGCACACCGAGGAATACATCACCACTGCGCTGATACAACTGACACGACAATTTACCCTCAGCCACAAAGAACTGGAACATAGTGTGACATGGAGGCAGAGCCATGCTTCCCACATCTGCGACGTTCCATGCCGAGACAATCATACGGCGCGACGAAGGGTTCTTCTTTATGGTCTCGATGACCTCCTTAATCTGGTCGATGCTCTCACCATTAGCCTTTGGCCAGCTACGCCACTGGTAGCCATAGACATGGTTCAAATCACCAAATTTGTAGCCCTCAATGGGAGACTCAACACCCAGCGCACCGAGGAAGGTATCCATATCCACGGGGAGGATGCCATGCTTGACACACAACTCGTTATAGTAGCGGAAGGCGTCACTGTCCCAGATATGTACGCCATTGTCCACGAGGTACTTGATATTGGTATCACCCTTCAAGAACCACAACAACTCATGTATCACGCCCTTCAAAAAGACACGCTTGGTAGTAAGCAAAGGAAAACCCTCGCTGAGGTTGAAGCGCATCTGATAGCCAAAGATACCCTTAGTACCTGTGCCTGTGCGGTCGTCACGCACTACGCCCTCGCGGCATATTTTATCGAGTAGGTCAAGATATTGTCTCATCTATTTTGAAGTTCTTAAGTTCTATACCATTACTATCCATTGCGGCATATGTGGCCTCCTCGCCAGACCAGTCGCTCAAGAAGAGCACCTCTAAGCCCTCTACTACCCTACGGTGTGGGAGATGCAGATGGCCGAAAACATAGGTCTCGACATCGCCATATGAAGCGTGATGCTTCTGGGCATACTCGACAAGGAAGTCCAAGACGCTTATAGGCAACTCCTTATTACCATGCGACTTACGCGACTTACCGCTAAACATCTTACCCATATAGGCTGCAATATCGGGGTGTATAAACCAGCGAAACATCCAGCGTGCCATCTTCGAGCGGAAGAGGCCATTCATAAGTTTCAGCATGGGCTGACTCTTGATGTTCATATTGTCGCCATGGGCAAGGTGCATCTTGCGGCCACGCACCTCCTCAACGTTGGGCTTATGCTCTATTCGCACGCCGCACTCACGCTTGAGGTAATCGAGACACCACATATCGTGGTTACCAGGGTAAAACACAATCTCCACACCCTTATCCGAGAGCTCTGCAAGGCGTCCCAAGACCCTTACGAAGCCCTGGGGAACAACCTTGTGGTACTCGAACCAGAAGTCGAATATATCACCCAATAGGTATATAGCCTCGGCATCCTTAGCAACCATATCGAGCCAGCGACAAAAGGCTTGTTCTGCGCGCTTAGACTGCTCGACATCGTTACATCCGAGGTGTATGTCCGACACGAAATATATCATTCTATGCTCTAAATGAGTCGCTTAACCTCGCGCTTGATACTCTCTATATCCTCCTGAACGGGAGAGATGTCGCCCTCGCGGTTGATGATGTACGTAGTGGGAATCTTCTCTACGTTGTAGAGCTCTATAACTCGTGCATCACCACCTGTATAGAGTGATGACCATGGGAGGTTCTGTGCATTGATAGCCAAAACCCAGCTATCCTTGTCCGCATCCACCGACACGTGATATACCTCGAAGCCCTTGTCATGATACTCCTTGTAGAGCTCCTTGAGGTCTGCATTGAGATTGTTGCTCTTTGCGTTTAGTGCCGACCAGAAGTACACAAGCACAACCTTACCCTCGAGGTCGGAGAGCTTATGCTTAGTACCGCAAATATCCATGAGCTCCAAATCGGGGTACGACACCTCGTGAACGCTATCCAACACGCGAGCAAAGGCCTCGCTCTCCTCGATTTTACGCTCCAAGAGCGCAACGTATGGTGATGTAGGATACTTAGCCTTAACACCCTCTAGGACAGAGTTGTAGTGCACAATGTTGACACCCTGACCCTCAAGCTGTGGGATATACTGCTCAGCAACCTTGTGGTGCAATGCATAGATTGAGGCGATGCAATCCTGGTGTGAGCCAACAAAGCGCATCTGCTTGAGCATAGCCTCGCGTGCAAGGTCGTATGCACGGCGCTCCAACTGTCGGCCGCTACCCGATGTTGGAAGCTGATTCTCAGCGATATTAGCGAGTTCGTCAACCGAAGCGAAATAGTCGTGGCTGAACTCTGCAATAAGCGCCGACTCCTCCGAACCCTCAACGCTGTAGTTGAGGAAGATGTTACCCGCAGACTCCATCTTAATCTGGTCACCGGGGGCAACAACAAGTGTTACGGGGCGGCTATCGTCAGAGAATGCAAGACGATAGAAGCGTGGCGACTCACCCTCTGCTATGGTCAGGTCGAAGTTAAACGAGCCATCATCCTGCAAAGCTACGGCATCTATCTGCTCCGCCTTGTCGAACTTATCTGTTATACGCTCCAAGTAGATTGAGTCCACGCCGCTACCTACGAAGCGGCCAGAGATTGAGGTATTTGTTGTGGGCTCCTCGCTGCATGAACTGAATATTATGGCCATCGCTGAGATGGCAAAAAGCAATTTCTTCATTCTTATATTGCTAATAGTATGTTATTTATCCTTAAGTTATTGGCCTATACCGTGTTACACCACCCTACTTATGTTGGTTCTGGCGCTGCTGTGTGCGTACACCCTTTACGCTCTTGTGACCATTGAGATGCTTCTGTACCTGCTGCTTGTTACGCTTCTGCGTGCGCTGCTGGCCATTTGCGCGGTGCTCGCTACGCATGTTTGTAATTACAGAGAGGTCCATCTCGTGATCTTCACCCGCCAACAGGTGCATGTCGCGCACTATAGCCTCATTGTTGGGGTGCTCGTTGTTATACTCGTAACCCTTGTTGCGCATAAAACGCGCGATGTTCACCATCTCGTGTATCACCTGCTTTGTTTTTGACTCCTTTGCCAACTGCTCCACAAACTGATGCAGATACTTTCCGTAGTGTTTGAACACGATGCGAGACTGTGGGTAACGCAACTTTTGGGGTGTTAGCGTCAAGTCTTGGCGTGAAGGTTGTGGGTAGGGCGAATCGACATCCAACTTAAAATCGGACATTATGAATAGGTGGTCCCAAAGCTTATGCTTGAAATCCTCCGTATCGCGGAGCATGGGGTTTATATTACCCATCACGGCAATCACGGCCTTAGCTTGGCGTGTACGCTCGTGCCTATCCTCAATCTCGAGCAACGAGTCCACCATCTCGTGGATATGGCGTCCATACTCCGGGAGATAGAGCTTACGTCGCGTGAAATTATAGTTTTTTCTCATTGCTATCGCTATTAATTTTTGATTATATACCACCTTAAATCACAGATTTAGTCCTACTTTGGCCTCAAATCGGGTCATCTTGCTTACCGACACTTGCACAATAGGTCGAAAGGCAGCATCTTTAATCGCAATTTAATTCTACAAAGTAAATGCAAATTATTCATATAAACAAACTATGACAAAAATTTTACTCCTTTCTCACTCCAAAAGTATGCTCAACTCGCTACGTGAGCGCCTCAACTTCGAGAACATCGCCACAACCGAGGCCGAGAGCCTTCCCCGAGCAACCGAGTTATGCAACACGGGGCACTTCGATGCTGCAATCGTTGACGGAGAGTTTTCATCTGAGGAGATGGGACTTCCTACAATAGTCGTCACGCGCACACCCGATGTAGAGTCTGCCGTGGCAGCCCTACGCCATGGCGCACTCGACTACCTTATGCCACCCTTCGACATGAACCGCCTGTTGGAGACTCTGAGAAACATTACTGCGGACAACGAAGAGGTTATCACAATACCACAGAGGCGTGGCACACGCAATCACTCTAAAGGCACTAACTGTGCCACACAGCCTATTATCGGCAAATCGGCAGAGATTGAGCATGTTCGCAACATGATACGTCGTGTGGCACCCTCGGATGCGAGGGTCTTGGTGCTTGGCGAAAATGGTACAGGCAAGGAGTTGGTAGCCAGGTGGCTACACCTCAAGAGCAACCGCTCGGCATCTCCCTTTGTCGAGGTAAACTGCGCAGCAATACCCTCAGAACTTATTGAGAGTGAACTCTTTGGCCACGAGAAGGGATCGTTTACCTCGGCCGTAAAGCAGCGCAAGGGAAAGTTTGAATTAGCCGACGGCGGCACACTCTTTATGGATGAGATTGGAGACATGTCACTCTCGGCACAAGCCAAGGTGCTACGCGCACTTCAAGAGAACAAGATCACACGCGTAGGAGGCGACCGCGATATAGCCGTCAATGTGCGCGTTGTGGCAGCTACAAACAAGGATATACGCAACGAGATACGCCTCGGTAACTTCCGCGAGGACCTCTACCATCGCCTTAGCGTCATCGAGATTGACGTACCCCCATTGCGCGAGCGCAGAGGAGATATAGGTCTCCTTGTAGATCACTTTATAACCGAGATATGCACGCGCCACGAGATAGGCATCAAAGGCATAGATGACGACGCAGTGGAGATACTCTCGCAGTGCCCATGGACAGGAAACATACGCGAGCTACACAACGTCGTTGAGCGGCTTATAATACTTAGTGATGAGCGCATTACGGCCGAATGTGTGCAGCGCTACTGTCGTGCTTAGGCCTCTTTGAACAACTCCGCTTCGAGCTCTGCGGCGGTGGTCACAACCCTCTCTGCACCAGCCTCGTAGAGCTCCTCAGCAAAGCGGAAACCCCAGGCCACACCTATAGCATCAATGCCCGCAGCCGCAGCCGTACGAATGTCGATACCCGAGTCGCCAATCATGATGGCCTTTGAGTGCTCCACACCCGCCTTCTGAAGGATATTATTCACAATCTGAGGATCGGGCTTAAGGGGTGCTCCCTCACGATTGCCCTCGATAGCCACAAAGTCTATATCACCAAAGAATTTAGCCACAAGGCGGTCTGTGCCGTGCTGAAACTTGTTCGATGCAACAGCCACCTTAACACCCTCACTGCGGAGGCGGCGTAAAAGGTCGCACATACCCTCATAGGGCACCGTATAGCGGTCTATATTATCAACATAGTAACGGCGGAACTGCGCCACACACTCCCCTACATAGGCCTCATCAACAGCCAATTCCGCAGGCAGAGCACGTTCCACAAGGCGCTTTATGCCACCACCCACCATCTGGCGATACTCCGCATCGGTGTGCTCAGGCAGGTTGCGCGAACGCATAACATAATCTACCGACGCCGCAAGATCACCTATGGTATTTAGCAGCGTACCATCCAAATCGAATATGACAATATCGTACTTCATGGGTGCAAAGATATGAAAAATAATTCTTATATTTGCCCTATGATTCGTCTATCTCTTGTCATAGCAACCTACAATCGCGCCGAGCAACTTATGGTTACGCTGGGCTCAGTTGCTATGCAGAGCGCCAAAGCCGAGACGTGGGAGTGCATCGTCGTGGACAACAACTCCAAGGACAATACCCGAGAGCGCGTCGAGGCCTTTGCAAAGGAGCATAACTCACTAAATATTAAGTATATCTTCGAGCAAAATCAGGGACTTTCGCACGCCAGAAATGCGGGTATTAAGGCAAGCTGCGGAGATATAGTTGCCTTTATTGACGACGACGAGCGCATCGTCAAGGAGTTCATTACGGCATATATCGAGCTCTTCGACCAGCACCCCGATGCCATGGCTGCGGGAGGCGAAATCATCGCCGAGTACCCCACTGGCCGCCCACGCTGGATGTCGCACTACACCGAGCGCCCCATAGCCAACCCCATGAGCTTCGGAGATAGGGTAAAAATCTTCCCCGCGGGCCGCATACCTGGAGGTGGAAATATGGCTGTGCGCCGTAGGCTTTTCGACAGCATCGGCATGTTCAACACCGCGCTTGGTCGCACCGGAAAACGCCTGCTCGGAGGTGAGGAGAGCGACCTCTTCGAGCGCATCGCAAATATCGGGTACAGAGTATATTACGCTCCTCGCGCTGTGATGTATCACATCATCCCCGAGGAGAAACTTTCGCGCGACTATTTCGTGCGATTGGCCACCAATACGGGCATCAGTCAGCGCACCCGCGCTGAGCTCAACCACACCATGCTGCGACTATATGTCGGCGAGGTGATAAAGTGGATGGCAACACTACTACTATGCCTCACTCATCGCCCCTCGCAATCGCGCTATCTGCTCCTTATGCGCAAGCATATCTCGAAGGGCATTTTCTCAAGCAGTAAGTAGTTAGTTGCGTGTGCGCGCAACTTTTTCTTCTAAAAAATTTGCTTTTCGCGGGCAGATTTCGTAACTTTGTTGTGTTTTAGACCCTTTCATAATTCGCGCGTATGCGAGTTATGATGCTACAACACCAAGCAGAAAAACTTAAGATATTAAATATCACACACTTAAAAACAATTAAATCTAAAACAACTATGGCTAATACCAAAGAAAAGTTGTTCGCGGAGTTCCCACCAGTATCTACTGAGCAGTGGGAGGCCGTTATCACAACTGACCTTAAGGGCGCTGACTATGAGCGCAAATTGGTATGGAAGACCGGCGAGGGATTCAATGTACGTCCCTACTACCGCGCTGAGAACCTCGCAGAGGTAAACTATCTCGGTGTGGAGGCTGGTGAGTTCCCCTTCGTACGTGGCGTCTCTAAGGACAACACATGGCGCGTACACCAGACTATCTCTGTGAAGTGCGCAAAGGAGGCTAACGAGGAGGCACTCAAACTTCTTAACTCGGGTGTTGACTCACTCGGTTTCTGCTTCTGCGAGTCATGCGCTTGCGAGGTAGATGTTGACGCTTTGCTCAAGGACATCGTTCCTACAGCTGTTGAGCTCACATTCTGCGGCGGCGAGGCTGAGGCTTTGGCTGCTCTTGCAAACAAGGTGCTCGCTAAGTATGCTAACGAGCCTAAGGATGAGCTTCGCATCAACTTCTGCATCGACCCCATCATCAAGAGCCTCTCTGTGAAGGGCACATGCGGCTGCAAGGAGAACGAGCGTAACTGCTTCGACGTTATCGCCGAGCTCATCAAGGCAACTGCTGAGTACAAGCGCGTGAAGGTTGTAAACGTATCGGGCGCTACATTCTCTAACGCTGGTTCTACTATCGTTGAGGAGCTTGCATTCACACTCTCTGCAGCACACGAGTACCTCGTGAAGCTCATGGAGAAGGGCCTCACTATCGATGAGGTAGCTCGCAAGATTCGCTTCACATTCGCAGTTACTGCAAACTACTTCCTTGAGATGGCTAAGTTCCGTGCAGCTCGTATGCTCTGGGCTAACATCGTTAAGGCTTACAACCCCGCTAAGGACTGCTCTATGAAGATGGTTGCACACGCTGTGACATCTACATGGAACCAGACTGTTTACGATCCTTATGTAAACATGTTGCGTGGCACTACCGAGGCTATGTCAGCAGCTATCGCTGGCGTACACTCTCTCGAGGTATTGCCATTTGATTACTGCTTCGAGGCTCCTACAGAGTTCTCTAAGCGTATCGCTCGCAACGCACAGCTCCTCTTGAAGAAGGAGTCACACTTCGATCAGGTTATCGACCCTGCAGGTGGTTCATACTACATCGAGTCGCTCACAACAAGCATCGCAAACGAGGCTTGGGCATTGTTCCGCGAGATCGAGGAGAAGGGTGGCTACATCGCAGCATTCAAGGAGGGCTTCATCGTAGCTCGCGTTAAGGCTTCGGCTGAGGCTAAGGATAAGAGCATTGCTACACGTCGTCTCATCTTGCTCGGCGCTAACCAGTATCCTAACTTCACTGAGGTTGCTGACAAGGAGATTTGCGAGTGCAAGGTTACACGCAAGGAGGCTGAGGGCAATGTTCTCGTTCCCTACCGTGGCGCTATGGCATTCGAGGCTATGCGTATGAAGGTTGACCGCTCAGGCAAGACTCCTAAGGCGTTCATGCTTACTTGCGGCACTCTTGGTATGGCTCGTGCACGCGCACAGTTCTCATGTAACTTCTTCGCTTGTGCAGGTATCCGCGTTGAGGATAACACATTCTTCAAGAGCGTTGAGGAGGGTGTTGAGGCAGCGTTGGCATCTAAGGCAGAGATCGTTGTTGTATGTGCATCTGACGACGACTACGCAACTGTTGCACCTCGCGTTAAGGAGCTCCTCGGCGACAAGGCTATCCTCGTTGTTGCAGGTGCACCCGCATGCGCAGCAGAGCTTGAGGCTCAGGGCATCAACAACTTCATCAACGTCAAGAGCAACGTCCTCGAGACTTTGAAGGACTACTTAAACAAGTTGGGCATCTAATCAATTACAGCTATGAGAGCAAAATTTTCAGATCTAGAATATAAGGCTGCAGCCACTGAGTGCTGCACCAAGAAGAACGCTCCCAAGGAGGATTGGTTGACTGCCGAGCGTATCCCTGTAAAGGAGAACTACACGGCTGCCGACCTCGAGGGCATGGAGCACTTGAACTATGCAGCAGGTATCGCACCCTTCCTTCGCGGTCCCTACTCAACAATGTATGTAATGCGTCCTTGGACTATTCGTCAGTATGCAGGTTTCTCTACAGCTGAGGAGTCTAACGCATTCTATCGCCGTAACCTCGCAGCAGGTCAGAAGGGTCTTTCTGTAGCGTTCGACCTTGCTACACACCGTGGCTACGACGCTGACCACCCACGTGTAGTTGGTGACGTAGGTAAGGCTGGTGTATCTATCTGCTCTGTAGAGGATATGAAGGTGTTGTTCAATGGTATTCCATTGGACCAGATGTCAGTATCAATGACTATGAACGGTGCCGTACTTCCCGTATTGGCATTCTACATCGTTGCAGGTTTGGAGCAGGGTTGCACCCTCGACCAGCTCGCTGGTACAATCCAGAACGATATCTTGAAGGAGTTCATGGTGCGTAACACCTACATCTACCCACCCGAGTTCTCAATGAAGATTATCGCTGATATCTTCGAGTACACATCTAAGAACATGCCTAAGTTCAACTCTATCTCTATCTCTGGTTACCACATGCAGGAGGCAGGTGCTACAGCAGATATCGAGTTGGCTTACACTTTGGCAGACGGTTTGGAGTACTTGCGCGCAGGTATCAACGCAGGTATGTCAATCGACGCCTTCGCACCCCGCTTGTCATTCTTCTGGGCTATCGGCATGAACCACTTCATGGAGATCGCTAAGATGCGTGCAGCACGTTTGTTGTGGGCAAAGATCGTTAAGCAGTTCGAGCCTAAGAATCCTAAGTCTTTGGCATTGCGTACTCACTCACAGACTTCAGGTTGGTCACTCACTGAGCAGGATCCATTCAACAACGTAGCACGTACAGCTATCGAGGCTATGGGTGCAGCTTTGGGTCACACTCAGTCATTGCACACCAACGCTTTGGATGAGGCTATCGCACTTCCTACTGCCTTCTCAGCTCGTATTGCACGTAACACTCAGATCTACATCCAGGAGGAGACTAACGTATGTCGTTCAGCCGATCCTTGGGCAGGTTCATACTATGTAGAGGCTCTTACACACGAGATCGCTCACAAGGCTTGGGGTCACATCCAGGAGATTGAGCAGCTTGGTGGTATGGCTAAGGCTATCGAGACAGGTATTCCTAAGCTCCGCATCGAGGAGGCTGCTGCACGTAAGCAGGCTCGCATCGACTCAGGCGTTGAGACTATCATCGGCGTTAACGAGTACCGTTTGGAGAAGGAGGCACCTATCGACATCTTGGCTGTTGACAACACAGCAGTTCGTGAGAGCCAGGTTAAGCGTTTGCAGGAGCTCCGTGCTAACCGTGACAACGCAGCTGTTGAGGCAGCATTGGCAGCAATCACTGAGTGCGTACGCACAGGTGAGGGCAACTTGCTCGCATTGGCAGTTGAGGCGGCTAAGGTTCGCGCATCACTCGGTGAGATCTCTGACGCTTGCGAGAAGATCGTAGGTCGCTACAAGGCAGTTATTCGTTTGAACTCAGGTGTATATTCAGCAGAGGTGAAATCAGATTCAGCATTCGAGAAGGCAAAGCAGATGTGTGCTGACTTTGCAAAGAAGGAGGGCCGTCAGCCCCGTATTATGATCGCTAAGTTGGGCCAGGATGGTCACGACCGTGGTGCTAAGGTTGTAGCTACAGGTTATGCAGACCTCGGCTTCGACGTTGACATGGGTCCTTTGTTCCAGACTCCCGAGGAGGCTGCAAAGCAGGCTGTTGAGAACGATGTACATGTTGTAGGTGTATCATCACTTGCAGCGGGTCACCTCACCCTCGTTCCCCAGATCATCGCTGAGCTCAAGAAGTTGGGCCGCGAGGATATCGTAGTTGTAGTAGGTGGTGTTATCCCCGCACAGGACTACGATCAGTTGTATAAGGATGGTGCTGCGGCAATCTTCGGCCCTGGTACTCCCGTTGCAACTGCAGCTATCAAGATGCTCGAGATCCTCGGCTAATTGATACGGGTTCTACCCACGTATTGAGAGCTCTGCTTCGGCAGAGCTCTTTTTATTTGAATATATAAGAGCGAAAACAAAAAATGCGGATAGACAACACTATCCGCATTCTATTTATGGAGTATTACTCCTTAACCCAAAATCTTCTTTAGGGCTGCGATGTTGCGTGCATTATCCACAGCCTTACCCTCGGGGGTGTAGGCGTGGGCAATGGCCTCGGCAAAGTGCTTCTCTACCTTGTTGCGCACAATCTTCATTGTGCTATTTACAAGGCCGTTCTGCTCGGTGAATGCCTCGTCAGCAATCGCCACTACGGCGGGCACCCAGCGGTCGGGGAACTCGTCGGCGTATGCGCCACCAGTGCGGTACTTTGCGACCTCCGCAGCAATGATCTTTGCCGCCTCGGTGTAGCGCACCTCACCCTCTATGCCACGCTCCTGGAGCAGACGGTTGAGGTTCTCCTTCGCGGGCACGGCAAGAGCAATGGTATATGGGTTCTGGTTGTTATAGACGATAATCTGGTCGATATATGGCGACTTATCCACAATCGCCTCCTCCATACCCTCGGGGCTATACTTCTCGCCATCGCTCGAGATGAGGAGGCTCTTGAAGCGACCCAATACATAGAGGAAGTTATCCTTGGACATGTAGCCCATATCGCCCGTATAGAGCCAGCCGTCACGCACGGTGTCTGCTGTTGACTCAGGGTTCTTCCAGTATCCCGCCATGACGTTCTCACCCTTGATTACAATCTCGCCCTTCTGACCTACGGGGAGCTCGCGGCCCTCCTCATCGAGAATCTTAATCTCGAGGGGCTGGACAAGGCGACCCGATGAGCCGAAGCGGTGGTTACGCTTCGAGGGGACGTTTGTCGAGATTACGGGCGTAGCCTCCGAGAGGCCGTAACCCTGGAACATGGGGATACCAATAGCGTAGAAGAAGCGCTGAAGTTCGCTATCGAGCAGCGCACCGCCACCGATGAAGAACTGCAACTCGCCACCAAAGGCCTCGCGCACCTTAGAGTAGAGAATCTTGTCGAAGAGCGCAACGAGGGGTTTTAGCATCCAGCGCAAGCCCTTACCCTTAGAGTAGCCATCGGCCTGGTAGGCATACGATGTCTTGAGGGCAAAGTTAAAGAGGCGCTCTGTCGATTTGCCCTTTTTGCGGATTGTGGTCTCGATGTTCTTGCGGAAGTTCTTCGCCAACGCAGGAACAGAGAGCAAAAAGTGTGGGCGCACCTCCTTTATATTAATAGGTATATTCTTGAGTGTCTCCATGGGTGTGCGTCCCACCTCCGTCGTTGCCACCGAGGCACCGCAGGCAATCATGATGTAGAAGCCTACGACGTGTGCGAAGCAGTGGTCGAGAGGAAGGATGATAAGCGTGCGCCATGTCGAGGGTATAGATACCACAGACATAGCCTGCTCGACATTCGCCGTATAGTTGCGATGTGTGAGCACAACACCCTTAGGGTCTGCCGTAGTACCCGAGGTATAGGTGATAGTGGCGTAGTCGTCATTCTGGAGCGCACGACCGATAGCCAAAAACTCCTCCTCATGCTCCTTAAGATACTGCTCACCGCATGCCATAAGCGCCTCAAGAGTCTCTGCAATGGCAAGATCGCTCTCCACGTCGCCCCATACGATGATATGCTCAAGATCGGGGAGCTGGTCAACAATCTTTGACACCTTAGGCAGCTGGTTCTTCGACACGAAGAGCACCTTAACATCGGCATGACGCAAGCGGAACAATAGGTCGTTAGCCTCCTCTAGCTTTATTGAGAGGGGCACACTCACAGCACCCGCATACAAGAGGCCGAGCTCCGAGATAATCCAGTTGTTGCAACCCTCAGCAAGGATAGAGACACGGTCACCAGGCTTCACGCCAATAGCAGCAAGGCCAGCACCAATCTTAAGAGCCTCAACCTTGGTCTGAGCATATGACGTAGGCTCAAACTTGCCGTTGTGCTTCTCCAAGAGAAACTCCTTGTCGCCATACTTAGCTACCGACTCCTCAAATAGATCAATAATAGTACGTTTCATACTTCAAAAGTTAAACATGGGGCTACCGCATGTACGGCAACCCCATATATATAAGGATAGACTACTCCTTAACCAATACGATGTAGTCGCTACCATCCAAAGTGAATGTGTGTGAGCCATTCACCTGAACCTTCTCGCCTGTCATGAGGTTTGTCCACTGGCCAGGGTTGGGGTTATTGATGGTTGTTGTTGAGGACTGATTAGTGAAGTTCGCAACAACGATAACTCTATCCATCACAAGGGTCTTACCACCCATATCCACATCGTTAACCTTCCATGTGTGAACAGCGAGATTATCCTGGCCATAGTACTCCTCGTTGTCGGTACGCCAAGAAATAAACTTCGACATAGCGTCATAGAGGGCGCGGCGATTAGCATCGTCGTAGTAGTCCCAACGAACAGGCTTGCGACCTGTACGGTCGTTGTAATCGATAGAAATGTCGTAGCCGAGCTCGCCAAACTGCCACATCATCTTGGGGTAAGGAGTGAGGAAGTGGAGGGCATATATAGCCTGAAGGCGCTTGCTGATAACAGTCCAGTCGTTCTTAACATAGTCCTGACCCGAGGTGATAACGCTGTAAGCGATACGCTCCTCATCGTGTGTCTCGATGTTGTTGATGCGGCCACGCTTGAAGTCCGAGAAGTTGCTCTGTGTACCAGCGCGCGTTGACATAGCATGTGCCTGTGACAACTGCGAAGGACGCTGACCATCCTCCATTACATAGACTGTCATCGATGCGAGGTCGAAGTATATGTCATACTTAACGCCCACCTGAGCATTTACCATGACATTAGCCGTACCATTGAGCGAGATGGCAGCACCCAAGTTATGGGTCTTTGAACCATCGGCAACGCCATATGAGGTATCCCAGCTACGGTTCTTGCGAATCTTAAAGACGCAACCCTCCTTGTTGGCATTAGCAAATACCACATCCTGAGCCACATATACGCCATTGTCGTAGCTAAGAGCGATGTCGTAAGACCAGGTGTTGCCCTGAAGGTCGCCCATAACACCCCAATATGCAGAGCCGTCATTCTTGCCATCATCGTACCAGCCCTTCGCAGTCTCGATGTAGCCACCACGCTGGTTGTTGTTCCAGCAGAGTGCGCCTACAGAGTTGTAGAGTTCAGTCTCCTCGCTCTGGTCGCAGAAGTGCTCAAAGATGATGTAAGCATCCTCATCCACGGCACGGATAGTCTCGGCGTAGTGCTTCAAGATGCCGATACGCTGCTCTGAGCGACCGCCAGCATCGTAGTCGCTGGGGTTCTGCACGAAGCCCTTGGTAAGGTCGAAGCGGAAGCCATCGACATTGTACTCCTCCATCCAGTACTCCAATACGTCGTCGATATACTCAACGGTGTACTGGTATGTGTGGTTGAAGTCGTGGAATACGCTCCAGTTGTGGGGCGCATCAACGTTGAAGAATGGGTTGTTCGAAGCAGTCTTGTTCGCACCACCATCCCACCACATCTTAGCGTAGGGGAACTGACCTGTAGCATGGTTGAATACCACATCGAGGATAACAGCAATGCCACGCTTGTGACACTCGTCAATGAATGTCTTGTATGCCTCCTCAGTACCGTAGGCCTTATCAGCTGCGAAGAAGTAGCATGGGTTGTAACCCCATGAGTCGTTACCATCAAACTCGTGGATAGGCATAAGCTCGATGGCATTGATACCCAAAGTCTCAAGGTAATCGAGCTTCGCAGTTACGGCATTGATAGAACCCTCCTCGCTAAAGTCGCGAACGAGCAACTCATAGATTGCCAATGAGTTCTCTGCAGGACGCTCGTATGATGTAGCTGTCCAGTTAAACTCAGCGGGGTTAAGCTCGAATACTGATACGATGTCCGATGTGTACTCTGCGGGGTACTCCTTAAGGTTGGGATATACCGAAGCATCAATCCACTGGTCGTTCCATGGGTCGAGAATCTTTGTTGCGTAGGGGTCACCAATCTTGATTGTACCATCAATGAAATACTGGTAGCCATACTCGACACCCTCCTCGAGGCCAGAGACTGTAATCCAGAAGTAGTCGCCATCCTTCTTCATCATATACTGGTTCGATGGAACATACTCGTTGAAGTCACCGAGCAATACTACAGACTGCTTGCCTGGGGCGAAGAGCACGAAGGTAGCCTCGTTGCCATTGATAGTAACGCCATTTGCAGCATCTGCAGGACGTGTAGCGGTCTCTGTCTCGCCCAATACAGCTACGCTAATACTCTCCTCAACGCTGTTAGTGCCGTCGGTAGCCACAGCCTTGAATACCACATCCTCAACCATGGTAGGCTTGTATGTGTAAGAGAGCATTGCGCTGCTTGACTCCGTTACTAATGTATCATTTTTGTAGAGCTTAACATTTGTTGCAGCCTGCTGCTGTACCTGTACTGTACACTCCTCGCCAATCTGGAGAATAGAGCCATTTGCAGGAGATAGGAACTTAACTGAGAGACCCTCAACAGCCAACTCTACAAAGATATCGTTGTCGTTATCCTTGACCTCTATCTTGCTATCAGACGAACGGAATACGAATGCGAGGTGTGTTATCTTCTCATTCTCGGGCACACCATACCATTCATGAACACCACCCTTAATTGTGTAGTGCCAGAGGTTCTCATCAACCTTCTCGAGCTTACACTTAGGGATGTTCTCACCCCACTCCGAAAGCACATACTTCCAGTCTTTGGTTGTTGTACTCTTCTCTGTAAGCACACCAGTGTGAGCATACATTCTACCGCTGAAGTCTTCTGCCTTAGTGCCAGCAGTGTTGAGAATTACAACGATGTCCTCTGTCATTGTCTCAGTCACAAAGGCTGGGTCAGTAGAGATTAATGGATACTCCGTTGGGCCTGAAGGACCTGGGGTTGGTGAAGGGGGATTAGGATTGGGAGGCAAAACCAAACCTGGCTCCTCACCACATCCTACCATTACGATGACTGCAAGAAGCATCATCAAGAGTGAATGAAGTCTTTTCATTATAAATGTGTTTTATTGTGTTTAATAATTGATTCAAGCAACTATATGCCATACATGCCCGCACACGCATATGCAAATATAACGTCACAAAGTTAGCATAAATATCCGACATAGCGAAATTGAGAGCTCCAATTTTACCCGACTGCACATTTTTAGACCCGAATGGAGCATTTGTAGCGATGAATTGCGAGCCAAAATCACATCGTATTAGAGCCTTTACCCATTGTTATAGTCACTGATATTCAGCATAAAAAGCACGCAAACACTTGCAAGATTAAAATATTTATGTACCTTTGCACCACATTCTTTAACAGAATAGGACACATTAAAATATTTATAATTTATGAAGAATCTATTTAAGGGCTTCGTTGTTACAGCCATCGCTATCGTAGCAATGGCTTGTGGCACCGAAAACACGACTGAGAACGGTGCAAACCTTCTCGCGACACCAGAGTTTGGTACTAACGTTAACGAGAACACTATTACCGTAAGCTGGAGCGCTGTTGATGGTGCGGCATACTACGAGATTTGGCTCAACAACGACACTGAGCACATCAAGACAGACAAGTTTGCACACCGTTTCGAGGGTCTCAAGTATGACTATGAGTACACAATTAATCTTCAGGCTATCTCTGCAGATGCAAAGAAGAACTCAAAGGTAGCAACACAGAAGGTTACTATTGGAGAGCGTAAGGTACCCGTATACCGTGAGTGGTACCCACAGAACGGTGCTACAGGAACAGCTATCTCTGACAATGGTCGTTGGATTGCAGGTTGCTTCGACCGCCAAGGTATGATCATCGACCTCGACACCGACGAGCTCACAATGGTCGAGAACTTCGACTGCTTGGACGTTGCTGACGACGGCACTGTCGTAGGTGCTACATACGAGGATAGCATGATGGGTGAGGCAGCTTTGTACATCGATGGCAAGAGCGTGAAGCTCGACCTCAGCGAGCTTACCACATCAGACATGAGCTCATTCCAGGCTGTAACACCCGACGGTTTGTTCGCAGTAGGTTGGTGGTGGGAGTACGATAAGGACTCTTACTATGGCAAGATGTACGACGAAATCGTTCCCTTCGCATACGACGTTCTCAAGGATCGTATCATTGTTCTCGAGGCTGGCGACACATTGTATGGTGTTGGTGGAGTATCTGCTTATGGTGTAACATCTGACCGACGCATCGTAGGTTGCGAGCAGAGCTATGTTATGATGGCTGTACTTTGGGAGGATGAGTACTCAAAGTTCACATACCCTGTATTCGAGCACGATAGCGAGTACCGCCCAACACTCTCATTTGGTGACACAATGGTACGCATGACTCCTAACGGCAAGTATATTTACAGCGTTGCTAAGACTTACCCCGAGGGTGGTGGTGAGGTCGCTCAGCCAGGCTGTTATGACGTAGAGGCCGGCAAGCTCACTACATTTGCTGGCGAGTGTATTAACGGTTCGGTATCTGCTATGACAAACGATGGCGTTGTATTCCTCAATAATGTATCTCTTGGCTACGAGACAGCGTATGTAACTGATATCAACGTTGATACTGAGACATTGACTCCTATCATCGACTGGTTCCTCGATACACACAGCATCGACTTGTACAACGACATGAATGTAGAGGATAACGCTTATGTTATCATTGGTGCATCGGCTGATGGTCGCACACTTTTGGCTCTTGGCTACACAGAGATGGGTCACGCAACAATCGTTATCGACCTCGATGGTATACCCTCTAACGAGATCTAATCGAGAGACATCTCAACTAAAAAAGGACAGCGCAATGCTGTCCTTTTTTTATGCTATAAGATAAGGCGCCGACCAAATGGTCAACGCCCGTCTAACTTACTCCTTCAAGTAGCGCGATAGCTTCTCGCGCCACACATCGGGAATCTGCACAGTCTCCTGCGTCTCGAAATCGAAAGCCACCATCACCGACGAACTCTCCGTGAGCACCCTATCGCCACACATGATGCACTGGTGCAAGGTCATACTCTTATTTCCGAGGCGCGACACATCCGTCGTAACAACAATATCGTCCGTCAAGCGCACCTGACCAATGTAGTCGGTATGCGTTGAGGCTGTTATGATGCGCAACTTATCGAAGACGCCCGTAACGCCGAGCACCTTAGTATAAAACTCTGTCTTACCCATATCGAAATAGCTCTGCTGCCAGATATTATTGACATGCATAAACGAGTCAACATCCGAGAAACGCTTCTGTATGGGGGTTATAAGTCTCTCTGCCATAGTCGTTAGCTTCTAATAATCTCAACCTCGCCACCCTCGCCAAATGCGATGATAGAACTGGGCTTAAGCGTGGGCTTGCCCTCCAAGCGTGGGTGTACAACATAGTCAACACCCTTTATGATAACCTCATCGACATCCTTCAAGCGCTTTGCCGTAGGCTCGCCCGAGATATTTGCCGAGGTAGAGACGATGGGGCGACCGAACTTACGCAACAACGCCTGACAGAACTCATGCTGGGGGATGCGTACACCGAGGGTCTCAGCCTCGGGGATAAGGTTCTTAGCAACGCCCACAGCACCTGGAAGAATAGCTGTCAAGGGCTTATCCGAGAGCTCCATAACCTCAAAGGCGATGCCTGGAGCCTTATTCACATAGCGCACAATCATATCGGCATCGCGCATGAGGCACAACATTGAGGTCTTCTCCTCGCTACGCTTTAGAGCATAGACCTTAGCCACAGCCTCCTCGTTTGTGGCGTCACAGCCGATACCCCACACCGTGTCGGTGGGATAGAGGATGAGGCCCCCAGCGCGGAGCACCTCAACACACTTCTCAACATTCTTAATCATATCGACCTACTTGTTTGTGAGTTCGTTGAAGCAGTGACGGCAGATGGGCTGATAGGTATCATGTGCGCCCAACACAACCTGCTTATCGTCAGCCGTAAGGCGGTGTGAGTGGTGAGCCAAGTCGCCACAGCGAACACATATAGCATGCACCTTAGTCACATACTCCGCAGTAGCCATAAGCGCGGGCATGGGGCCGAAGGGGACACCCTTATAATCCATATCGAGGCCCGCAACGATAACGCGAACACCGCTATTTGCCAACTGGCGGCACACATCGATAATACCATCATCAAAGAACTGCGCCTCGTCAATACCCACAACATCCACGTCGGATGTCATGAGCAAGATATTCTGTGCCGACTCTACGGGAGTAGATTGTATGGCGTTAGCGTCGTGCGACACCACCTCCTCCTCCGAGTAACGCACATCAATAGATGGCTTAAAGATCTCAACCTTGAGGTTTGCAAACTGTGCACGCTTCATGCGGCGGATGAGCTCCTCGGTCTTACCCGAAAACATCGAGCCACAAATAACCTCAATCCATCCCTTATGCTTATTATTTTCCAAAAACATTTTTAGACTACCTTAATCCTATTTCTCTAATTAAACTTATCAAGAGGTAATGCGTACTTCGCATTTCTCTAATTAAATAATAATCACTATTTGTTGTCAGAATAGTGCAGATACAACGCTCGGCGAAATTCGAGACGATGGGCTGTACAAGGAGTACTGCTCATTGGCGAGATATTTCGTTAGCGGAAGTAGATGCGCTATTATCACAACAAAGAGTTTATTCGTCAAGTCGAGTGATACGAGCACCGAGCGCATTCAAACGCTTGTCAATATCACGATAGCCGCGGTCTATCTGCTCGATATTCTGGATGGTACTTGTACCCTCCGCGCTCATAGCAGCAATCAACAACGCCACACCCGCACGAATATCGGGCGATGTCATATTCGCAGCACGCAACGGATGCTCATGGTTGTGACCAATGACCGTAGCACGGTGGGGGTCACACAAGATAATCTGCGCACCCATATCTATGAGCTTATCGACGAAGAACAAGCGGCTCTCGAACATCTTCTGGTGGATGAGCACAGCACCCTTAGCCTGCGTTGCCACAACCAAGAAGATAGACAACAAATCGGGCGTGAGGCCTGGCCATGGAGCATCGGCAATGGTCATAATAGAGCCATCGATGAAGCTCTCAATGCTGTAGTTCTCCTGCGTAGGGATATAGATATCATCACCACGCTGCTCGAAGTGGATACCCATGCGCGCAAACTGCTGAGGTATGATGCCGAGGTTCTCATACGACACATTCTTGATGGTAAGCTCCGAGCGTGTCATAGCCGCCATACCGATGAAGCTACCCACCTCAATCATATCGGGAAGCATGGTGTGCTCCGTGCCACCCAACGACTCTACGCCGTCGATAACCAACAAGTTAGATGCGATACCCGAGATCTTAGCGCCCATGCGGTTAAGCATCTTGCACAACTGCTGCAAGTAGGGCTCGCACGCCGCGTTGTAGATTGTAGTGCGACCCTCAGCCAATACTGCCGCCATGACGATGTTTGCAGTACCCGTAACCGAGGCCTCATCCAAGAGCATGTATGTACCCTTAAGGCGCTTTGCCTCAACGGTGTAGAACTCGTCGCTAACGTCGAAGTTAAAGTCTGCACCGAGCTTCTGGAAGCCGAGGAAGTGTGTATCGAGGCGACGGCGACCAATCTTATCGCCACCGGGTTTAGGCATGAAGCCTACGCCGAAGCGGGTCAAGAGTGGACCAATCATCATCACCGAGCCACGCAACTTACGGCAACGCTTGTGGTAATCCGACGAGCGCAAGTACTCGAGGTTAATCTCGTCAGCCTGCAATGCGAAGTCATCGTCTGACAAACGCTCCACCTTTACACCCATGCGCGACATGAGCTCCAAGAGCTGCATCACATCTGCGATGATAGGCACATTGTGTAACACCACGCGCTCCTTCGTCAAAAGCGCAGCACATATAATCTGAAGTGCCTCATTCTTGGCACCTTGGGGTCTGATTTCTCCCTTTAGGCGATGACCGCCCTCTACGATAAACTTTGCCATAGTCACAAATTTTTACCAAAGATACAAAAAATTGCGCGACAAGAGCAAATTATCGGTCAATAAGTTTTCAACAATCGCAAATATTTTTCACCTAAAGCCGCAATGGCATTGGTTGACTTTTTTTGCCTATTAATCCAAACATCCTATATTTTTAAGACTTTTTGGACAATACTATTGCTCTAAAGGTAGAAACGTATTTTGTTATAACAAATTTAGTTCGTTACTTTGCACTACAAGAAAACGACAAAACCATGAAACGCTTTATACAAAATCTCGGACTTGAACAACTACCATCAGACTCGATAGTCATAGGCGACGACCTTGCCCTTGTGTCGTTCAGCAACAACACTATCAACACCCCTAAGCATGAGCCTCACAAACTCAACCATGCGGCGATTTGCATATGCACCGCAGGACACTGCTCCCTGAAGATAAACTTGCAGACATACGAGATTGAGAGCCCCATGCTCGTGACACTGATGCCTGGACAGATAATCGAGAGCATTGACCAAAGCGCCAACTTCGACGGGCACACCATAGTCCTCTCAAAGCGTTTTATCGACATGCTCAACCTTCCAGGGTGGCAGCAGCAATATATGACGCTCTTCAACAACCCCGTGAACGAGATTCCCGCAGATGCGCTACGCCACCTGCAAATCTTCTACACCATACTCCACAAGGCGGCATCGGACGAGGAGAACCCCTTCCGCTTGCAGGTTATCGAAAATCTTATTCGCGTATTCTATTATGGTGGTGTGAGCAAGTTCCGAAAGATAGACCACAACGCCACACCCTACAAAAATAGCATCGTGGAGCGCTTCATTGAGCTTGTGCAGGAGCACTACCGCGAGGAGCGACTCATAGGTTTCTATGCCGACAAGCTCTGCATCACCCCCAAGTACCTCTCGAAGTTGGTAAAGGATAACACTGGTCGCTCGGCTGGCGAGTGGATAGATAGTCATGTCATACTTGAGGCACGCGCCATGCTACAGTCGTCGGACATGACCATTCAGCAGATTGCGGCATCGCTCAACTTTCCCAACCAGTCGTTCTTTGGAAAGTACTTTAAGCGTGCCACAGGCCTTTCGCCCAAGCAGTATCGTAGTTCAAAGGGGGCTACCAACGAATAGGTTCCTTGCCTATGGAAGCGAGGTAGTCGTTAGCAGCAGAGAAGTGTTTGCAACCGAAGAAGCCTCGGTATGCCGACAATGGCGATGGGTGCACAGCCTTGAGTATAAGATTTTTTGAGGGGTCTGCGATAGATCCCTTCTTTTGTGCATAGCTGCCCCATAGCATATAAACAACGCCCTCCTTACGCTCGGCAATAGCCTTGACCACAGCATCCGTGAAGCGCTCCCAGCCTCGCCCTGCGTGCGATGCCGCCTCGTGGGCACGCACCGTAAGCACAGCGTTTAGTAGTAGTACACCCTGCTCTGCCCAGCGCTCTAACTCTCCCGACTGAGGGATGGGAGCACCTACATCGGCGTGTACCTCCTGCAAGATGTTACGCAACGAGGGTGGAAAGGGGACGCCCTCACCCACCGAGAAGCAGAGGCCATTGGCCTGACCTGGACCATGATAGGGGTCCTGGCCGATGATTACGACCTTGATTTTATCGACAGGACAGCAGTCGAAGGCACGAAAGATATTACGGCCCGCGGGATAGACCACCCCACTGCCATACTCACCCTTAACAAACGAGGTAAGCTCCTCGAAATAGGGTTGCGCAAACTCATCCTTGAGCAACTCTTTCCAATCTTCTGCTATACGAACATCTACCATAAAAGCGTTATTTTTTTGCGAAGATACATTATTTTAGTTAATTTTGCAAAATAAGATAGCTAACACGACACTACTATGAAAAGAGTAATTGCGACACTCGCTGTTATCCTGACAACGGCCTTGAGCACTGAGGCACAGGAGGTAAAAAACATAATCTTCCTTATTGGTGACGGCATGGGCCTCACCTCGGCGTCAATGATGCAGCTCGAGAATAACTACAAACCGACAATCTTCGACGAGGCAGACAACGTAGCCTTGCAGAAGACCTACTCGCTCGACAATCGCGTGACGGACTCGGCAGCATCGGGCACAGCCCTAGCCTCAGGATTTAAGACTAACAACACCATGCTTGGCCAGCTTCCCGATGGCACTAACGTGGAGTCACTCACGGAGTTAGCCGCAGACAAGGGTAAGGCTACGGGTATCGTCGTTACGACATATCTTCAGCACGCCACACCTGGTGCTTTCTATGCTCATGTGCCCTCGCGCCACGAGTATGCGAAAATCTCGGAGCAGTTGCTCGCAAGCGACATCGACATCGCAATAGGTGGTGGCATGGCATTCTTCGAAGAGCGCTACGGTAACAACAAGGAGGCATGCCAGGCTATCGCCGAGAGTGGATTTACGTTACTCAACAACCTCGACACGAACATAGATGGCGAGCGCATTTTGGCGCTATTGGCCGACAAGGAGATAGAGAATCGCACGGGCTACCTCGCCAAGGCAACAACCGCGGCTATCAACCACCTAAGCGGCTGCGAAAATGGCTTTGTACTTATGGTCGAGGGTTCGTTGATTGACGGCATGGGACATGGTAACAATGCCGAGGGCCAGCAGGCCGAGATGCGCGACTTTATGGAGGCTATAGAGGTGGCTGTGGCATATGCCAATGAACACCCCGAGACCCTCGTAGTTGTAACTGCTGACCATGAAACAGGAGGTCTTGCCATCATCAGTGGCAATGCCGACTTCAACCTATCGGAGCAGGGCGTAGCCTACACATGGTCAACGACAGGACACTCTGGCGTGATGGTACCTATATATCTATATGGCACGGGCGCAGAGCTTATAAACGGTGTAATGGAGAATGCCGACCTCGGTCAGCGACTTAAAGAGTTGATTCAGTAGCGTTAGTTTTCTCAACATCCTCAACATTGAGGGGCTCCTCTACGGGCTCCTCAATTTTGTTTTCTACAACCTCGGGGACCTCAACATCCTTATTGAAACACATAGATGTGTAGCCACCCCAGTTGAGTGCTGCGAATATCACAACGGCGATTACTACAAGAGCGAATATCCATCCTAATACTCTCTTCATTATCTCTTCTTCTTTGAATTGTTAAGTTTTGTACGCAACTCTTTGACTGCGCGCTGCATGGTCTTGTCTATAGGGTAGATGTTGTAATAGAAGCCTGCATCGTCATGCAACGCATTACGACCAATATAGGCACGCAACTGCGCCTCGATAATCTCGCGCGACATAGCAAGGCCTACATCATCCCTCTCCACGCCATTACGCTCGGCATACGCAACGAAGTCTGCCAGAAGATCACCACTCGAGAGCAACGAATCGAGCTCTGCAAGCGAGCCTACGTTATCCATCTCTGTGCGATGACGATCCGTGAAGTCCATAGTATAGCGATAGAGTACATTCGTATCCCACACCTTACGGTAGTAGGCGCTCATACCGACCGTATCAAGCGGCATAAAGACGTCGGGCATAATACCTCCGCCACCATATACCGTACGGCCACTCTTGGTCTTGAACTTCTGCGACTTATCGAATTGTATGGAGTCTGCCGAAAAGAACTCGTTGCGATTATAGCGGTCTATTATATCCATGTGGTAGGCCATCTCGTCGCCATTGGTATAGGGACGCTGTATTGAGCGACCCGAGGGGGTGTAGTAGCGAGCGACGGTAAGACGTATCGCCGAACCATCTGCAAAGGGTATCTGTGACTGCACTAGGCCTTTACCAAAGGTGCGACGGCCGATGATTATACCACGGTCGTTGTCCTGGATAGCACCCGCCAAGATCTCGCTCGACGAGGCACTCGTCTCATCGACAAGTATAGCCACCTCCAAATCCGTAGAGCCGCCATTACCACGGCTATACTCCTTTATTTGCTCACCAAAACGATCCTCCGTATAGACAATAAGGCTATTCTCAGGAAGGAACTCGTTGGCTATGAGTATCGCCTGATCGAGGAAACCACCACCATTACCACGCAGGTCGATAATCACGCCACGCAGGCCCTCCTCACGGAGCTTCGCAATGGCGCTATGTATCTCAGCGAATGAAGTGCGCGAGAACTGCGAGAGGCGCACAAAGCCAATCTTAGCCTCGTTGTCAAGCATAAACGAGGTCTCGATGCTGTGTATCTCAATTGGGGCGCGCGTAACCTCGATATTCACAAGCTCATTGAGTGCTGCACGCTTAACGCCCAACATCACTCGCGTACCCCGCTTACCACGCATAAGGCGCACCATGGAGTCCTGCGGAATCTTCTGTCCCGCAACCACCCTGCCGTCAATCTTCACAATGCGGTCGCCAGGGCGCACTCCCGCCTCAGACGAAGGACCCTTGGGGATTACACTAAGTACGGTTATTGTATCTGCCGAGGCGTTAAAGACGATGCCTATGCCATCAAACTCACCCTCTAACGACTCATTCACCGACGAAAACATCTTCGCCGGAATATACTCCGAGTGTGGATCGAGCTCTGAGAGCAATGCCGGTATAGCCTTCTCGTAGATAGTATCTAGCTGTATTGGGTCAACGTAGTAGTTACGCACAAAGGTTATCGTCTGCAGCAGCTTGTCGTCACCCGCCAAATACTGCTCCATCGCCGCCATTTCGCGAGCATACTCCGTCATATCGACGTTCGTAGTGCCGTCATTCTCGGCTATAAGCTCCTGAATGCGAGCCCTCTCGCTGCTGCGGCCCAAGCCTACGCCAAACCATATAGCACTCGCAACAACGAACACTAATACCGCCGACCAAAGCAACGACCAAACCCTCTTTCCTCTATTTTCGGACATATGCCACTATCTATGCAAAGAGCCCACCAAACTCGCTCCGAGGACTACTTATTCTTGAATGTGTAGGTGAGACCTACAGACAACATTGACGATACCTGCAATTTGTGGTACTCAGCCTTGTTGTAGTAGAGCTGGAAGTAGATCTGTGTAGAGATATACTTTGTCGCCTTGATGTCGATTGTGTTCTCCCAACGGAGTGTGGGCACAACGTGCTCATACTTTGTCATCGTGCCATCCTCCAACTCTGTGGGAACGAACTTCTTCATAGCAGAGAGGTCGGTAACCCAACCGTAGAAAGAGTATGCTGTAGTGCGGTAGCGCAACCAGCCATTCTTACCCCATGTCTTATCGAAATCGAGCTGAACTGAGAGACCACCCTCATACTTTGATGTCTGACCAAATACAATACCATATGCCTTATCCTTCTGTGTGGGCACACCATCCTTAAGTTCCCAGAATACCGCAGGATCATTTACATATGTAGCACTCATTGCTATAGGCGCAAGGTTGACCTTGAGTGGAAAGCGCTCTGAAGGAAGGATGTAAGTAAAACCGACTGAAGCATCAAGATAACCTGGAGTCATGAAGTTCGAAATACGATAAGCACCCAACTGCTTATCGCCACGTGCACTATAGCCAGGTGCAAACTGTGTACGGAACTTAACATTAGCACCATATGACCAGTTCTTAACCAACGCCCACTGTGGTGATGTTGCGATTGCAATCTCATCTACATTCTTGAACCACACACCACGCTGCTTATCCTGAAGCTCCATCTTCATATTATTGTAGCCAAACTTTGCTGTAGCAGTGTTAGTAAGCGTGAAACGACCCTTATCATAGACGTGCTTGAAGTTCAAACTTGCCAAAACAGTTACGGTGTTATCACCCGCAGCCTGCCAAGACTTGCTGTATGCAGTAAGCGAACCGTGGAGGTTTGCCGAGAAGTCTACGGTGTTATGCTCCTTGCGCTTTGCGAGGCGGTCGGCACGCAACTTTGCATCCGACACATAGTCTGCATCAAGCGACTGAGTCTTCATCTCGTTACCAAAACTTGCACCCTGCGCATTTACATCATCCATCGACACCTGAGCCATTGCACCACTAAGCGTAAATGCTGCCAAAAGAAGAGCTAGATAAAGTTTCTTCATAGTATTAATTTCGTTTATAGTTTATTCTTATACTGGGATTTGAATTTACAATTGCAAATATACTAATCTTTTCTCAATTTTTTGTATCTTTGCCTATGATAAATAACAACAACGATAAAAAGATTTATACAATGAAATATTTTGGAGCACATGTTAGCGCATCGGGCGGAGTTGAGAACGCCGTAAAAAATGCGCAGGATATAGGGGCTACGGCCTTTGCATTATTCACTAAGAATCAGCGCCAGTGGATAGCTCCCGCACTCACAGATAGCCAAGTAACAACATTCAAGGAGGCTGCCGCAAAGGCGGGATATAGCGCAGCACAGATCCTCCCCCACGACAGCTACCTCATCAACCTCGGTCACCCCGATGAGGAGGGCCTCGAGAAGTCGCGCGAGTCATTCTTCGAGGAGATGGCACGCTGCGAGCGCCTCGGCCTCGACCGCCTCAACTTCCACCCTGGCAGTCACCTCAAGCGCATCAGCGAGGAGGGCTCGCTGGACCGCATCGCCGAGTCCATCAACATGGCATTGGCACGCACCAAGGGTGTGACGGCCGTATTGGAGAACACCGCAGGTCAGGGCTCAAATCTCGGCTTTAAGTTCGAGCACCTCGCCTATATCATTGAGCGCGTGGAGGATAAGAGCCGTGTGGGTGTATGTCTCGACACCTGCCACACCTTTGCTGCGGGCTACGACCTACGCACCCGCGAGGCGTGTGACGCAACATTTGCAGAGTTCGACCGCGTGGTAGGCTTCAAATACTTGCGCGGCATGCACCTTAATGATGCTATGCGTCCCTTGGGTAGCCGCATCGACCGTCACTCACCCCTCGGCGATGGAGAGATTGGCTGGGAGTGCTTCCGTTACATCGCCCAGGACCCACGCTTTGACAACATACCCCTCATCCTTGAGACCCCCGACGAGGCTCGTTGGGCGGAGGAGATTGCCAAGCTTAAAGAGTTTGCTAACCAATAATTTACACGATTATGAAGAGAGTATTATGCCTTATCGTAGCGTTCGTGGCCTTTAACGCAGCCGAGGCGCAGATTGCAATTGAGAAGCCCTATGCCGTGGGTGCCGATATTTCGTGGCTCCAGTGGCAAGAGGAGAGTGGCGTTAAGTTTAGTGATGGTGGTGTTGAGGGTGATGCTCTCGAGATTTTGCGCGACAACGGCTTTAATTACATCCGTTTGCGCCTCTTTGTAAACCCCAAGTCGGAACTCGGCTACTCGCAGCGCGATGGCTACTGCGACCTTGAGCATACGCTTGCCATGGCTAAGCGCATCAAGGAGGCGGGCATGATGTTCCTCTTGGACTTCCACTACTCGGACAACTGGGCAGACCCCGCAAAGCAGATTATGCCTCAGGCATGGCAGACATATTCGTATGACGAGGTGTGCGAGGCGGTGTATAACCACACCAAGGAGACACTCCTCGCCCTCGAAGCACAGGGCACACTACCCGATATGGTGCAGGTTGGTAACGAGGTGAGCAACGGCATGTTGTGGCCCTATGGCTCTGTACGCCACACATTTAGTGGCTTGTGCGGTCTCTTGAAGGAGGGCGTGCGTGCAGTTAGGGAGTATGCCCCCGATGCAGAGATTATGATACATGTAGCCCTTGGTGGTCAGGCCGAGGAGTCGGAGCGCTTCTTCGACGCTATGGAGGAGTATGGCGTGGAGTATGATATTATCGGTCAGTCGTACTACCCCGAGTGGCATGGCACATTGGAGGAGCTCGAGGCAAACACCAACGCCTTGGTACTCAAGTATAACAAGCCACTTATCGTTGTGGAGTACCGCGACCACTACCTCGACATCGAGCGTATCGTAAGCGCATTGCCCAACGGCATGGGTCGTGGCACATTCATCTGGGAGGCTACCTCGCCACAATGGGGCAAGCTCTTTGATGAGACGGGTGCTGCAACACCCGCACTTGACGACTATAACAGATAATAGATATGGGATTTATTGAGTTGCTGCTGATCTCGGTGGGATTGGCCATGGATGCCTTTGCCGTCTCGGTGGGTAAGGGCATGACACTTAAGAGTGTGCGCCCACGCCACGCCCTTACTGCGGGCTTGTGGTTTGGCCTGTTTCAGGGCCTCATGCCACTCATCGGCTACTTCGTGGGCCAGAGCTTCGCGGAGTATGTCGTGAGCGTCGACCACTGGATAGCCTTTGGCCTGCTGACACTTATCGGCGTTAATATGATACGCGAAGCTATGAGTGGCGAGGAGGATGAGGTGGATGGCAGCTTCGGTGTGCGCACCATGCTCGTTATGGCCATCGCCACGAGCATCGATGCATTGGCTGTGGGTATCTCTATGGCGTTTCTCAATGTCAATATATGGTTATCGGCGGCGGTTATCTGCGTTGTGACGCTCCTTATCTCTGGTGCGGGCGTATATTTGGGTTCGGCCTTTGGCTCGCGCCTCGGTTCTAAGGCAGGCATCGTAGGCGGCGTAATCTTGATAGCGATCGGCATCAAAATCGTTGTGGAGCATGTCTGGTTATAGGCAAAATTTATTATTAGAGTAAAACACCTTACTTTAGCGCCACACCAAATTTATTGTCAGAAGGGTGCCGAGTGCAACACTCGGCAAAAATGCCACCGATGGGTAGTACTTAAGCGTACATCCCATTGGTGGCATTTTTTGTTAGGGGCCGCAATCGACCCCTTATCACAATAAATTTAATTTCTCAGGAGAAGGTAGCAGATGCAACGCACGGCAAAAAAAATGCGGATGGGCTGTACTAAGGCGTACTGCCCATTCGCATTTATTTTTGTTAGCGGCAGCAGATGCTGCCTTATCGTGTGAAATTTACATGCACTGGGTAATGTCCCAGACAAAGGCTCTCGAACCCTGCTGCTTTGTTGTCGAGTCAATCTCGCGAACTGCGTCGAGGAGCACGGGAATCTTCTCATCCTCAACAATAGCGAGGATTGAGGTGTTCATTGAGGGCCATGCGTGTGTGCCGTAGTGGGGCTCGCCATCGTAGGAGCCACGACCCTCGGTGAGTGCCCAGCGAGTAAAGCCACGCACACCATTGTCGTCGAGCATCTTATTTACTCGGTCGGTGAGAGCCTGGTTGTATGATAAAAAGAATGCTTTCATCTTCAATAGGTTATTAAGGGTTGGCGAGGCGAACACCTCGCCAACACGTTATTTATTAGTTATTAGCCTCGCGCTTAGCCATCTGCTCACGGATGAAGGCCTCGTCGTGTGCCTCCTGCTCAGCCTTGCGGCGTGCGCGGCGCTCCTTGCTGCCCTCGAGCATTGCGTAGAGCGAAGGTACGATGAAGAGTGTAATGATGGTAGACATCAAGAGACCACCTACAACCGCGATACCCATAGGCTGCCATGTCTCAGAACCCTCACCGATGCCGAGTGCCATAGGCAACATACCGAGCACGGTGGTGAGTGATGTCATCAACACGGGGCGGAGACGGCTCTTACCACCCTCGATAACGGCGTCAGAGATTGTCGAGCCACGCTCAACGAGCAAGTTCATGTAGTCCACCATCACGATACCGTTCTTCGTAACGATACCCACGAGCATGATAGCACCGATAAGCGCGATAAGCGAGAGAGGTGTTGATGTGAGCCACAACGCGATGAATACACCCGACATAGCGAAGGGGATGGTAAACATGATGATGAAGGGGTAGAGCAACGACTCGAACTGTGTAGCCATCACGATGTAAACCAACACGATGATAAGGATGAGCAAGAGACCTATATCAGAGAATGCCTCGCCCTGGTCCTCGATAGAACCACCCAACTCGAGTGAAAGGCCTGTGGGCACCTCATAGTCGGCAAGCATGGCGTTAACCTCAGCAACAGCGTCACCAAGTGCTACGCCAGCACCTACAGAGCCCTCTACGGTCACGATACGCTGACGGTTCTCACGCTCGATCTCGGGAGATGCCTGCTCCTCGGTGATTGTTGCTACGTCCTTAAGCTTAATAGCCTGACCCATAGATGTGTAGAGCACGATATTCTCCACATCCTCAATGTTCTTGCGGAACTCCTCAGCATAGCGAACTACGATGTTGTACTCGTCACCATCCTCACGATACTTAGCACACTCATAACCATAGATGCGGTTACGGATGAACTGTGCAGCAGTAGCCGAGTTAAGGCCGTAGTATGCGAGTTTCTGGCGGTCGAAGCTTACGTTGAACTCGGGCTCGAGGTTCTCGCGCGAGAGCTTCACGTCACGCATTGAGGGCAACTGCGCCATCTTGGCCTTGAGCTCGTTAGCCGTAGCCATAGCGTTGTCCATGTTGTGGCCAAAGACCTTGATGCTGACGTTGCTTGCGCCACCGCCCATACCACCCTGCTGACCACCAGGGATTACCTGGAACTCCTCAATCTCGGGAATTGCAGCGAGGTCCTTACGCAAGTTATCCGAAATCTCATAGATTGAAGGACGTGTGATATCCTCGCGGCTGGGCATACGGAGGTTGAAGTTGATAAGGTGCGAGCCTGTAGTCTGCATTGCAGCGAAGGCGTTGTTCGATGAGCTCTCACCCGCAGAGGTACTTACCATGTTGATATATGGGTAGTTCTCCGCGATGATAGCGTCAATCTGTCGTGCGATGCGCGAAGTCTCACTAACATGGGTATTCTGTGGGAGCTTCACGGTCATTGTGATACGCGAGTTATCCGAAGGTGGGAAGAACTCGGTAGGCACCTTGGTAATCAACACGAGAGACACACCGAACACAAGCATGAGCAACAATGTCGCAGTCTTACGCCACTTAACAACGAAGCGAAGCATACTCTCATAAAGACAATCGAGCCACTGAAGGAACAAGTCGATAGGCTTGTAGATGATACCGATACCCTTATATGTGTGAGCGCCACCATCGAGCTTAAGCATATATGCCGAGAGCATAGGCGTAAGGGTGATAGCCGCAGCAGTAGATACACACACCACGATAGTCACAATCCAACCGAGCTCTTTGAAGAGGATACCTGCCATACCAGGAATCATGGTCAAAGGCATGAACACCGCAACGACAACCAATGTTGTAGCGATAACCGAGAGCCATACCTCGTTTGTAGCGTAGATAGCCGCCTCCTTGGGCTTCGAGCCACGCTCGATGTGCGTAGTAATATTCTCCAACACCACGATAGCATCATCCACAACCATACCGATAGCGATTGAGAGCGCCGAGAGCGAGATGATGTTAAGTGTAGAGCCTGTAGCATAGAGGTAGATGAAGGCACAGATAAGCGAGATGGGGATGGTCAAGCAGATGATGAAGGTTGCACGCCAGCGACCCAAGAAGAACATCACCACCAAAATCACGAAGATAAAGGCGAACATGATGGTCTCGGCAAGTGAGTTGATAGCATCCTTGATATACTCCGAAGACTCGTAGATAGTCTCAACCTTGCAGTCGGGGGGCAATGTGGGGATAATATCCTCGAGCTTTGCCTGCACCTCCTCTACAATCTGCACAGAGTTGGCACCTGTCTGCTTCTGAACAAGGATACGCACACCCTGACGGCCATTGATACGCTCATCCATTGTAAGCTCCTCGAGCGTATCCTTAATCTCGGCTACGTCCGAAAGCATCACGGTGCGACCACCCTGATTCGATATTACGATGTCGAACAACTCACGGCTATCGTCAAACTCGAGGTCGGTCTTAATGTTGAATGTCTGCGTACCGAGGTCGAGCTTACCGCCAGGGATGTTGATATTCTCCGACGCGATAATCTGACCAAGCGACTCAACAGTAAGTCCATAAGCCTGGAGCTTGTTGGGGTCTACGTTAACCTGCACCTCACGCTCACGAGCACCGATAACGGCAACAGAACCGATACCGTTGATACGGTTAAGCTCGTTAACCATCTTATCATCGAGAATCTTGTAGAGCGCATTGTAGCTCTCGTCTGCCGTAACCGAGAGCATCATGATAGGCATCATCGAAGATGAGAACTTCATGACCGTAGGATACTCCACATCCTCGGGCAAGAGTGACTGCGTACGGCTCACAACATCACGCACATCGTTTGTTGCCTCCGTAAGGTCACATCCATATTCGAACTCGAGGGTTACGATAGAGACATTATCCGACGACTTTGAGGTAATCTTATCGAGGTTATCCACCGAGTTGAGCTGATCCTCCAATACTCGGGTGATGTTTGTCTCGATATCCTCGGCATTACCACCAGGATACATCGTGATAACGCTGACGTATGGAATCTCAATATCGGGGAACTGGTCAACGCCAAGCTTGCTCACAGAGAACAAGCCAAAGACGATGACACCTATAAATATTAGCGCGGTCGAAATCGGTTTTCGCACCGCCGATTCATATATTTTCATCTATATAGAGTTTTTAAGTATGTATAGGTCTTAACATCTATATCTACGCGTCATGCTACTCTGTAACCTCAACGAGTGAACCACTCATAAGGCGAGCGAATGATGTAGTAGCAACCTCGTCGCCAGCCTCGAGACCATCAACAATCTCAATCATGTTACCCACACGACGGCCATCAGTTACGAAGCGGTAGTCTGCAACACCATCCTTGATGACATATACGAAGCGCTCCGATGAGCCCACCTGCTTCTGTACAGCCTGATCGGGAACCATGATAGCCTCACGCTGACCCATGTTGAAGATAGCGCGTGCGTACATACCTGGACGCAACTTCAACGACTTGTTGGGGATGGTAATCTCAACACCGAAGGTACGAGTGCGTGCATCGAGCGCGGGGTTGATGCGAGATACCTGACCCTCGAACTGCTCGCCTGGGTAGATATCAACCTCGATAGCAACCTTATTGCCCACCTTCACGCTTGTGAAGTACTGCTCCGATACGTTTGCCATAACCTTGAGCTTGTCA
This sequence comes from Alistipes sp., assembly GCA_045633045.1. Classification (GTDB taxonomy): domain Bacteria; phylum Bacteroidota; class Bacteroidia; order Bacteroidales; family Rikenellaceae; genus Alistipes. Next base: position 36,018 of record JAZQXV010000017.1, read on the forward strand.
ATCTGCATGATGTGCAAGATAGGCATTGAGGCGAAGAGGTCGCCATTCTCGAAGTTACGCGCTGTAACAACACCCGAGATAGGAGACTTAATTGTAGAGTTCTTACGCAAGTTCTCCACTACCTCGCGCTGAAGGTCGAGCGTATTCTTCATCTGTGTGAGCTGCTGGTCTGAGATACCGCCCGCAGCGTGCACGGGAACCATACGATTGTAGTTATCCTCGGCAGTTGCGAGGTTGAGTTCCTGCTGCTTGAGCATTGTCTGGTCGAGGGTTACGATGGTCTGACCTGCATATACCTTATCGCCTACATCCACAAGGATGCGGTCAATGTGCAAGCCCTGAGCCGCGGGAGTGATGTCGTTCTCCTTGTAGGCCATAATCTCAGAGGTGTAGGTCTCCAGGAGGTCGATAGTCTGCGCCTCGGCTACAGCAGTCTTTACTGAAACGGCAGCTACAGTCTCCTCTGTAGTAGCCTTTTTGTCGTTGCTTGTTGAGTTGCAAGCTACGAGCGAGGCTGCCATAAACATAAACATTAAACTCTTCTTCATATCTCTTTTATCTTTTATATTGTTATTCAGTGTGTTATACTTCGATGTTACTCAATGCTGTCCTTACCCAAAGCCTTCTCGTACTCGGCGTATGCTGCGAGGTAGTCGTAGATAGACTGCGAGTAGCTCAACTGAGCCTGTGTGAGCGAGAGCTGTGCGCTGTTAAGTTCGAGGATGGTACCTGCACCCGCCTCGTAGCGTGTCAACGAAATCTCGTATGCCTTCTCTGCCTGAAGCACTGTCTCGGCATTTGCAAGCATCATAGAGCGCGCTGTAAGAAGCGTATTTACCGACTGCTGCACCTGAAGACGGATACCCTCCACGGCGTAGTCGCGCTGTATGCGAAGCTGCTCTGCCTGGTTGCGCACCTCACGGAGCTGGTTAGTCTTCTTGAAACCAGCAAAGAGGGGAATGTTAATCTGCGCACCGAGCGAGATAGGATACTGCCACCAGAACTTAGACTGCTCAATTGTAGCACCTGCACCACCTGCAGCGCCACCACCTGCCATACCGCCAAGCAAACCACCAAGGTCTGAGCGCTCCTGACCGATGTATGAAATCTGGCCAAATGCTGCGATTGTGGGCATGCGTGTAGTCTGGATAAGTTTCTCCTGGTGATCCAACAACTCGAGCTGGAGGTCAAGGGTCTTGATTGTGGTGTTATTCTCCAAGTCAAACTCATAGTCTGAACCCATTAGCGCCATCTCCTTGAAGTCGTCGAGCGAGCCTACAACATCAATCTCCACCTCCTCGGGGATTGAGAGGTACATCTTGAGCTGCAACTTAGCGATTGAGATGCCATTCTTAATCTGGATAATCTGTGGGTCGAGGTTCGAACGCTGCACGCGCGCTGTGAGGTAGTCGTACTCCGCAGCAAGACCGTTCTTGTAGAGCTCCTCGGTGTTCTTAACTACGCGGTCGGTAGTCGTTGCAGCCTCCTCAAGTACCGTGAGCGACTGCTCCGCGAGCAAGATGTTGTAGTATGCCGAGCGTACCGCAGCAATCATGTCGATGCGTGTTGCGCGTGCGCTCTCCACAGCCACCTCCATCTGTGTGCGTGTGAGCTTCAACTGGCGATATACCGAGGGCACGAAGAGTGGCAACGATATGGTACCCGCTACGTTGAATGTGTTCTTACCACCAAACGAGAGACCCTCGGCCATCTCCTGACGACGCAACGCCAAAGAGTACTGTGCCGAAGCATCAACCTGGGGGTAGAGTGTTGCGAGCGCCTGCTTACGAACATAGTCGTAGCGCTCAATCTCGAGGTTTGCCACCTGCACGGTGGGGTTGTCGCTGAGAGCTATGTTAATCGCCTCATCGAGGGTAAGCTCCAACTTTTGCTGTGCCGAGGCCGCAGCCGAGAGGCCCAAGCACAAGCAGATTGTCAATAGAAACTTTTTCATTTTAATATGATTTTATTGTTTATTTTCGCCTTAGTTGTTGTAGAAGTACTTCGACGTACACTTGTCAATAATGTTCTGTCCCTCCACCGTACACAATCCGCGGATAAAGACAAGCAGCGAGTATGACATCATCGACACCAACTCATTTGAGGGGCGCTCCTCGTCGAGCGTATTTACTAGCATGCCGTGTACAGAGTGGTGTAGCACATCTACAGCATACCTCACCATTACATTACGCTCAAAATAGCCACACTCGATACAACCTGTCACCCAGCGATTGAGGTCGTTCATCGACTTCGACTGCACATCCTCCTCCAGGCGCTTGTAAACAGTGGGATAGAAGCGCTTAATGTTTCGACGTATGCGACCCGCCACGGGAGCAGCATCAATCATGTCGCGTAGGTTTACGACCATTACTTCCAACGGGTTCTCTATCTCGTGAATCTGCTGATCACGACGCTCGCGCTCGGCCTCGAAATAGTGGCGTAGGCTCTGATAGATAAGCTCCTCCTTATCCTCAAAGAGTTCATAGAGTGTTCGTTTCGAGACACTCAACTCCTGCGCAATATCATCCATGCGCACAGCCTTAATGCCCTGCTCAACGAACATCTTCGATGCGTGGTGAATAATATTTTCCTTTTGAGTCATCTTTACAGTCTATTCTATTAGCACATTTTCACGGTGCAAATATAAAAAAGAAAACTTGAAAAACAAAAAAAGTTTTCAAGTTTTCTTATCAACAACTATACCTTTGGTATAATTTTATCTCTTTAAGGGTCATAATACCCCTTATGAGTGACTATGCGCCACTAAAGTTACTCTTCTACCCCATCGGCACGACGGTCGAGCGCCGAGCTTTCAATGCGCACGGGCATACCAACGTGCACCATCTTGTAGAGGCTATCAAGGTCACTATTCTCGAGACGTATGCAACCCTCCGTTGCGCGCGTGCCGATAGACTCTGGGGCATGCGTGCCATGAATGCCTATACCCTTATGCGGAGGGGTCTTTAAGCGCATAAACCAATTTCCGTAACAGCGTGGGATGTAACCCTTACCATCCTTGAAGTCGTGCCCCCAGCTCCTTGCCGATTGTATCTGCTCGATATAGAAATCGCCCTCGGGAGTCTTCATATCGCCCTCACACTGCTTATTGCCATAATTCATGCCCAGAGCAACACCAAACGAGCATATAAGCCTACCCTCGCCATCAAACAGGTCGAGCCTAAAATTCTCCTTCGAGATGACGATGTACTCAGCCTTTGCGGGGTCACTATCAACGGGCTTACTAGCCGAAAATAGGCCCGCCACAACAAGCAATGTTATGCCAAATGCTAATCTCTTAAACACCTATACTATAATTGGTTATACATTACTTTATCATACACTACAACGCTCAACCATTGAGTATAGTCACTACCCTACTCCTCCCACTTGAGCACTACGCCCGTGCGCGAAGTGTTATATATATTAATGGTATGATATACCGTGCCATCCTCTGCCTCGTGCGTCGTTGTGAAGTGCTCACTTGCTACATCTGTACGGTCGTGACCACCAAAGCGCTTCTCGTCAGACGAGAAGATTACAGTGTACTTACCTGGCCAGGGCACATTGAGTGTGTAGTCGGGAATAGAGGCTGTTGGGTGCCAGTTAAGCACGAAGAGTAGGCCGCTATGCGAATAGACCATCGTCTTGTTCTGCTCATCCATCTGGTGGTTGTAGGGGTAGCCATCACCCAATACGCCATACTTCTTGACTACTTCAATCATCGCCTTGTCAAACTCCGCAAGGAACGAGTAGCGCAAAAAGCCATTTTCTGCCAGCGACCACTGACGGCGTGCGTGCTTATACGACCAGTCGTTACCCTCGCGTGGGAAGTCAATCCACTCGGGGTGGCCAAACTCGTTACCCATGAAGTTGAGGTATGCCTCACCTCCCGTAGTGATTGTAAAGAGGCGTATGAGCTTGTGAAGTGCCATACCTCGGTCTATGATAAGGTTCTCCGACGCGCGGTCCATAGAGAAGTACATCTCCTTATCCATCAGTCGGAAAGCGAGGGTCTTATCTCCCACCAACGCCTGGTCGTGCGACTCGGCATATGCCACGGTGCGCACCGAGGGCAAGCGGTTTGTCATCTCCGACCACATCTGCCAGATGTTCCAGTCATCATCGCTCTGCTCCTTAAGTATCTTAATCCAGTAGTCGGGCAATGCCATGCCGAGGCGGTAGTCGAAGCCAATACCTCCATCCTCAGGCTTAACGCATGAGCCTGGCATGCCACTTACATCCTCTGCAATTGTGATAGCGTCGGGACGGATGTCGTGGATAAGTTTGTTTGCAAGGGTCAAATAGACGATAGCGTCGCGGTTTACGCCCTCATCGAAGAAGCGCTCGCGGCAGTCGAACTCCACATATCCGTGGTGGTGATAGAGCATCGATGTTACACCGTCGAAGCGGTAGCCGTCGAAGTGGAAGTCCTCAATCCAGTATTTTACGTTAGAGAGAAGGAAGTGCTCCACCTCGCGCTTGCCGTAGTCGAAAATCATAGAGTCCCAATACTGCTGATAGCCAGCATCGCCCTCCTTTGAGTAGTGGTGCTTCGAGCCGTCAAGCTCGTTGATGCCCTCGTCGAAGTTCTTAACGTAGTGGGCGTGCACCAAGTCCATGATTACGGCGATGCCCAACTCATGCGCACGGTCAACCAACGAGCGTAGCTCATCGGGCGTGCCGAAGCGTGATGATGGTGCGAAGAAGCTCGAGACATGGTAGCCAAACGAGCCGTAGTATGGGTGCTCGGCGATGGCCATGAGCTGCACGGCGTTATATCCGGCCTCCTTGATGCGTGGGAGAATGTCGTCGCGGAACTCAGCGTATGTACCAACGCCCTCCTTCTCGGTTGCCATGCCGACATGTGCCTCGTAGATAAGCAACTCGCCAACCTTTGGAGCGCGGAAGTCATCATGCTTCCAGTCGTAGGGTCTCTCTACGACAAACTGCGCGGTATAGTTCTTCGTAGTCTCATCCTGCACTACACGCTTTGCGTATGCGGGGATTCGGTCGCGCCAACCATTGTTGCCATGAATATGAAGCTTGTATAGCGAGCCATCCACAAGGCGTGCGCCATACATTGCGTCGGGAAGGAAGATGCTCCACACACCCTCGCGATTGCGCTGCAGGCGGAGCTCCGTGCGCTGCCAATTATTGAAGTCACCAAAGATGTAAACATCTTTAGCCTCGGGCAACCACTCTCTAAACCACCAACCCTGCATAGCGTCATCATGCTGCCATCCAAAGTAGCGATGACCATTGGCATAATCGACAATCGTACCAGCAGACTTTTCGATATCTGCTAAACGATTGACATACATATCGTAACGGCGCTGAATTTCATCCTCTACAGGCAACAGCCACTCGTCCGCAGCAACTATTGGGAGTTTAGAATTTTGCTGTTTCATACTTTTTTAGGGTTATTTTTAGCAAAGATATAAAAAAATCTTCGTATCTTTGCTCAATATGAAGTGTTATTTGACTAACACTCCTATACTGATACTGAACCATTTTATTAACCACTAAAATTTATGTTTATGTCTTTTATTACTAATCTTTGGGAGACAAATCGTCCTATGATGATTTTGTTTGCCATTTTGATTGTGGTAATACCATTCTTGGTATTCTACATCGTAAAGGCAAAAAAGGAGCACCCCAAGGGACTTATCGCTGCAGCGTTGAGTAACATGGGTGAGCGTTTCGGTTACTACATCATGAACGCCGTTCTCTTGCTCTTCCTTTGCTCTAAGTTTGGTATCAGTGATGATGCTGCAGGTTGGATCTACGCCGTGTTCTATTTCTTGATCTACGTGCTCAGCCTTCCTGGTGGTATTATCGCAGACCGTCTCCAGAACTTCAAGGGTACCATCATCGCGGGTCTTGTTGTAATGGCTTTGGGTTATGGCATTTTGTCAGTTCCCGTATTTGCCGATGCATCAGGCTTCTCATGGGTACTCGTACTCACATGCTTCGCATTGTTCATCATTGCATTTGGTAACGGTTTGTTCAAGGGTAACTTGCAGGCTATCGTGGGTCAGATGTATGATAACTTCGAGGCTGAGGCTGCAAAGCGTGGTCCCGAGGCTCTTGCTGAGGCTAAGTCAAAGCGTGACTCTGGTTTCCAGATCTTCTACGTGTTTATCAACATTGGTGGTGTTATCGCACCATTTATTGCACCTTTGCTCCGCAGCTTCTGGTTGGAGATGCACAACTACACATACAATGCAGACCTTCCACGTCTCTGCCATGAGTACATCAACAATGGTGATGCCATGGCAACAGCAGACATGAGCAACCTCACTGCACTTGCTGAGCAGGTTGGTCACACTGGCGTTGTAAATGCAGAGTTCTGCGATAACTACCTCAACATCTTCAACACTGGTGTTCACTTCTCATTCATCGCTTCTGTGGTGGCAATGCTTATCTCATTGATTATCTTCATTCTTATTAAGAAGAACTTGCCCAACCCAGCGAAGAAGGAGAAGGCTGCAGCTGCAGAGTACACTCAGCAGGAGATTCAGTCTGACGCAAAGGAGATCAAGCAGCGTCTATACGCATTGTTCGCAGTGCTTGGTGTTGCAGTATTCTTCTGGTTCTCGTTCCACCAGAATGGTCAGTCATTGTCAGTATTTGCTCGCGACTTCGTTGCTACCGACGCTATTCCACCAGAGATTTGGCAGTGTATCAATCCTCTCTTTGTAATCTTGCTCACACCAGTCATCATGTTGATCTTTGGTGCTTTGGCTCGCAAGGGTAAGGAGGTTTCTACACCACGCAAGATTGTTATCGGTATGCTTCTCGCTGCATGTGCCTATGTATTTTTGGCTGCTATCGCAGTATATCACAACTACCCATCAGGTGAAGAGTTCAAGGGCTTGGCTGATGCAGTGAAGATGTCGATGAAGACTAGCCCAATGGTGCTTATCCTCACATACTTCTTCTTGACTGTTGCAGAGTTGTTTATCTCACCTCTCGGTTTGTCATTCGTATCTAAGATTGCACCACGTCACTTGCAGGGTATCTGCCAGGGCTTGTGGTTGACAGCTACCGCTATTGGTAACTTGTTCATCGCAATCGGCGTAACAATGCTTAACACATTCCCCGAGCAATGGATGTGCTGGGCCGTATTCGCAGCGTTCTGCTTTATCTCTATGGGCATTATGCTCGGTATGGTTAAGTGGCTTGAGCGTATTACGAAGTAAAAAATCGTTTCGAATAACCGCACTGCGGTTACATATTAAAGTATGGAGGATGGCATTGTCATCCTCCTTTTTTCACATATACACCACCTTAAAGTTCTTGCCCTGCACAATAAAATTACATTTAATACTCTTTTATATATCAAAAATATTTGTAACTTTGCGCGCTAATTTGTTAATTGAATAACAAGTAACAATTTATATATTAACTAAAAAACTTTTTTCTATGTTCAAAGGACATCCTAAAGGTCTTTACGCCTTAGCCCTTGCAAACACAGGTGAGCGCTTTGGTTACTACACGATGTTGGCAGTTTTCGCACTCTTCCTTCGCGAGAACTTCGGCCTTGACAGCGGTACAGCTGGCGCAATCTATTCAACTTTCCTCGGCTTGGTTTACTTCATGCCATTGATTGGTGGTATCATGGCCGATAAGTTCGGTTTCGGCCGCATGGTAACTACTGGTATCATGGTTATGTTCGGTGGTTACTTGCTTCTCTCTGCACCTCTTGGTGGCGAGACTGTTGCTATGATCGCCATGATGGCTGCTCTTATCCTTATCAGCGTTGGTACTGGTTTGTTCAAGGGTAACTTGCAGGTTATGGTTGGTAACCTCTACGACGATCCAAAGTATGCTGACAAGCGTGACTCTGGTTTCTCACTCTTCTACATGGCTATCAATGTAGGTTCATTGTTCGCTCCTACAACTGCCGTTGGTATCAAGGCGTGGGCAGAGCAGACTCTCGGCTACAGCTCTAACGATGCTTACCACTTCTCATTCATGGTGGCTTGCGTTGCGTTGATCCTCTCAATCCTTATCTACTTCGTATTCCGTCCTACATTCCGTCACGTTGAGGGCGGCAAGAAGAAGGGTGAGGCAGCACAGGTTGTTGACAACCTCTCTCCCGCAGAGACTAAGCAGCGCATCATCGCTCTCTGCCTCGTATTTGCTGTCGTTATCTTCTTCTGGATGGCATTCCACCAGAATGGTTTGACACTCACATACTTCGCTGATGAGTTCACTAACACTATGGCATTCGGCTTCGATACTATGTTGTTCGACGTATGGAACCTCGCACTTATCATCGTTGCTGTTTACGCTACATTCTCAATCTTCCAGAGCGAGAGCGCAAAGGGCAAGATCTTCTCAGGTGTTTTGGCTTCAGGCGTTTTGGCATTCCTCGTTTACCGCGCTATGGGCATCGCGCCTACAGCCGAGGAGAGCGTTGCAGCACCTATCTTCCAGCAGTTTAACCCCTTCTATGTTGTAGCTTTGACTCCCGTTTCAATGGCTATCTTCGGCTCATTGGCACGCAAGGGTAAGGAGCCTTCAGCACCCCGTAAGATTGCCTTCGGTATGTTGGTTGCAGCTATCGGCTTCGCTATCATGGCATTCGGTTCACAGGGCTTGAATACTCCTAACGAGCAGCAGCGCGCTATCGCTTTCAACAAGGCTGAGGCTTTCGCTGAAAAGTGCTACACTGTAGCTCCTAACGTTGACGCATTGAAGGAGGCTGACGGCAAGGCTAACGCTGACATCAAGGCTGCTCAGGACTTCATGGGTAAGCTCAACGATAAGACTCGTCCCGTTTTCACTGATGTTTACAACGCCGCTTGCGTAATCGCTGCTGCAGAGGCTACAAACGAGGTAGTTGAGACTGCAGAGGTAGTTGAGGCACCCGTTGTTGAGGAGACTGCAGAGGTTGTTGAGATTCCCGCTGTTGAGGAGACTGAGACTGTTGCAGAGGTAGTTGAGACTCCCGAGGTAGTTGAGGTAGCTGAGACAACTTCTACAGAGGTTGATGAGGCTGAGGCTACATTGGCAGCTATCAAGGCTGATACAAAGGAGGAGAAGCGCACTTCACCCTACTGGTTGATTTTCACTTACCTCGTATTGACATTTGCTGAGTTGCTCCTTTCACCTATGGGTATCTCATTCGTATCAAAGGTTGCACCTCCAAAGCTCAAGGGTCTTATGATGGGTGGTTGGTTCGTGGCTACTGCTATCGGTAACATGCTTGTTGCTGTTGGTGGTTTCCTCTGGGCAGGTCTTCCATTGTGGTCAGTATGGGCAGTGTTCATCTCACTCTGCTTGATCTCTGCACTCTTCATGTTCGCTATGATGAAGCGTTTGGAGAGCGCTACGAAGTAATCCTTCGAGACATACATACACCAAAAGGCTGTCTTCGTGGCAGCCTTTTTTTGTTGTGCCAATATTAAAATATTCGCCGAAAATGCTCCATTTGAATATATTTTCATATATTTGCATGACACATTAACCAAAAAACTATGAGATACAATATTAAACTATTCTCTGTGCTTGTGGCATTCGTCGCACTCGCAGCGTGCCAAAACGAGCCAGAGCCTGCTCTCCCAGCATCAATCGAGGTAGGGACTACACAAATCAGCTTCGATGATCGTGGCGAGACAAAGAGCCTTAGCTACACCATCAAGAACGCCATAAAGGGCGAGGCGCTCACTGCAACAACCGAGGCCGAGTGGGTAACTATCGCCGTAGAGGCCGACAAACTTAACATTACAGCAAAGGGTAACTTCGATGATGCAGCACGCACAGCCGAGGTAACACTTAGTTACAAGAGCGCAGCAGATGTAACGCTAACCCTCACTCAGGGTCGCATCACTGCCGAGAACCCCATAGAGGTGGAACTCATCGGTTACGATGCAACAACTATCACAATCTCTGTAATCACCGCAGATCCCACAACAACATGGGTACCTATGGTTACATACAAGGAGTCGTGGGACTACTATAAAGGCAATGAGAATGACATCTTCCAGGCCGACCTCGAGTACTTCCAGTATCTTGCCGAGATTAACGACCTCTCACTCGCCGATTTCCTCTCTGGCATCGTGGGCACAGGCTCTGAGGAGTCTATACGCATTGCGCAGCTCACTCCCGATACTGAGTATGTAGTATATGTATATGGTATCAGCCTTGAGGGCGAGCGCACAACAAACATCATCGCAACAACCGTCGAGACCGAGCCTCCACACGAGGGCGACATAACCTTTGAGTTCAGCGTCAAGGAGGAGGATTTCGTTCTTGAGTACACCATTACCCCCTCGCACACGGGTGTAGATTACTACTGCGGCATCATGTCGGAGGAGGAGCTTAACTACTGGAAGGAGGCGCTCAACACCGACAACCTCAAGACAATTCTCCAGAAGGGAAGCATCGACTCTACAATCGCCATACTCCAAAATTCAGGATACATCACCGACCGCACAGAGTTCTTCTCAATCTACAACCTCTCGGACATCCTCGAGGATGGTTGGTTCGAGTGTAAGGCCGACACCAAGTACTATATCATGGCAGCGAAGTGGAACAACAACTGCGACATCATCGGCGAGGTAGGCTACTGTGAGCATACATCGGCACACCTCGAACCCTCAGCAAACATCCTTACGCTCGAGCTCAAGAACCTCACGCAGTCGTCAGTAGATGTTAAGACTACAACCACAACTTCTGACCCATATGTCGTACTCCCCTTGCGCAGCGATGTTGTCAAGAACCTCGACGATGAGGAGCTCTACGAGCTTATCATGAGCGAGTATGACTATGTTATCAGCAGCTACACCTACCAGGGCAACTCTACAAACACCTTCGGCAGCATGCGCCCCGATAGCGACTATACAATCATCGCATTCGGCTACAAGGCAGGCACGCTCACCACATCGAAGATTTGGCGTGAGGAGTTCCACACCCTCGCATCAGGCAACCCCGAGGAGTGTACCTTCTCTATGAACATCGTGCCCAGCGTCGACAACGCATGGATTGAGATTATACCCTCGGATAAGGGCCACGCATACCACTGGATGGTGTACCCCGCAAACTACACTGCCGAGGATGCCAAGGACTACATCCAGAATGTTATCATCAAGCGCGGCTACGACAACGACTACGCCGTATTCGCATCGTGGGAGCTCACACAGGGCGATGAGACCACAACCGTATGGGACTTGGCACCCGACACCGACTACAAGCTTGGTGTGGTTATCATGGGCTTCGACAAGTGCGAGTTCTTGAGCGATGTACACTTCAGCGAGGTATTCCACACCGATGCTGTGACATATGCCGACATCGCTATCAGCCTCGAGATTGACAAATACTTCGATGTTGACGAGCTTGTTGCAGCGGGTTACGAGGGCTTTGCGATGTACGCAGGCAACGCCATGATTCCCGTTAAGGTGAATATCGAGGGCGACTACACAGAGTTCTACTACGACTTCTACGGCAACGATCTCAGCGACACCGAGGACTACCCCGACGAGATCTTCTACGAGTACTTGTGGGATGGTGCACCCTACGAGAGCGCAAGCTTCTTCCTGCCTTTCGACAAGGTTATGACCGTTGTTGCTGTGGCCTACGACGATATGATGAACCCCAGCCCCCTATACCGCGAGGTTGTATGCTTTACGAAGGAGGGCTGCGCAACAGTCGAGGAGTATGAGGCTATGCAGTCGTCAGCAACACGCTCGGCAGTAGTGCCTAAGAGCATCGTTGTTAACGAGAGCGTTGTGGCACCCCAGCGCGCAGAGGTGGAGGCTCCTGCCATCTACTCTGAACTTATGAGCGCCGATATGAAGGCAAAGGCCGATGAGATGGCTAAGGCGAACGCCAAGCGTGAGCTCGATGCGCGCAAGGCGACAATCTCGGCACGCCCTTCGCGCTTCGTCGCACGATAGAGCCTGATGCTAAAAACGAAATATGCTGCTACCCGAATGGATAGCAGCATATTTTCTATATAGAGAGTTCAGAGGACTTTAAGCCCAATTTCTTGTCAGAAGGGTGTATCTGCGGCCTTACCACAAGAAATAATTTTTGAAAAGAAGGCTGCAGATACAACGCTCGGCAAAAATGCCGTCGATGGGTAGTACTAAGGCGTACATCCCATTGACGGCACTTTTTTGTTAGCGGCAGTAGATGTCTGCCTTATTTTCTAAAATTGAAATAGTATGGGGCACACTGCCAACCATTCGCCTCGTAGAACTTACGCATAAGCTCCATCTTCGCACGAATGGTAGAGTCGTCGCGACGGTCGTGTGACCACTGAACCTCGCACATAGCACCAAGACGAGGAAGAAGCATAACCTCAACCATGTCCATAGACTTGAGATACTCGCTCCACATATTGAGCTGAACACCAATGATATGGGGGCGTGCAGCATCGCTCATACCCTCATATACATCCCATGCGTAGATCTTCTCGAAGGGGATATGTCCACCAATCTGGAGGCCCTCACCCTCGCGGCTCTCTGTCTGGTAGAAGTTGAGGTAGCAGAGGGGCATAGGTGTCATTACGACATCGTTGCCACGCTCCGCAGCGTAGATACCGCCATTGATACCGCGCCATGACATCACGGTAGCTGTGGGTGTCACGCCACCATCGAGAATCTCATCCCAGCCAATCATGCGGCGACCCTTGCTGTTGAGATACTTCTCGATGCGTGCCACGAGGTAGCCCTGAAGCTCCTCCTCCGACTCGAGGCCTAAAGCCTTAATCATCGCCTGGCAGTGCTCACACTCCACCCAGCGATCCTTGGGGCACTCGTCACCACCAATATGGATAAGCTCCGAGGGGAAGAGCTCGATAACCTCGTCGAGGACATTCTCAAGGAACTCGTATGTTGTCTCCTTACCTGCGCAGAGCACCTCGGGTGTTACACCCCATGTTGTCCACACATCAACAATCTGCTCGTTGCAACCCAACCATGGAAGGGCGTGGAGCGCAGCCTGCGAGTGGCCAGGCATCTCAATCTCGGGAATAACCTCGATATAGCGCTCGGCAGCATACTTCACAACCTCGCGAATCTCCTCCTGAGTGTAGTAGCCACCATATGGTGTACCATCCCACTCCACGGGGTTGAGACCATGACCTACGAGTGTCTCCTTACGCATTGAGCCCTTCTCCGTAAGCTCGGGGTATGCCTTAATCTCTATGCGCCAGCCCTGGTCGTCAGTAAGGTGCCAGTGCAAGCGGTTGAGCTTGTGCGCCGCGATGATGTCGATGTAATTCTTGACATCCTCCACAGAGAAGAAGTGGCGTGATACATCGAGGTGGGCGCCACGGTATGCGAAGGTAGGCTCATCGGCGATAAAGCCGTAGGGCACCTTGCCGTCGTTTGTCACGATAATCTGGCGGAGTGTCTGCAAGCCGTAGTAGATGCCGGCCTCCGAGCCACCAATGATGATGATACCCTCAGCGCTGATGGTCATCTCGTAGCCCTCGGCGGGAACAAACTGGTCAATACGCACCTTGATGCCCTTGCCACGCTTTGAGGTGTGCATAGGCTTCTTCATGCCGAAATATGACATCATATCCTCAGCAAAGCGCTCTGCGGGATTCCATGCCTCGTCGTTAACAACGATGCGAGTTTTAGCAGTTACCACGTAGTCACCCTCAGGTTGAATGTCCATATAGGCGGGCTCGGGGACAATGCTGTAGTTGCGTGCCACGACATCTGCGGGGAGGGCAAATGTAAAGAGGGCAGCCATAGCTATGGCAACGCCCATAACAAATCTTCTCATATGGTTTTAAGTTTTATAGATTTCAATTTAGCAAAGGTACTAATAAAATCTACAACTTCCAAACCCAACTACCCTATCGCCACCACATAAGCCATTTTGCACGATAATTGAGACATAGCCCTTGCAACAAAACATTACAACTATGAAAAACGACTATTCAGAACGCTCCGAGCGACTTGTAGGCTACTGGTGGCTCTCGCTTATCGCAGGCATTGTGCTCATCGCCATAGGTTTCATCGTTATGGTAAACCCCGCCGTAAGTTACTTCTCGTTTGCCGCATGGTTCGGCTTTGCGGTGATGTTCTCAGGTGTATTAACGCTTATACAGAGCCTCTCCTCGAACAATCGCTATGTACGACGAGGATGGCTGATATTGGCCTCGATTGCCGATATTATAATAGGTATAATATTGATATTCAACTCTCTTGTCTCGGCATTTGTGATGCCGATACTTCTGGGAGCATGGCTACTATATCGCGGCACGGCGATGCTTATGCAGGGCATAGACCTCAAATCGCACAGCGTACGTGGCAGCGGCTGGCTGATATTCTACTCGGCTATCGTCATTATCGTTGCCCTCGCCGTATTGTGGATGCCCGCGACGCTAGGTGTCGAGGCCGTTATCCTCTTTGTAGCCATAGCATTCGTGTCGTATGGCGTGTCGATGGTGACACTCGCCTTCCGTCTGCTTGATATACACCGCTATGCCAAGCGCCTCGGAGCAGAGAAATAGAGGTCTTATTTACAGTCACGCTATTGCATTACGAAAAAATTGACTATCTTTGCCCCCGCATATGCGCTCTATCGCTGCCACCTTCGGGTGGGGGAGGAAAGTCCGAGCAACACAGAGCACCGCGCAAGTTAACGGCTTGATATTCGTGAGAGTATAGAAGTGTAGAAGAAAATAACCGCCATCTTCGGGTGGTAAGGGTGAGAAGGCGGGGTAAGAGCCCACCGCGAGGGTAGCAATACTCCTCGGCAGTACACCTCGTGGGTTGCAAGACCATGTATACCGACAATTAAGGGCTGCTCGTCCAATGTCGGGGGGTAGGTTGCTAGAGACGGCGAGTGATCGCCGTAGTAGATAAATGATAGAGGCTCTGCCGCAAGGCGGAGTACAGAACTCGGCTTATAGCGTATGCTGCAAAACAAGTCCCGCCTGACGCAAGTTCGGCGGGACTTATTTAATTATTGTAGCGTTGACTGCCGATGTGTCGCTAACACAAAAAAAACCACCAATGAGTAACCCATTGGTGGTTTTGATTGAGAGGTCGCAGATGACCCCTTATCATGTCAAATTACTTTACCTGAGCAGTAAGCGCCTCAATAACAGCAGCAGCGTTTGCTACATTGTTACCCGCTGTAACGCTCTTCATAGCTGCGATAGCCTGCTCGAACTGACCCATCTCGTTGTATGCAACGCCGAGGAGGTAGTTGATGTCGCTACGGCCCTCATCTGTTGTCTGAGCCTCGAGAGCTGCTGCAGATACCTCAACCATCTTTGCGAACTCCTTCTTGCCGTAGTATGCCTGCATGGTAATCTTTGCAGCCATTGCAGCGTCATCAAGTTCAGCAGCCATAGCGATGATGCCATCGTAGTCGTTAGCCATCTGAAGCTTAGCAACCTCGTTGTTAGTGTACATATCCATCTTTGACTGTGCCTCTGCGATAGCCTCTGCGAACTTATCAGCGTTCATGCCAGCGATCTTAGTACAGATCTTCATACCCTCCTGGTACATATCGCTACGGAAGTAGCTCTCAGCGAGGTTGAGGGCCATATCTGTGTTGCGGGGATCTGCAGCATAGCCCTGTGAGAATACAGCGATAGATGTTGCATAGTCACCAGAGTTGAAGGCATCAGCACCCTGCACCTGATATACCTGACCAATCATAGTCTTGTTCTTGTTCATGCCTGCCAAGTCCTCGTAGAGCTCTGCACAGTTAGCAGCGTTTGTGAAGTACTCAATAGCTGCCTCGTAGTTCTTAGCGTTGATAGCAGCGATACCCATCTTGTTGTAGCAAGTTACGATAAACTTCTTTGAGCCCTGGATAGCCTTAAGCTGGTTAGTGTCGGGCTCCTCGATATCCCAGCCAGCCTCAACTACTGACTCGAACTGTGCGATAGCCTCAGTGTAGTTACCTGCCTTAGCATTAGCTGTTGCCTGCTGGAATGTAGCCACAACGTCTGTCTGAGCAAAAAGTGCTGTTGCACCCATAAGGGCAACAACTGTCATGATAAGTTTTTTCATAGTTAGTGTATAAGTTATTGTTATTTTGTTTCTAAATTTTCTGCATCTAAGTCCTCAATTTTGGCCAAAGCATCCACAAAGTTACGACATTTTTTCGGATTACAAACGCTTCGCGGTCACTTATTTGCGTAATTCTGCAAAAAATCGCTTCATAAGCACCTCACACTCCTCCTGTAGCACGCCCACCGTAACCTCAGTTTTGGGGTGCATGATACGATCCGAAAATGTCGAGTAGCCGCGCTTGGCATCGGGCGTGCCATAGACCACGCGGCCTATCTGGCTCCATGCCAGGGCGCCACCACACATCACACAAGGCTCCACCGTAACGTATAGTGTACACTCGTTGAGGTACTTACCACCAAGCGTTGACATCGCCGCAGTTATGGCCTGCATCTCTGCGTGTGCCGTAGCATCCATGAGTGTCTCGACGAGGTTGTGTCCACGACCTATAATCCTGCCGCCAGCCACGACAACAGCTCCAATGGGCACCTCTTGTTTTGCTAACGCACGTTCCGCCTCGTTTAGTGCCATACGCATAAATTTTTCGTCATCAGAGTGGCTTTTAGTGATATTTTCGCTTGACATACTCTACAATAGTGAAAAAAAATTATTACCTTTGTGGGTTACAAAGATATAACAAAAAGAGTAATACACGAAATTAAAATAATTATACTATGTACAGAACGCACAATTGCGGTGAACTCCGCATCGAGAATGTGGGTCAGGAGGTAACACTTTCAGGTTGGGTGCAGAAGGTGCGCAACCTTGGTGCTATGGCCTTTATCGACCTACGCGACCGTTATGGCATCACACAGATTACAGTCGAGGAGCACTCTTCAGAGGCTGTTAAGGCAGCTGCTTCGGAGGTGGGTCGTGAGTATGTTTTGCAGGTTACAGGTAAGGTTATCGAGCGCTCATCAAAGAACTCAAAAATCGCTACTGGCGACATCGAGATCTCGGCTACAGAACTCAAGATTCTTAACCGCGCCGTGACACCTCCCTTCACTATCGAGGAGGAGAGCGATGGTGGCGATGACCTTCGCATGAAGTACCGCTACCTCGACCTTCGTCGTCCCCCCTTGCAGCGCGCGATGATACTTCGCCACCGCATGGCACAGGCCGTACGTCAGTTCCTCGATAAGGAGGGTTTTCTTGAGATTGAGACTCCATACCTCATCAAGTCAACGCCTGAGGGTGCACGCGACTTTATCGTGCCCTCACGCATGAACCCCAACCAGTTCTACGCTCTTCCACAGTCACCACAGACACTCAAGCAGTTGCTTATGGTTGCGGGCTACGACCGCTACTTCCAGATTGTACGCTGCTTCCGCGATGAGGATTTGCGCGCTGACCGCCAGCCCGAGTTTACACAGATCGACTGCGAGATGTCGTTCGTAGAGCAGGAGGACGTACTAGAGATCTTCGAGCGTTGGGCACGCTACATGTTCAAGGAAGTTATGGACATAGAGTTCGCAGAGCCCTTCCGCCGTATGCCCTGGATCGAGGCTATGGAGAAGTACGGTTCGGATAAGCCCGACTTGCGCTTCGGCATGACATTCAGCGACATCACAGACCTCGCACACGGCCACGACTTCGTAGTGTTCGACTCTTCAGAGTATGTTGTGGGCTTCGCAGCTGAGGGTTGCGCATCGTACACACGCAAGCAGATTGACGAGCTCACAGAGTTTGTTAAGCGTCCCCAGGTTGGCGCTAAGGGTCTCGTATGGATCCGTGTAGATGCTGAGGGTGGCGTTAAGTCATCTATCGATAAGTTCTTCACACCCGAGGAGGTTAAGGCTATCGCTGAGCGCACAGGCGCTAAGGCTGGCGACATGGTCTTCATTCTCTGTGGCGAGAAGTTCAAGACCCTCACACAGCTCTGCACATTGCGTCTCGAGGTTGCTGAGCGTCTCGGTTTGCGCGATCCTAAGAAGTTCGCACCCCTCTGGGTTGTTGACTTCCCCATGTTCGAGTGGGACGAGGAGACACAGCGCTTCTACGCTATGCACCACCCCTTCACATCACCCAAGCCCGAGGATGCAAAATACTTCGATTCTGGCGAGTTGGGCAAGATGCGTGCTAACGCCTACGACTTCGTATGTAACGGCACAGAGATCGGTGGCGGTTCAATCCGTATCCACGACGCGGAGCTCCAGGCTAAGGTATTCGACGCCCTCGGCTTCACTCCCGAGGCTGCAGAGGAGCAGTTCGGTTTCTTGATGAACGCCTTTAAGTATGGCGCACCTCCTCACGGTGGTTTGGCATTCGGTTTCGACCGTTTGTGCTCATTGTTCGGTGGTTCGGAGTCTATCCGCGACTACATCGCATTCCCAAAGAACAACGCTGGTCGCGATGTTATGCTCGATGGCCCATCACCCGTTGCCGAGGCACAGCTTCAGGAGCTCTGCTTGGCATTGGTTCCCGCCGAGAAGTAATCGGAGGCTGCATATAGCAATAGGCGCTGACCCATTTGAGTCAGCGCCTATTGTTTTAGCGGTATGACAACTTATTCTTTTGTCACTTTAGCACCACACCCCAATTTGTTGTCAGAAGCCGTGAGATGTGGTGCCAAATGAAAGAGCCTCGGATGGGACATACTAAGCGTATTTCCCATTCGGGGCTCTAAGTTTGGTGCCGCAGATTGCGGCTTATCACAACAAATTAAAAGTTGAAGGTACAAGTAATACCTAAGTTCGCAAATCCCATGTTGTGCAAATCGGTGTGAACCCTACTAAAGTTCGGACCAATTACGGGAGTGTAATCTACCGATATGCTTAGGGGCACATCGTAGAATGTGAAGCCGAGGCGTGCCATACCCGCAATACCTACATAACCGTGATATCTATCACCACCACCACTAAGACCAACACCTGCATCGAAGAACCACTCACCTGCGCTAGGTGTCCAGTCCATAGTATAGATCTTCCAGTTGTGAAGCACTGTAGCATCCGCTGTAATACCACCATGCTTTGCATCCAACCAACATGCACCGAGGCGAGCCTCAACATAGTCATTACCGTTATACTTATACTGACCAACAGCCTGCAAGCCTGAGCCTACACGTGCACCCACTGCCCAATCCTGAGCGAAAGCACCAGTAACGAAGATCGATGCTACGATCAAAAGAAACAACTTTTTCATAATAATAAGTTTTTAAGTTTTACTTTCTTGCTCGACTACAAATATACCTATTTTATTTCTTCTTTCAAAGACAATTCAACGAAAAGTCAAATAAAATAAGTATAAAAACATATCGCTGAGGGAAACTATAATATATAAGGAGTTATATATTATTTCGTAGTGAATGGGTCGAGCTCGATATACTTCGCGCCATTGTTCATGTCAACAACCTTGATGCATATAGTATATGAAGTGCCATACTTGAGGTAATCCCACTTATAGTCATACTGCGACCCGAGGAACTGACGCATGCTTTCATGGCTAAGGCCAGGAATAAGCGAGAGCATACACTGCTCGTAGCTATTGTAGCCAGCCTGAGCATACTTACCATCCTTAATCTCCTGGAGGTTAGCGGTCTCCATCATCGCAACATAGCAGCACCATACGTCGTCACCAAAGATGCAATCAAATGTGACGTCGGTTACACCAACATCCTTGATTATCACATCTACGCTACCTGTACCCTCAGCCTCGGCCTTTGTGCGAACTTGAACAACCTCAACGCCACCAAGGAGACTATTCTCCTGGCCTTCGCTGTAGTCCATCAACGCCGCAATGATGAGGTAGTCGGTCAAAGAGGTCACGGTCATCGGAAGGCCGGGCACATACTCACACATCTTGCCATTCTCCCAGTTGAAGGTAAGAGGGCCCTCAAGCATAAAGCCATGTGTCACAACCCATGCACCGGGGTTAGACTGCGTCTGGTCGTAAGTACGCTTGTCAACCACAGAGCAGCGCCAATACTGACCCTCCTCAGCGTTGATTCTAAACTGGAACGATGTTGCGCCCACCTCAAGGACCTCGATAAGCTCCTTCGAACCCTCGTCATCACCCTCAGGTACTGATGCACCAGAGAGGACACCATTGTAGTAGCCCTGAATACTCTTTGACACACCCTCCTCCTCGTATGTGAGCATCATGTATATTGCGTAGTAGCCATTTACGACATCTACCGTTACATAGCCATCAGTAAAGTTGTAGCCCTCGCCATCGGCACTCTTACCCGCGGGGATATAACCCGATGTCTCGGGGTGGATGGTATATGGTGCGTAGTTTGTCGCAAAGGTGTACTGACCATAGGGGAAGTACTGACTCATGGTCTCATCAAGGGTGTAGAAGTCCAAGATGATGCGGTCGCCATTGTCGCGCACAAAGGTAACATAGTAGTTGTAAGGCTCATACCAACGGCCATCCTTGGTCTTTGTGATGACGATATTCTCCACACCCTCGATGTCGGGGAGCTCGAAATTATCGTCGTTATTACCACCATTGTCATCGTTATTGCCGCCATTACCCTTGGTTTTCATTATGAGGGTATTAGACAAGACATCACCCGCAGCATTACGCGCCGCAGCGACAACGTAATAGGTAGTGTTACCCTCGAGGTTCTCTACCTTGACCACGCCACTCGCATTGATGGCTGTACCACCACTAAGCACGCTCTCTGCCGAGATAATGTCGCCATCGTAGAGCACGTATGCACACTCCTGGGCATTTGTAGATGTCACAGCAAAGGAGAGCGAGTTTTCGGTTGTTGTTACCGCCACAATCTCTATTGTGGGCGCGGCGGTGTTGTTGCTTACATGCTCACAACCAACGAGTGGTAGCACCGCAACGATAGTTGCGATAAATAGTCTAAGAATGTTTTTCATATGGTTAATAATTTTTGTAAACACACTTCAGTAGCACAAAGATAGCGATTTTTTCGAGATAAACATCTATTGCTATGGTAAATTAATTATTAGAGTTGTACGGACATTAGCACCACAACCCAATTTGTTGTCAGAGTGGTGCAGATGTGGCGCTGACATGAAAAAGCTCTGGATGGGTAGTACTTATCGTACGTCCCATTCAGAGCTTTGATTGAAGCGTCGCAGATGCGCCGCTATCACAACAAATTATCGTTTTGTTTTGTATGCTGCTTTATACGAACCACGTGCCATCTTCTGCAACTTATTCTTAATAAGGTTGCGACGCAAAGGTACAAGGTGGTCAGTAAATACCTTACCCTCGATGTGGTCATACTCATGCTGGATAACACGTGCAGGCTTGCCCGTGAACTCCTCGTCATGCTCCACGAAGTTCTCGTCGAGATAACGCATACGGATGGTTACAGGGCGGCGCACATTCTCGTGAATACCAGGGATAGAGAGGCAACCCTCCTCGAAGAGCGATGTCTCCTCCGATACCTCGTAGATCTCGGCGTTGATGAATACGCGCTTGAAGTCGGCGAGTGTTGGGTCATCCTCACCCCAGGGTGTGCAATCGACGATAAAGAGGCGGATGTTCTTGCCAATCTGTGGTGCTGCAAGACCCACGCCCTCAGCCTCGCCAAGGGTAATCCACATATCCTCGATAAGCTTCTTGAGTTCTGGGTACTCGGGGGTGATATCCTCAGACTCGTTACGCAAAATCTGCGAGCCGTATATTACGATTGGGTAAATCATACTTTGTTTTGTTTCAACGTTTTACATTCCAACTGATGCCATATAGTCCTGCAGGATAATTGCCGCAGAGACCTTATCTACGAGGCTCTTGTCGCGGCGTGCCATCTTGCCTATGCCACTCTCGCGTATTGTGCGCTGAGCGATCACGGATGTGAAGCGCTCATCGTATGGCACAACCTTCTTATCGGGGTAGGCGTGACGCAGACGACCCATAAGCGGCTGTATGTATCGCATCGTCTCCGAGGGTGCACCGCTCATCTGGCGGGGGTAGCCCACAACGATTGTCGATACCTCCTCGCGCTGGAAGTAGTCGGCGAGGTAGCGCTCAAGCTGCTTGGTATCAACCGTCTCGAGTGGCTGCGCGATGATGCCCAGCGGGTCGGTCACTGCCAAGCCCGTACGCTTCGTGCCGTAGTCTATGGCAATAAGTCTGGGCATCGCTTATGCCTTAATCTTTTTGAAAAGCTCGCGGAACGATACAGCCTTCTCTACCATTGCGCGCAAATCCTCAATCTTAACACGCTCCTGCTGCATAGTGTCGCGGTGGCGCACTGTAACCATGCCATCGTTGAGGGTGTCGTGATCCACGGTAACGCAGAAAGGTGTACCGATGGCATCCTGACGACGGTAGCGCTTGCCGATAGAGTCCTTCTCATCGTAAACTACGGTGTAGTCATACTTGAGATCGTCGATAATCTGGCGTGCAACCTCGGGGAGACCATCCTTCTTCACCAAGGGCAACACAGCAACCTTTGTAGGAGCAAGGGCTGCAGGGATGCGCAATACTACACGCTCCTCGCCATTCTCGAGCTTCACCTCGGTGTAGGCTGCAGACATAATCTGCAAGAACATACGGTCAACACCGATTGATGTCTCAACAACATAGGGTACATAGCTCTCACCACGCTCGGGGTCGAAGTACTGAATCTTCTTGCCAGAGAACTCCTGGTGACGACCGAGGTCGAAGTCTGTACGCGAGTGGATACCCTCCACCTCCTTGAAGCCGAAGGGGAAGTTGAACTCGATATCTGTTGCGGCATTTGCGTAGTGGGCCAATTTGTCGTGGTCGTGGAAACGGTAGTTCTCGTCACCGAAGCCGAGGGCACGGTGCCATGCCATACGAGTCTCCTTCCACTCGTTCCACCACTGCATCTCGGTGCCGGGCTGTACGAAGAACTGCATCTCCATCTGCTCGAACTCGCGCATACGGAAGATGAACTGACGTGCTACGATCTCGTTACGGAAGGCCTTACCAATCTGTGCGATACCGAAGGGGAGCTTCATGCGGCCGGTCTTCTGCACATTGAGGTAGTTAACGAAGATACCCTGTGCAGTCTCGGGACGGAGATATACGGTGTTAGCGCCATCGGCTGTAGAACCCATCTGTGTAGAGAACATAAGGTTGAACTGACGAACGTCTGTCCAATTGCGCGTGCCAGAGATTGGGCATACGATCTCGCAATCGAGGATGATCTGCTTCAACTCCTCGAGGTTGTTCTCGTTGAGGGCTGTTGCGAAGCGCTCGTGTACGGCATCCATCTTAGCCTTAACCTCCAATACGCGGGGTGATGTAGCAAGATACTGAGCCTCATCGAAGGCCTCACCGAAACGCTTGCGCGCCTTCTCTACCTCCTTCTGGATCTTCTCCTCCTGCTTAGCCATCCAGTCCTCAACAAGAACATCAGCGCGGTAACGCTTCTTAGAGTCCTTGTTGTCGATGAGTGGATCGTTGAAGGCACCAACGTGGCCCGATGCCTCCCATACGCGGGGGTGCATGAAGATTGCAGCGTCGATACCTACGATGTTCTCGTGGAGCTTAACCATTGAGTCCCACCAGTAACTCTTGATGTTGTTCTTGAGCTCAACACCATTCTGACCATAATCATAGACAGCACCGAGGCCGTCGTAAATCTCGCTCGAGGGGAAAATAAAGCCATACTCTTTGCAGTGAGCAATAAGCTTCTTAAACAATTCTTCCTGTGTCATAGTCTATATCGTTTTAATTATTTTTCTTACTATTAAACCATAGGTTTACTTCGAGGCGCAAAGATAGTAATTTTTGTCTAATAATCGACTATTTCACAAGATTATGTGCACGGAAAGAGTAGTGAGCACCGCGCGCCACTATCACATGGTCCAAAAGTCGCATATCGAAGAGCTTTGCCGCCTCGGCTACACGATCGGTTAGGGCTATATCCTGCTGGCTGGGTTCGGGTGTTCCCGAGGGGTGGTTATGCACCAAGACAATCTGCACGGCAAGCAGTTCCAACGCCCTGCGTATCACCATTTTACAATCCACTACCGTAGCCTGTACACCACCCTGACTTATGCGCACGCGATCCAAGACCTTACCCGACGATGCGAGGTACAACGCCCAGCACTCCTCATACCGCAGAGCGCCAAGCACGGGCTCCATGATACGCACCACGTCGCTATCCGACAACACCTTCTCTTGTACCGAGGCCTCAGCAACGGCTACCCTACGTCCCAACTCCATCGTTGCAAGTAGTTTTAGGGCACGCATACGCCCCATTCCCGCTGTCATGCGTAGGCGCGCAAAGTCCACCTCGGCAAGTCGCACAAGCGACCCTCCCGAAGTTTTGAGCACCTCCTCGGCCATGGCACACGCGCCATCGTCGTTGGGATTTTCCGCCAGCGCAACCGCCACAAGTTCCTCATCCGTAAGTGCCTGAGCACCGCGCGACTGCAATTTATCGGTTATGTTTTCCATCTTATAAGGTGTTCATTTCGACCCAATAATTAAAAAAGCCTAAATCTAAAAAGCGAACACGGCACGCACATAGTAGTAGTTGCCCTTATTGAGGTTGCTGGTGTAGCCATTGCTCATATGGACAGTCCACGCACAGGAATCGTCGTCTTCTGTTGAAGACCAATAAAATCCATTTTGTAAAACATCCAGTGATTTATCTTGCAAAGTTTTATTAACCTTATCCTTATTTTTGTATAATAACTTAAGTTCCTCTTTTGATGGCAAGTACCACTCCGGAGCCTTTAACATACACCACTGAAAAGCAGGATAGTTAGCACTATCCGCACGAGCCATTACCCTATCGGTATTTGCCTTACCATCACTGTCACTCGACGCACCGACAATTATTCTCTTTATCCAGTGCTCTTCTGCACGCCAAGGCAAAACCTTTTTATAAAGGTTCACTATTTTACCGTGCCTACCATCATCAGACACCGCAAATACAACACCCTGCTTCTTACCATCATCGTAGTAGTCACCAACCTTATATGTCTTGACCGAATGCACAGTCTCAACCTCTTGCTTAGATGTAGTTCGTACAGTTTGCGTGGTTGTATGTGACAGCTGAACACCAAGTAATGAAGCGACATTCTCAGCCACACATCCGAACACCTTCTCAGGATTAGGGAAAGCATCTATCCAATTAAGGTTCTTGAGGTAGTATTTCTTTGCCCCTTTAAAGGCATCATCCGATATTCTAAATGTTAATATTGGTTTCTTATCCTCGCTGGCAAGTTCTATCTCACGGTCAACCTGGTCGGAATTATTAAAATTCTTTGAAAAGACAACAACCATCATACGACTCTCATCAAGAGCCTCAACAATGGCACGCGCCCACACAACACCTCGTGGAATATCGCGATAAGCAACAAAACAACGTATCTTGTGCTGTTCAAGATAGGCAGACAGCCCCTCCACAATTTTTTGGTCGTGCGAAGAGTAACTTATAAAGACGTCGTATTTCATAGTTTGGCGATAATAGTTAAAACAAAAGTAGCAAATATTTTATCAAAGGACAAATATTTGCTACTAAATATTTTAGCGTTAGCTGTTAATTGGCCAACTTATCTATGCGGTCGAGGATTTCGGCACTACCCTCATCCGTAATTGTTGTTGGGGCAGTCTGCGATACCGAGAATGCGGCGTTCTGCTCAGCAGCCTTCTTCGAATCGCCGTGGCCATGTCCCACCGCGATGCCATCGACATAGACAACAGAGTGGAAACCCGAGCGCGACGCCTCGTTCGTAGTGCGGAACTCGATGCTATAGCGGTTCTTCTGACACCACTCAATAAGGCGGCTCTTGAAGTCGGTCTCCGATTGAAGCACATCATCCAACGACAAGTGACGTGCGAATATATCATTGATAAGCAGGCGGTTTACGAAGTCGTAGCCCTGATCCAAGTAGATAGCACCCATCATAGCCTCGAAGGCGTCGCCATAGATATGCTTCTGCGTGGTGTTGCCCGCGGCATTCGAGATGACGTGCTTATCGAGACCTATAGCCGAGGCGATACGGTTGAGCGACTGGCGCGACACCATCTTCGAGCGCACCTGCGTGAGAAAGCCCTCATCGCGGTCGGGGAACTCTATAAAGAGATAGTCCGAAGTAACGCTCTCGATAACGGCATCGCCAAGGAACTCGAGGCGCTCGTTGTTAATGTGGCTACCATCCTCCAACTCCACAGATGCAGACTTATGAATAAGCGCGAGCTTATACAACTCGATGTTGTTGGGAATGAAGCCAAACATATCATCTACAGCTGCATAGAAGTGCTTGTCGGCACCATATTTACGGCGAAATGGCCTAAGCAAAAAATCGAACATGACAACCTAACGAACTTTAGGATAACCACACATAAAGGTTGCGAAGCATAGAAAATGGACTAAACCGAGGGAGGCAATCTCCCTTGGCATAGTCCATACTCTCTTGATAACAAGCCACACACCTCTACCTCACGGCCGAAGTGTTGTGACCATTTGTAATCTTAACTTCGCAAGCGAAAGTATAGATCAGTTATTACTTGTGAGACTCGATGTAGCTGATAGCGTCACCTACAGTCTGAATCTTCTCTGCGTCTGCATCGGGAATCTGAAGATCGAAAGCCTTCTCGAACTCCATGATAAGCTCTACCTGATCCAAAGAGTCTGCACCGAGGTGTGCTGTGAAGCTAGCCTCTGCTACAACCTCTGACTCCTTAACGCCCAACTTGTCAACGATGATCTCGACAACTTTTGACTGAATTTCTGACATAATAAATAAGTTTTAGTTAAACATTATATGTAGTATATTTCTTGCTACTGTAAAATGTAACCGAGTGAGTTTTTTTTCACTCGACTGTGCAAATGTAACACTTTTTTTATTATCTTTGACATTATTACGCTAAAAATTTATCACTAATTTTCAACATACACTAGATAACTAACTAATATTTAATAAGTTATGAACCTTTTGCTAATTTCCAATTCTACCAATGCCGGTGAGGCTTATTTGAAATATCCTATCCATGAGATTGCAAAATCTCTCGAGGGTATTGACGAAGTTGTATTCGTGCCATATGCTGCCGTGACCTTCTCATACGACGAGTATGAGGCAAAGGTGCAGGACCGCCTCAACGAGATTGGTGTTAAGGTGCGCTCTATACACCACGCTATCAACAAGCGTAACTTCATCCGCCACGCTAAGGCTATCATGATTGGTGGCGGTAACACCTTCGCACTATTGAAGAAGATGCAGGAGGAGGACCTCCTCGACATGATCTTCCACCGCGTGAAGGCGGGTGTGCCCTACATCGGTTGGTCGGCTGGTAGCAACGTAACATGTCCTACAATCTGCACAACAAACGACATGCCTATCGTACAGCCCGAGTCATTCCGCGCTATCGGTTTGGTATCGTTCCAGATCAACCCCCACTACCTCGATGCTAACCCCGAGGGTCATGCTGGCGAGACACGCGAGCAGCGCATCAAGGAGTATCTCGAGGCTAACCGCAGTCGCTACGTGGTAGGTTTGCGCGAGGGTTGTATGCTTCGCATCAACGACAAGGGTATCGAGCTTATCGGTTCACGCCCAATGCGCATCTTCAAGAAGGGTCAGGAGACCTACGAGGTACAGCCAGGCGATAATATCGACTTCCTTATCCGTCGCGCGAAGTAGTGATGGCTGGCTTAACCACCATAATCGGTCAGGGCGGCGAGGATGCCGCAATGGAGTGGTTACGCGAGAGGGGCTACTACATCGTTGAGCGCAACTGGCGCGTGGGGCACTACGAGATAGACATCATCGCCGAGCACTACGACACGTTGCACTTCATCGAGGTCAAGACCCGCAAGGAGGGAGGCTGGCAGACGGCATACGACAGCATCGACGACCAGAAGATACGCACGCTACGACGCGGTGCTATGGCATATCGCGCTATGCACCACATAGGCCTGGAGCTGCAATTCGACCTTATAGCCGTGACCTGGAACGAGGATGGTGACATAGCCATTGATTATACGGAGAACATATTGTAACAATGAGAGAGGCTACCGAATTTCGGCAGCCTCTCTTGCTATAGATTACAATTATGATTACTCTACGGCAATCGTAAGCGACTCCATGTCGCCAATCGCCTCAATCTCAAATGACGATGTTCCCGACATTGTGAATACTGCGGTGTGGCTCTCACTATTGGCATAGTCGTGCGTTGCGCCCTCGGCGTAGGCCTCTACGCTGCCATCACCCCAGTTGATAGTGCCGCTAACAGCCTCACCACCCCACTTTGGCGATGACATATGCTGGTTGCTGTGACCAATGGCCACCTCCATGCTTGTTACCACGGCGCCACTCTGCGTGATTGTCACGGTATGGCGCACCTCGCCCGCAACAATAACGACTTCGGCACTGCGCACCTCCGCAGCCTCGTTCTCCTCGATGCTTAGCACAACGAGATTTGCACCCTCCTCCTCACGCACGTTATAGAGGCGAAGCCAATTTGCCTCAATCTCGACATCAAACTCCTCGTTGCATACAACCTTAATATCAACATTTTGAGCCTCATAGCTAACAGATATCTCTGTCGTCTCAACCTCCAAGATTGTATCGGGAGGCGTTACCACAACCTCATTATTGCGATTCTTGCAACCTGCAATCACAAATAGCGCTACTGCAATAAATAAAACTCTCTTCATAGCCTACAACCCTTTGAGTGTGAACATTATACTCTTCTGCTCGACATCCTTGCGCTCAAGGTATATGGTGTATGTAGCATCGCGCTGCAACTGCTTTGTATCCAACACCATGCAGCCCTTTGTTATCGAGACGCCCGTCTCAACATACTCACCCAACTTATAGAGCGCCGACTTCACATCATCGTCATACTTAACGACAAGTACGCCCGTCGCCTTATCGTACGACATAGAGGTAGTATCGCCAATGGGGGCATACTTCAACACTATCTCGGCGCATGCATCCTCCGCAAAGGGCGTCATCTTAAACCACTTGTCACTACCACTCGCACGATAGAATACAGCAAGTCTGTCGCCCACAACAATATTGTTCTCAATTACTGCTGTCATAGCACCACAGCCACCACCATAGCGTGCGGGGAGATCGAGACTTCGAGGCTCCGTAGCCCACGACTTTATCTCGCCATATTTATCGCACACGCCGACACGTACCTCGCCTTTGAAGTCGAGTAGCGAGTAGTTGCCAATAGATATCGACTCGATGTCGAAGGGTACACCCTTCTCATACTCCGTGGCAGAGAGCTTCATACCCGAAGATATGAGGTATAACCAATTATCAATCTCGCCATCACGCACGGGGTGCATACCGAATACCGCCCACTGCTTAGTATCAAAGAGAAACTCGCCCAACAACAGATTGTCAATAAGGAAGAAGCCATCATAGATACCACCCCAACCCCAGTTTACATGGAAGTAGTCATTGGCATCGACACCATCAAGTACAAAGGCATGCCCCGCATCATCGGCCGTATATCCAGCATAGAAGACGGGACGATTGGACTCTATCTCGTTGCGCAGCAGGCTGTTCCAAAAGCTATTCGAATAGTTATTGCGCATCGTCATGCTCGAAGCGGGACTATAACCAAACTTCTCGTAGAGCGCCAACATATCGGGGAACGCTCCAGTGTCAACTGCGGTATATTCCGCCTTGAATGCGTGGCCCAGGTCTGCCATAAGCACCGCAACAGCCTCAGCCTGAGCATCGTTATACTCTCCCTCGACATATGTTTCAATCATATTATCCCAGTCGTAAGCGTGGTTAAGGTCGCGCGCAGCTACCTCGAGGCCATACATTGTAGTATAGGCCTCAGTAACACCCTTTGCTCGCTCGGGCCAACGGTTGTGATACATGATAATGGCCATAGCCGTCTGTGTACAGCCCGTAAGGCTATGCGCATCGCCATCTATGGGGCAATATTTATTGTATGGTGCCATCTGGCTCCAGCGCGCTGTGTTAAGCATCGTGGCAGCAACGGGCTGATACCCCTCACTCCACTTCTCGGCGGTAGCCTTATCCGCCACGATGTTATGCTCGCGGGCATAACGCACCGCAGAGTCCACATAGCGCAACCAACCCTCGAAATTCGCGGGCAAGACCTCCGCAGCGGGTGCGGCATACTGCGTAGAGTATGCCAAGATGGGAGCGATAGAATCGTCACCTGACACGATGACAAAGCCACTACCCGACTGCGCTGTTACGACATAAAACGTTGGTGTATCATTCGCACTGCGCGTAACACCAAGCGCCGAGCTATCCCACGCCACGGTGACATCGCCACCGCGCGTAGCGCCAAGCACCTCACGTGCAATGCTCTTTGCCACATCTGGCGACACCTCCTTAGCCTCCACCACAAAGATTGAGGAGAGTACAACCGCTAATAATATAAGAATTCGTCTCATAGTCTAAAACATGAGGGGCAACTCTCCATAAAAAGAATTACCCCACAATTAATTTGGTATAAGGCACTCCACTACAAGAATGGAACAACCTCCATAGAACGTGTCGTAGCAGCCTCTGCCTTAATCTCCTCGGGAATTGTACACTTCTCGTAGAGGCTGGTTACTGACTGATCCTCCTGGCTGTACATATAGAGCTGGCCATCAACAACATTTATGCGGTAGCCACAAGCCCAGTTAGAGCCGTCGGCATAAGTACCAGTCATAACATCACCAGTGATAACATACTTACCTGTGAAGAGCTCATAATCGAACGACCATACCTGCTGATACATCTCGAATGTACCATCAGAGTTGAAGTCAATATATACGTTGAACTCTGGTGTTGTATCGTTCCACTGCACCAACTGCCACTCGCCAGCGAACTTCACGCCCTTGCCACCTTCCTTCTCGCCGCAACCTGTGAGCGCAAGAAGCATCAACATTGCAAGTGAAAATATCTTCAAACTTTTCATATCTCTAAATCAATACTTTAAGCGTTAGACAATATATTACAACCAGCCACCGGGATTGTTAGGCTCCAAAGTACCCTCATCGTATGTCACGCCATAGCGTGCCACGAAGGCGAACTCCTGCTGAGCCTCCATACCGCCAGTAATCATACCACCACCTACACTAGTACCGCCTGCAACATACTTCAAGGTTACGAGTGCGCTACCAGGCTTTGTACAAGTGAACATAAGCTTGCCGCCCATCCACTTGATATTCTCAATGCCAAGTGCATCAATTGCCTCCTCCGAAATCTCGCTCTCAACCATCTTAATGTTCTTAATAGTACCGTCGCCGAGGTATGAAGAGATGTTGATAATAACCTCCTCACCAACGGGGATAGGAATACACTTTGTGCCACGAACAGCCATCAACACGCGGTAAGCATCGATAAGACCTGTACCCATCTTATTAAGATAAGACTTAAGGTTAAGTGTACCACCCTCAGGATTTGCCTTGAAGCCATCGAGGTAGGGGTTGATGTTGTTTACAGAGCTAACAATGATATCCTTCAACTCAGGCAATGTGAGTACGATGTTGTTATCCAAAGCATATGAGATAGCCAACGCTGCGATACCCGATACGTGAGGACATGCCATAGATGTACCCTGGCTGAAGCCATACTCGTCGTTAGGCAATGTAGAGAGCACACAACCTGGCTTTGCCCATGTTACAGGAGCAGACTCACCACCAGGAGCTGCTACATTGCAACCACGGTCATAGTTAGTGTAGTATGTAGGAAGACCATCAGGAGCGATAGCCGTAACAGCGATAAGCTCGTTGTATGCAGCAGGATAACCCGCAACAGCCTTACCATCGTTACCCGCAGCGAAGATGATGATACCACCCTCCAACGCTGGAGAGTTCTGTGTCTCCATGAAGTAGTGGAAAGCATCGAGCTCTACCTTTGTCGAACCGCTTTCAAACTGAGAGTCGTTAGCAACCTGACCAGCCTTGAAGCCCCATGAGTTCTGCAAGATGCAAGCACCCATATCGGCAGCATACTCTACAGCCTTTGCAGTGCCACCAGCACCTGCTTCATCACCACCAGAGAGAATCTGGCAAGACATAATCTTCACACCGTCGCCATTACCTGTACCACCAGCAACACCCGACACACCAATGCCGTTGTTGTTTACCGCAGCGACAGTACCTGCCACGTGAGTACCGTGACCCGAGTCACCCGAGCGAGTCCATGTCACGCGACCGTTGTGTACGAAGTTGTAGCCGTGAACATCATCAACATAGCCGTTGCCATCGTCATCAACACCCTCAGCGCCATTAGCCTCAGCCTCGTTTACCCACATGTTGTCCTTAAGGTCCTGGTGAGTGTAGCATACGCCCTCGTCAACAACTGCTACGATAACGTCGTTGCGACCTGCGGTAATCTCCCACGCGGGGAAGAGGTTGACATCAGCGCCAGCCTTAGCGCCAGGATATGTCTCCTGAAGGCCGAGGTTGCGATAGTGCCACTGCTGTGAGAGCATAGGATCGTCAAATGGGAACTCGTCGGCACGTGTCTGAGCAAACTGCGAGGGGTCCACCTCGGTAATCTTAGATGTAGGAGCGACAACCTTAGTAGAGAACTGCACACGCTCTACCGCCTCTACAGCTGCGAGGCTCTGTGCAGCAACCTCCAAGTTAACATCCTCGGGGAACTCTACAGTGAACCAACGATGCATGCCACGAGCACGCTTAACCTCGCCATTGATGTTGAGGTTGAAGACGGGCTTAATCTCTGTTGCACCAATCTCCGCCGCAATGGCGTCGATAGCTGAGCCTGAGCGTGTTGCGCACTCTGCTGTAAGGATTCTCTCAGCCGCCTCATCGTCAACATAGATAATCAACTCACCCTTAACAGCATCGTCAGATGTGTTGACAAACTTCTTTGCCACCATGGCGTTAGCATCCACAGTTGCAGCCTCATCGACAGTGTTTGTTGCGCACGATACGGCGAACAAGCCAGCCA
Organism: Alistipes sp.; assembly: GCA_045633045.1. Taxonomy (GTDB): domain Bacteria; phylum Bacteroidota; class Bacteroidia; order Bacteroidales; family Rikenellaceae; genus Alistipes. The sequence goes on from JAZQXV010000017.1 coordinate 68,833, forward strand.
ATGCAAGAAGGAAAACTTTTGTTTTGTTCATATTTGTTAATAGTTAAATTGTTTCTTCTTTGGTTAGAGCATGCATACACACATACTTCCAAGATGCAAATTTACAAAAATAACGTCAATATGCAACGACGACGAACGATTTTTTCACGCGAAATAACTCATTTATAGAATTTAGGGAGTTTAAGAGGGTTAGGGTGATAGGAGATGTAAGAGGGATGTGGAAAGCCGCGAACAAAATTTGACAGCATCGTCCCTTTATCAGGAATGTTTTTAATTAGAAGACTGCAGCTACCAATACTCGGCAAAAAAGGCGACGATGGGTAATCCCATTGTCGCCTTTTTAGTTGGGCGGGTAGCAATCGCCCCCTTATCACAAGAAATTTTACAAGAAGGGCACAACCTCCACAGAACGAGTACCTAACGCCTCATTCTTAATATCCTCAGGAATTGTGCAAGCCTCGTAAATATAAGTTACGGGAGTTGTCTCCTTGCTCTTGAGAGTAAGGGTGTTACCATCCTCTGACACGCCACCTGTATATGATGTCTTCCAGTCGCCACCATCAAAGTATGAGCCACTCAACACTCCACCATCTACAGAGTACTCGCCATCATATAATACATAGTTCCAAGAGTAAACCTGCTGATACATTGCAAATGTACCGTTATCGAACTTGATATATACTGAGAAGTCGTTAGCTACGCCATCTACTGATACGAGCTTCCACTCGTTCTCGATATTCTCGAAGCCGCCTACTTTGGGGCCATCAGGATTCTTACCATCGCATGCTACTGCGAAGAGTACTACAGCAGCCAATGACAACATCTTAAAAATCTTCATATCTTTGAATTTTTATGAGTTCTACAATAGATTACAACCACGCGCCGTTGTCGTTATTCTCACGTGAGATGATTACAACATCCTTCTCCATGAGCTTGCCACCAGTTGTATCACCACCACCTACAGCAGTGCCACCAGCCACGTACTTAACAGTGATTACACCGATACCAGGCTTAGTACACTTGAGGTAGATAGTGTTTTTGAAGAAGTCAGACGTTGTGATACCAAGGCGAGCCTTCACATCGTCAGAGATAACGAAATCCCTCAACATAGTTACGTTGATATCACCTGTACCAATGATGTTACCGAGCTTAAGCTCACACTCCTCGTTAATAGTTACGGGGATACATGTAGCACCACGGAGGTTCATAATTGCAAGCGTTGCATCAAGCTTACCAGTACCCATATTACCCTTGTGGTCAGTAAGATCGAAGTTTGTTTTTGCAACTGAGCCATTGGTGTAATATACCCACGCGGTCTTGCTACCTACAAGTCTATCGTCGATATTACGAACCGATGATGTAAGGATCTCATACAAATTCTTGTTTGAGAGGTGGATACCATTCTCAACAGCGTATGAGAGCACCAACGCTGCTACGCCCGATACATGAGGACAAGCCATTGATGTACCCTGCATGTACGCGTAATCCTCATTATAGTTTTGGCCAGAAACAGAGTCAAAAGTCTCAGCAGGCACAGTTGAAAGCACATTACCACCATATGAGACTTTACCGTTTACGCCGCTCCACTCACCGCCAGGTGCTGCAACGTTACAACCCCACTTATAATTTGTATAAGTAGTAGGGAGACCATCAGGAGCATAAGATGTTACAGCAATAAAGTTGTTGTATGCGCCGGGATAGTCTGCAGCATCAAGGCCAGAGTTACCCGCAGCGAAGATGATTACACCACCATCCATTGCTGGACAGTTATCGCAGCTAGCGAAGTACAACAAAGCATCCCACTCTACACCATAAGCCTGCTCGAACTGTCTATCTGAGAATTGTTGACCTGAACCAGGATAGCCCCATGAGTTCTGCAAAATACAAGCACCCATATCAGCTGCGTACTCAATACCCTTTGCATTCTTGCCAAGTGTTGAATTAGTGTTACCATCAAAGATCTGGATTGACATGATGCGCACACCATCTTTTTTACCTGAGCCACCTGCAACGCCTGCGACACCCTCACCATTGTTGTTAACTGCAGCAACAGTACCAGCAACGTGAGTACCGTGACCTGTATCACCAGCATACTCGCCCTTAGAGTTATAAGCCACCACATCCCATGTAATGTTACCATTCTCTTGGACTGCATTTACGCCATAGATATCATCTACCCAGCCATTGCCATCATCATCGATACCCTTAGTACCGTTTAACTCCTTCTCGTTAACCCACATGTTATCAGCCAAGTCAACGTGATCATACTTAACACCCTCGTCAACTACCGCTACGATAACATCACGGTTACCTGTGGTGTACTTCCATGCGCCATATGCACCGATATCCTCACCCTCTACTGAGCCAGTGAAGAGAGACTGCAAACCACGGTTGTTATAGTGCCACTGTAGCTTAAGCATAGGATCATTGAAGGGCTCCTCACCAGAACGAGTTACTGCATAGTCCGCAGCAGATACTGGCACAACCTGAACCTTAGGTCTCTCCATTGTAGTGTTAAACTGAACACGCTCAACAGCACTTACAGAGGCAAACTTCTCTGCAACGGTGTTTACGTTAGTCTCCTCGTCGAACTCAATGGTAAACCAACGGTGGAGATTACGCTGGCGCTTCTTATCGCCATTTATTGACATGTTAAACACAGGCTTGATAGACGTAACATTGAACTGCTCAGCTACTGCATCAAGCACATCGTTGCCAGAGCGTGTAGCATTCTCTGTCCAAGCCTCAGCTGTCTCATCGTCAACATACACGATAAGTGAACCCTGCATTGCGTAATCAGGATTGTTGACAAACTTTGCTGTAGCGCTCTTCTCAACAGCTATGCCCTCGCCCTCCATTACAGGGTCTGCAACGCATGATGCTGCCACGATTGCCACAAATGCAAACAAATAGAATTTAACCTTATTCATAGTTATTTTTAAAAAAATTAAAGTTTTCGCATACTTTCTCGTTACAAAGATATATAATATTTTGTGATTGCAAAAGTTTATGGTCTAAAAGTATAAAAAAGAGTGCAGGTACATTCATTTTTCTCATGTACTCACCAATATAACTGCAAATAACTGAATTTTAGTTTGCTTATTCTTACTGTGTGGCTTACATCGGGTCCTAAAAAATCAATAACAAGGATATACAAAAAAATGACCTGCCCCAAATGGGACAGGTCATAGGAACTAAATCACTACGTTATATTAACGCAACTGCTGAGGAAGGTTAGAGAGCTTATACTCAACCTTACCATCGTATGGTCTTGCGTTGAACGACTTAGAAGAACGAGCGAGCTCAACATTTGCGACTACACCGTAAGTAGATGCCTTTACTACTGCTGACTTAGAAGCCATTGCAGATGCCTTAGCAGCTGCAGGCGCGATAGTCGATGCAGGAGTAAAACCGAAGTGTGTACCCAACTGTGTGAGATCTGCATAGTTAAATACAGGACACAAGAAGTAATCGTTGAAGCCTGTAAGTACACCATTCTCATCGATAGTGAACTCTACGCTTGTGCACTCATCCTGGAATGTACCATCTGCAGATACATAGAAGCCATAAACCATTGTCTGTTCATTATCGTAATAGTCATAGAACACGTTGAAGATTGGCTCCTTAATACCATCTACCATACCATCAAGAGTGATAGTCTTAGCAGCTGTGTCAACAACACCGTGGAACGCTGTACCATCGAAACCTGTCAAGTGAATGTAAGCCTCACCCTCAGCGTAACCACCTGTAAGAGCAATGTCAACAAGGCTCTTAGTCTCGCCCTCAACAACCTCGCTCCATACGTAGTTACCGAGTACCAAGTCACCATTATAAGGCATAGAGTGGTCAACACGGAAGTACTTAGTATCACCGAAGATAGTATCGAATGCAAGCAATGCTACTACATCCTGACCAGACATAAAGTTGTATGGACCAAGAAGAGTCTTACCACTATCTACAAGGTATTCACGAACCTTTGTGAAGTCTGAACCAAAATTATCAACGATGTACTCAAACTCAAGGCCGCTGGTATCAACAGTTGCAGCATCACCAATCCAAGCGCGGACAGCCTTAATCTCATCGGGGTTAGCCTCAACGTAGAGAAAAGCATAGTAGTCAGCTGGGTACTTAGCAAGAGTTGCATCTACATTCTCAGGAGAAAGCATATCTGTGTAGTCAGCAACTTTACCCATAGATACATTAATCTCAGCCTCAGGCTGCTCACCAGCACCAACACCAGCGAAGTAGAAGTAGTTAGCAAACACATCTGCCTCCTGAGCCTTACCAGAAGCGTAAGGAACAGCAACGAGAGTGTAGTAACCAGTTGAAAGCTCAACAGCCCAACGAGTCTGATCTGCTGAAGACTCAATGCCCTCGATAGTACCATCAATCAAACCAGCAACAACCTCAGATGGATCGTCCTGAACGTTACCCTCAACAAGAGTAAATACGTAAGACTCTACATCGGGACCAAGCTCGAAGTCGAAGATAGCCTCAACAACTGAACCATCAGCGTTAACACTCATACCAGCGTATGCTGCAGAGATGAATGCATCGATAAGAGATACACCAGGCATAGCGAATGCCAAAAGACCATTAGGATTAGACATATAACCATACCAGTCAACGTTGACTAATACTGCACCACCAGCAGGGAATGTAGCTACACCATCAGCAAATGTACCAGCAACCTTATATGATGCGAGGTACATCTCGCCCAGATCTCCAATTGACATACCAACGGGGCTCTGAATGATTTCTGCAAAAGTAACACCTGGATACTCTTCGTCCTTAGAGAGCTCGAACTCAATGTAACCACCCTCAGTCAAAGTGATACCATCGGGCACTGTACCAAAGACAGACATGAAGACGTCACGAGAATAAGGCTCAACTACACGATAAAGGTTAGGATTGTTATCGTTCTGGAGGAATACTGCGGGCCACATGAAGCCACCAGGACCATCGAACAATGTAGATACCAAAACGTCATCACGATATGTACCAATACCAATCTCAGTCCATGGCTCAGGACGTGAAACAGAGAATGTCAACTCTGAAGCACCATCACCATAAGGTGTAGTATCGCTAGTCAAAACGATAGAGAAAGTCTTTTTCTCACCTGGCTCGAAACCTGCGGGATCGTAAGTTACAACAAACTTAGTCGCATTCTGACCTGCCTCAAAAGAGGGAGCAGCTGGCTCGTTGAAACCAACGCCATCAAAACGGAAGTTTACTGTAAATGCATCCTCAGTAACGAGTCGGTAGAGAGGAATCTCGATTGAAGGAGTCTCCTCAGAATAGGCAAAAACCGTATTCTGATTTACATCGAAATAGACCTGCTGGCCATCTACCTTAGGCGCAGGAGTATGCTCGATCTGCTCGATACAGCCAGTGGCAAAAAATGCCACGGCTGCAACGATATATAAAAATTTCTGTACTGCTTTCATATTAACAATATATAACATAGTTTAGCAAAACTACTCACTTATTCCCCAAAGGGGCACAGTCTGAGAAGGATCGGGGTTGTTAACCAACGCAGGATTCTGGTTAGTCTCAGTCTGCACGAAGCAAAGGTTCATCCATGGAGCCAAGCCCTCGCAATTCAAGCATGAATCGGGATAGTGGTTAGTACCATTATAGCCACGGAGAATCTGCTGATGCTCAGGACAACGCTTGAAATCGAAGAATGATACACCCTCCATCCAGAACTCAACACGCTTCTGGAACAATACCTCAGATACAACCTTATCTACATTATCAGAAGGAATGTTGTAGTATGGGTTGCGGTATGAACGCATGAAGTTAGCCAGTGTCTCGAAGTTGCCATTACGAGCATCACACTCAGCAACGATGAAGTGCATCTCCTCAACACGCATCAATGGGAAGTCAGTCTTAGCACCAATGAGGTAATCATCAGTGTTACCACCACCTGGACGGAACTTAACACCTGCCAACTCAGGAAGATTGTCAGGATTGTAGTAGCCAGTAGCAGAAAGCATAGGAACATCCAATGCAGAACCCTCGGGAGCCTTCCAAGACAACTTACGGAAATCTGAGTCAGGAATGTTAGAGTAGAACAATGCATCAGCCTTACGGAATGCACCAGCACCACAGTAACCAAATGATGTCTCAGAGCTGAACCATGAACCAGTGTTCAAGATACCAGTCTTGACAGAGGGGCTCTCATCTGTCAAGCAAAGTGCCAACATCCAAGAGTTCTGTGAACTTGCGCTATTGAAACCATTAGTAGTATCAGTCCACTGCTCCTCTGTCAAAGGTGTACAGCCTGAAAGCTCAATTGCCTTCGCAGCAGCAGCCTTAGCAGCATCGTAGTCCTCATTCCACATCTCCAAACGAGCGAGCAAACCATAAGCTACAGCCTCGCCAGGGAAAGAGATGCTCCAACGCTCACGACCATGAGTGTACTCAATAGCCTTAGTCAAGTCAGCACGGATAAGCTCAACCAACTCCGCCTTAGGAAGACGTGGGTTGTTACGAGCCTCAGCCTCTGTCAAGTTCTCGTGGAGGTGAGGAATTGTCAAGCCAATGATAGCATCCTGAGATGTATAGTTGTTCGCCTTGAACTCGTACATCTGACCCATATCCAACCACAACATAGCACGGTAAGCATAAGCCGCACCAATGTTTGCAATAATTTCATCGGGAGTGTTCTCACCCTCGTCGAACAGGATAACCTTGTTACAGTTCATTACACACTCAGTGTAATAGTTCCAGATATACTGACCATAGATGTAGTTCTCACCCTGGTACTGGTTCTCGTGCCATGCACCAAACCACTCATAACCAATATTCTCGATAGCTACATCGTTAGAGAGCATCTCACGAATGGTAACCATTGCAGGATAACCAATCTCATAGTGGCTACCACTATGTGTAACGGGCTGCTGCAAGTAGCCGGGAATACCACGCACCAATGACTCAAAAGCCTTTGAATTGCCAGTCATCTGCTCGATTGTCGCAGAGCCGCCCTGAGGGAAGGTCTCCTTGATACAACCTGTCACCGCAAGTGAGGCAACAAGTGTGAGCATTAATGTAAATTTAGACATATTTTTCATATTCTTTTCTCCTTTCATTTATGGTTACACATTAGAAAGTTACGTTAAGACCACCAGAGATTGTTCTAACTGGAGAGTAGTAACCTGCGCCTGCGCTACCAGTGAATGACTGGCGAGGATCAAGACCCTGACGCTGTGACCACAACCATACGTTCTCGCATGCTACATAGATACGAAGACGAGAGAGACCAATCTTCTTGATAACATTCTGTGGCAAAGAGTAACCGAGGTTGATATTCTGCAAGCTCAAGTAACTTGCGTCAGTGATAAACTGATCTGATGATGAGTTATTGTACTGATCGCCATACATGAAGCGAGGAATTGTAGGATTAGGATTCTCCTTTGTCCATGAGTCATACAAGTCTGCGTGGTAAGCGCTACCAACGTTAGATGATGTAGGTGATGCCATTGATGATGCATATGCGCTATCATAGATCTGGCCACCAATCTGGTAAACAAAGTTCAATGAAAGATCTACACCGTAGAAGTTCAATGTTGTACCGAAACCACCATATACATCAGGCTGTGCTGTACCGTGGATTACCTGTGTTGCATCAGAGTACTTGCTTGTAGTGTACCAATCCTCTACGATACGCTGACCATTCTCGTCAAGCTCATAAGCTGTACCAGCCTCATTGGTCTTGTACTTAGCAGCATACCATGTGGGAAGACCCTCCTCGTTTACACCTGCATACTTAGGCATGTAAAGTGAGTACAAAGGCTGACCCTCACCATAGTATGAGTTGCCTGAAGAGTAACCCCAAACAGGCTCGAAACCATCAGCAGTGTAAGCAACCATTGTCTTGTTAGCATCAGCCAACTTAGCAATCTTGTTGTCAACATAAGTGATGTTCAAGTTGAAATCCCAAGTGAAGTTACGACGGCTCATGATGTTTGCATTCAACTCCAACTCAACACCCTGGTTAACCATATCACCGATGTTATCGTAGTAACCAGAATAACCCATTGAAGGTGGTACAGCGAAGAATGACAACATGTCAGATGTCTTACGGTAGAAGTACTCGAGGTTACCGCTCAAGCGATTGCCCCAGAAGCCGAACTCAACACCAGCATTGAAGTTAGCGTTAGTCTCCCAAGTAATATCAGGATTACCCTTAGAAGTCATAACGGCTGCTGTGCTACCATCCTGCTCAGTAAAACCATACATATCTGTATATAGGTATGAGCTGATGTTATCGTTACCCTGTGAACCATAAGAAGCCTTTACCTTCAACATATCAACCCAAGGAGCATTGAACCATGACTCACGGTTGATCAACCAAGCGATACCTGCTGAGTAGAAGTTACCCCAACGGTGATCTGGGTGGAAGCGTGAAGATGCGTCACGACGATATGATGCAGATGCGAAGATACGACCATCGTAGTCATACTGAAGACGACCGAAGTAACCCTCGTTGATATACTCACCCATGCTTGAACCTGCAGACAAAGTCACGATTGCAGAACCGAGCTCAAGGTTGTCAGGTGAGAACATAGAAGACTTAGAACCACTTACAGACTTAGACATTGTGTAGTAGTTCTCGTGACCGATCATCACGTTAAGGCTGTGCTCATCATTTGCACCGAATACCTTAGTATAGTTAAGAATCTGCTGGAGGTTGTATGTGAAGAGCATGCTCTGACCACGATCAAGCTGACCACCTGCAGAAGCGTACTGACCATAGTAACCGTTTGTCATGCCAGTAGAGTCAGTAGTATCAACAAACGCACTACCATTGAAAGTAAACTTGAAGTCCTTCAAGAATGAAACATCAATGAAACCAAATGTAGTGAATGTGTGACCTGAATACTTATTAACATCAAGGTAGTGTGCTGCAACAGCATTTGAACCTGTCAAGAATGGACGTGCCAAACCTGCGTTAGAACCTGCCTGGTTTGTAGTACCATGGTCGTAGATGATGTTACCAGCTGTGTCATACATGATGTTACCCTCGCCATCACGAACGTACAAAGGATAGATAGGAGCGATCTGTGATGTAAATGCGAAGATGTTACCAGTTGAACCAGTTGAACCCTCACCCTGAGTCTGCTCACCACGGTAGTTAGTGTAAGCAACGTTACCACCGAGCTTCAACCACTTCTTTGCCTGGAAATCAGCCTTCAAACGTGCAGTGTAACGTACATAGTTAGACTTGTCAACGATACCATCTGAGTTCAAGTAACCGAATGAAGCGAAGAAGTTAGAACGATCTGTACGGCCTGATACACTTGCGTTGTACTCCTGACGAACACCTGTACCATAAACCTCATCCTGCCAGTTATCAGGAAGAAGCATGTAATCCTGACCCTTGTAGTTAACTACGTTACCAAGTGTAGCGTTGGGGTTGATCTTACCGTTGTCACCAATCAAGTACTGACCAGTAGGAACGTTATAAACGTTGTAAACCAAACCACCATTTGCCTGAGCACCAGTAAGGTTAGCATTAGCCTTCTTGTGAGCTGCGTGGTGCTCCATACCATCATTAATGTACTTGTTGTAGAGAGCCTTGTAGTGCAACTCGTAGTACTGACCTGGATCACGAACATAGTTGTAATCCTTCTCTGCACGTGAGCTAACACCCACCTTGAGGTCAACGTTTACAACAGCATCAGATGAAGCACGCTTTGTAGTGATCATGATCACACCGTTTGCACCACGTGCACCATAAAGTGCGTTAGATGCAGCATCCTTCAAGACTGTCATAGACTCGATATCAGCGGGGTTGATATCACCGATAGTACCGTTGAATGGCATACCATCCAATACGATAAGAGGTGAAGTACCTGCGTTGATTGAGCTAAAACCACGGATTACGATAGAAGGGCTACCTGCACCGGGCTGACCTGAAGCAGAACGCATCTGCACACCAGACACCTTACCATCCAAGCTGGCAAGTGCACTTGTTGTAGAAGACTTCAAGATGTCCTCAGACTTAACGACCTTTGCAGAACCTGTAAAGGCCTCCTTCTTTGCAGTACCGAACGCCTGTACGATGACCTCCTCGATCTGCTCTGAATCTGCAGCAAGGACTACATCAACAACTGCACGACCTGCAACAGCAACTTCCTGTGACTGCATACCAAGGTAAGAGAATACCAAGGTTGCGTTCGCATCAGCTGCAATCTCATAAAAACCGGCAACGTCGGTAGATGTGCCTCGGGTAGTACCCTTAACAACAACCGCTGCTCCGATGACTGGAGTACCAGTCTCATCGGTCACTGTACCGGTAACACGCTGACCTTGAGCAAATGCGCCGAAGCAGCCCAAGAGCAGAGTTGCGACCATTGATAGTACAACTTTTTTAACCATAAGCATTAGTTTTTAATAAAAAAATTTGTATAAAGTTTTAAAGTTTGTTTCTTTCCCCTACGCCTCAAGCATACCCCTCACTGTTGCCCATTCGGCGCAGAAGCGAACCGAGCAGACACACTCTATGCGTAAAGTTAATGCACAAAGATAACCCAATTTATTGAATTAGCAAAGAAATTCTCCTTTTTTTTCTATGAAAATGGTATTTATTTTATATGCGCAACACTTTCTGGCATGCCCAAATAAGACAATATTACTCCAAAAATCACTACAAAACACCCTATTTCTTAAACAAACCGGAAATTACCCCGCCACCCCGCTAAATATTTATGCAATATGCACATTTTTTCATATTTCATGACTACGAAAAATATTTGTGTGAAAAAATTAACAGAGCTATTGCGAATGGAAAATTTTTATTATATTTGCACTCGATTCTGCGCCACGAGTGCGCAGCATAATTCTCTAACATGAGACATAAATAGTCTCCCTAAATCCTTAATTATGAAGCGATTGCTTTTAACGATCGCCCTGCTTTTTGCCGTGGCAGTGGCGGGCGCTCAGGTTACCACATCATCAGTGCGTGGCGTGGTAACAGATAACGACAACAACCCCATCGCAGGCGCAGCAGTAGTTGCGCGACACGAGCCCTCAGGCTCAACCTATGGCGTATGTACAAACGCCGATGGTCACTACGCTATAAATGGTATGCGCGTAGGCGGACCATACTCCATCGAAATCAGCTATCTCGGTTACAAAACGCAGCAACACACCGTCGCAGAGATGCACGTCGGTGAGACACTCTATATCGATGCCAAACTAAAAGAGGACACAGAGTTTATTGACGAGGTGTGGGTCATCCACTCAGACACCGATGCACGCACAGAGAATTTCAACGAGAGGGAGATGGCAGCCATCCCCACCGTTGACCGCTCGATATACGACCTCACAAAGCTTATGTCCTCGGCAGTAAGCCCTGGCGCTGGTGGCATCGTGCTTGGTGGTCAGAGCACACGCTACAACGCCTTCACCATCGACGGCACATCCTCTGCCGACATCTACGGTCTCGGCACTACGGGCATGACGGGCTCGCTTACAAGCGCCAACCCTATTCCCATTGACGCCATCCGCGAGGTTGAGATTTCGACATATACCGTTGATCTACGTGAGAGTGGCTTTACGGGTGGTAGCATCAACGCCGTGACACGCTCGGGAAACAACGAGTTTAGCGGCTCGGCATACACCTACTTCAACAACGAATCTTTCTGGGGCACAACGCCAGGCAAGGATGTCGCAAACCGCACAAAACTCTCGGAGCAGATAACAAACATCTACGGCATAACTCTCGGAGGCCCAATCATTAAGGACAAACTTCATTTCTTCGTTGCTGGCGAGTTCAATCGCGGTCTTACCCCCTCATCGAACTACCCAGGTAGTGGCGTATCTGCCCTCACACTCGATGAGGCACGCCAGATTTCGGAGCGATACAAGGAGCTCACGGGATACGACGGCGGCGGCTACGGCGAGAACAGAATTCTCGAAATCACAGGCTCGGCCGTTGCACGCCTCGACTGGAACATCAACCAAAGCAACCACCTCTCGTTGCGCTACAACATGCTCCATGCCGATGCTGATGCGGGTTCGAACACTGCACAATCGTTCTACTTCACAGGCTCGGAATACACCAATATCAACCGCACGCACTCGGTCGTTGCGGAGCTTAACACTTCGAAGGATTGGGGCTCGAATTCTCTGCGCATTGGTTACACACGCTTGACAGATGGACGCCTTACCCCCGAGAGCCTTCCCGCAGTGATTATCAACGGATTGGGCGAGAAAGGTAACGGCACTGCTACCATCGGCACAAGTCCCTATTCGGGTCGCAATATGCTTAAGCAGGATGTCTTCATCTTTGGCGACGATGTGACGCTCAACCTCGGCAAGCACATGCTAACATTCGGCACCTCGAACGAGGTATATCGTGCCGACAACCTCTACCTCGCAAACGCGCGCGGTACATATACATACGCATCGCTCGAGGACTTCCTTGCGGACAACGCTACGCAGTACGCCTACGGATACTTCGCAAATGGCGAGAAGAACCCTCCGATGACCATGGGTCAGTTCGCACTCTATGCGCAAGACGAGTACAAAATCACACGCGAACTCACGCTGACATACGGCCTGCGCGCAGACATCCCCGTGATGTTCGACACCCCCGTAGCTAACGAGGAGTTCAACAATGGTTATTTTGCAAAGCATGACATCTGCTACTCTTGCACCTGCTCTAAGACGGGCGATATTCCCCGCGCACAGATACTTATATCTCCCCGCGTGGGCATAGAGTGGTTTGACGGAACATGGAATGTGCACGGCAGCGCGGGCATCTACACTGGCCGCATACCCTTCGTATGGCTCTCGAACTGCTATCAGAACACAGGTCTCCGCTCCGTTGGCGTGACGGTGACAAACCCCGCTGAGACCCCAGATTTCAGTCTCAACCCCGAGAGCGTGGGCATAGCAAGCAACCCCTCTATCGACCTCGTAGATAACAACTTCCGCTATCCGCAGGTCTTCCGCGTGGCTGCTGGCGCAACATACAACTACAGCGGTCTAAAGCTGTCGTTAGATGCCGACTACACAAAGGGACTAAACAACATCTTTGTTGAGAATCTCGTGGCGGAGGATAATGGCAAGCGCCTCTTCGTGGGTGGCGAGGAGAGCCGCACATCGGCGACATACTACGATGCTGTAACCAAGGACTACGCAGCGGTATATCGCCTTAGCAACACGCAGAAGGGCTACTCGTGGTCGGTAACCGCACGCGCCGAGTACGATTTTATCTACCCTCTTGCTGGCCTTCGTGTAGCTGCGGCATATACCTTCTCGCAGTCGAAGAGCATCAACGATGGCGTTTCGGCACAGGCATCATCGAACTGGGGACGTAATTACACCGTAGATAGCAACGCCCCCGAGTTGAGTAACTCACTCTACGAATTCCCCCACAAGGTGGTGGCGACAATCTCGTACAACAAGAGATATGGCCTCTTCGGCACCAATGTAATGTTGCTTTATAACGGCTACTCGGGCGAGCACTACTCGCTCACATACGCCAAGGGCAAGGTTGATGTAAATGGCGATAGCTATCGCGGCAACTCACTGATTTACATCCCAACCGAAGATGAGATGAGTACAATGCTATGGGCTGACGACACATCAGCAGCAGCATTTAACGACTACATCAAGGTAGATAAATATCTTCAATCTAATCGTGGTAAGTTTGCCGAGCGCAACTCACACTCATTGCCCTTTGTACACCGCCTCGACCTCCATATTGCGCAGTCGTTCTACTTCAAGAAGGACAACTCAATCAGCAACCGCGACCAGCGCGTAGAACTCACACTCGATGTAATCAACCTCAGCAACCTTATCTGCCGCTCATGGGGCATGTCATACCGCGTGTCGAACTGGGCACTCTCGCCCGTGACCGTGACAGAGCTTCGCGAGGTGGAGGGTGGCTACCGCCCCGTATATAAGTTTAACGGCGCGAACTACACCGTAAACGACCTCGCCTCACGCTGGCATATGCAGCTCGGTATCAGAGTGGTATTCTAAGAGTTATGGAGACAAAGGTTATAATATTCGACTTCGACGGCACGCTCTGCGACACACGCAGCAACATCATCATAGCCTTTCGCGCCACGATGGAGCGCCTCGGCCTCGATATGCGCGACGAGGAGACCTGTGGCGCAACGATAGGCCTAACGCTGCGCGACGGCTTCAAGAGCATGTACCCCGACTTTGACGACGCAAAAATTGACTACTGCGTGGATACCTACCGCCAGATATTTGCTGAGCGCCGCAAGGAGCTTATGCCCGACCTATTCCCAGGCGTAAAGGAGACGCTCGAGGCGTTGCGCAAGCGCGGATATAGGATGACCATCGCGACATCGCGCCTCACGGACTCGCTGATGCTCTTTATGCGCCACCACGGCATAGACCACTACTTTGAGTATGCCGTAGGCTCCGATAGCGTAACACACCACAAGCCACACCCCGAGCCAGCACTCAAAACCCTCCGAGAGCTCAATATCGCGCCTTCGGAGGCGATTATGGTGGGCGACATGCCTGTTGACATCGCCATGGCACACAACGCAGGCATAAGAGCTATAGGCGTCGATTATGGCAATGCCACACGCGAGGAGCTCGAAGCAGCCGAAGCGGATTGGATAGTGGGTAGCATAACGAAGATTGTCGAAATCATTAAATAAGATATGGGTCGCCCGAATGGACGACCCATAACTTTTTGTGCTATGCGCGCGCTCAATTACTTGCGAAGCGCAAGGGGCTGGGGAGCAGCGAGCGATGATGAAGACATAGCATCGCTAATATCCTGTGCAGCGACCTTACCTGTCCACTCGCCAGTAACCTTATGGCCACCATCGTCAACAAGGTCAAAGACAAAGCGATAATCGCCATTACCGGCATCCTCAACAGTTACAGTACCCTCAGAGATAGGCGCAGTCTCAGATGAGTAGCCCTCTGCATCGGGAGTCAAATCGCCATACCATGTGAAGAGGATGCTACCAGCATAGTTTACGATACCCGCAAACATAGTATGGTCCTCAACATCAAGAGATACATTGTATGTACCTGTTGGGAACGATGAGCGCGAGCCGCCAGTCTCAACAATGAACTCCGTGGTGAACATATCGCCAAAACCATCGGGATACTCATCATTTGTAGCGTAAATCATCAACATCCAGTTATCGAAACCAGGCTTCATGATCTCACCAAGACAGAATGCACTACCCATTGCACCCTCGGGGAAGTCATATGTATGGTCAGCATCGAGCGTTGTCCAGGGGCGTGGAGACATACGCCATCGACCGCTCATGCGGCCTATCGTGCTACATACCTCAGGCGGAGTGTCCCGCAACCGAGGCGGCATGGCGCAAGACAGCCTGGGCAAAGGCGGTAACAGAGTAAGGCACAATACATTAAATAGTAGGAGGGTGTTCCACGCAGGGAACACCCTCCTACTATCTTACATCAACCTACAACCTCTCAAGCAACGAGGCCATAAGCACACCAAAGTGATTACCCAGGGCATAACCCACGATGCCAGCGCCGAGGCCCACGATAAGCGACTTGCGATTTTTGAGCACAGCAACCATCATGGGCACGAAGGGTGGCGAGTTGATAAACGACACCGACGACACGGTCATCGAATCGGCATCAACACGCATAATACGGCAGAAAATGGCGTGCAGCACCAACGAGCCAAAGACGGCAACGACGAGGTAGAGTATCTGGTCGAGGCCTTCAGCGAGATTAAGTTCCGAGAAGTCGGCCATCGAGGCCATAGCGATGCTGAAGATATAGATGAGGTACATACCAATATCGAAGCTACGCTCCAACTTGCGCACGGGCTTAACAAATGAGAACACTACGCCCAAGGTGCTGACTACCAAGATAAATACTACCATAAACCAATCATCACCACATGGCAACGCTACGCCTGCCGAGATAGCCACCGCAGCGAGCGTAAAGCCCACAATCTTCGCCAACTCCACAAGTCCCGCTTTGCTCCACAAGCCCTCATAGGGGTTGCGCTTTGCCTCGGCAATCTGACGGTCAAGCTCCTCCTTCTCGCTCTGCGTGAGGCTCTTCTCACCCCTCTCGCCATAGAGCCAGCGGAACAACCTATAACCCACAGCCACAAGGAACACGAGGTAGAGGAACGAGATTATGATGTCGTATGAGCACATCATAACATAGCTATGCTCCTTAACGCCAAATATCGCCTGAATAGCAGCGGCATTGACCATGCCGCCCGTGTACATACCCGACATGATACCACCAATCTCAGCACCCTCCTCGAGGTGCTTACCCAAGAGAATATAGCCCACTGCTACGGCTATAGCTACGGACAAGAAGCCACTCAAGACGGTTCTCACCTGCAGGCTGGCATCGCGGCGCGTGAAGCGACAGCCAAAGAGCATCATCGGAATAGCCAAAGGTATCGTAGCAGATGTCGCAATATCTTGAACAACAGCTATTTTAGGGATATCAAAAGGGAGGTTTCCGATGAGTATGCCCAAGGCGTAGAGAATCATCACAGGGCCAATTTTATCGAAGAACGAAACGCGGCGACACAGCCACAACACACCCGCAGGAGCGAGGCAGAATATGGCAGCGATTATCACGATATAGAGTATCGACATAGCAATCTTTGGTTAGAAGTTTCCAACAAAGATAGTCATTTTACCGATATTTACGTCACACAACGAAAGAAGATTTTTCACTACATACAAAAATAGGCCATCCATGCGGATAGCCCATTTTGCCATTTCAGCCTAGAATTAAGGCAGGTAGTAATATATACCGTCGTAGTCCTCAATGTCAGCCGCGGTGCGTAGAAGCGTACCATCTGAAGCATAGTCGAGGTATATATCTGTCAAGAAGCCATTAACCACAACTGTAGCCTCGATGAAGTAGATGGTATCGCCCGTATTGCGCTCTAGGCGCTCTACATCATCAACAGGGGTCTGCGCGCCATACGACGTCTCGAAGGCCATACGAACGGCCTGAGGTAGGTCGCTGTACTTGATGTCATACTTAGTCATAACCCACTCACCACCCTTGGTGTACCACGCCTCGCATTCACCCTGGCCCGGGAGGGTAAACTCTGCAACGGCATAGCCACGCTTTCTCTCCCACTCCACGTCAACAGCCGTGGGGTACTTATCGCTAAAGGCGTTACGCAAAGATGTTGGGGCATCATAGTTGTCGCAAGCGAAGAGCCCCAACGCTGCAACTACAGCAAAAACTGTAAATATAAACTTTCTCATAGACACACTCTTTTTAATATTCATTGACCGTTTTTCTAATTAGTCATCAACATCGACGAGGCGATACTCTTGATTAAACTCCAACTCCACACCATTGTTGAGCTTAACATCCCACTCGTTACGATCCTTCGAAATCTCGACAATCGCGCTCGAAGCGTAGTGCTTAGCAACATAGTTTGCAATCTTCTTTGGAACAATAGCCGCGGGAACTGCACCACCTCGACACTCCACATCGTTCCAATTGCCATCGCCGTCGAACTCAATCTTCACACCACTCTCCAACAACACCTTATACTCGATGTGAGCATGATCTCTATCCTCGAACGTGTAAGAGGGCTGCACGTTGGGGAAGTGGTTGGTGATAAATGTGCGCGCCTTAGCTGGAAGATCCTCATACTTAATTGCACGATCATCATCCGTCAATGGCGCCGCCATAAGACTTGCTGTCGCAAAAAGGATACCCAATAGGGTAACAATACTCTTTCTCATAATACAAATGCTTTTTAATTTATTCTCATTCCTTTTATAATATTGTAGCTACACGTACGCAACACACCATGCAAATCTCGTACATATTCAAAGACACAATATTAATTTTTGCACCCGAAAGGTATAAAAAATATTTTGAAAACAAACTTAAACTATAAGAAAATTTTTATATTCACACATACAATGTTATTTTTTGTCAATAAAATTGAGTTTTTAGTCATTATTTGGGGCATATTTTCAGTAAAGCCGAAGACGGCAGGGAGATAGGTAAAGTTACAAACAACATACCGTAATCACCTGTTCGTATTGAGTTCTTTTATAAGGTTTATCCCTTTCGCATCTAAATGTCGAATATTTTTTCACTACTAAAAGTAGTATTACAAAAAAAATGTTTATCTTTGTGTGATTGTACATACTTAGAGTAAGGTAAAATGGCAAACACGAAATACACACTTTTAGAGGTCAAGGCTACTGACAAACGCCTCGAGCGCGAGTTTTTGGACCTCCCAAAGATGATATACAAGGGTAACCCCAACTGGGTGTGCCCCTTCGACTCTTCGATAAAGGCTGTATTCGACCCCGCCAAGAATAAGCTCTTCAAGGATGGAGAGGCTATTCGCTGGGTGGCACACAATGCCGAGGGTGAGTGTGTAGGTCGCATCGCAGCATTCTACGACAAGACACACGCCTTTGGCTACGAGCAGCCCACAGGTGGTTGTGGATTCTTCGAGGCTATCGACGATCAGGAACTTGCCAACACACTCTTCGATGCAGCACGCGACTGGCTCAAGGAGCGCGGCATGGAGGCGATGGATGGTCCCGTGAACTTCGGCTCACGCGACGCATGGTGGGGATTGCTCGTGGAGGGATATGAGCATCAGCCCCTCTTCGAAAACCCATACCACCCACCCTACTACAAGGAGCTATTCGAGAACTACGGTTTCCAGAACTACTTCAACCAGAACACATACATCTGGAAGATTGACGATGACGATGTGAACGAGGTTGTTTACGAGCGTGTGAAGCGCCTTATGTCAACACCCGGCTACCGCTTCGCCCCCATCGGCAATGAGGATCTATACTCGGCGGTGGAGAAGGTGCGCACCATATATAACAAGGCGTGGGCACTCTTCACGGGTGTGCAGCCCATGACCTCGGAGGAGGCTCGCAAAATGGCGGACACCATGCGCCCCATCATCGACCGCAATCTTATATGGTTTGCATATTTCAATGATGAACCCATCGGTTTCTTCATCATGGTGCCCGACCTAAACCGCATCATCGGCAAGTATAACGGCAAGTTCGGCATCATAAACAAGCTACGCATGATGTGGGACCTCAAGGTGCGCAAGATGAGCGACCGCATCTTCGGCATCGTCTTCGGCATCACCCCTGAGTTTCAGGGCAAGGGCGTGGAGTCTGGCATGATGAAGGCCATGCTCGACGGCTACATCCGCACCAAGAAGAACCAGTATCGCTCGGTGGAGTTCGCATGGATTGGCGACTTCAACCCCACGATGAACCGCATGGTGGAGCGCTACATCTGTGCACGCAAGCACAAGATGCACACCACCTACCGCTACCTCTTCGACCGTACAAAGGAGTTTACGCGCTGCCCCAAGGTAGGCTTCAAACCCCGCCCCAAAGTTGCAGATGCCGCAACCAAAGCACCCGAGATGCATGCCGCACAACCTACGGAATAGCAAAAACATACCAGCAGAATAAAACTATAACAATCTAAAACCTATAAACCAATGAAAACTACAGCATTTACTAAGTACCATATTGCTAATGGTGCTAAGATGGCAGAGTTCGCAGGCTACAACATGCCTATCGAGTTCTCAGGTATCAACGACGAGCATATCAACGTTCGCGAGAAATGTGGCGTATTTGATGTTAGCCACATGGGCGAGATTTGGGTTAAGGGCCCACGCGCTACAGAGTTCTTGCAGCGCATCACCACAAACAACGTATGCGACCTCTACGACGGTAAGGTGCAGTACACAACAATGCCTAATGGCAAGGGTGGTATCGTTGATGATGTGTTGGTATATCGTCTCAACGAGGAGAAGTATATGCTCTGCGTTAACGCTGCAAACATCGAGAAGGACTGGAACCACATCTGCGAGCAGGGTAAGGAGTATGGCATGAAGGCTGGCGAGGAGCTCGAGAATGGCTCTGACAAGACCGCACAGCTCGCTATCCAGGGTCCTTTGGCTATGAAGCTCGTGCAGAAGATGACCGAGGAGCAGGTCGAGGATATGGAGTACTACACATTTAAGCTCTGCAAGGTTGCGGGCTGCGATGTTATCCTCTCAGCTACTGGTTACACAGGCTCTGGCGGTTGCGAGATCTATATGTACAACGAGGATGCTGACACCATCTGGGAGGCTATGTGGAAGGTAGGCGAGGAGTTCGGCTTGAAGAACATCGGCCTCGGCGCACGCGACACACTCCGCCTCGAGAAGGGCTTCTGCCTCTATGGCAACGACATCGACGACACTACATCTCCTATCGAGGCAGGCCTCAACTGGCTCACAAAGTTCGTTGATAACAAGCCATTCATCGACCGTGAGCTCATGGAGCGCCAGAAGAAGGAGGGCGTTACTCGCAAGCTCGTAGGCTTCAAGCTTATCGACCGCGGTGTACCTCGCCACGAGTATGAGTTGGCAGACCTCGAGGGTAATGTCATCGGTCACGTTACATCTGGTACTATGTCGCCCTGCCTCAAGGTTGGTATCGGCATGGGTTATGTTAAGCCCGAGTTCGCAAAGGCTGGCACACAGATCGCAGTTGTTGTACGTGGTCGCCTCTTGAAGGCTGAGGTGGTACGTCTTCCATTCGTATAACCCCTAAAACTACGGGTATTCTACGCTTTTTCGGGCGTAGGATACCCGTTTTCTCTATTTTTACAAAATTTTTGCGCAAAGGTGGACATAATTAGAATAATTTGCCTATCTTTGTGTGACTATTCGTAAGTAATAGGTATCAAACAGAGAAACACAACAAAGTTTAACATTTTATAATAACCTTTTAACTTAACTAAAACTATGGATGTAAAAGTTATTATGGCCAATTTGGAGGCCAAGCACCCCGGTGAGGCTGAGTACTTGCAGGCGGTTCAGGAGGTATTGGAGTCTATCGAGGAGGTATACAACCAGCACCCCGAGTATGAGAAGGCAAAGATCGTTGAGCGTATGGTTGAGCCTGATCGTATCTTCACTTTCCGTGTTACATGGGTAGACGACAATGGCGATGTACAGACTAACCTCGGTTACCGTGTACAGTTCAACTCAGCTATCGGTCCTTACAAGGGCGGTTTGCGTTTCCACCCAGCTGTTAACCCTTCAATGTTGAAGTTCCTCGGTTTCGAGCAGACTTTCAAGAACGCGTTGACTACCCTTCCTATGGGTGGTGCTAAGGGTGGTGCAGATTTCAACCCCGTTGGCAAGTCAGACGGTGAGATCATGCGCTTCTGCCAGGCATTCATGCAGGAGTTGTGGAACAACATCGGTGTTGACACTGACGTTCCCGCAGGTGACGTAGGTGTTGGTGGTCGTGAGATCGGCTTCCTCAACGGTATGTATCAGAAGCTCGCTCGTAAGTACCACACTGGCGTTTTGACTGGTAAGGGTATGACTTGGGGTGGTTCAATCCTCCGTCCCGAGGCTACTGGTTACGGTGCTTTGTACTTCGTAGAGTATATGTTGGCTAAGGCTGGCAAGGATATCAAGGGTAAGACAGTTGCAGTTTCAGGCTTCGGTAATGTTGCTTGGGGTGCTTCACAGAAGGCTGTTGAGCTCGGCGCTAAGGTTGTTGCAATCTCTGGTCCTGACGGCGTTTGCGAGATCCCTGGTGGTATCACTAACGAGATGATCGACTACATGTTGGTAATGCGTTCTTCAAACCGCAACAAGGTTGAGGATATGGCAACTAAGTTCCCCGAGGCTTGTAAGTTCACAGCTGGTAAGAAGGCTTGGTCAGTTAAGTGTGACATCGCACTTCCTTGCGCATTCCAGAACGAGTTGAACGAGGCTGATGCTAAGGAGCTTTTGGCTAACGGTACATGGTGCTGCGCTGAGGTTTCTAACATGGGTTGTACTCCTGAGGCTATCCACGCATTCCAGTCAGCAGGT
>JAZQXV010000018.1:0-26455 GCA_045633045.1 Alistipes sp.
GAACGGTGTCCTAACAGCATTGTTCACTCCATTTGTTCTGAAGTTGCTGGGATTTGAGGTATAATAAAAAAAGGGCATCAATTGATGCCCTTAATCTTGTACTTTGTATAGTGATTTGAGTTCTCCGTTCTCCGACTCAAAAAGGAATCTTCCGTTCTTCAAGATGCACTCGTGAGCCTTCTCATCTTCTGCATCGTTGTTGAGCAATATTTCTGCCTGCTCATTTGAAATTACTTTCATCTCCACACCCTGAACAGTAGCATTGGTAGCGTCTGCAGGTATTGCCAATAGTTCTTCTAATATCATTGCCCCAATTTATTATGTGGCTCAATGTCCCCTTGAGCACGATATTTGCCAAAACGAAAAGCGTGGGACATAACCTGCTGCATCCTTGGCTCTGGTAAACCATACTCGCAAACAGATTAGCCCACGCAAATCGTGAGCGGTAACTGCTTGCCTTGCGAGTACTTAAATTTTACCAGAATTTAGGATGCAAAGCAAAAGCTAACGCTTTCTTCTATAACTATGTGGTGTGTAGTCCTGCTACACGAATGAGGGAGAGATTAGTTCTTGCCGGCCTCGACAGAAACCTTGCGGAACTCCTTCATCAACTTCTCAAGCTCCAATGAAGCCTTACGAGCGCGAGTTCCAGCAGCCTTATTACCTTTCTCTACCTGCAACGCAGCATCCTTTGAGAATGCCTCGAATGCCTCATTGATTTTTGCTACCAATTCCTTCATAGTGTCTATTGTTTTAGAATTCAACTGCAAAGATAATAGAATTTACCCAATTTAACCGTTTAGCCCTAGATTCTTTTGCTACTACGGGAAAATGATGTTGATTTTGCGGCCATCATTTTCTCAACATCTCGTAATGTCGTAGCCTTGGATGCGCGCTTGTTGTTATTTAGCCATTCCAGGACATCTTTCCTGAAAAAGTATATTCTGTTCCCTTGTTTGATATAAGGGATCTTCCTTTCGTGTTTCAAGCGATATACAGTAACCTTTGACTTACCCAGGAAATCTGCTAACTCGTCTGCATCCATTAGTTTTTCATCGTCTGGCGTATTCTTAATCTCCTGAATGCTGCACTCAAGCGACTCTACTTTCTGAACGAGGGTTGTGATAACGCCGTACAAATCCTCGTTTGTGATATTACGCTGTTCCATAATCTTTTTTATGAAAGTATAGTTCGCCATAAGCATTTTGGTTGTTAAAGTGAGTAAAAAAAGAGACCTCTATATTCAATAGAGGCCTCAAACGCTTATTTCAGGGTGATTGCATTAGCCGATTTTCTCTTCTCATTGTCCATGATATCAGCATATATCTGGGTAGTTGAAATGAATCTGTGAGTGAGCATCTTGCTTACAGTATACAGGTCAGTACCCATTGCTAACTGTAGCGTAGCGAATGTGTGTCTAAAACAATGGAAAGTTATATGCTTAGTTATTCCTGCTTGCTTCAACCATCTTTTTAGCGGTGTTGTGAGCATTCCACGAGCAAAATCTTCGAACACCTTACCTTCTTTGCGCTTACCGCAGTAGGAGAGCGCCTCTTCGCTGATAGGCAGGGTTGCCTCTGTCTCAGTTTTCTCGGTACGTATTCGCATACACCAGCCGCCATCAGGTGCCTTGACAATATGCTTCCACTCCAACTGCATAATATCACTGACACGCAGTCCGGTGAAGCAAGAGAATATTGCCGCCCTGCGTAGTACTGGGATGTCGCAAGGAGTAGCATCAAGACGCTTAAGTTCTTCCAAAGTTAGATACTCCCTTTTAGTCTCTACATACTCGATCTTGTCAAGGTAGTCGTTGATGTTCTCTTTAAGCAATCTATCACGGTATGCTCTTTTAAGCACAGCCCTAAAAGTTGAGAAGTATGACGCACGAGTGTTAGTGTGCATCGGTACACCTGGCCGCCTTACTGATGTGGCAGTCATCAAGTACTCCGCAAATCGCTTTGCGATATATACATCCATCTGCTCGAAAGTGCAGTGTCCGTGTATAAACTTCTCAAAATGTTGATAGGAGCCCCACCATTTGCTATTCTCTCTCTTAGCAAGTGCTATGTTCCGATAGTATTCGAGGAAATCTCCCTTCATTTTAGTCTTATCCAAGAACCCGTAGTCCTCATTGATAATTGATTGAACCCAGTGTGAGCGGATGGCCTCCGCCTTACTTAACATCTCATCATTGTAGTCCCGTTCCTCCTCAGTTTTTGGCTTTGCCCATATGTAAATACCAAGATGCTTTTTGTGGACACGGCACAGTGTATCCTTATCCAGGATTGGCGGGGTGAATTCAAGGACTAATGACTCCTTCTTCCCATTTGAGAGAGGCTTCCTTCTTAATGCAACTTTTGAAATTGACATATTATGATGCTTTTTGTGTGTTTGACAAAATATTATCTATCTCGTGCTTGAGAATCTTGATGTATCGACCCTCCTTGATGGTGGAGATGTTATATCTCTTGATATATTGATATAATGCATCTCTGGTGATACCATACTTATCCGTAACCTCCTCCACGGTGTAGTACTCTGGCTGCGGAAATTTATTCCTCATCAACTCATCGAAGTGTGTTTTAGAGTAGTATCCCTTGTTGCCTCGTCTAATCTTTGGAATAGGATTCTTGTAGATAAGTCCCGAAACATATCTAGGGTCTAGACCATAGATCTTATTGATATCCTCCATAGAGTACCATTCCGTAATTTCTGATGAAGCCATTCTGCTTGCAAGTACCTCATCTATATGCTTCTTTGAGTAATAGCATTTTCCCTTACTTTTCATCCGTGGTATAATGTGATTCGAAGCGCAGCCATATACAGCTTGTATAGACATCTGAAATTTCTCACATATCTCATCCACAGAGTACCATTCGGATATATCGGGATCGGGACTATAGAGTGAGAACCTTCGGTCAATATGGTTCTTACTGAATAGCGTCTTATTTCCCTGCTTGAGGCGGGGAATATTTTTTGAGGATGCATACTTAAAGATTGTATCTCTGCTTACATTGTACTTCTCTACGATTTCTTCAACCGTGTAGTACTCCGTAATCGGCTTTGCCTGTATGCGCGTTACTTGATATGGTATATCAGTTTGGAACAAAGCGTCAATATCCACCTTGCGTATAAAAATCTTCCTATTCATCTTAATACACTTAATCTTACCCGTTATGCAGTATCTGTAAACGGTGGTGCTGCTGACTCCCATTAAGTCGGCAACATCATCACACGAGAGATACTCCTTTTTAAGTGTAGTGGAAGTGACAGGTGGAAGGTTTTCCTTTTGCAGGACTTTTTCTAACTTTTGCTCTCTTAAGCGAACCTTGTAGCTCCGCTGCGAACATTGGTGAGAGCAATACATTGTGTTCAGTTTATGCGCGATAAATTCTTTGCCGCAAAACTGACAAACTTTTTTTACTACTATTTTGCTCATTTTTGCGATATGATTTGTATATTTACATCACCGAACATCTGAGCGAAATTTCGGGAGAAATAAATACAGACGATGTTTTGGGTGAGATAAATTCTACTTGTTTTGAAGAATGTTCAATTCTTTTCGCCCGGTGTCAGATGCGGCTCATTGCACTCCATTGCACTCTATTTCACACCATTGCAAAACCCGCATCATTTGGGAGACGGGAGCATTTATCAAAATGACATCTGACATCGACGCCGAAATAACGCCGAAAAAAATGATAAAATAAGTATGATTGGTGATAAGTTGGTTTTATCATAAAAAAAGCAAAGGTGCTCATTTTGAGCACCTTTGATAACTTATGATAATCAATGATATACAGCGTTTACTTGCCGATGCAGAAGTGGGAGAAGATTGAGTGGAGGATGTCGTCGGAGGTGATTTCGCCGGTGATCTCGCCAAGGTGGTGGACAACTCTGCGGATGTCCTCGCTCAATAAATCCGAGGGTAGGCCATTATCCATTGCTGTGCGCGCTGAGGTGAGGGCTGCGTAGGCCTCGCGCAATGCTGCGTAGTGGCGCATGTTCGATACTACGACGCTACCCGTGCCGAGCTTTGAGGTGTCGATAGTCGCTGCCAGGCGCTCGCGGAGCGTGTCGATGCCGATACCGCTCTTTGCCGAGATGCAGAGGATGTCGGGTGCGAGGGTAGCGGGAGCTGGCGTAGTGTCTATCTTATTGACCACGCGGATATGGTGTTGCGCGTCGCTATGCTCGATAGTGTCAAATGTAGGGTCGTCTGCCGTGGTGAGGTGGATGACGATGCTTGCGTTGGCAATGGCGCGGTGTGTGCGGTCGATGCCCATCTGCTCGAGCGTGTCGGCAGTGGTGTGTATGCCCGCGGTGTCAACAAAGCGGTAGCGCACGCCATTAATCACGGTCGTGGCTTCGATGGTGTCGCGCGTGGTGCCTGCGATGTCCGAAACCATGGCTCTATCCTCCTCGATAAGGGCGTTTAGGAGTGTACTCTTGCCAACATTTGGCTTGCCTACAATTGCCACATTTACACCGTTTTTGATGGCTTTACCTAATGCAAAAGATGATGTGAGTTGTTCTATCTGTGCGCCTATATCATTGAGTGTGTTACGGAGTGATGCGCGGTCGGCAAACTCAACGTCCTCCTCCGAGAAGTCGAGCTCCAACTCCAGGAGTGAGCACAGGCGGAGTAGCTCATTGCGCAACGAGGCGAGGCGCTCGGAGTAGCCTCCGCGCATCTGCGTTGAGGCCACATTGTGCGACCACATAGAGTCCGAAGCGATGATGTCGGCAACGGCCTCGGCACGGCTAAGGTCCATCTTGCCAGCAAAGAAGGCACGG
This sequence comes from Alistipes sp., assembly GCA_045633045.1. Lineage (GTDB taxonomy): Bacteria > Bacteroidota > Bacteroidia > Bacteroidales > Rikenellaceae > Alistipes. The sequence continues at coordinate 4,801 of JAZQXV010000018.1, forward strand.
CGTGTGAACTCGCCAGGCATAGCCATGGTAGCACCGCGGTTGATAGCAAGGCGTAGCACCTCCGAGGTGATATACTCCGAGCCGTGGAGGGTAATCTCTACGGTGTCGTCACCCGTGTATGAGTGTGGTGCGCGGAATAGTGCCACGACGACATCGTCTATGGTGCGGTTCTCCTCGTCAACGATGCGGCCATAATGCAGGGTGTAGCCCTCGCAATCACGAAGGGGCTTCTTACCGCGAAAGAGGCCATCTGCAATCTCTATTGCGCGACTGCCACTTAGGCGTACGACCATGACGGCACCACCCGCTGCAGTGGCAGGGGCGATGATGGTGGTGTCGGTGTCGAGGTGGTTGTACATGAGTGTGTTATCGCGTGTTATCTATTGCTGACCTTTAGTCTCTGTCCTATGCGTAGCGCATTAGCATTTTTGAGGTTGTTCCACTTCATGAGCTGCTGCACTGTGCAACCATACTTCTTTGCGATAGCGCTGAGCGTATCTCCCTTCTTCACGGTGTGTGTTGTTACGGGAGGCGCCTCGTGCATCTTCTTCTCGATGTTGGCATGTACTACATACTCCTTCAAGTAGAGGCTATCCTTAGCAAAGATGCTATCACGCTGGCGGTCGAACTCTGTGAAGAGTTCTACTGGGAGTGTGAGAGGGTAGCTCTTTGTTGTCGCGGGGATAATCTGCATGGTATATTCTGGGTTGAGCATCTTGAGCACCTCGATGTCGATGTCGAGTGTCGAAGATACCTGCTCGAGGTGTAGGGGACGATTAATCATCACCGTATCTACTGCGATAGGCATAGGGGGTGTGGGAATTGTAACGCCATGAGCACGGTGGTAGGCAAAGGCGTATGTAGCACCCATGTAGAGAGGTACATAGCCACGTGTCTCCGAGGGTAGGTACTCATATATCTCCCAGAAGAGGCGACCTGCATCCTCGAGGCTCACACCGCTATTGCTGAGTGCGCGGTTCACACGACCAGGGCCGCAGTTGTAGGCTGCGATAGCGAGGGTCCAGTCGCCGTAGATGTTGTACATGCGCTTGAGGTACTGCGCTGCGGCACGCGATGCGAGGCGTGGGTTGCAACGCTCATCGACCATAGAGTTAATCTCGAGGCCAAACTCCTTGCCCGTTGCGGGCATAAATTGCCAGATGCCCACGGCGCTCTTGCCTGACTTAGCAAGAGGGTTGAGTCCCGACTCCACGATTGCGAGGGTGCGTATCTCGATGGGTATGCCTGCGTTAGTGAACTCCTCCTCGATGATGGGGAAATAGTAGTAGGCATAGCTGAATGTGTTGGCATAGTTGGCTGAGCAGAAGCGCTCGATGGCACTGCGTACCTCACGGTTATAAGTGAGCGGTACGGGGGTCATGATGCCCTGCATGCGCGCTATGTATAGCGAGTCGGTATTGTCGTATGCACCAGTTGCAGTGATAGCGTCGCTGTAACCCTTGAAGTCGGCGAAGTACTTGTCGTAATACTCCTTAGAACTACTTGCGCGCCATAGTGCCAATACGGAGTCTATCTGCATGGGGCGGTTTGTGGGGCGTGACTCTTTGGTCTCCTCCACGAATGTGGGGGCTTCGTATGTCGCGGTGTCGCCATTTAGGCGGTTGTTGATGCTATCCTGGCGGCGCTGTATCTCCTCGGGCGAGGTGTAGCGCTTATCTACGCCACGGCGGGGGCGCTGCGCATAGAGCGAGGCATCGAACGATGCAACGATGATGAGTGACGCGACAAGAAGCAGCGCCTTTAGAGATGGTATCTTCATATTTCGTAGTTAAAATTTCAGACTCATATTTACGCCCATAAGGGGTGTGGAACCTATGGGCGAGTAGTCGAAGTATGGCTCGAGGTTCATGGTTAGGTCGTCCGAGATGTCGTAGTCCTGGAGGTGGGCATCTACGTGTGCGTCGATAATCTGCAGCATATAGACACCCGCTGTGAGTAGGATACAAAGATCTCGGTTACGGCGGTAGCTATCCTTGAGGTTTTTCAAGAATGTTGTGGAGTATGCGCCGCGGAACTCGTCGGGAGCTCCATTAGGGTACTTCTCCAACCTCTCGTCGGGAGTTAGGCGCTCATAGTCGATAAGAAGCGAGTAGGCCGTCTTAAAGCGCTTGTAGCCACGGTTATTCCAGTCGATGGTATAGATTGTCGAGGCCATGCCTCCAATGACAATGGGTACACGCCAGTAGCTCTTGTTGTAGATCTGTCCCGCACCTGGGCAAATGGTCGAAAGGGTAGTCGCCTTCTTGACCTGCGACACCTCGTTGGTAGAGTAGTTTACCGCAGCATCGCCTATGAAGTAGATGTATGAGGCAATTGCTATGCCTGCATATATCTGCTGGCGCGTGTTGTGGCGTATCATCTCCGTCTGAATAGCATCCAACTCGGGAGTACGCATATAACCGTGGTCAATCAAGTATCTGTCGTACTGTGCCTTGAGGGGTTTGTACTGCTTGTTCTCGTGTATAAACATACCGAGCGACGTACCCACAACGGGGTAGAGCACACCGAGCTTCCAGTATTGTTTGTTGTATATCTGTCCGAAGCCTGGAAGTGGCAGCGAGAGCCAACACATCTTCGAGAGACCCATTGAGTCGCTGATGAAGGGCTTGCGAGGCTCGCCATTCTTATTTAGGCGGATGCGGCGACCATCGGCAGTGATGCTATCACCACGACCGCGTATCGAGGAGTCGCGCTTGAGCATTGCGGCAATGGCACTACGCATAGAGTCACGTGCAGTGTCGGGGAGGTTGTCGTAGAACTCGTTTGCGGTGCGACCGATAGAGTCGAGGTGGTTGTAGTATAGTGAGTCGCGGCGTGCTGCAGCCTCGGCCTTAGCCTTGAGGATGGCAGCAGAGTCGATGGGCACGAGGCCTCCGTTGTTGATGGTGCGGATGTTGCCTCGTGTATTGTCGCGAGTATATACCTGCGCAGAGACATCCTCGGTGATTGCAACAAGCGCAATCACCGCCATGATAATGGCTATGGATATCCTTCTAATCATACCTATACTCACCAACGCAATTAGTTGTTATTTATTTTGTGGAGCTTCTCGATAAGTGCATCTACCTCAGCATCGTTGGCACATTCGATGGTGATGCGGCTAGCACCGCTCTTTGTGCGCTTAATGGAGATGTTGTCGCTAAAGAGGCGCTCAAGCTCCTCCACGAGCTTAGAGAATGACTCGGGATACTCCTCTTCAACCTCTGCACTTGCGGGAACAGCCTCGCTCATCTTACGCACATAGGCCTCCACCTGACGTACAGACATGCCCTTCTTTACGCAACGCTTCATGGCCTTAATCTGCGACTCCGCGTCGAGTGCAGCGATAGCCTTAGCGTGGCCCATGCTGATAACACCCTCTTTGAGGGCCAACTGCACCTCTGAGGGCTGACCCAAGAGACGCATATAGTTAGACACGGTAGAGCGCTTCTTGCCCACCTTCTCTGCCATAGCCTCCTGTGTGAGGCCGCACTCGTCGATAAGACGCTGCATGCCCAAGGCAATCTCTATGGCGTTGAGGTCCTGGCGCTGGATGTTCTCCACAAGAGCCATGGCGTGGAGGTCCTCATCACCTACCTCGCGGATATATGCGGGGAGTGTCTCGAGACCCGCCATCTGTGATGCTCGCCAACGACGCTCGCCACTGATGATGGTGTACTTGCCATCGTTGCGGCGGCGGAGTGTGATAGGCTGGATTACGCCGAGCGTAGCGATAGATGCTGAGAGCTCTGCGAGGGCCTCGTCGTCGAAGTCGTGACGTGGCTGTAGGGGGTTGGGGATGATGTCGGCAATCGCCACCTCTGCCATTTCGGACATAGGCTTAGCGTGCTGTGTGGGGTTGGCATCGCCGAAGAGCGCGTCAAGGCCACGGCCCAATCCTCTCTTATTCTTTGTTGTAGTCATATCTCGTGTTTCGTTTATTCTCTCTTTGTCTTGTTGCGCTTGAGGAACTCGCGTGCAAGGCTCAGGTAATTCACCGCACCCGTTGCCGAAGCGTCGTAGAGCATGATGGGCTTGCCGTGTGAGGGGGCCTCGCCAAGGCGGATGTTGCGCTGGATGATGGTCTCGTATGCCAAGTCGCCAAAGTGCTCGCGCACCTCGTTTACAACCTGGTTGTTGAGCTTGTTGCGCATGTACATCGTGAGCACGAAGCCCTCGATGGCCAATGTGGGGTTGAGGCGGCTCTTAACCATCTTGATGGAGTTCAAAAGCTTACTTAGACCCTCCAATGCCAAGTACTCGCACTGCACGGGAACAAGCACCGAGTCAACAGCTGTGAGAATGTTGACGGTGGTAAAACCCAACGATGGCGAACAGTCGATGAAGATGTAGTCGTAGTCGTCGCGCACAGAATCAACGATGCCCTTGATTATATGGTGGGCATTCTCCATCTGCGAGAGGTCGGTGTCTGCAGCTACAAGGTTGATAGAGGAGGGTAGCACCCACAACTTCTTGATGTCCTCCGAGTGGAGGATTACGTCGCGCGCCTCGGCGTCACCCACGATACACTCGTATAGGCCCTGCTGGTTGATGTCGAAGCCCAATCCCGACGTAGCATTCGCCTGAGGGTCGGCATCTATGAGCAACACCTTCTTACCCAGAAGTGCCACCGATGCTGCGAGGTTTATAGCTGTGGTGGTCTTACCCACGCCGCCCTTCTGATTTGCTAAAGCAACAACTTTTGCCATCTATATTTTTGTTCTATTATTCACAAATAAATTAATCGGACAAAAATAGTAAATTTTATCCTATTTTCAGCCTCGTTTCTCGAAAATTGTTTATCTTTGTTTGAATTTTGTTGCTATGCCCAACGGAATGAGGCATTAAGCGCTGCGCTGTTTAGATGGTTGCGATGGCGTAGCGTGAGATTATGATAAGAAACTAAGGCCTATTATGAAGCGATTTTTTAAGAGTGTAGGACTCACTACGATGTTCGTATTTGTGTTTGCTGTGTGCATGCTCGCGGTGAGTGCTGCGGTCTCTATTTTTGTGCCAAACATTTCGGTAGATGTGAGCTTCATGGTGCTATATTTCTGCTCAATGTTTACTGTATATGGCGCAGTATTACTTATTGAGCGTGTGGCATTTAAGCAGATACTTCCTGTCCTTAACTCGCGACACGGATTTAACCCCATAACACTACTCTTTGGAGTGGTGCTAATCATCTCTATTTCGATTGTTTTGCTGCCCTTGGAGGGGGTACTTTCTGCAGATAGTCGTGCCTTTGGCGATGGCCCATTCACGCTCATCACAGTGGTGCTTCTCGCTCCAATTTTTGAGGAGATGATATTCCGCGCAAGACTCTATAATATCCTTAGTCGTAACACCTCGCCCCTCGTGTCAGCTTCGCTCTCGGCAGCCGCTTTTGGTGCCGTTCACATGGAACCCATCGTCGTTGCCGAGGCGCTTGTTGTGGGTGTCGTTTTCAGCTACTACTACCTCTCTAAGCGTTCGATTTTCGCCCCCGTCATCCTACATATATTTAATAATGCAATAGCCTACTCGCTTATCGTGCTATCCTATCGTGGCGAGTCGTTGCGCGCTATTGTGGGCAGCGGCGAGATGCAGCTTGTTGTATATGTCGTAGCAGCAGCTATCGTTCTGTGTGGCGCTGTGGTTATCCTCCGCTTCTTTGTTAAGGAGAAGCGTCGTATGCGTGGCGTGGAGTGTCAGGATATGGAGACACTCGCCGAACACCACGATCCTGGTCAGCTTGCTGAGTAACGCAGATATTTCAACGTGATATGGTCCCTGCAACGAAGAGTCGTTGTGGGGATTATTTATATGGTCAGTAGGCGGGTGGGAATGTTTGAAGCTATGTCCATAAAAAAAAGGGTTGCTCCGAAGAACAACCCTTTCAATATTAATCGTTGGTCGATTACTTAATCTCCCAAGTCTGGCCTGAACGAAGAAGGTCATCAACACACTTGATCTTCGCTGCAGCCTTAACCTGCTCAACCTGCTCTGCAACCTTAACGTCATAAACGTTCTCGTCGTCAACGTCGCGGATAACACCTACTGCTACGGGGTACTCGGGGTACTTCATAGCTGCAAGCATAGAGTGGAGGGTAGTGTCAGCACACTTAGCGTCGTGTGTCAAAACATCGTCGATAGTGTAGCCGTCCTCGCCGATAGTAACGGGCTTGAGGCGCATGTTCTCGAATACGAGACCCTTGTTCTTATCCTTGCCGAACAACATCTTCTCGCCGTGTACGAGGTGGATAGTGTGCTCCTCGCGAGTAGCCTTATCACCTGCAAACAATGCGTGAGTCTTGTCGTTGAAGATCATACAGTTAACCAACGCCTCGGTAACAGACATACCCTTGTGCTTAGCAGCTGCCAACAAGCACTCCTTAGTCAACATAACCTCCTGGTCGATAGTACGAGCGAAGAACGTACCCTTGGCGCCGATAACCAACTCACCAGGTGTGAAGGGCTTCTCAACAGTACCGAAAGGCGAAGTCTTAGTAATCTTACCAAGCTTAGTGGTAGGAGAGTACTGACCCTTTGTCAAACCGTAAATCTCGTTGTTGAACAAGATAACATTGAGGTCGATGTTACGACGGATGGCGTGGATGAAGTGGTTACCACCGATAGCCAATGAGTCGCCATCACCTGTACATACCCATACAGAGAGGTCGGGGTTAGCTGTCTTGATACCTGTTGCGATGGCATTAGCACGACCGTGGATGGTGTGGAAGCCGAAGGTCTTCATGTAGTAGATGAAGCGTGATGAGCAACCGATACCCGACACGAAAGTAAACTTATTGTGGGGCTTGCCGAGTGCGTCTGCCACCTCGGGCATTGTGCGCTGCACGGCGTTAAGGATGGCGTGGTCGCCACAACCGGGACACCACTTTACCTGTTGATCGCTCTTGAAATCAGCGGGTGTGTACTTAAATTCTGCCATAGTTTTTCTCGTTTTAAGTTATTTGTGGTGTTACAGTTACAACATTGAATTAACCTTATCCTTGATCTCGATAACAGTGAAGGGCTGACCCTCAGTCTTGCCGTAAGACTCGATCACAACCTCCTGGAACTGCTGACGCAAGTAGTTAGCAAACTGACCCTCGTTCAACTCGCATACCACGATGCGCTTGTAGCGCTTCAAGGTCTCGGCTACGCCCTTCTGCAAGGGGTAGATGTAGTTGAAGTGGAGGTGAGCAACGCTCTTGCCCTCATCCTGAAGCTGCTTAACTGCGCTGTGGAGGTGACCGCGTGTACCGCCCCAACCTACAACGAGTACGTCAGCCTCGTTAGCACCGAATACCTCCAACTCGGGCAACTCCTCTGCCACGAGCTCCACCTTCTTGCGACGTGTAGTAACCATCTCCTGGTGGTTCTTAGGATCGTGTGAGATAGTGCCGCGGAGCTTATCCTTCTCCAAGCCACCGATGCGGTGCTCGAGACCCTCCTTACCGGGGAATGCCCAGCCGCGTGCGAGCTTCTCGTTACGCTCGTATGGCAAGAACTCGCCCTCACCCTCGCCACGAGGTGCTACGATAGGAGGCACGATAGCGGGATACTCGCTCATTGAAGGAATCTTCCAAGGCTCCGAGCCGTTAGCGATGAAGCCGTCAGTGAGCAACATTACGGGAGTCATGTGCTCCATAGCAATCTTACTTGCCATGAATGCGTAGTGGAAGCAGTCGCTTGGTGAAGATGCTGCAACAACTACCATAGGACACTCACCATTTCGGCCGTAGAGAGCCTGGTTAAGGTCGCTCTGCTCAGTCTTTGTAGGAAGACCTGTTGAAGGACCACCGCGCTGAACGTCAACAACAACCAAAGGAAGCTCTGCCATAACTGCAAGACCCATAGCCTCGCTCTTAAGCGAAATACCAGGACCTGAAGTTGTAGTAACGGCGAAGTTGCCTGCGTATGCTGCACCGATAGAGGTACAGATACCTGCGATCTCATCCTCAGCCTGTACGGTCTTAACGCCGAGGTCACGACGCTTAGCAAGCTCCTCGAGGATTACGGTTGCGGGAGTGATAGGGTATGAGCCGCAGAAGAGGGGAAGACCCGACTTCTCAGAAGCAGCGCAGAAGCCCCATGCAGTAGCTGTGTTACCGTTGATTGAGCGATATACGCCCTTCTCCAACTCGGCGGGAGCTACAGTATAGTTGTTTGCAAACTGGTGTGTGTTAGCTGCGTAGTTGTAACCAGCCTCGATAACCTTCTTGTTAGCCTCAGCTACGAGAGGGTTCTTCTTAGCGAACTTAGAATCGAGGTAGTTCTTAGCGTAGTCATCGGGACGGTTGTACATCCAGAATACGATACCGAGGGCAAACATATTCTTGCACTTTACAACAGCCTTGTTGTCCATGCCTGAGTCCTTGAGGGCCTCCTTAGTCATTGTTGTGATGTCGGGAATAACGACATTGTAGTCCTGGAGGTTGAGCTCAGTGATGGGATCCATGGTCTTGAAGCCCGCCTTTGTGATGTTATCCTCGGTCATGGTGTCGCCGTCGATGATAACGGTAGCCGAGGGCTTAAGCCACTTGCGGTTAGCGATAAGTGCTGCAGGGTTCATAGCCACGAGCACATCGCAGTAGTCGCCAGGGTTATCTACACGTGAAGAGCCGATGTGCACCTGGAAACCAGATACACCTGCTACAGTTCCCTGCGGAGCGCGAATCTCAGCGGGGTAGTCGGGGAAGGTAGAGATACCATTTCCGAGCAGTGCTGAAGTGTCCGAGAAGAGCGTACCGGTGAGCTGCATACCGTCACCTGAGTCACCCGAGAATCGGATAACCACATCCTGCAACTGCATAGCGTTTACTTTGTCCATGTTCAGTAAGTTTGTAGTTTTGTATAATTGTTTAATTGTCTTATTCCAATGGGTGTATCGTGTACCTTTTATATGGTACACCATAATTTCATACAAATATAGTAAAAAATGTGGTACGCTGTATCAAAAAATCGAAATAAATTTCCGAAAACTGCAAAATTGCGCTGTTGGCGAGGTGTTTTATGTAGAAGTGTGGCCTTTTAGCGCTCTTTGCGGTACGAAATGATGGTGTCGTGCGTGGTGAAAAATGAGAAGAGACATAAGCCAGAGGTGCTTGAAATTTGTTCGCAACCCCGCTTATGTCTCTTATGTGTCCGATACCTCTTACTGCGTAAGTGTACCTGAGCCTAGAAGTTGTAGTCTATGCCGACGGCAATAATAACGGCGCTGGTATGCTCGCGCGGGAAGCGACCCATCCACTTGCCTTGTGCCGAAATATTCCAGTGGCCATTGAGGTTGTATGTTGTGCCGAGGCCAATGTTAAGACCTCCTGCCCAGCCATCAATGGTGCCGCTCTTTTCGCTAATGTCGTTGATGCTGAGACCAACGATTGGATAGACATGCCAATATGTCGCTATCTCCAACGGTATCTGGAAGTCGCAATAGACATCCACCGTACTCTTCTCCTTGCAGACGTAGCTGATACCGGGCTCTACGTTGAGCCAATTTGTAATGCCGTAGTTGCCGTATGCACCTATGACAAAGGCGTTAGTGCGGAAGTAGTAACCCGTGCGGAAACCAAAGCGGAAGTCGCCCTCCTCCTGTGCCGAGGCACTATTTGATGCGGGTATGATTACGACGAGTGCGAAGAGTATGAGTAGTAGGCGCTTCATGGTTCTATATATGTTTGGAGATTAAACCCTTACAAATATAGATAAAATATCTTAAACAACCAAACCCTCAAATGCAATTTTGCATCCGAGGGTTTTATTTTGTGGATGTCTATAAATCTAACTGTACGTTAGAAGGTGTGCGATAGTTATTTACACTCGTGGTGGTGGCATGCCTCGCCCGAGTCCATAACAAAGCCGAGAAGGTAACCCTTAACTACTGCCTCGATGTCGCCCTTGCAACCACGAATAACCTTGATGTTGTGGCTCTGGAGCTTGTTCTTTGCACCTTCACCCATGTTACCTGCGAGCATAACCTCGATGCCCATAGCCTCCATGTCGGCAGCGATGCCCGACTTGCAGCCGCAACCCTCAGGAGAGTCGAGGCGTGAGGTAGAGATAATCTTGCCATCCTCAATCTCGAAGATAGTGTAGTAGGCACAGTGACCAAAGTGATCGTCGATATGTCCGTCGCGTGTGGGAACTGCAATCTTCATAATCAATTAGTAATGAGTTTGTTGGGTAATGTGTGTTGCGATTAGTAAGTAGGGAGTTTAAGATTGCCGCCCTAAACTCCCTGATTACTAAATCTCCTTATTCATATAATGAAAAACGGAGCTATGCGCTCCGCTTTTCTTATTAGAGGTTGGGGTTGATCTTTGACCACTCCTCGATTGCGGGAACGATGCCGAGAGTTACCAACTCATCACGCATCTTGCAGAGGTGTGCGTATGAAGCGTCGAGCTTTGCCAACTCCTCCTCAGTGCCAACGGGCATCTTGTATGAGCAGCCGTTCTGGTCGAGAACAGTGTCCATAGCCATCATGATGTGGTTGTACTTCTCGTTAGAAACGTAAGTACCTGCGGGGAAGCGGAATGCCTCGCCACCCATCACTGAACGAATCATCTCAACAGAGAGGTATGAGGGGCTCTGGAATGATGAACGACCGCGGAGCTTGATGATAGCAGCACCACCCTGTGTTACATCCTTCTTCATCTGCTCCCACTCCTCTGCGGGGAACTCCTCAGTGCCGATGATGTCAGTGAGCTTGCGGCCTGCAACCTTAACTGCGCTGCCGAATACTGCCATCTGCTCACCGTGACCACCGTAAGTTGCGCAACCCTCGATCTCAGACTGCATAACGTTGAACTTCTTTGCCAACGCGCTCTTGAGACGTGTAGTGTCGAGACCTGCAAGTGTAGTAACCTGACCGGGCTTCAAACCAGAGTAGAGCAAAGTTACGAGACCAGTAAGGTCAGCGGGGTTGAAGATAATAACGACATGCTTAACATCGGGGCAGTAAGTCTTGATGTTCTTACCGAGCTGCTCAGCGATCTCGCAGTTACCCTTCAAGAGGTCCTCACGAGTCATACCCTCCTTACGTGGAGCGCCACCAGAAGAGATGATATACTTTGCATCCTTGAAAGCCTCAGCAACATCAGTTGTAGCTGTGATGTTTACATTGTCGAAACCGCTCTGGCGCATCTCCTCTGCAACACCCTCGGGTGAGAATACATCGTAGAGGCAGATGTTAGATGTGAGGTTCATCATAAGTGCAGACTGCACCATGTTCGAGCCGATCATACCGGCAGCACCGACGATAACGAGCTTGTCGTTAGTTAGAAATGCCATAGTTGTAAATGTTTTTTTAAGTTGTTATAGTTTGTAAATACTCTCAAATTTTGGTGGATTGTGCCAATACATATATTTATGTACACAATCATCACGCAAAATTAGGAAACATTCAAGGATATTGCAAACTTTTTTGCAAATAAAATTTGTTTTGCGCTCCACGATGACAACATTGTTGATAAAATTATTACCTTTGTACTACTTATGGAGAGAATAATTCAAATCAACCAAGCCTCGACTCTCTATGTGGGTCGTGCCGAGGAGCTCCTCGCGAGGGTGCTCCCCGAGGGTCGTACCGTCGTAATAACGGATGCAAACATCGACCGCCTCTATCCCAACCTTGTGCGTCGCTTCGACCACATAATCGTGGGACAGGGCGAGGCGTGTAAGAGTTTGCAGACTGTCGAGCGTGTCTATCGCGAACTTATGGAGTTGGGTGCCGACCGCTCAACCTTCATCCTCGGTATCGGCGGTGGCATAGTTACGGATATTGCGGGCTTCGTGGCTGCGACATATATGCGTGGCGTGGAGTTTGGCTTTGTATCGACTACGCTGCTCGGTCAGGTTGATGCCTCGATAGGTGGTAAGAATGGCGTAAATGTTGCAGACTACAAAAACATGGTAGGTACATTCCGTCATCCATGCTTCGTTATCGCCGATGTGGAGATGCTGCGCACACTCCCCAAGCGAGAGTTGCACGCAGGCATGGCAGAGGTTGTTAAGAGCGCTATTATTGCTGATGTTGCACTCTTTGAGCGTTTGGAGCGCTGCGGTGATGCTATCTACGACTCGGCTGATGAGTTGCAGGAGGCTATGCTTGGTGCTGTGGCTGTCAAGGCGCGCATCGTTGCCGAAGATGAGCGCGAGGGTGGCGTGCGTCGCCTTTTGAACCTTGGTCATACGCTCGGTCACGCCATCGAGAAGTGCACGCATGATGTAAACCATGGTGAGAGTGTTGCTATCGGCATGTCGCTTGTTGCCCATGCTGCGGTGCGTCGCGGTATGCTTGGTGAGGATGTTGCACAGCGTATTGATAGGGTGCTTATGCAGCTCGGCCTAAGTTTGGATATGCCTGCGTCAATAAATGAAGTATTGCGTGAGGTGAAGTATGATAAGAAGAAGAATAACAATTCAATACGCTTAATTGTACCAAAGGGTATTGGCGAGTGCGCGGTTGAGGTGTTGTCGTTCGAGGAGTTGGAGCAGATGTTTAAGTAGCCTAAATATATGAAACGAGTATATATACTTCTTGCCGATGGCTTCGAGTGTGTTGAGGCCTTGGCACCGATAGATGTCATGAATCGCGCGGGCGTGGAGTTGAAGCGTGTGGCTGTGGGTGGTAACTTGAGTGTCACATCATCGCACGGCTTGGTTGCGTTGAAGTGCGATATGTTGATTGAGGATGCTGACCTCTCGGATGGCGAGGCTATCATCTTGCCTGGCGGTAATCCTGGTTACATTAACCTCCGCAATTCGGCGTTGGTATGCTCGGCTGTGCGCGACTACTACGAGGGTGGAAAGTTGGTCGCTGCTATATGTGGTGCTCCCACGGTGCTGGCTGCTGCGGGTGTTGCGCGCGGATGCAGTGTGACCTGCCACACGACAGTTGTCGAGGAGATGGGCGACTACCACTTTGTTGGTGGCTCGGTGGTTGAGGATGCTAACCTCATTACCGCTGCGGGTGCTGGCCTTTCGGTGGACTTTGCTTTGGACATTGCCGAGCGCCTTGTGGATAGCGAAACTCTCTCTCGTGTCCGCCGCGGCATGGAGGTGTAGGCTGATATAATGTAATAAAACAAAAGCGGGGTAGTGATACCTCGCTTTTGTCTAATATACTACTTATGTCATTTTCAGCCATTCGGCTCTCTATTTATCGAGTATCTCCTTCGTCAGCAGGCCTTCGTATGGGTTGACACCCTCCACTACATCCTTACACACCAACCAGCGAACATTGGATATCTCATTGTCCACGGTGACATATGCCTGCACGAAGCACCATCCGAGCGACTCCATGTAGTTTAGTGCATCAATCATCGAGTTAAATTCGACTCTGTTGCCCTCGTCATCAACCAAAATTTGCATCGAATCGCCTCTCAATTGTTCTTGGCCATAGTCGATGACAACCTTTTTTGTTCTGCCGAATGTGTGGTACTCCCTGATTTCGCAAAATACTCGGCCCTCAGCGAATAGTGTGGTTGTGCAGAGGCACATCGCAAATAAAAGTAGCAGTCGTTTCATAGTTCTAAATTTTTAGTGTTTCAAGGTTTTGTTATAACAAAGTTATAAAACAACTGCCTCATTTCGTGCTGAGCCCTCTGCGAAACGACATATATAGGGGGTGAAGCGACCATACTGAGCGGTGAAGCGCTAATATGAAAATGGGGCTGCCCACGCGGACAGCCCCATACCTATTTTATATTGGCCGAAGATTACTTGCGGACCTCGGCACCAGCCTTCTGCTCGAGCTGAGCCTGAAGGTTAGCCATGGTGCGCTCAATCTGCTTGTCGGTGAGCGTCTGGTTCTTATCCTCGAGGATGAAGCTCAAGGCGTAAGACTTCTTGCCCTCGGGGAGCTTGTCGCCTTCGTAAACATCGAACAACGATACCGACTTCAAGAGCTTCTTCTCGGTAGCAAATGCTATTGAGCGGAGCTGCGAGAATGTGACGTTCTTGTTTACAAGGAGTGCCAAGTCGCGCTTAACCTCGGGGAACTTAGAAAGCTCCTTGAACTGCACCTTCGCCTTCTTGGTCATCTTGATGAGCTGGTCGAAGTCGATCTCCGCGAAATATACATCCTGCTTGATGTCGAACTTCTTGCGTACCATAGGCGATACAACACCCATGCGTACCACCTCGTTGGGTCCCTGCTTGAAGACGATAGCATCACCATAGAGGTCGCACTCGAGGCTCTCAGACTGCAATGCGTAGATGTCAACACCGAAGCGCTTCAAGAGGCGCTCAACGATGGCGCGGAGTGTGAAGAACGACGCTGTCTCCTCCTTGCTGTTCCACGAAAGCTGTGTCTTGAGACCTGTTACGGTGATACCGATGCGGTTGTTCTCCACATACTTAGCCAAGGTGTTCTCCTCCGATGCCTTCTCCGCAGCAAAGGCGTAGCAGTTACCCACCTCATACATCTTGAGGTTGCCGTTGCGGCGGTTAACATTGAGCTCTACGGCCTCCAAGGCGTTGAAGAGCAATGTCTGGCGCATGACGTTGAGATCCTGAGACAATGGGTTCAAAATCTTCACGCAGCGCTTTGCGGGGTATGATGTCGAGCCCTCATAGTATGAAGCCTTGGTGAGCGAGTTCGACATAATCTCTGTGTAGCCATTCGATGTGAGGAAGTCAGATGCCACATTCTGCAAGCGTGCCTTGTCTGGCTTTGGTGCGTACGACAAAGTAGAGTTTACATGGTCCGAAATCTCGATGTTGTTGTAGCCATACACGCGCAATACATCCTCAATGAGGTCTGCCTCGCGCTGCACATCTACGCGGTAGGGAGGAACGGCCACTGTGAGCACCTCGCCCTCGCGACCGAGAACCTTAACGTCGAGCGACTCGAGGATAGTCATGAATGTCTCCTCGGGGATGTTCTTGCCGATGAGCTTGCGTGCGCGCTCCAATGAGAACTCAAACTCGAAGTCGCGTGCGGGAGTGGGGTTGATGTCGATGATCTCCGATGTGATGCGGCCACCTGCCAACTCCTGCATGAGCATTGCTGCACGCTTGAGGGCATAAACCTGAATGTTGGGGTCGATGCCGCGTTCGAAGCGGAACGAAGCATCTGTATTGAGACCGAAGCGCTTTGCGGTCTTGCGCACCCATACGGGGTGGAAGTATGCGCTCTCGATAAATACGTTTACGGTAGAGTCGCTGATGCCAGAGTCCTGACCGCCATATACACCTGCGATGCACATGGGGCGCTCTGCCGAGCAAATCATAAGGTCGTTAGCTGTGAGTGTGCGCTCCACGCCGTCGAGGGTCACAAACTTCTCGCCCTCGTTTGCCGAACGTACCACAACCTTGCCACCCTCAATCTTATCTGCATCGAATGCGTGGAGAGGCTGACCCAACTCGAAGAGGACATAGTTGGTGATATCCACGAGGTTGTTCTTGGGGTTGATGCCCGCAGCGCGCAACTCGTTCTGCATCCACTCTGGAGATGGGGCAATCTTGCAGCCGCTAACGGTGATACCGGCATAGCGGGGTGCTGCCTCAGTGTTTACAACCTCCACCTCGATGGTGCGAGAGGTGTCGTCAACCTTGAAGCCCTCAACCGAAGGGAGCTTGAACTCTACGCGCTCGCCACGGCTCTTGAGGTATGCTGCAATGTCGCGTGCAACTCCGATGTGTGATGCTGCATCTACGCGGTTGGGAGTAAGGCCGATGCCGATGAGGTAGTCGTCAGCGATGTGGAGATACTCCTTTGCGGGTGTGCCCACAATAGCCTCCGCGGGGAGCTCCATGATGCCGTCGTGGTTGCGACCGATGCCAAGCTCATCCTCTGCGCAGAGCATGCCGAGTGACTCAACGCCACGAATCTTGCTACGCTTAATCTTAAACTCCTCATCCGAGTCGATAGGGTAGAGTACCGAGCCAACAGTTGCGCACATAACCTTCAAGCCCTGGCGGCAGTTAGCAGCGCCACATACAATCTGCAAGGGGGCCTCTGCGCCAACGTCAACGGTAGTGATGTGGAGGTGGTCAGAGTCGGGGTGATCCTCGCAAGTGAGAACCTCACCTACAACAACACCCTTCAAGCCACCCTTGATGGTCTCAATCTTCTCGAACTCCTCGACCTCAAGGCCAAGCTCGGTGAGTATTTCGGCCATGCGCTCCGCCGAAAGATCGCAGTCTAGGTAGCGCTTTAGCCAATTAAAAGATACGTTCATAGTTATATTGTTTTTATATTTTTTCGGTTGTAGTGGTTACAATCGCACAAAGATAGCAAAAATTATCGAAATAGTCAAATTCAGATAACTAAATTTGTGTGGTTATGTGGATGTTATTGCTCTGCTTGGCGGTAGATGTCGCGTAGGCGGTCAGACATGAAGTACTGGAATACGCCGCGGAGGAACATATACATGGTGAAAGCCAGCCATAGCGCGTTGTTGCCAATAAGCCAGCCGAGACCGTAGAGAATTGCGAAGAAGCATACCGATGACCATATCATCGAGTTGCGCATGATGCGGCTGCGTGTGGCACCCACCATGATGCCATCCATAACGAAGGGCATCGCCGCAGCAAGAGGTATGGCGATAATCCATCCGATATACTCCTCGGCAACGCTTAATAGCACGGCGCTATCACCCTGCTCGGGGCTTGCAATAAATGTGAAGATGTCGCGCCACCAACCTACATACACGCCGATAAAGATGAACGACACGGTGAAGCACCACACAAGGCAGAGCTTGATGCTGCGACGCAACGACACACCGTCATGAGCACCAATAAAGCGGCCCGTAAGCGCCTCGGCAGCGTAGGCAAAGCCGTCGTTCATGTATGAGAATAGCGTGAACAACTGTAAAAGTATAGTGTTGACAGCGAGTATGTTAGCGTCGCCAGTGTCAGCTGATGCTTTAGTAAAGAATGTATATACTGCAACAAGGCAGAAGGTGCGGATGATGATGTCGCCATTAATCGAGAAGAAGCGGCGCATACTGCTCATATCCATAACCTCCTTCATGCTCACCTTAACAAGGCGCTTGCGGTAGCGTAGGAAGATGACTGCAACCATCACCATTACGCCCGTCCACTGCGCCACAACAGAGGCCAGAGCGATACCCTCCAAGCCCATGGTGCCGACAATCGAAAATAGGTAGCTGCAACCTATGTGTATGAGGTTGACAAGTATCGCTACGGCCATTGGAACTACGGCGTTCTGCATGCCCGTAAACCAACCGTTAAAGGCGAAGAGTAGGATGCCCGCAGGGACGGCCCAGATGCGGGTGTAGAAGTAGTCGGCAATCATTCTCTCGGATTCCTCGCTGCCCGTATCCATAAACCACAACGAGAACTCTCCAATGGGGTACTGCAACGAAAAAGCAAGGATGCCCACGCCGAGAGCCACGATAAGTGAGCGCCAGAGCATTAGCGAGTATTCGCGGTGGTTCTCCGCACCGAATGCTTGTGCCGTAAGACCGCTCGTACCCATGCGGATGAAGGAGCAGTTCCAGTAGATAAAGTTGAAGATGGTAACACCAATCGAGAGCGCACCGATGGCGAGCGTTCCCTCGCCGCCACATGCACGGCCAGCGATGAATGTCGAGGCTATACCCATGAGGGGTACCGTAACATTCGAGATGATGTTAGGTATTGCTATTCGAAGTATCTCTCTGTTCATAATGGCGACAAAGTTACAATAATTTTGCAAAAAATTTGGCATACTCTTTGTAAAAGAGTTGTAGATCAAAAAAAATAGTTACCTTTGCGCGATTTTTTTATAAAGCATTAATACAGAAATGAAAAACAAGAACACAGACTCAACAGCTAACGTATCACGCTTTGCGCGTGACAAGCGTCAGCGCGTAAGCTCTACTGAGCGTGTTGAGCGTACTCCCCGTCCACGCCGTGAGGCTGACAGCGAGGGTAGCCGCGAGTTCCGCACTCCCGCGGCAAAGACAGAGAAGCGTACATCGTACAACCCCCACTTCACCGCAGACAACCGTTTGCGCCCCGAGTATGAGCAGCGTCCCCGTCGCAATGAGGATGGCGAGCGTCCTTCGCGTGGCTTCAACCGTCCTGAGCGCGGTGAGCGTAACTTCAATCGTGATGAGCGCAACAACGACCGTGGCTTTGGCCGTGGCGAGCGCGCAGAGCGTCCCACACGCAACTTTAACCGCCCCGAGCGCACTGAGCGTAGCTTCAACCGCGATGAGCGTGGCGAGCGTAACTTCAACCGTGAGGAGCGCAGCAACGACCGTGGCTTTGGCCGTGGCGAGCGTACCGAGCGCCCCACACGCACATTCAACCGCGAGGAGCGTGGCGAGCGCACAGAGCGTCCAACTCGTTCGTTCAACCGTGACGAGCGTAGCAACGACCGTGGCTTCAAGGCAGGTGCAAAGCGCACTGCTGCCCCCAAGCGCGATGAGAAGCCCCGCTCATATCCCAAGTTCAACCCCAACCAGTCGGCTGGCGAGATTCGTCTCAACCGCTTTATCTCACAGTCGGGCGTATGCTCACGCCGTGAGGCAGACGACTTCATCCTTGCAGGTGTTGTGACTGTTAATGGTCAGGTGGTTACAGAGCTTGGTACAAAGATTTTGCCCACAGATGAGGTTCGCTTCCACGATGAGAAGCTCCAGGGCGAGAAGAACGTATATCTCGTACTCAATAAGCCTAAGGGCTATGTGACATCTTTGGATGATCCCCACGCCGAGAAGACCGTGATGGACCTCGTGAAGAATGCTTGCACAGAGCGCGTGTATCCCGTAGGTCGCTTGGATAAGAACTCGCTCGGCTTGCTCCTTATCACCAACGATGGCGACATCACACGTCAGCTCACACACCCCTCATACCGCAAGAAGAAGATCTATCAGGTGACACTCGATAAGGCTCTCACTCGCGCAGATATGGACTCTCTCACCGAGGGTATCACACTTGAGGATGGCGACATCTTCGCTGACGAGGTGGCATACGCATCGGAGGACAAGCGCACCGTAGGTGTTGAGATTCACTCTGGCCGTAACCGTATTGTTCGTCGTATGTTCGAGCACCTCGGCTACACCGTTCAGAAGCTCGACCGTGTTTACTACGCTGGTCTCACAAAGAAGAACCTCAAGCGTGGCGAGTGGCGTTTCCTTACACGTGATGAGGTGATGCGACTTAAGACCGGCCAATACGAGTAAAAATCGCATAGCAAGACTGCTTTGGCGTTACACTCAAGTGGGAAATCCTCATTTACGAAAAGTAAACTGCGGTTTCCCACTTTTTCGTGTGCCTAAAATCAGTTCGTGCTATGCAATTTTTGTGATGTTGGTAAGGCTATTTTATCGTTGTGCTTGCTTTCAAAATGCTCATTTACCCTTAAGTAAACTCCGCTTTTTCAAGCTGCGCACGCCTAAAACTAGCACTTATTCTACAACTTTTCTGTAAAACTGGGATTGTCCGCAGGGGCAATCCCTTTTTTCGTGTGCCTAAAATCAGTTCTTGCTATGCAATTTTTGTGACGCAGGGCGGGGTGCTTTGGCGTTACATTTGCTCATTATGAGGTACACCTGCGCACAAGCGCGTAAACATATTTCACACAAAGAGAGGCTGCCCGATTGTCGAACAGCCTCTCTTGCTTTATACTTAGATGTGTGATTAGTAAATCTCCTCGAGGAGTTTTGCAAGGCGGATGCCGCCCTTGAGGAACTGCTGCTCGATGATGGGGGCATACTGCGCAACATAGTCGTACGAGAGGTTGGCGCCCGTTGTGGAGTTCTCGTATATGTCGTTGGCGAGGACTACAGTCTCCTCGATCCAGTCGTTAGGAGTACCCTGCATATATGCCTGCACCTGCTTTGGCGTTGCGCGGTCTATCTGCTCCTGCCACTCTGAGTAGCCCCAGCGGTGTGCCGACTCCACAATCTCGCTATCCCAAACCGAGTGTAGTTTCTTCTGGCTGCCGAAGTATTTAACCTTAGTGCCGTTGCCACCACGGTCGCTCTTGCGGCCTGCGTGCATAGGGCAGTGCATATCACCAACGATGTGGATAAGCATCATAAGCTGTACACGCTCCTCCTCGGCTGTGAGCTCGCCGCTCTTGAGGTTCTCAACAAGGGTGTTGATAGCCACAACAGCATCACCCGCGCTATCCTTCTTTGAGTTTGCGTATGTGCCCTCTGCGGGGTCTACATTGACATAGTGCCAGGTTTTTGTGTAGGCATACTCATCGGTGTGGCTGGCGTTGTCCAACCAGTTTGCCACATATACCAACGAGTGACCCTCGAGTACCTCAGTGATATTTTTGAGTGCCTTTTTTGAGAGGTGCTTCTCGGCGATGTAGGCTACGGTGTCGTGACCCTTAGGACCCCAGGCGAGTGCCATTGCGGGGATAAGGAGTGCAAGTGCTATAGATAATACTTTGCGCATAATTAAAAGTTGAATGGTTAATCAGCGCAAAGGTACGAAAAAAAAACTCGACTTGCAATGATGCAAATCGAGTTGAGTGGAGGTGGCGGGGGTCGAACGATAGAATATCGTCGCCGAACTTTTCTGCGTGCATGACGCGCAGAAATTCGGCAACCCCGAATAAAACCACCACCACCGCAACAATTTTATAAGCAAAGTAAAGGCGAGACTTTAGTCTGGAGCGTTTAGTTTTGATGCCGAGAACATGTTTGCGTAAAGCAAAACTAAATGCTCCATAAACAACTTAGTTGTTCGCCTTTACTCATTAAAGTACAAGACAACAAAAAAAGCCTGCGACATAAATCGCAGACTTAAAGTGGAGGTGGCGGGAACTGAACCTAACCTCCTTATACCATTGATATCCTTAATATTTCAAAATACTATTTGACAATTGGTCTCAGATTTTAACCACTTGACAGCAATCGCTCATTACATACTTACTATTTACCTTTATTTATATACAGAACTCTCGTTTCAATCTTTTTATGGTGCTTTCAGATACATCTGTCAGTTTTGCAACCTTTCGTATTGGATAACCTACTTTCAATAGTTTTAATACCTCTTTATATTCTTCTTTCTTTTTCTCTATTGGCTTGCGATAACCTACCTTACGACCAAGACCTGATTTGCCTGTTGCGGCGATGTTCTTCTCTATATAGACCTTTCTACCCGATTGTAAGCGATATTGTATGTTCTCACGCTCAATCTGCGAGCAAACACACAATACGGATAGCATCACCGCAAGATAGACATTCTCCTGACCATCCTCCTGAAATAACGACAACCCCTCCTTTTGAAAGTAGGCGTTGATGCCGTTATCCTTCAATGTGCGAATAGTGTCTAATACCTCCCATACAGCACGACCACATCGTGATAGTTCAGAGAATAGAACAACATCTATACTATTGCTGATAGCATACTCTATACACTCTGTGAGCACCGCACGCTCTTCGTTGCGTTTTGCACCTGATATATGTTCTTCAAATGTCTTGCATATAGTTATCCCGTTCTTATCGGCGTAATCTGTTAGGTCTATTACTTGTCTCTCTGTGCTCTGTCTTTCTCCTGTTGAAGATACACGAGCATATATCACTGCTGTTTTCATATCTTTCAAGTTATATGGGTTCAATCTGTTGTTGTGTTCAATTAACTCTCATAAGGTCATTTGAACCTATCGTTTCTTGGGGTCATATCTAACAAAGATTGATTTGTTCTCATTTGCGTCTTCTCCCGACAGCAAACGCTCACTAATTGCGTTTTT
>JAZQXV010000019.1:0-38766 GCA_045633045.1 Alistipes sp.
AATTCCGAACCCCGGATTAAGGCTTAAAGAGCCGGCTATTGCCGGTTATGTTTACAATCCCTCCAAACCTCCCTTTGAGAAGGGAGGCTTTGTTGTAAGCCTTCGGCTTACCTCACCGAAGGTGAGAACTATCCGAATCGCCATTCTTCGTTACGGCGTACCATAAATTTTGCGCAAATATAAAAATTGAGAGACCGAAGATCTTCTCTTGAAGAGGTGACTACCTACTATTCTGTGTACATGGGGGTGTATTATTGATGTGAGTTGAGCTTTACTGCTCTGTGTAACAGAGGAAAATCGTGCAAGTCGAGTGCAGAGGGAATATGTTCACTATGCCGAGACGCCGCCGATTTAAGCCGAGAATAGATTGCGAAGCAATCCTCGGCAAGTTAAGCTCATATTCCTCGCTTTACCATTATATTACAATCCTCCCCAAGCCCCTCCGTTTGAAAAGGAGGGGCTTGTTGTAAGCCTATCGGCTTACCTCACCGAATGTGAGAACTATCCGAATCGCCATTCTTCATTTCGGTAAGCCATAAATTCTGCGCAAATATAAAAATTGAGAGACCGAAGATCTTCTTTTGAAGAGGGGGATGCCACTCATAGACACAATCCCTATAAACCTCCCTTTAAGTGCGCTACGCTTCTTTTCGTTGCTGCGGCTAGGCAAACAAACATGTTTGTTCTGCTCTCAGCTTAATCGCAACGCTGATAAAGGTGGTTTTTGTTGTTGCCTACAAGCGAACATACCTGTGGTGGTGATTAGCTTAAGATTAGTGATGGTGAGTTGTTCGTAGTGAGTGAAAACTATGCATTGATCTAAAAATAACAGATGATTTTCTTGCATCCTATTATTATTGCAAAAGATTTAACCAAATTTAAATTACATTAAATATTATAAAGAACTTAAAACTTATTTACTGGATTGCGGGCCTTGTTATTTCTGCGGTCGTAGTATCAATTTTGAGTAGAGTTCTTGGTGCAGCTTTGTCTAGTCCTCCAATGTAATTTGCAATGGTTTTCGCATTTATTGCGTTCGTTGCAGTTCTTGTTTTAGCAATCATTAAGAAGTTCCCAAAGCGCTGGCTTAAGGTTGATACTACGCTTCTTACAGGCGTTGTGACATTTATATATGTTGGCATATGGACTGGTGGAGAAGAGTACTATGAGGGTTATCTCGCTGCAAACGATAAGTTGTACGACAAGAGTGGTTCTGTAGTTATCTCTGGCTATGATGATTACTATCTCGTAGAGGAGGATGGTGAGAAGTTTTTCCTTGCTGCTCATGATGCAGAAATAGAGTCTGAGGGTTGGGATCGTTTGGAGGATGTAACAGGTGACTGGTACACACTAGATGGTGAGAAGCTCGGTAAGTTCAAGGCTGCATATGACGAAGATGAGCGTCTTGAGTCATACTTGCGAGATAGAGACTACAAGGTGCACGAGTTTTAGTTCGTGATATCATATTAATAAAACCTGTCAGGAGCGTTGCTCTTGGCAGGTTTATTTTTTGTCAAATCTCTATAGGTGTCCACTCCGTGAGTTGCTTGCCGAAGTAGTCGAAGGTGGCTGTTTGCTCGTTGAGTGTGACCTCCGAGGTGCCGTCATCAACATTGAACTCAACGTAGTCGTAGGCCATATCTATAATATATCTACCTCTCTTATCTATAACGCCCCACTTATGGTTGTGGCCCTCGATAATTGCGCGGTCCTCCATAAAGTTGCTCGCGTTACGAAACATCGCCTCGATAACAATGTTACCCCTCTCATCCTCGAAGCCAAAGCCCTCGGACGTTGAGAAGCGGCGGAGTCCCTCACATGCCGGATAGGTGATGCGTGAACCATTTGTGGATGTGCCGTATGGTGCGAAATCCTCGTGTAGTTCACTGAAAGTGATGTTATCTGCGAGTGAGTATCTTGAAATTAGCTCCATAAGTTTGTCGAACGCCTCGCTATCGTTACCATATCCGCGAGTTGCGTAGTAGGGGCGTATAACATGCCAGTGGTGCGTGCGGTCGATAATGATGCTATTGGGGTGAAGGTGGTTAATGCAGACATCGTGGCGCTGTAGCTCATTACGCAGGGCCTCGAGACCTCTTACGAGGTTGTCGTGTCTGTGGGTGTAGAGCGCTTCGCTGAGGAGTATGCCCTCGGGTAATGGCTCAATAATAAGAGGGCATAGTCGTATCTCGAAACCCGCGCATAGCATCTCATTATCAATAATCTGAAGCCTATGTATATAGTTACTCTTGGCGGGTAGAGCACTATTTGCAGACTTTATCATCGCCATGGATGTTGGCGCTATGGGTGCATAGACCATGATGTTCTCGTCGTGGTATTCCGCCTGGCACTCGGCGAAGTATTTAGTGCGTGTGATTGTCTCGGGATCGCACTCTATATCTTTGTAACTATGAAGCAACTCGCTGGGGTGCATCATAGCGCTCTGAAACTCTATTATATTACACTCTTTCATAGTTATAAGAATCGTATGTTATTAACGCTTTCGGTACCGATGTTGAGTATGGAGAGTAGATCGCAGGGCGATGTGTTATATGTCACGCCTCGGTATGGGCCGCGGCGTTTAAGTCCCATGAGGTAGGCCACGAGGGGTTCTAGCGTCTTGGGTATTATGCTTGACATTTTGAAGAGTATAGCTCGGTCGCGGCGATCAGTAGTAAACTTCTTCGCGTGAGGGAAGGCCTCGTGGTAGTCATCCTCGATGTCAGATGATAGGTGTATGTTGAATAGTAGGGTATTGCCATCCTCGGTATGCGTTAGCATGATGCGTGACGCGATGTCGAGGAGTTCGGCCTCATCGGCATCGCTATAGTCTCCATCGGTGATGTGGAAGACCATGGGTGGAAAGCTAAATCTGTTGTCGAGATTTCGGCACCATCGCTCGATGAGTGTGTAGGCGTATGCGAGGGCCTCGTGCATGGGTGTGGAGCCCGCAGCGCGAGGTTTTATCCATTCGTGGAATGTTATAGGTGCGTTTATTGTGCTACCGTCGCTGTCGTGCTGTTCGATATAAATCGTTTTGGGCTTAGGTACCATTTCGATAAGTCTATCTACGGCAATGAAGCCATCGCTGTCGCCTGGAAGTAGCGATGTCACATCTCCCATGGAGTAGCCCAGTACGGCGATGTCGTAGTAGTTGCGCACCTTGTTGCCGCGTGTTGCGCGAAGCATAAGTTCATCAATCATGATGTTGCATATGAGCTCTATAATCTCAATCTTGGGGCGTACGAGGTTGCCAATCTTTGCGGGTTGTAACATCGATATGGAGCAATCGAGAATAAAGAGAATCGCTGTACGCTCCTTGTGGGTAATAGGTTGGTGGTACATATGTTCGTATCGTGTTCGGTTATAGTAGTGTTTTATAAATGCTTATATACTTGTTAGTCATTATATCTACGGTTAATTCGGCTGTGTATATCTCGCGCGAAGCCCGTGCGAAGGCGTTGTATTTGTCACTATCCTCCAATATCTCCTCTATGCGTGCGGCAAAGGCTGTGGCGCTGTTTTTTACGACATAGCCATTTGTGCCGTTGCGTACAATCTCGCTTATGCCTCCCACATCGGATGCCACAACGGGCTTGCCAAAACTCATGGCCTCGATGATGACCATCGGTAGCCCCTCATAGTTCGAGGGGAGCATGAAGAGGTCGGCCTTGGAGCAGTAGGCCCCCGCGTTCACAATGTTGCCAAGGAAGTGGCAGTTGTTCGGCAACTGGCCATACTCGGTGACACTATGCTGATTGCCTATCCATGCAAAGTCGTATTCGGGGAGCTGGCGTGCCACCTCTATAAATAGTTGTGGCAGCTTTGGCGGTGCCGTGCGTGCAATGGTGAGTATAACCTTTTTATGGCTGTCGAAGGGGCTTAGATGCCTAAGGTTTGTAACGACAGGTGTCGCTAACCCATTATATATTGTCGATACTCGCCGTGTTATGCCCTCGGCCCTTAAGTTACGGCTGTCGTAGTTGCTCACACCCACGATGCCGTGTGTGAAGTGCTGCAACATGCGCTCTACGGGGAGAAACCGCCTAAAGGCAATACGCACCGAGTCGAAGCCATGCACGGTATATATAGTCCTCTTTCTGGGGAGGACTATGCGGCCCAAGGTCCCCGCCTTCGAGGAGTGGAGGTGTACCACATCGGGGCGGTGACGGCGGTATAGCCTGCGTAGCTCCATGGCTGCGCGAATATCGTTCATGGGCGATAGCTCGCGTCGTAGGTGTGGGGCATGCTCCTTTATCACGCGGCTATCTACCATACTCCACATCTTGCCATCTCCCTCGCCAGCAACAAGCACCACATGGTGTTCGTGGCACAAGGTGTTGGCAAGCTGCACGACGACAGTTTGCGCCCCACCGAGCTCCGAGCGTGTTATGACCAACATTATTTTCATATCTCAACCTTTTAGTATAAATACTTGAGCATAAGTATTGGTAGGGGTTGGTAGTATATGTCGAGTCCCGTGTTGCAGTAGCAGTTGTATATATTCCACATTATATGCAGGCTGCAAACTATTGGCATCATATATATGAATGTCTTGACTGTGGCGTTGCGGTTCTCCTGGTAGAGGTTTAGCATAAACATGTATAGTAGTACCATAGCGATATATACAAAGCGCTGTCCCACAACGGAGTAGGAGATGAGCGCATAGCTAACGATGATAAATAGTAATAGCACATTGTATAGCTTAGAGGTGTATGGCGAGGTGTGCAATTGGCTCCAATTTCGGCGTAGATACACCATAAGAGCGATGAGGAATATGGCGCTTATCTGGTTATTGAGCCTGATGAGGCGTGTGGTCAGCGACATATTAAATGCCATGTCGGTCTCCGCGCTGCCATAGTTCGCGATGCGCGACTCTATGGCCTCGTTACCCACCGAGCCAAGCACAAAATCGAGTGCCCCAGCATAAGATGAGGTGTCGAGAAATATCGAAGCGAAGCATGTAAATATCGCAATGTAGTGCATTAGGGCCGAGGGGATGCGCAGAAGCCATGTCACTATCGCCACAATAGCTGCGAGGATGTAGCCAAAGTGGATGAGTGGCGCGATGAGTATGCCTATAATCGCTGCACGCTTGCCGTCAAAGATTAGGCGTATCAGCGAGTATGTGAATATTGGAAATGCTGTAAATGAGCGAATACCACCAAGTTGCGGAATGTTTAGGTTGAAGATAAACATGATGACAAGTATGGCTATTGGCCAGGTGTATTCCATCACTCTATCCTCGAGGAAGCGCTTTACGACAAGCATGTAGAATATGCCAGCCACAAGCCCCACAACCATCATCATGATGTGCGGATTGTCGGTAAAGAGCTTTAGGGTGCTAAATAGCAGGTCTTCGTAGATGTCCTTCTCCTCGCCCGCCATGAAGTTGTCGTATATGTCACCATACTCCAACGCCGCATAGTTGCTAAACGACTCATACTTACGAAAGCTATCGGCACGACTATCCTCGAAGGTGTGGCAGTAGCCAAAGAGGCCAAAGAAGAGCACAAAGACAATCTGGGCCGTTCGTTTACGCAGGTCGAAGCATGAGTAAAGAAAGGTCAAGAAGGGGGATATTATGTAGAATATCAGGTGCATCTGTCATGGGGATAACAGCATGTAAACTCTACATTTAGTTCTGCATCAGTCTCGCCTAAAAAGGTCGCGCGTATATAGCTTATTTTCGATGTCGCTAAGGTCTGCGTGATAGCGGTTTGTTATCACCACATCGCTCTCGGCTTTGAAGCGAGCAAGGTCGTTAACAACCTCAGAGCCAAAGAACATCGCGCCATCCTCCAATGTGGGCTCGTAGATGATGACCTTTGCACCCTTGGCCTTGATGCGCTTCATCACGCCCTGTATGGAGCTCTGGCGGAAGTTGTCGGAGTTGGACTTCATCGTGAGACGATATACACCCACGACGACCTCACGCTCCTTGGCTGCATCCCACATGCTCGAACCGGTGTAGTAGCCCGCCTTGCGGAGCACCTGGTCGGCGATGTAGTCCTTGCGTGTGCGGTTGCTCTCCACAATAGCTGTCATCATGTTCTGTGGCACATCGCCATAGTTCGCCAGTAGCTGCTTCGTATCCTTAGGCAAGCAGTAGCCACCATAGCCAAACGAGGGGTTATTATAGTGTGTGCCGATGCGTGGGTCGAGGCCCACGCCATTGATTATGGCCTCCGAGTCGAGGCCCTTCATCTCGGCATATGTATCGAGCTCGTTGAAGTAGCTCACGCGAAGGGCAAGGTAGGTGTTGGCAAAGAGCTTAACAGCCTCTGCCTCCTTGATGCCCATATATAGCACGGGGATATCCTCGCTTAGCGCACCCTCCTTAAGCAACTCGGCAAAGATCTCTGCCTCGCGCTCGAGGTGCTCTATGTCAGCAATCTTGCGTATCGCCTCGTTCTCCGCCTCGAAAGCCTCACCCTCGATGGTGCGGGGTATGCCCAAGATGATGCGTGAGGGGTGGAGGTTATCCTCCAGTGCGCGGCTCTCGCGCAAGAACTCGGGCGAGAAGAGCAGGTTAAGACGCTCCACACCACGTGCCGCATACTTGGCATAGAGGCTGCGCGAATAGCCAACGGGCACGGTGGACTTAATGACCATCGTAGCCGAGGGGTTTACCTTGAGCACCCTCTCGATGACATCCTCGATGTTGTGTGTGTCGAAGTGGTTGAGTGCAGGGTCGTAGTTTGTAGGTACGGCGATAACCACGAAGCGGGCATCGCGATATGCCTCCTCGTCGTTGAGCGTGGCGCGGAGTGATAGGTGCTTGGTGCGCATATACTCCTCGATGTAGTCATCCTGAATGGGTGAGAGGCCACGATTAACCATCTTGACCCTCTCGCGGAGGATGTCCAAGGCCACAACATCGTTATGTTGAGCAAGTAGGGTAGCGATGCTTAAACCCACATAGCCAGTTCCTGCAATGGCAATCTTCATATTCTGTGCGGTGTTATAGTCTAAAACTTCTTGCCAAAAACTATTGAGCAGAAGGTGTAAAACAGTATCTTACAGTCGAACCACCACGACCTGTGGCCGAGGTAGTAGAGGTCGTACTCCAAGCGGCGGAGCATCTTCTCCATGGTGTCGGTGTAGCCGTTGTATAGCGTGGCATAGCTCGTCACACCTGGGCGTATCTGGTATAAGCACTCGTAGCGCTTGTCATACTCCATGATCATGTCTATGTAGAACTTGCGCTCGGGGCGTGGGCCTACAAATGCCATGTCGCCAATAAATACATTCCACAACTGCGGTAGCTCGTCGAGGTGGTGCGAGCGTATGAAGCGTCCTACGCGTGTTAGGCGCGGGTCGTTCACTCCTCCGCTATGGCTGAGCTGTGGCCCAAATCTCTCTGCATCGAGGCGCATGGAGCGGAACTTGTAGATGTCGAAGGTGCGACCCATGCGTCCCACCCTCTGCTGCTTGAATATAGCTGGCCCTCCATCTTCGCATCTCACCATGGCGTAGGTGACAAGGAAGAGTGGCGCGAAGAGTATCATCGCCATGCCTGAGAATAGTATGTCAAAGAAGCGCTTAATCTTGCGTGCAAAGCCATTCATGCCATCAACGATATAGTTGCCCTTAGGTAGAAACCTGCTGACAGCCGTGCATACCCATCTATGCTCCTTGCATCTGCTTGCCTCTTTTATGCTATTAGCCCAACGGGCATACTCTGCGTTGTCGAAGGGCGTAGTGGTGTTGATGTATATGTAGTCGTCGCTATCGATAACCGCATAGTTCGTGCTACACACCCTGCGTAGTGCGCTCCTACCTACCATTATGCTCGCCATATCCAACTCTGTGGAGTATCGGCCTATGGTGTATATATTGGCATCCTCTATCATTTGCCACAGAGTAAATGCCGATTTACCATATGCAATCCACGTGTCGCTATCGTGGTGGTAGTGACAGTGGATCTCGTGGCCCGTGTTGTTAGCCTCCTTTTTGTTAATCGCAAGGCAGTCCATAAATAGACTCTTCTCCGTCTATCTCTTATGGGTTGCGGCGAGGTAAGAGATATGCAGAGCTTTGTTCGTGTAATCAAAATTTGTATAGCGTGCAAAACGAACTCCAAATTTTGATGCCTTGCAGCACAAAGATAGGAAAAAGTTTTGTCGGGACAAAACAATTTCATTGTTTTAGGTGCTATTTCATGCCTCTTCTCAGCACTATTCTGGAATTGGAGTCGGCTCTTGCACTGTGGCCGCTAAACCCTGTTATGTGGCCACCATTACCAATACCGTGCCGAATGTGGGAGTGAAGCATATAAAAAAGGAGGAAGAGCAGACCACGTTTGAACTACTCTTCCTGTTCCTAATTAGTTGAATATTTTGCTATATTATGCGTCGCGATTGGCTCTCGGCAGTTAGGCGCATGCTCTGCATGTCGATGTCCGAAATCACGGCTAAGCCTGGCTGCTTGCCCACCTCGATAGAGCCTTTGCGCTCTGCGATGCCGAGGGCCTTTGCTCCGTTAAGCGTGGCGTATGTGAGTAGCTCGGCAAGGGGAATATCTCCCAAGATACGCATGTTCTCAATCATTGATAGGTGGCGTGCCGAGGCAAGTGAGTCGGTACCAATGGCAATATGCGCACCCATGTCGCGAAATAGCGATACGGGGGGCTTGATACCCGAAATATAGCGATTAGACTCGGGACATAGTACCCACGTTGGTGGTGTGTTGAAATGACTGTTTAACAGCGATATATCCTCAGCTGTACTCTTGCATCCGTGTACCAAGATTGTCGCTCTATTGGCGGGAACACTCTCTGTAATACGCCTTGCTGGAGTGCCATATTTTAGAAAGTCGCACTCCCAGCCCATGCGCGAGTACCACTCCCAGAGTGCCCCTTCTTTGTTGTATAGCGCACTCTCATCGTCCGACTCCAAGAGGTGTATAGAAAGGCTCTCCTTGCCCTCTATGGCAATGTCGCGGAATATGCCATCTTGAAGCGAATAGGTGGAGTGTGTGGTAATATCTGCATGACTGTATTTTGCTGCCATAGCACGCTGTGTATCACACGATTGTGTATTCAACCCAAAGACTTCGAAGAGAGTGTGATACTCAATCTTTGAGCACTCCTTGATGGGCATCACGAGGTCGTCGTTGGCTATATCCATAACCGCCTCCACACCCTCGTGCCACATTTTGCTATCGGCAACTGAGGCGGCGTGTAGGCGCTCAGCGCGGGTGTAGTTGCCCCTCACTTGACCAATCGCGCGAGCAAAGCCCGCAAAGCCGGTCCCCTCCGAAATAGCACCACGTAGGTAGGCGAGTTCTAGGTGGCTGTGTGCGTTGACCATGCCAGGAATAAGGATGCCGGGGTAGAACTCAACGCTCGCGATGTTGTCTATGTAATCGTGGCGTGAGATGTTGGTTATCGTGCCGTGGTCATCGACCTCGACAACGATACCCCTCTCTAACGCTCCGTTAATTAGCGCGTAGTGCGATGCTATCCTTCTCATTGTCAACGTTTATTGAGTCGCGCTCTACGGCCTTAATGGTATCTGCCGTAAAGCCCATCATTGTCTCGTAGTTCAATAGACGTATGCCTAGCTGATTATAGTAGAGGCTATCAACTGATACCTCCGTAGGCAATACACGCACCACCTTGAAGTTAGTAATCTTAATGTCGGGAACCTTAGACTCCTCATTGCGAGGGTGGTAGTACATGTCGATAAATATCTCGGTATGTGTCGAGTCGATAGAGAGTTTACGAGTGTATGAGGCATCGCGGTAGCGATTGAGCATCATGGTGTGGCGTAGCGTCTCGAGCGTGTCATTCTTCATGGCATAAACCAGTACGCGCGAGTTGCGGTTCTCGTCTAAAGTATCGATGTAGTAATTGAAGGATATTGTGTAGTCTCCCGTTGTGAGCTCGCCAATAGATATACGCAACTTGCTGGTGTCGCGCAGACGCTTAACGCGGATAAGAGAGTCCTCATAGACGGTGCGTGTGTAGCGGCGCTTAGCTACGTTGTCGATGGTGTCGAGCACCACAATCTTACGACCCTCAAGCTTCGCCTCGCGTTCGAGCTGCTCACTCACCCTAACCATAAGGTCACTCAAGAGGGCGCTCTTACGCTCAGAGAATGTCTTAAGCGTATGCTGCATATCCTCGACCGTATATCCATAGCGCTCAAAGATAGGCTCATAGAGGTATAGCGAGTCCTCGTTGATGCCGCACTCGCCAATATAGGCATTGGCAAGGTAGGCGTCGTGGAAGATCTTGATGAGGTCCTCATCTGGAATCTCGCGTTGGCTCTTGCAGCCCACACACGAGAGTAGTGTGACTGCTGCGCATAGTAGCAGTAGGGTGCGTCTCTTAAAATTCATATATCTATACAATCTTCTTCGCTGTTATACTCTCCTACGCAATTTTGCGTGTACGGTGAGGGTCGATATGATAAGGCCTATGGCTATCATTATGGCGTTAACCATGATGATGTCCACGGGGTTGATGTCCACGGGGTAGCTCTCCATAATCATGTTGCCCGGAATCTTAATCCAGCCGTAGTGTTGCTGGCCGAGGGCAAAGCCCACACCGAGGATTGTGCCGAGGAGGCAGCCCGTGATGGTGAGCAACATGCCCTCACCCACGAATATGCGCTGCACAAGTCGCCTATCGGCACCCATGGCGCGGAGTGTGGCGATGTCGCGGCTCTTTTCGGTAATGAGCATAAGCACCGTGCCCACAATAGAGAATGCTGCAACTGTGGCGATGAGTATGCCGATAAGCATTATCGCAAACTTCTCGATGCGCAGAATGGCATTTGTCGCGGCATTCTTGTCGTCGCGCGTTAGGACCTCAAAGTCGCTGCCTACGATACCCTGCAAAGCGTGCTTAACGCTCTCGGTATCAGTGCCCTTAGTGCACTTTATGGCCACGCACGATAGTCTATCCTCGTAGTTGAGAAGCTCCTGCACGCGGCCAAGCTCTCCGAGTGCCATGGTGGCGTCGTTCTCGGTGTTTGTTATGAACTCGCCGCCGAGGTGTGAGGTAGAGCGTGAAATGCCACTTGTGGGCAAGAGTGTCGAAATCTGCTTGCGGTTTAGGGCATAGAGCTCTATCGTAGCACCCATGCTATACACCGAAAGTTCGCTTGCCACCATGCCGCTGAGCATCACATCTCCCGCCTTGATGCGATTCATGTCGCCCAAGACAAGGTGCTTGTCGATGGGTATCACATCGCAGTAGGTGCTATCAATGCCGCGCAACGATACCGTAACGCGATGACCATTCGCCGAGGCCATAACGCTCTGCTCCAAGTAGCAGGTGGTGGCTGCAACGCCCTCCGTAGAG
This sequence comes from Alistipes sp., assembly GCA_045633045.1. GTDB lineage: Bacteria > Bacteroidota > Bacteroidia > Bacteroidales > Rikenellaceae > Alistipes. The sequence continues at coordinate 11,315 of JAZQXV010000019.1, forward strand.
CATATACGCTCGAAGTCTATGGCGTTGCTATCGAAGGTTGTACCGCGCGCGGGGACAATCTCAATGTCGGCATCTACGGCGCGGTTATGCTCCGTGATGGTGCTTGTAAGTCCGTCGAACATCGCCATAAGGATGATCATTGCGGCAGTAGGTATAGCCACCGCAAGGAGGCTAACCAGCGCAATGATGTTTATCACCGAGTGTGACTTCGGCGAAAACATATAGCGACGAGCAAACTGAAACCACACCATAGTGCGCAGGGGTTACTACTTGTTGAGGAGGTTGTCGATGTTCTCGATATACTCGAGCGAGTCGTCGATGAACCACTCCAACTCGGGTACAACCTTGAGCTGATTGCGGATGCGTGCGCCGAGCATCTTGCGGATGAGCCAGCTCTGCTCGTTGATAGCCTCGAGGATGGCGTTGCTGCGCTCGAAGGGGAAGACGCTAACATATATCTTTGCGTATGCCAAGTCGGGTGACACGCGCACCATGGTGATGGTTACGAGTGAGCCGCGTGTGGCATCTGCCATCTCCTTCTGTACGATCTCTGCGATGTCGCGCTGCAAGAGGCGCGCAATCTTCTGCTGTCTTGTTGAATCCATAAACTTATTCTATTTTTTTTCGTTGTTATTTACTTGAATGTTAGTAGGTTTGGCGTTATCTGCGTTGTGGGGGTGTCGATGCTGAAGCTCTGCCACCACCTCCCGCAGTGTTGTTCGCGCCGCCGCCACCATAGTTGGACTGTGCTGCCGAGAAGTTGAATGTCTTCATGCGAGGCTCCTTCTTGGGGCGTACCACATACCACGCATCGAAGCCACGCTTATTGAAGCGCCAGCCGAGGGTGAGCATAACGCTGATGTTGTCGATGGGTGAGCGCAAGGGGGTGTAGTAGAAGGGGTTCTCGCGACCATCCGTAGTGTTGGAGTAGTACTTGTTTCGGTTCTTCATAAGGTCGGAGTAGCCGAAGTTGTACTTAGCCTTGATACCCAGCTCTACTTGGCCAAGAAGTACGGCGAAGCCCGCACCTCCAGATAAGCCATAGCCGAAGCGGTTGTCGCGTGGGATCTTCCATTCGTACTTACCCGCGGGGTAGCGGTCGTTCTCATAGCTGTAGTCTGCCGAGATGTTGTATGAGAGTACAAATGCTGCCTCGATAAAGATACGCATACGGTTTTTTGCTACATAGACGTGTGGCTGCCACACGATAGGTAGCATAATAGAGTTTACGTTGCGGGTATAGTACTGATAATGGCGTATCTCCCTATCGTCTTTGTACTCCACAGTGTAGGCGTAGCCATATTTGAAGCCGCGCTCCATATATTCGAGGTCAACACCCACGCAGCCCACAAAGCGTGGCTTGTCGCTGTAGTAGCGCCATGAGATACCTGCGGTCTCTGCACCCCACATCCACTTTGTCTCCTCGGCGGGATAGAAGCGTGCTGTGGTGAGGCCTGTACCTCCCGTAAGCGTTAGTGTGTGCTGGGCTGAGGCGCGCTCACTGCCCATAAGGGCAAAGAGCACAACCATAAGCACCGTTATAATTCGTGTATAGCGTTTCATCACGTATTTAGTTTCATCCATTAATACTATCTGCGGAGGTTGCCCGAGCCACTCATAGCGCCCATGCCGCCGGTATTGGTATTTGATCTAATACCACCAGTGCTACCGCTCATACCGCCCATGCCACCAAAGCCGCCGAAGCCCATGCCAGTGTTTTGGTTCTGCTTGTTAGCCTCCTCCTGGCGCTTCTTAGCCTGCTCCTCGGCGAGCTTCTTGAGGCGCTCATCCTCGCGGTCGTTGAGCATCTTGACTACTGTCTCCATGGTAACAGGTGCAAAGAGTTTATCCATATCCACGTCGATGTCGAACTCCCAGTTCTCCTTAGTGGTTATAATCTCTACGCCCTCCTCGTTTTTGTATATCTCAGTGCGCTCGGGTTGGCGCATAAGCACCATATCTCCCGTATCCCACTTGCCATTAGCGTTCATATCCTCCACCACGCGGAGCATGATGTCGCCCGCTGTGATATACTCAAACACGTAGTCTCCGGGTGTCACATTTTTGAGCTCCTTCTGCACCTTGCCCTGCGCATTTGTAATCTGCAAGATGTAGCGCGCCTTGGGGTGTGTGCCACGCACCTTGACCTTGACGATAGCATACTTCGTGGGGTCAGAGGCGGTGTATGTACACTTTATCGTGTCGTTAGTCTCGCGTGCCACATTCTCGAACATGCCTGCGGGCATCATCAGTTCATATTTAGCCTTGGGCTGCCAGTCTGCGCGCAACGTAAACTTACGGCGGTTGATTGAGTCAGGGATAATCTCAAAATCGGCCTTTTGAGGCTCTTTGATATCCTCCGTAGTCATGGTGAACGATATCGCTGCGGTGTCGAACTTAGTGAGCGGGTAGTCGAACTCAAAGTTCACTTGCTTATCTTTGTTCACCTCGCTCGATGATGGAATATTGACCTTGAATGGATTCTCCTTTTCGGGCTCTACCCACTCCTCGCCATTCTTGATGGCCTTCTCTTTCTCCTTTTCGAGCTTCTCACGCTCCTGGCGCTCCTCCTTACTCTCTGTATATACCCACGCAAGGCGTAGCTTATCCTCTGCCACCACGAGGTTGTTGATAGAGTCGTGCTTGAAGTATGTTATGCGACCTTTGATGGTGTCGGGGAGCTCCTCTGCGGGGATGTCGAACCACAAGGCCACAGTGTCGCGTGTAGAGTTCTGTGGGTCGTATATAACCTTATCAGAGGGTATAGAGTCGAACTCCACTTTTGTCACCTCGGGATATTCGGCACCGAAGTATAGCATCGCCTTGTGGCGGTTGAGGCGCTCCTGGTTGCTCAACACCTGGCGTGCAAAGCGACGGTCCATGAACATGCGGAAGTAGAGCTGAGGCTCTGCTGAAGGGTAGTGGCGCAATGAGTCGTACCAGATGGTAAAGCCGGGCATCTCCATAGGGTTGTATGTGCTATCGAGGAAGCCAATCTGATCCACCGAGGGCTCATACTCCATGTTGCCGTTCGTATCCTCAAAGGCATATATGCGGTAGTTCACTGGCTTGAGGTTCTGGGCGATGAAGATACCATTTTTCTCGGCACGTGCGATGACCTGTGGCTTATACTTAAACATTGTCGAGTCCCACTCGTTGGGGCGCTCCACGCTGTCGGCGATGAAGAAGTAGATGAACGACTTGCTCACCGAGTCAGCCTTCATGGCATCTGCCGTATAGCCCGACATATACATCGAGTCGATTTCGGGGCCCGTAGAGAATACGTAGCGCATGGCGTGCAAGGGGTTCGACTCGTTGTTATCCTGAATCGAAGAACCGAAGTTGATAGCGTAGGTGGTGTTAGGACGTAGCGTATCCTTGATTGTTACGACGATGCCACGACCACGGCGCACCACCGAGGGCTTCTTCTTCATCGCAGGCGATGTGAAAAGCTCCTTCTGCTGGTCCTTAATCTGCACATACTCGTCAAACTCAACATATATCTTTGGCGGATGTAGCGTATCGACATTCGTAGTGAAGTTGTCGGGGTCCATAAACACAATCACAGGAGGTATTGTATCCTTAGGTCCTCCTGTGGGTACCATTGTTGAGGCACACTTCGTAAGTAGCAGCGCGCCAAACATCAGGGCAAAGACAAATATTGCAGCTGAGGCAATACGTCCTATCGTATGGTCTATTCTTCTCATTATACTCTCTTCAGTAATAGCAAATTTCTGTTGACTACTCCCCTGTCTCCTCATCCTCAGTGGGCACGAGGGGCTCGCGATCCTCTTCAGGGAAGGGGTTTGTGACATTCCAGCCCGTTGCTGTACCCGTCTTACGCCATGCGTAGAGGTGTAGCTGTACATAGGTCTCGGGGAGGTTCATAGGAGTCTCGTAGAGGCGTGTGGCATATACGCGGTTTGTCTTATCCACTACCACGAGGTAGGTGATGTGCGACCATAGCTCGAATGTGAGCTGATACTCCGCCTCGATGTCGTACGTGGCGATGACATCTGGTTCGGTGAGTACCTCGCCAGGTTTGTCGCTATTTGTGATGCGCCTATCTAGTGCATCCTCCCATGTCTTGACCTCCCATTTAGTTCCCTTAGGAACATAGAAGGCGTAGCCCTCAACATCAGATGTGGTCTTCATCACGGGGTCATCCTCAACGTTTTGTGACCATAGTTCGATGCGCATGCGTGTGCCCTGTTTCTCCTCCTTGAAGCAGCCTGTGCATGCCACCAACACCATTAATACAACTAATATTTTTGTTATATGCTTCATAATCACTAATTTGCTTTACTTTTCAGCGCCTCGAGCATCTCGGCTGTTGTTGTGCCAAGTGCGGGGTGCGCGAAGTTGGGTACAACCTCTGCCACGGGTCGCAAGGCGTAGCCGCGCTCAGCGAGAAAGTGGTAGGGTATGGTAAGCCTCTCATCTGCAAACGTATCACTGCCATAGAAAATTATATCTATGTCGATAGGACGCGAAGCGTAGGCCTCACCCTTAGCGCTCTTTATGCGCATCTCCTCCTCCCTATCTCTGCCAAGCAGTGCTTCGATAAGGTTTATGCGGCGCAACACCTCGTAGGCATCGCACTCCACCATTACCACCACGGCGCGGTTAACAAACTCCCTATCTGCCGTAAAACCGTATGCCTCGCTGCGATACTCCTGCGATTGGCGTACCACCTCGCCCACGCTATTTGCGATGATGGCGATGGCGCGTTCGACAATCGTAGCGGCATTTTCGGCATTCGAGCCGAGTAGTAGCGTAACCTCCGTAGCCATTATTAGAGCCTATTTATCTGCTTCGACACCGCGAGTGCGAAGTGTGTGAATACTATGCGTGGCGAGCCATTCTGCTGTATCTGCAACATGGCGCGCTCAATCTCCTCGACCAAAATTTCGATATTCTGGTTGCCGATATAGGGGGCAAAGTTGCGGCAGAACTTAAGCTCCTCACCCCAGAGGTAGCTTATCGAGGCGAGACCTGCATGTATCATGTATGCCTCGCGCAGTAGGCGCACACTATGCAGGAAGAACTGACGCTGACCCTCGCGCGTGAGTGCCGAGATGTCGTCTGCCCACTCGAAGAGCTCGAGGTGCTTGTCGTTATATGCCAAGCGCATAAGGCGCGTGAAGAGCTCGAACGACTGCGCGCGTGCCTCATCCGTAGCGCCATTTATCAACTCGCGGAGCTCCAAAACGGAGCCTCCCGCCAAGCGTGCCATGTTGAGAGCCTCATCCTCGCCCTTACCCGCGGCGCGTGCCATGGCAACAAGGGCTGGTATTTCGATGCGGCCCACCGATACCTCCTGTGTGCGTGAGGTGATGGTGGCGAGAAGCTGCTCGGGGCGCTCCGAGACAAGGACAAAGAGCGTCTTGTCCCAAGGCTCCTCAAGGATTTTGAGAATCTTGTTTGCCGCCTCCTGGTTCATAGCCTCGGGCAGCCACACAATCATCGCCTTATACTCCGATGAGTAGCTCTTGAACGACAGCTTCTTAATAATCTCCTCCGACTCCTTAGCCGTGATGAGACCCTTCATCGTCTTGCCCAAGTCGAGCTTCGCGTACCACTCGTCTGCCGAGAAGATGCCCTCCTTCTCGTGCCATATCTCGCGCCATGTGTCGATGAACATATCGCTAATTACGGCCTCGCCACTCTTCTTTTCGCGCTTGTTTACGGGGAAGACGAAGTGTAGGTCGGGGTGTGCCAAGGCCGCTACCTGACGGCATGAGGGGCACTCGCCACACGAGTCGCCATCGTGGCGGTTGGGGCAGAAGAGATACTGCACATATGCCAATGCGAGGGGTAGCGTACCGTAGCCTGCCAAGCCTGTGAAGAGCTGAGCATGGCTTACGCGTCCCGCATCTATCTGTGCTGCGAGGCGACGCTTAATTTCGTCGTGTCCTATGATATCTGCAAATCTCATCGTATAAACTTTCCAATTATGGCCTTCGTAAGACCCTTAATATCTATCTTCTCGCGCCATACGGCATATGCTATAGCCGCAACAAAGAGAAGTGCGTTGAGTGCCGTGTGGAGCGTAGCGTCAAGGCCCATAAAGGCGTACTCCGAGGCGCAATATACAACTGCTGCTACGGCAAAATACTCGCCGATGCGCTTGAGGTCGTAGGGAATGGGGTAGTGCTTGCGGCAGAGTGTGTAGCTCCATACCACCATAGCCGCTTCGGCGGCGAGGCGCACCCATGCAGCACCGCGGTAGCCCATCTTTGGCACAAGCACAAAACTCAAGCCCAAGGTCACGGCGAGGCCCAAGAAGGTGATATATGCGGCATATTTTGTCTTCTCCTCGCGCTTATACCAGAACGAGAGGTTGAACCAGATGCCCGCCAAGACATTCGAGGCAAGGACAACGGGGAGTATGTCGATGCCCTCGCGGAAGTCGCGACCCACGATAAGGGCGAACACATCGCGGAAGAGCACGATGCCGAGGAAGATGACCATCGAGGCCATTACGAAGTACTTCATCGTAGCGGCATTAGCCTCCTTGAAATCCTCCTTCTTGAAGCTCGAGAGGAAGAAGGGCTCGGCAGCCAAACGGTACATCTGCGTAAAGAGCGTCATGACAACGGCAATCTTAACGATAGCACCGTAGATGCCGAGGTCGGCCATGGCGCCGTCACCTGGCGTGAGGTACTTAATCATCTGGCGGTCGAGAAACTCATTTGCCGTGCCCGCAATGCCACTAATCAAAAGGGGTAACGAATATATGAATATCTTGCGTAGCAGCGCACCATCTATGCGTGGCAATGTGCGGTTTGTTGTGGGTAGCAGCGCGAGGAACGTGAGTAGGCTCGCTGTGAGGTTGGCGATAAGCACCCAGCCGATGCCGAACGCCGTGTCGTACAAGCCCATAACGCCAAAGCCTATAGCCAGACCGACGTTTAGCAATACGCTCATAGCCTTGAGCAATACAAAGCGCATCGCTCGGCCCTGCTCCCTGAGGCGCGAGAAGGGGATGATGGACCACACGTCGACCATCACGATTGCTGCCACGATGGTCACATACTCGGGGTGTGTAACGTATGCCTCGCCCATGGCGTGCGATAGGGGGCTGTTGAAGAGCCACACCAAGCCGAAGAACACCGTTGCTGCGAGCGATGTGATGCCCCATGTTGTGGCAAATACCTTGCGCTTACCCGCCTCGATGTCGCCTCCCTCCTCCTCAGCCTTTGTCGTAAAGCGGAAGTAGCTCGACTCCATGCCCATCGACAATAGTACCAATGCGAAAGGAATAAGTGCGTATATATCAGTGATAACGCCATACTCGCCCTGTGTGAAGATGCGGGTGTAGTAGGGTGTAAGCAGATAGTTCAGAAATCTCACTACTATCGTGCTGATACCGTATATGGCAGTCTGTTTGGCTAACTTCTCTAACATTTTCACTTTTTGCGCACCCCTTTATAAATGCGCATATCGCGACAAAGTTAGTATAAATATACTAAAACGACAAAAAAATAGCGCGTCAATGCTATTTTTTTGTCGTTTTATTCAGTTTGGTTACTCCTAACCTATTAGAGCCTGTCGAGTGAGCGGTGGATAATCTCGCAGCACTCCGCGATTTCAGCCTCCGAAATTGTGAGCGGTGGGGAGATGCGGAAGGCGGTGTCGCAATACAAGAACCAGTCGCTCATGATGCCCTCCTCCTTGAAGATCTCCATCAAGCGATATAGGTACTCGGGCTTGCCAAGTTCCAGTGCAAGCAAAAGTCCCGAGCGACGAATTTCCAAAACGCGGGGATGGCTCTTAAGGCACTCCTCGAACATAGCTCCCTTTGCCTCTACACCCTCCACGACTTTGTTGCTAATGAGATAGTTGAGTGCTGCAAGGCCTGCGGCGCAGCATACGGGGTGACCACCAAAAGTCGTGATATGTCCCAATACTGGGTTGTGCGTAAAACTGTCTAAAATTTGCTTTTTTGACACCACTCCACCAAGAGGCATTCCGCCACCAAAGGCCTTGGCCAGACACATCACATCGGGTGTCACATCGTACTTCGCAGAGGCGAACATCGCGCCCGTGCGACCCATGCCTGTCTGTATCTCATCGAAGATTAGGAGCGCTCCCACCTCGGTGCATCGTGCGCGCAAGGCACGCAGCCACTCGGGGTTGGGTAGGCGTACTCCCGCCTCGCCCTGCACAACCTCGCACAACACGCCCGCGGTGCGCTCGGTAATCTCGGCCAAGTCCTCGAATGAGTTGAACTCTATGGACTTAACATCGGGCAGTAGTGGTCTAAACTCTGCCTTCCACTCCTCGCCCTCGGGTGTGCCCATCATCGACATTGCGCCATGTGTCGAGCCATGATATGCACGACGCATGGAGATAAGCTCCGTGCGGCCTGTGTAGCGCTTTGTGAGCTTCAGCGCCACCTCTACTGCCTCGGCACCAGAGTTGACATAATAGACGCAGTTCAAGTCGCCTGGGAGCAACTCTGCAATGCGGCGTGCATACTCTACCTGTGGGTGCTCGACCATCTCGCCATATACCATAACATGCATATAGTCAGCTGCTTGCTTCTGCACGGCCTCGACAACTGCGGGGTTGGCATGTCCCACATTGCTCACCGAGACTCCCGCCACGAGGTCGAAGTAGCGCTTACCCTCGGGGGTAAAGAAAAACGAGCCCTCGGCACGTGCTACCTCCACCATCATTGGTGAGGGCGAGGTCTGTCCGACATGCTCCAAAAATTGCTTGCGTAGTATCATCGCTAATTGCTAATTACTCATTACTCATTGACAATAAGTTTGCCGCTCTCCTCGGCGCGGCGGAGGATACGTTCATAATCGCGCACAGAGGACATAGTCCAGCGTGTGAGCAGCTTCAGCTGCTCCGAGTCGCTGAGCTGCCAGCCATCAACGGTCTGGCGTATGCGCTCCGAGAGCATATATATAAGGATGGCGGCCGATGCCGAGACATTGAGGCTCTCGACCATGCCGCACATAGGTATCATAAGGAAGTCGTCCGCCGCCTCGATAACCTCATCCGAAATCCCTGCGTGCTCCGTGCCGAATACGAGGGCAAACTTGCCCTTTGTGACATCGAAGGTTTCGGGAGTTGCGCTGCAGCGGTGGGGTGTGGTGGCCACGATGCGGTAGCCCTCGGCCTTAAGTGCTGCGAGTGCCTCGGCGGTATTCTCGTGGTGCTCAACATCTACCCACTTGTGTGTGCCACGCACGATATTCACCGAGGGATCGAACTTGCAGCGATCCTCGACGGTGTGTATCTGCTGGATGCCGAATGCCTCGCAATGGCGCATGATGGCACTGGCATTCTGTGGGTGGAACATATTCTCGGTCATGATGCGCATATAGTGTGTGCGCTGCGACACGGTGCGCTGAAGCACCTCCTTACGCTCCTCGGTGATAAACTCGTTCATATAGTCGAGTCGCTCCTGGAACCACTCGTCGCTATGCTCCTCGGTGCGTAATCTACTTGCGATATTTGTCATCTTCGTCCAAAATTTTCAGGTAACTCTCATAGCGTGACCATGCCACCATGCCCTCCTTTACGGCCTCAACCACGGCGCAACCAGGCTCGTGGGTGTGTGTGCAGTTGTAGAAGCGGCAGTCGGGGGCTATGCGCATCATCTCGGGGAAGTAGCGGCATAGCTCCTTGTCGTCGATGTCGATAAGGCCGAAGCCCTTGATGCCAGGCGTGTCGATGATATATCCGCCCTCAAGTGGATACATTGTCGAGAATGTTGTGGTGTGCTTGCCCTGGTGGTGGCTATCCGAAATCTCGCCCGTGCGTATCTCCAACGTGGGGTCGATAGAGCCGATAAGTGTCGATTTGCCCACGCCCGAGTTGCCCGCAACAAGCGTTGTGTGGTCGCGGAGCATGGTACGTATCTCATCTACACCCTCGCCTGTGATTGATGATAGGCGCATCACCTCATATCCCGCATCCTCGTATATCGCTGAGAACTCGTCAGCCTCCTCGAGTGCCTCGTTTTCGAGCGTGTCGGCCTTGCCTATAACGATTGTTACGGGCACTTTGTAGGCCTCGCATGTCACCAAGAAGCGATCCACAAATTCACGGGGTGTGGTGGGCGAGTGTAGTGTGATAAGTAGCAACGCACGGTCGATGTTTGCGGCAATAATATGAGACTCCTTAGAGAGGTTTGAAGCGCGGCGTATTACATAGTTGCGGCGTGGTAGAATCTCGACGATGGCGCTATTGTCGCCATCGGGCTCTACCATCACGCGGTCGCCAACGACTACTGGGTTTGTGGAGCGCACGCCCTTAAGGCGTAGGCGACCACGAATACGGCAGTTTAGTCTGCCCTCCTCCGTAGCGACCTCGTACCAGCTACCCGTAGAACTGATTACGATAGCCTCGATGCGTCGTGTCTGGTTACTCTCCTGTGCCATTATTCTCAATACTCTCTGTGAAGTTTTTCTTTACCAACTCCTCAACTTCGGCTGTGGTGCTCTCATGCAACTTCTCAAGTTCAGGACATATATTGTCGCCTATCCACATGAAATACTCGAAAAGGAGTGACTCGTCAAGTATCTCATATTCAACGAAGCGAGGCTTGAAATACTCACGCATAGAGGACTTCTTACTGAGAATGTCACTCAGGTTGTCTATGCAGCTTCGTAGCTCCTCTTCGCTCTCGCTATTGTTACACTCGTTGATATATGCTTCGATCTTCTCTGTGTCGGGCTCGCCGATATTTGCCGCGTTGAACATTGTGCTAGCAACAGAGAGTAGGAGGATTGTTGCAGCGAATGCCACACACGCACCGATAAATGAGTTTATCTTGTTGAGTCTCTTGCCTATGATAAGTTTCTTGATGAGTGGCGCAATCAGCCATACAAGGATTACTGCGCCAAGCAGCATGATGGCGAAGCCTGCTGTAAATGCAAGAAGCTCATTATCTGTAAATAGCAGTCCTAGTGGCGCTGCAACGGCAGGTGCCACAAGGGCTGTTGCTACAATGGCGATAAGCATGAAAATCTGGGTTATGAGGCCCTGACGTATGCCGAGAATGATAGCTATGAGTAGCGCAACAACATAGATGATGTCGATAACCATAACTTACGTAGTAGAGTTAATCGTGTAACGTTATTATAAATTATTTCTTCGCACGAAGATACGAAATTTTTTCTTTATTCGTATCTTTGCAACAACAAAAGTCTAAATATATGCGACATCTCAAATATTTTATGCTCATTGCCATACTCTTCATAGGCACGCTTACCATACATGCTGCATCACCATCGAGGGCGAGTTATAGCCTCAACGATGGCTGGCGTTTCTTCTTTGCTGAGGATCCAGATGCTGCTGATGCTGACTATGTTACGTTGCCTCATACATGGAATATCGGCGCTGAGGAGGGTGGATACCTGCGCACCACGGCAAACTACATGCGCGATGTGCATATCCCTGCCGAGTGGCAGGGCAACCGCCTCTTTATGCGTTTTGGCGGAGCACAGAGTGTGGCTGAGTTGTTCGTAAATGGCAAGTATGTGGGCGAGCATCGCGGAGGCTTCACGGCATTTACCTTTGAGATTACCGACTTTGTGCGCTACGGTGCGGAGAACCACTTGCGTGTTATTGTCTCGAATAACCAGCGCAACGATGTCTTGCCCCTATCGTCGGATATGGACCTTGCGGGAGGCATCTATCGCGATGTAGAACTTATGGTTATGCCCGAAAATATCATCTCGCCATTGTACTATGGTTCGGAGGGTGTGCTTGTCGAGCAACACAAAGTTTCGCGCGACAAGGCTGAGGGTGTCGTTAAGGTCTATCTCTCGACAAAGAACCTCGATCACACCACGCTAACAGTGCGTTTTGTGGGTGAGGATGGCTACGAGGTTGTAAGTCGCACGGTTAAGGTGTCGAAGATATCTTCCGATCGTGCCGTTGAGGTGCCTTTTGAGATTCTTAATCCACAGCTTTGGAGCCCCGACAAGCGCACGATGTATCGTGTTGAGGTTACGTTGGGTGATGCGAAGAATCCGTTGGATGAGTTGGTTGTATTTACGGGTCTCCGCTCGGTAACCGTATCGGATGATAATAAATTGTGTATCAATGGCGTAGCTGTAGATGTTAAGGGTGTGAGCCTGCCCCATGACCGCGAGGGATTTGGTACTGCGATAACACACCAACATATAGACGATGACTTCGCTACGTTGCGCGATATGGGTGCAAATGCTGTGCGCTCGATTGTAGGTCCTCACGACGGACATCTCTACGACTTGTGTGACAAGGAGGGTGTGCTTGTGTGGGTTGATGTGCCATTTTCGCGCTACGAGTACTCGTTCTCGGATATATGTTACTATCCCACTGCGGCATTTCATGATAATGGCTTCGAGCAACTTAAGGAGGTCATCGTGCAGAACTATAACCATCCCTCAGTTGTAATGTGGGGCATCTTCTCGTTGGTATGGCAGCGCGGTGATGATCTCATGGGCTACGTTGGTGAGCTTAATGATATGGCTCATGCGCTCGATATGTCGCGCCCCACGGTTAGCTGCAGCAATAGCGATGGCGCTATCAACTTCATTACCGACCTTGTGGTGTTGCGCCAGAATGTGGGTTGGATGAAGGGCTCGATTGAGGATGTCGATATATGGTGTGAGCAGCTCTCGTCGAATAAGACGTGGTCGTCGTTGCGCTGTGGCGTTGCCTATGGCGAGGCGGGAGTGCGTGGTCACAACACCGAGCGTGTGGAGCGTGCATCGCGCGATACGCGCCACCTGCCTGAGCGTCGCCAAACAGATATGCACGAGCGTTACATCGAGCAGATTGACGAGGCAGGCATCTTCTGGGGTGTGTGGCTCGATAATATGTTCGACTACGCCTCTACACGTCGTACCTATGGCATGAACTTGGCGGGTATGGTGGAGTATAATCACGCGTATAAGAAGGATGCCTACTACCTATATCGTGCCCGCTGGAATGCGGCTGAGCCTACGCTACGTATCGCAGATAAGAGCTGGTGTGAACGACGCGATACGTTGCAGTCGGTAGATGTGTATAGCTCTGTGGGTGAGCCTATTGTGCTCGTTGAGGGCGACACTATCCCCACACGTCGTGTTGGTGAGGCGCACTATCGTGCTGACTCGGTTGTTGTGCGCGGCACAAAAACAATTCGCGCCACCGATGTATCGGGCAGATACAACGATAGCGCGACTATTAAGGTTGTTCGTTAACTATAACTTTGCCCTTTTAAGGTAGTTGATAGCCTCGGGGCCCTCGCACATCAGTAGGTCGAATATCGAGAGGTTGGGGGCGAAGGGCTGGCGGTCGTCAAAGACCTGGATATATGGCTCGGCACATAGTGTCGAGCCTCTCTTTTTATCGCGTAGGTCGAGGTCGCCTTCGCTCGCAGTTATATATGTCTCGGATATGCGTGGCGTCTTAATTTTTAGCGTCTTACATACCGCCTCGAGGGTTGCCATGTTGAGCTCTATGAGACGTTCCCACTCGCGCTCGAATAGTGGAGTGAAGCGGTCGGCGTAGTAGTCGTAGTAGGGTGACGAGCGGTATGCCGACTCGATGGCTACGAGGTGCTGATGCTGCCAGCGCTTCGAGTAGTCGATACGCATTGTGCGCATGGGCTGGCGTGGGCGGTTAGCGTGGGCGAGCTGCACCGAGAGCTGCATAACGCCTCCCGATGTCATAATTTCGGTGCGGTTGCGCTCCGAGCGCTTCACGTAGTTCTCGCCAATGTCGATGATGGCATCGTCACCCGCCTGAACAAGTGTTGCCCAATACTCTATCGTGCCGAAATATACTGATGGTAGAATTGTCATGGTCTATCTCTTTTATTCACCCTTCTGGAATGCGATGGCCACCCAGCCCTCCTCCTCGAGTTGTGTTGTGAGGGTGAGGTTGTGTGTTGCAGCAGCCGAGGTGATATGCTCCACATCCTCGGTTAGGAAGCCACTCACAAGGAGGCTGCCTCCCGCGTTTAGAGCCGCGGTGTAGCGCGCGATGTCGCCGAGGATGATGTTGCGGTTGATATTGGCATAGATGGCGTCGTAGGTCTCGCCCTCGATGGCTTCCACCGTGCCTGTTATGATGTTTATGCGGTCGCTCACGCCATTAAGTTCCGCGGCGCGTGCTGCGCTCTCGGCTGACCATGGGTCGATGTCGATGGCATCGGCAAACTGCGCTCCGCACTTAAGTGCCACGAAGGAGAGTACTCCCGTGCCACAACCCACGTCGAGGACTCTGCCTGAGGGTTTTGATGTGTGGATAAGGCGGCACATCATGCGTGTTGTGTGGTGGTGTCCTGAACCAAACGACATGGTGGGCGCTACGATGATATCCATGATTGCGGGGTCAGCAGGCGCGGGGTGAGCCGCCGAGCGAATCACAATTAGACCATCTATCTCTACGGGCTGAAAGCTCTCTTCCTCCCATCGTGCGTTCCAGTTCTCATCCTCAATCTCCTTGAGCGAGGTTAGCGTGCCGTAGTCGTTTATGATGTTCGTCGCCTCCTCGCCACACGCCACCCAATCCTCGGGTGTCATATATGTCTCGACAACTACGCCCTCCTCGGTGGCATTGTCGCTGAAGCACTCAAAGGGGTAGTCCGACAGAAAGGCGGTGAGTATCTCGGCGCTCTCTGCATCGGGGCATGTTATGGTGAGGTGTGTATATCGCTTCATGGTATAGATTTTAATCGCGATGTTATATTATGTAAAATAATTTTTGTATCTTTACCACAAAGATAGCGATTATATGGCAGATATAACGAAAAAGTGGGAAAAAATTCGCAACGACTATGTGCGATACCTGAAGCTTGAGCGTCGCCTCTCGGCAAATACTGTCGAGGCATATAAGCGTGACCTCGAGGAGTTCTCGCACTACATATTGCGCCACTACGATGTGCTCCCTGAGCGTGTCGAGCAGCCCATGATTGAGCGCTTTATGGCATGGCTCTATGAGCGTAACAGCAGCGCAGCATCGCAAGCGCGTCGCCTTAGTGGCGTCAAGAGTTTCTATAACTACCTATTAATCAACGACAAGATTGAGCAGCTCCCCACGGATAACATAGAAAACCCACGCCTTGACCGCACGCTACCCGATGTACTTACGGTGGCAGAGATTGATGCCATGCTTGCGACATTCGATATGACAACCTCGAAGGGTTGTCGCGATAGCGCTATGGTTGAGGTGATGTACTCTTGCGGCTTGCGCGTCTCGGAGCTTACGTCACTCAAAGTTAGTGACCTCTTTTTCGGTGAGGGCTACATCCGCATTGTGGGTAAGGGCGATAAGCAGCGCCTTGTGCCCATTAGTGGCGTTGCGCGCGACAAGATTCAGCTCTACATGGAGTATCGCACCCCCGCCTCGCGCTCCGAGGCTACGGTGTTCCTAAACAATCGTGGCAAGCCGATTACGCGTGTCATGGTCTTTAATATCATCAAGCAGGCGGCGATGTTGGCGGGTATTGACAAGCAGATAAGCCCCCATACGTTGCGTCACTCCTTTGCTACACATCTGTTGGAGGGTGGTGCAAATATCCGCCAGGTGCAGGAACTGTTGGGTCACGAGAGCATCCTCACGACGGAGGTATATACGCACGTCAACCGCAAGCAGCTAAGGGGTGTGGTGGAAAATTCATTTGCAAATATAGATAACTTAGTGTCAGGGGATTATGAAGAGAATTAATATACTATTGTGTGTGTTGTTTATGCTTTCGGTTATGGCGATTTCAGCTCAGCAGCGCGATGTTGTTGTGGAGTGCGATTGGGGTAATATCAGTGCTACGATAGATATGCCCGAGGAGGGTAGCGATACTGCGGTGCTTATAGTTGCGGGCTCGGGACCTACCGACCGTAATGGTAACTCTGCGGCAGGACTAAACACTTACAGTTATAAGATGTTGGGCGAGGCGCTGGCCGAGAGTGGCTATGCCGTTATGCGCTATGATAAGCGCGCTATTGGCCTTAGTCCTATCCCTGCGGAGGATGTGCCAAACTTGGTGTTCGAAGATTTCATTGACGATGCTCGTGCCTGTGTGGAGTATCTGCGCAAGGAGGGCTTCGAGAGGGTCATCGTGGCGGGACATAGCGAGGGCGGTCTTATTGCTCTTGCGATGGCTGCCGAGGCGGAGTGTTGTCTCGATGGTGTGGTTTTGCTCTGCGCCCCCGGCTATAACATGGCGGAGATTCTTAACTTTCAGCTCTCGCAGCAGCTTGTGCCCGCATATATGGGTCTGATGGTTAAGAGTACAAAGATTATTGACTCGCTAAAGGCGGGCAATATGGTGGCGGCGGAGGATATTCCCAGCGAGCTTATAGGATTGTTCCACCCCACGGTGCAACCCTTCATAATCAGTAATATGCGATATGAACCCACGGAGCTTGCAGCGAAGTGTCGCGTACCGATGCTCATAGTGTCGGGAGGACGTGATATTCAGGTCTCGGTGTCGAATGGAAAGTGCATACAAGAGGCAAACCCCGCAGCTGAGCACCGCATCTTCGAGAATATGACACATGTGCTAAAGGATGCCGACACGTCGGACCGTATAGCGCAGGTTATGGGTATATATACAAACGCAAACCTCGCTATAACTGAGGCTCTTGCGCCTGCAATCGTAGAATTTTTGAACAATATAAAATAGAGTAGGCTATGGCATTTTTGAAGAATCTTTTTGGTGGTAAGTCCACTCCCAGCTACCCTTGTGACGAGTTGGTTATTAATGGCGAGAAGTTGAAGTTGAGCTTTTATGCTCACGCCTCGCTGGCTATCGAGTATATGGATAAGCATATCTATGTTGACCCCGTAATGGAGAATGCCGAGTATGATAAACTCCCCAAGGCTGATGTTATCCTTGTGACCCACTCGCATTACGACCACTTCGACATGGCGGCGATTGAGAACTTGCAGAAGGAGGATACGCGCATCCTTTTGGATGAGACCTCGGCAGAGGGCTTTGCGGGCGACTGCTACACGATGTTGCCAGGCGCTGTGGCAGAGCCATTTAGCGATGTTAAGGTTGAGGCCGTAGCGGCATATAACACTTCGGAGCACCAGTTGCAGTTCCACCCCAAGGAGCGTGAGGATTGTGGCTATGTCATCACCCTTGGTGGCGCTGTGCGCATCTATGTTTCGGGCGATACCGAGCCTACGGAGGAGTTGCGCGCGGTAAAGAATATCGACATCGCCTTTATCTGCTGCAACCAGCCCTACACCATGACTCCCGAGCAGGCTGTCGAGGCTGTTAAGGCTGTCCGCCCCGCGATTTATTACCCCTACCACTATGGTCAGGTAGATGAGCCTACCGATGTGGAGGCGTTGGCTAAGATGCTTGATGGCGTGTGTGATGTTCGCATCCGACCACTCGCATAAAAGGCTTAGTCTCAGTACACTTGGGCATCGACTGCGATCGATGCCTATGTTGGTTGTGCTCCTGCCATTCGTGGCGGGAATACTCCTCGCGGAATACTTCGTCGTGCCGCTATATCTCGCTGTGGCGCTCTTCCTTATTTCGGTTATCATCGCCTATATTTCGATGCCTCGTAAGGTGGTGTGGGGATATGTCGCATTGGCGCTCCTCGCTTTTGGATATGTCGTTGCCGAGTTGCGCGCTCCGAGTGTCGCTATGCCCTACGACAGGGAGTGCGAGATGATTATAGATGTTGAGGGCATCCCCACTCAGCGTGATGGCTACCGCGTGGCGGATGGGGCCATTGTGCAGTGGTACGATGGCGAACGCTGGCACGACTGCGAGAGTCGCGTGGTGTTGTGGTTGCGTTGCGATAGTGTGGCGCAAGGGTATAGGCTCTATCTGTGCGGCAGGCTCACTGAGTATATATCGCGTTATGACGACTACAACCGCCTGATGCACCGCCGCGGATTTGTGGGCGGTGTGGGTGTCAACGACTATAATATCATTAGCGTGACACACTCTAAGTCAACCGATTTGCAGTCCAAGTCCATTGCCCGATTGGATAAGTATGCCACGGACGACGCCTCGCATGCCACGGTTGTAGCTATGGTTGTAGGCTCGCGCCATGCCATGCCCAACGACCTGCGTGAGGCATACTCCGAGACGGGACTGTCACACCTTATGGCGGTGTCGGGCCTACACCTCGGCATCGTGCTTATGGTCGTGAGTTTCATGCTTATGCCCCTGCGTTTCGTACATGGTGGTCACCGTCTTGCGGCGCTTCTAGCCATTGTCGCTATATGGTTTTATGCCATTATGAGTGGCGCTTCGCCTTCGGTGGTGCGCGCAGCAGTTATGCTCTCGGTGCTGCAATTCTCGCTCGCCACCGCTGCGCGCTACAATAGCCTTAATGCGCTGGCGGTGACGGTATTTGCAATGCTCGTCTATCGCCCCAGCTACCTCTTCGATATAAGTTTCCAACTCTCCGTTGCCGCGGTCTTTGGCATCGTGGCATGGGCTGTGCCTATGATGCGTGCTTCGCGCCAGTGGCCTCGCCCCATTAAGTGGTTATGTTCGCTCATTGTAGTGGGCGTTGTGGCTACGCTATGGACGCTGCCAATAGTTTCGCATACCTTTGGTAATCTCCCAATTATAGGCGTCGTCGTTACACCTTGCGTCATACTCTTCGCCTATGCCATTGTCGCGTGTGGTATTATCGCTGTGGTGCTCCCTGCACCCGTGGGCTACCCCTTTGCTGTGATGGCAGAGTGGGCGGCGCGCATGCAGAATGTCGTTGTTGAGTGGGCTGCAGATTTACCCTTCGCCTCAGTTGAGTATGCCATGCCGAAGTGGGGCGTGGCGCTCTGCTACCTCGCTTATGCTGCGATTACACTGCTTTATTGGAGTAAAAATCAAAAAAAAGTGATAACTTTGTCTCGTTATGCTGACCCTCAATGACCTTGACATACTACGCACGGGGGAGGTGCGCCGCGCTATAGATGAAAATATCGAGCGCGACCCCGCAAAAGTCGCCCTGAGTAAGGGTGTGCCCCATGCTGCGCTTGTCGCTACGCAGGTTAAGTATCTGCAGCGCGCACGCCGCAAGCTCCCAGCGTTGTATGAGGCACGTTGCATCATCCCTCCCCGCGCCTTTGAGCAGTGTTCAAGCCAGGAGAGTGCACGCCGCAAGCCCCTCACTGGAGGTGCTGTGTTGGACATGACGTGCGGCCTCGGTATCGACACCATGGCGCTTGCCGAACACTTCGAGCGTGTTGTGAGCATCGAGCGCGATGAGGTTCTTGCGGAGGTTGTGCGATACAATATGTCACTTCTTGGTATCACAAATGTTGAGGTCGTTACCGCCTCAGCTGAGGAGTATGTGGCAACGACAACGGAGCACTTCGATTGGGCCTTTGTCGATCCCGATCGTCGTTCGGCAGAGGGTAAGAAGATGGTATGCATGGAGGACTGCTCACCCAATGTTGTGGCGCTAATGCCCCGATTAAGAGAGATTTCCGAGCGTGTGGCGATAAAGTTGTCCCCCATGTTCGACTGTGCCGAGGCATTTAGACTATGTAGCCCTGCGGAGGTTGAGGTGGTATCTATTGGCGGCGAGTGCAAGGAGGTCAATATTTATACTCGTGCCGAGCGTGATATGCTGCGCATTGCTGTTATTGGCGATGGCGAATGGGTGTTCGATAGCGAGGCGATGGCCGTAGAGCCGAGTACAGAGGTGTTCGCCCCCGAGGAGTATCGTTATCTGCTTGTCCCCGATGTAGCATTGCAGAAGGCGCGTGTAGCAATCGCGGCACTCAAACCCTATGCCTCAATTTGGAGCAACAATGGCTACGCCTTTGCGCGAGAGCTCCCCACCGAAGCGCTCCCCGTGCGCATGTTCGCGATTGAGGACATCGAGCCATATCGTCCCAAGGAGCTTAAGCGCCGATTGAAGGGCGAGGGTGTAGAGTTTATGAAACGCGATTGTGCGCTATCTATAGATGCTGTGCGTCGTGCCACAGCGACACGCCCTGGTGGTGAGAGGCTTTTTGCCCTTACGACCATTGCGGGCGATACATGGGTAATAGAGATAAAACAACTGCAATAATGAAGATTGTAGAGAAGGTAAAGAGATGGTTGAGACATCTGCAGCGACTCATACACCACAATCTGTTGAGTGTAGATGCTGCCGAGCGTAGCGGTCTGCGCAGGGGTTATCGACTGATATACTACACGTTGCGTGGCGTAAATGTCCACCGCACTATGATCGATAGCGCGGCGCTGACACTCTACACGCTGCTTGCCATGGTGCCACTATTAACGCTCGTGTTGCTCATCTTGGGCAAGGTGGGCGTTGTGGACCGTTGCGTGGAACTCATCTATAGCAGCGTTCCCGACAAGTGGGCTGGCATGCTCGACAACCTGCTTGCCGTGGCGAATGGTGCAGTCGAAAATATCGCGCCAGGTTACTTGGCTATCATCGGTATTGCGATGTTGCTATTTATGGTCTTCACGCTCTTCCGCACTATAGAGAGCTCGTTCAATCGTATATTTGGCGTTGTGGATAGACGCGGTTTTCTACACCGATACATGGCATATATTTTTATCGCGCTATTCGTGCCTACGCTCATATTGG
Organism: Alistipes sp.; assembly: GCA_045633045.1. Taxonomy (GTDB): domain Bacteria; phylum Bacteroidota; class Bacteroidia; order Bacteroidales; family Rikenellaceae; genus Alistipes. The sequence continues at coordinate 31,837 of JAZQXV010000019.1, forward strand.
CCTCTATGACCTTTGCATATGATGCGTTGGCGATGGTGGGACTCGACGACGGCATGAATAAACTTGCTGGTGGAGTGCTCTCATTGTCGTTGGTGGTGCTGGCCACAACGCTGATGTACAAGAGCTTGCCATATACGCGTGTGAAGTGGCGTTACGCTATTTATGCTGGAATCCTGGCGGGCGTGGCACTCTCGATATGGATGAGGGGATATGTGCTTTTTCAGCAGATGATGACATCGTACAACATCATCTATGGTAGTTTGGCTGCCGTACCGTTGTTGATTATATGGTTGCAGGTGTCGTGGAATATTATCCTTGTATGTTGTGAACTTTGTGCCGTATGGCAGTACCGCAAGCGCTATGAGCATATCGACCGCAGGCGTATCAGAGCCTCGGTTGAGGGTAAGGAGTCCACAGCGAGCGTCGTTATCGTAGGTTCGGGTAATGTGGCAGAGGCCTTTGCTCGCACCCTTGCTTCGTGCGAGGCGATAGAGCTGCGCCAGATATTTGCCCGAAATACCGAGCGCGGTAGGGCTATCGCCGATATGGTTGCGGTAGAGTGGTGTAGCGATATTGAGGATATAGCCTCGGCAGATTTATACCTTATAGCTGTGAGTGATAGGGCGGTAGCGGATGTCGCAGCCTCGCTCGTAGTGCCTGATGATGCAATTGTCGTGCATACTGCGGGCAGTGTACCAATGGGGGCTATTGCAAAGCGCAGTGGTGGCCGCGGTATTATCTATCCTTTGCAGAGCTTCACGAGCGGCAGGGCGGTAAACCTCGGTGATGTACCATTGTTTGTCGAGGCGGATAACGAAGCTGTAAAAGAGCGACTTATGAGCATCGCATCGCACATAAGTTCGCGTGTGGAGTATGCCGATTCGGAGCGTCGTAGGGTGATACACCTTGCGGGAGTCATGGTTAACAACTTCGTTAATCACCTCTATGCAATGGGCTGCGATGTGCTCGAGCGCGAGGACCTCGATTTCGACATCCTTAAGCCCCTTATCGCCGAAACTGCCGCTAAGGCGATAGCTACGGACGACCCCACGAGTGTACAGACGGGACCTGCCGTGCGAGGAGATATGGCGGTGGCAGAGCGACACATGGTGATGCTTGCAGATGATAAGCGTAAACAACAGATATACAAACTGATAACTGAGAGTATATGGGAAACTTCAAAGAAGATATAGCACGCGTCGAGGCGATAGTTCTCGATGTGGATGGCGTGATGACAGATGGCGGTATCATCCCTACGCCCGATGGTGATTTTATTCGTCGCTATAATGCTAAGGATGGCTATGCCATCGCGTCGGCTCTGCGCGAGGGCTTGAAGGTGTGCGTTATCTCTGGTGGTCGTGGCAAGATGCTCGAGAACCGCTTGACGATGCTCGGCGTAACACGCATGTATCTTAACTGCATGGATAAGACTCAGGCGATTAATGAGTTTATTGCCGACTATAACCTCAATCCCGAGGATATGATTTATATGGGTGACGACATCCCCGATTTGGAGTGTATGCGCCTTGTGGGCATCCCTGTGTGCCCTGCCGATGCAGCGATGGAGGTCATTGAGGCGTCGCGCTATGTCTCGGAGTTTAACGGCGGCCACGGTGCAGTGCGCGATATTGTCGAGCAGATTATGCGTGCGCAGGGTAAGTGGGCAAAGAACCTTAAGGGCGTGCTCGGCATTAACCATTAAGAGTTGTTAGGCGTACCAGCAAAATAAAAGATGCTATCCCGCATGAGGATAGCATCTTTTGTGTTATAGAGCGAGGCTCTATTAGTGGCAACCGTTGCAGTCGCAACCATCACCGCACTCGTGGTCGCCGCAACCGCCACCGCAGTCACCGCAGCTGCAACCACCGCCCATGAACTTAGCGAGGTCCTCAGGCTCGGTGTCGCGAACGTCAACTACAGTAACCTCGAAGTTGAGGGTCTTGCCTGCCATAGGGTGGTTGAAGTCCATCATAACAGACTCCTCCTTAACCTCCTTAACAATGCCCATCATGTGCTGGCCGTCTGCAGTAGCCATAGGAATCTGGCTGCCTACGAAGAGGATATCCTCTGCAACCTTACCGTCCATCATGAATACAGTCTTGGGCAACTCAACGATAGCCTCAGCGATAACCTCGCCGTAGCCATCCTTAGCCTCGAGTGTGAATGCTACAGACTCACCGGGCTCCTTACCCATGATAGCCTCCTCGAACTTGGGCAACAACATGCCCATGCCGCAAATAAACTCCAAAGGCTGACCAGGCTGTGACTGATCTGCAATCTGACCATCTACAGTGAGCTTGTAGTCAACGCTCACCATCTTGTTCTGCTCTACTTTCATATTTTTTTATTGTTTAATAGTTATATACTTGGTGAAAACCGGATGCAAAGATAACGACAAAGAGGGTAGTTGCCAAATTTATACCCCATATTTTCTATCAAACTTCCGAATAGTCCTATAATCTTCGCCGATATAGCGTGTTTTTTGAGCGGTGAAGATGGTGCGCCCATATATATTAATATAGGTATAGGTGGAAAAAATGTAGATATCCTAAAAAAATGTGGGGTAAAGCGAAAAAAAGTCGTTGTTCTTTTTCGCGATTAACAAATTAGTTGTATATTTGCACACGATTTTGCGCTAAGACCCTGCAAAAGGGTGGCAAAAAGTTCTTTGAAAGAGTAAAAATGAATTTTTTTTGAAAAAAGTTTGCAAAAAATTTGCAGATTAAAAAAAAGTCATTACCTTTGCACCCGTTAAGAGAAACGCCGATGTAGCTCAGTTGGCCAGAGCAGCTGATTTGTAATCAGCTGGTCGGGGGTTCGAATCCCTCCATCGGCTCTTAAGTGTTAAAGCTCCTCAATGAGGGGCTTAAATATTGGGAAGATACCAGAGTGGCCAAATGGGGCAGACTGTAAATCTGCTGGCGCACGCCTTCGGTGGTTCGAATCCATCTCTTCCCACAGATGAAATGACGCCGTCGGAGTTGCAAAGATGTCACTCAGAAATGAGTGAGGCATACTCTGAACGGTGTATTTTTGCGGAAGTAGCTCAGTTGATAGAGCAGTAGCCTTCCAAGCTACGGGTCGCGAGTTTGAGCCTCGTCTTCCGCTCAAAAGAAGACAGGTGTAACACTCAAGGTTAAAGCGGCCGATGTAGTGTTGCGCATTGTGTTGTTAGATAAAGTAAAGAAGTAACTTTAAAAACTTAAATACTTATATTACTATGGCAAAAGAAAAATTCGATCGTTCGAAACCACACGTGAACATCGGTACTATCGGTCACGTTGACCACGGTAAGACTACTCTTACTGCTGCTATCACAACTGTATTGGCAAATCGCGGTCTCTCTGAGAAGCGTGACTTCGATTCAATCGATAACGCACCTGAGGAGAAGGAGCGTGGTATCACCATCAACACTGCTCACGTAGAGTATCAGACTGCAAGCCGTCACTACGCTCACGTTGACTGCCCCGGTCACGCCGACTACGTTAAGAACATGGTTACTGGTGCTGCTCAGATGGATGGTGCTATCCTCGTAGTTGCTGCTACTGATGGTCCTATGCCCCAGACTAACGAGCACGTTCTTCTTGCAAAGCAGGTAAACGTTCCCCGTATCGTTGTTTTCTTGAACAAGTGTGATATGGTTGACGATCCTGAGATGCTTGACCTCGTTGAGATGGAGGTTCGTGACCTTCTTTCTAAGTACGACTTCGACGGTGACAACGCTCCCGTTATCCGTGGTTCAGCTCTTGGTGGTTTGAACGGCGAGCCCCAGTGGGAGGAGAAGATCATGGAGCTCATGAACAACGTTGATGAGTTCATCCAGTTGCCTCCTCGTGACAACGAGAAGCCTTTCTTGATGCCTGTTGAGGACGTATTCTCAATCACTGGTCGTGGTACCGTTGTAACAGGTCGTATCGAGACTGGTATTATCCACGTAGGTGATCCCGTTGAGATCATTGGTTTGGATGAGAAGGTTCGCACATCAACATGTACTGGCGTTGAGATGTTCCGTAAGCTCCTCGATCAGGGTGAGGCTGGTGACAACGTAGGTCTTTTGATGCGTGGTATCGACAAGAAGGAGGTTAAGCGTGGTATGGTTGTTGCTAAGCCCGGTTCAATCACTCCTCACACTAAGTTCACTGCTGAGGTTTATATCCTCAAGAAGGAGGAGGGTGGTCGTCACACACCTTTCCACAACAAGTACCGTCCTCAGTTCTACCTCCGTACAATGGATATCACTGGTGAGGTGATGCTTCCCGAGGGTGTGGAGATGGTTATGCCTGGTGACCACGTGACTATCACTGTAGAGTTGATCTACCCTGTAGCGTTGAACGAGGGTCTTCGTTTCGCGATCCGTGAGGGTGGCCGTACAGTAGGTGCTGGTCAGGTAATCAAGGTTCTCGAGTAATCTTAGAGAAACTAGATAAACCCCAAGAGGCAGGTTCTGCCTGCCTCTTATTTAGGAGCATAGTTCAAGGGTAGAATAGCGGTCTCCAAAACCGTTGATGGGAGTTCGAATCTCTCTGCTCCTGCTAATTAAAAAAGAATAAGATATGTTTAAGTATTTCAAGAATTCGTACAACGAGTTGGTTCACAAGGTAACATGGCCTTCGTTGCAGCAGCTCATTGGCTCAACCAAGGTTGTCTTGATTGCGTCAGTGATCTTCGCAATAGTAGTATTCGCAATGGATTTTGCGTTCAATGAACTAATGACTCAGGTGTACAAGTGGTTGTAAGACCATTTGTTCTTTTTAGTGCTATAAGCAATGGGAGAGATTACTAAGCAGTGGTATGTAGTCCGCGCTATTGGTGGCAAGGAGAAGAAGGTCAAAGAGTATATCGAGGCCGAGATTCGTCACAACCACCTTGAGGATTACATAGCACAGGTTCTTATTCCGACCGAGAAGGTCTATACAATCCGAAACGGAAAGAAAGTATCAAAGGAGAAGGTTTCATATCCAGGCTATGTCTTGATTGAGGCCGCCTTCGTTGGACAAATACCAATTATCATTCGCAACGTTCCTAATGTGCTTGGCTTCTTGGGTGATACCAAGGAAGATAGTCGAAAGATGAATCCTACACCTCTACGTCCACATGAGGTTAGCCGTATTCTCGGACTAGTCGATGAGCTAAGCCAGAAGGAGGAGGAGAACGAGACTCCGTTCTTCGTCGGCGAGACCGTCAAGGTTACGGACGGTCCATTCTCAAGCTTCCAAGGTACCATTGAGAGTGTCGACAACGAGCATCGTAAACTCACTGTTAGTGTGAAGATATTTGGTCGCAAGACTCCTATGGAGTTGAGCTTTACACAAGTTGAAAAAGAATAATTAACCAAGGAAAATTATGGCAAAAGAGGTTGCTGCATTTATTAAATTGCAGATCAAAGGTGGTGCCGCTAACCCCTCACCTCCAGTAGGTCCTGCATTGGGTTCAAAGGGAGTCAACATCATGGACTTCTGCAAGCAGTTCAATGCACGTACACAGGACAAGGCAGGTAAGGTTCTTCCGGTAATCATCACTGTTTACAGCGATAAGTCGTTTGACTTTGTAGTTAAACAGCCACCGGTAGCCATTCAGCTCAAGGAAGCAGCTAAGATCCAGACTGGTTCGGCTCAGCCTAACCGTCAGAAGGTCGGCCAGGTAACATGGGACCAGGTTAAGGAGATTGCTGAGGGCAAGATGCCTGATATGAACTGCTTCACAATTGAGGCTGCTATGCGTATGGTAGCTGGTACTGCTCGCAGTATGGGTATCAACGTAGTTGGTGAATTTCCTAACATGTAACGAAAATTACAACAATGAGTAAGTTGACAAAAAATCAAAAGATTGCTTACGCAAAGGTCGAGGACCGCGCATATAAGCTTTCTGAGGCTGCAGCTCTCTTGAAGGAAATTACCTTTACTAAGTTTGATGCCTCAGTTGACATCGACGTTCGTTTGGGCGTTGACCCTCGTAAGGCTAATCAGATGGTTCGTGGCGTTGTTACGTTGCCCCACGGTACAGGTAAGACTGTACGAGTTTTGGTACTCTGTACTCCTGAGAAGGAGTCTGAGGCACAGGCAGCAGGCGCAGACTATGTAGGTCTTGACGAGTACATTGAGAAGATTAAGGGCGGTTGGACTGACGTTGACGTTATCATCACTACTCCCAACGTAATGGGTAAGGTTGGTGCTTTGGGTCGTATCCTCGGTCCCCGTGGTTTGATGCCTAACCCCAAGACTGGTACAGTAACTATGGATGTTGCTAAGGCAGTTCAGGAGGTAAAGGCTGGTAAGATTGACTTCAAGGTTGACAAGTACGGTATTATCCACACTGCAATCGGTAAGGTGTCATTCACTCCCGAGCAGATCGTAGATAACGCACACGAGGTAATGAGCACAATCATCAAGCTCAAGCCTTCTGCAGCTAAGGGTACATATGTAAAGAGCATCTACCTCTCTACAACAATGAGCCCCGGTATTGAGATCGACCCCAAGTCAGTAGAGACAAAGTAAAAGAAGGAGGATAGAATATTATGACAAAGCAAGAAAAGTTGGCCGTAATCAACGGTCTTACCGAGCAGCTTAACGCCTACCCTCACTTCTACTTGACTGACATCGAGGCTTTGAACGCTGAGCAGACTGCAGTATTGCGTCGTCAGTGCTTCGAGAAGAAGATTAAGTTGGTTGTTGTAAAGAACACCCTTCTTAACAAGGCTTTGGAGAATGTTGGCAAGGCTGATGCGGAGTTGGTAGCCGTTTTGAAGGGCTCTACAGCTATCATGTTCACTGAGACAGGTAAGGCACCTGCGCAGCTCATTAAGGAGTTCCGCAAGACTAACGATAAGCCCATCTTGAAGGCTGCTTACGTTGAGGGCTGCACTTACGTAGGTGACAACCAGCTTGACACTCTAAGTCGGAGGCCAAGCGGTCTTAGGAAGACAATACTCAG